>JAFLTI010000004.1:0-16165 GCA_022510485.1 Lentimicrobiaceae bacterium | reverse complement strand
GGGTTGGATTATACGATACAGAGGAGGAAAAATGGTTCAGTACAGATTACTACGCTGAGTACACTATCAAAGGAGAGGGAGAACGCGAACCGATAGAAGAGTTTTCTTACACCGTAACTCTTACTCCTCCTGACGGATCCAACGTAAAATCCGGTACCGCTTGTACTATTAAACCCACTTACACAGCAGGGAAAAGCGATTATCTCAACTATAAAATGTATGCTTCGAAAGAAGCCGCCGAAGCGGAAGTTTGGCCAACTAATAAATCGGGAATATCGAACCTACTGGTCATGGCAAGTGGACAGACAAGAGAGGTAACACTCGACTATGAGCATCGGGTAATCAAAATGGCAGTCTTGCTGGAAGAGGGAACCAAATGGTCTGAGTTTACCTATGCTGAATACACCATTGTTCCTACTCTGACTTTCAATCCCGATGAGGAAGGGGCGATAATGCATGCAGGAGACAAATTTACCGTTACCTGCGACAACCCCTCTTATACACCCGATAAGATTTGGTTCAAAATTTATGATGGCTACGAATCCTCAGTACTGAAAGGTGATAAAGCAAAAAATGATTTTACAGCCTTTGCTCAAGCCGGGTTTACAGGCGATGAATACGAAATTTATAATTTTGCAAGCGGCAAGAATGTTGTTCCAAATGTATCTGCAAATGACTATATAACAGTTGCAGCCGCCATCTTTAACCAAGATAATGAACCTTTTATTATTGAGGCTATCTATTACGATATTTATCCCGCCATTATCGAAAAGCCAAAAGCTCCTACATTCAGCGAGCCCGAAGGCGAGGTGGAAAAAGGCACCGAAATCAGCCTTTCCTGCGAAACGGAAGGCGTAAAGATTTACTACACTGTTGACGGAACGGAGCCGAGTTGGGGAGAAAGCCCCCTTTACCAAACGCCTATCGTTATCAACGCAACCACTACCATTAAAGCCTATTCTGTAAAAGACGGTCAAGAGTCCGATATAGTTTCGGCAACCTACACCGTTAAGGGTACTGATCCCGAACCGGTTGAAGATCCTGTTTTGGTATTTGATCCTGACCCCGAAGACGGAGAAGTAGATGAGGGAACCACCTTTACCATTACATGCAGTGACCCGAATTATACCGATGATATTTGGTTCAAGACCTACCCGTCCATAGAGGTGGCCGAACGCGATGCGTATGACGACTTCTACGATATCAATGGAGTTGAAAGAATGGAAAACCCCTATGGAGAAAACATTATCACAAAAGCAAAACCGGTAGTGGCTGCCGCTATTTTCGATGACGACGGCGAACCTTTCGTTATTGAATATGCTGCCTACACCGTTAAGGGTACTGATCCCGAACCGGTTGAAGATCCTGTTTTGGTATTTGATCCTGCCAGCGGTACCGAAGTAGAAGACGGTACCAAAGTGATGATTACCGCTCAAAATATCGAAATCGGCGAAGATGATTTTATTTTCATCTATTTCGGTGTTTATCCGGATCTTGCTGCGGCTGAGGCTGACGATGTTTTTGAAGCTACGGATATAATGGACATCTACGATGCCTTGTGGCTTGGCGAAGAACCGAGCCTTTGGAGCACCGATATGGATACGGCTGTAATTACAAAAGGCAAAACCGTTATCCGTGCCCGTCTTTATAATGTTGAAACTGAAGAATGGCTTAGCGAAAGTTTCTACGCCCAATATACCCTTAAAGGTGGCGAAACGCCTGTGGAACCTGCCGATACGGTGGCTACTCCTACCTTTAGCCCGGTTGCCGGTGAAGTGGAAAAAGGCACGAAAGTAGCCATAAGCTGCGCTACCGACGGAGCCGATATTTACTACACCTTAGACGGCACTACACCCAACACGAACAGCATTCCTTACTTGGCTGCCATTACGATAGAAGAAGCCGTAACCATCAAGGCTATCGCCGTAAAAGAAGGCATGGTTACCTCTAAGGTTGCCGAATCCTCCTACACGGTTAAGGAAGACATGGCTAACGAAGATGCCGAATTAGCGGGTGTGAACATCTATCCCAACCCCAACGACGGCAAGTTCAACGTAGCTGTTCCGGTTAACGTAACGGTAGAAGTGTTCAACACCAAGGCGCAGTTGGTATTCCGTGCCGAACTGGTTGCCGGCGTTCACAGCCTGCAGCTTGCCAACAGCGGCATCTACTTTGTACGCTTTACTTCCGAAAACGCACAAGCAATTAAACGAGTTATCGTTCGCTAATATCTTAAACGCACAAAACTGCAATGAAATTCAATAACGTTTATCGTATGGCAAGCATCCTTGTGATGCTTGCCATTACTTTTGGCATTGCCAAAGCACAAAATTCAGACAAAGCAACCGTACGCTTGGTGGTAGACGGCACCAACTGCAACTATCTACCCGGCGCGAGCCGCTATCAGCTCTTGCTCGATGCCAACCACCAACTGGCAGATACCTACCGGAACGATCTGTATGATCCGACCGCCGAGATGGATTTGGACATCATGCCCCGTATCTACGAAGACGCCACCGCCACGATTCCCGAAGACCTTTCTGCCGCCAACTTCACTACGGGCATAGCCCTTGACAGGGAGGCATCCATCGAGGTGGAACCCGGAACCTACGATATTTTTCTGTTTGAATCTTTTTACGCTTCATGGAACGGTGAAAATCTAATCCGCGTAGTGTACGAAGACGCCGAAACCCATGATCCGTTTTATGTAGACGATGTGGAGCTTCAGGCCGGGCTTACCTATACTTTCTACGTTACTTTTAACATACGCGGCAACCGCCTTGGGCAAATGTATCTCCCGGTAGATTTGGAACTGAAGGAAGTGCTGGGCGAAGACAAGCCCTCCTGCGGTTTGGAGCAGATGACGCTGAGCCTCTTGGTTGCCAATGTGGGAGCACAAGACGTAGACGGATATGAAATATCCTATGTGGTGGGTCAGGACACGGTAAAAGAAACGGTAACCCAAAGTTTGAAAGCCGGCGAAGAAACGGTGGTAAGCTTTAACCAAAAGATTGCCTTGAAAGCGGGAGTAAAAACCACTGTCAGAGCCTCTGTGCTGGCAGCCACCGAAACCTTTGTCAACAACAATTCGGGCAGCTACACCGCCCTATACCTTGAATCAAACGAACTGCCCGCCGCCATTGATCTTACCCAAATGCACGCACCTAAGGCAAGTGCTTGGACCTTAGATAAGAATGGCGCACTCACTGCCGTTATAGAAACTTCCTCGCCCATATTCTCCCCTTGTTTTTCGGTAGAAAAGGCGGGCACTTACCGCATAAGTTACGAGTATATCTGCGGTCGGGTGGTAATCACTCCCGAGGGAGAAATCTGGGTAAACAATGTGGATTCCTACCAACTCTACGTAGGCAAGAGCAATCAGGATATATCGCAGTGGAAGTTGGTAGAATTCGACAGCACCGTTACCGGGTCTTCCAATTACGATGAGTTTACGCCCAAAGAAGTAAGGTTCGAGCTTGCCGAAGCGGGCGATTACGCTTTCTGCATTTGGCCTCAAGCTGTAAAATCAACCGACAACCTTAAGTTTCGCAATGTAGAGGTATCCGAAATAGAGGCTTATGCCGCCCGTTTTAACCAATTCAGCTTGGCAGCCCCTCGCATCATACCGCAGGAATGGACAGAAAACGCCTCCTACGCGCTTTCCGTTGCCCTCGAAAACCGGGGTTCCAACAAGTTGGAAAACGCCGATGTGATTATTCTCGTAAACGGACAGGAAGCCGCGCGTAAGTCGCTATCTTTAGATTTAGACGAACAGCAGTCCTTTACGGTAGATGTTCCCGTTCCTGCCACCAAAGCGGGAGAAAAACTCGTTTTTTCGGCACAGGTGGTGCTTAATCAAAACCTTATCGGAAAAAGCGGAAAACTCGACAGGGAAATTGAGGTTTCTCAAACAGAAGCTGCTTTCGATCACCTCACGGAATCTACCATTGTTTACGCAGAGGGTCTGTCGTCTTATGCCAACGCCCTTACCGGTTTAATTTTTCCTGTACTCAAGACCGATACCCTTACCGCTATCAAGGTGGGTTGGGTTGAGATATCGGAATCTATGGAAGTAGGTGTCGCCGTTCACCGTATAAGTGAAGAAAACGGCAAGCTTGTTTTGGGAGATTTGATTTACAGAACTCAGGCTCGCAGGGGTTTCGGCGGATTTATCGATTACCCGATTCCGGCTCGCCTGCTTACTCCCGGCAACTACTTTATTTCGGTAGAACAACTTGAAAACAAAAGTTTTGTTTTGGCAGTAGACGAATCGGCAGAAGGCTGTTTCTACGCTTTTGACCCCTCCGACAAAGTTTGGAACCGCCATACGCAAGCCGGCTATATTGCCCTTCGCGCAGTCTTTGCTTCCGGTGGAGAACTGGTTTCCAACGATGCCGAGCTAATCGAAATATCCAAGCCTATTCAAGCAGGTATCTTTGCCGACAATGAACCTATCGTGCTTAAGGTGCGCAACAACGGCGTGCAAAAAACGGAAATTCCGGTTCATGTGCTGGTAGACAATCTCGCGCTCGAACCTAAATCCGTAAGCTTGGAACCTTATGCCGAAGCCGAAGTGGTGTTCAATGCCGATCTTTCTGCCAACAACGCAGACCGCAATATCGTCATTACCGCCTTTACCAATCTGAACAATGACGAAAACCGCAGCAACGACACACTCCGCAAGACTGTCCTGTCGTTTGCTCCCTCCGATCCCTACAAAATGGACTTTGAATCCTGCCTCGATTTTGCCACCCAAGGCTTTAATCCTGCATGGACCTCCTACAGCCTCGACAAGTCGCCCGTTTTAAGACTTCGCCATGTTTTGGGAGGCGAGTTCCAATACGTAGACTTTCCCGGTAGCGAAACCGATTTGGGCTTTATCGCCTTTAATCCCGTAACTACCGAACCTTCTATGCTGTTCTACGAATTTTACAATGCCTGCCGTCCGCACTCCGGCAGCCGTTTCGGAGCGTCTTTGGCTATCAGCAACATTGATATTCCCAAAAACGACTGGCTGGTTTCGCCCAAATTGAAGATGCCCGCCTCCAACACCCAGCTTTCGATGTGGGTTAAGTCTTTCGACAAGGTGTATAGGGAAGAATACGAAATATGGGTTTCTTTTGGCAGCGGCAATCCCGAAGACGGCGATTTTGAAAGGGTATATCCGCCTATGCCTTTAGATGAGGATGAATACGACGATTACGATGCCTTGATAGCCGATGTCGAATGGGAACGTAAGATTTTTGACCTAAGTGCCTACGATGGCAAGGATATTCACGTGGCTATCCGTTGCGTATCTTTCGATGCGGATATGTTTATGATCGACGATATTGTTATCGGCGACGGTACGGATATGGCAAACGATCCGGCACAAAAAGCCGATTTCCGCCTGATGGTTTATCCCAATCCCGTTTATGAAACAATGACCGTGCTTTCGCCCGATGCCCCGATTAAGCAAGTGGCGATTTTTAGCCCTAACGGAAGCTTGGTTCACCGCTCGGCAGGCAACCTCAACACCGAAAACTACCGCTACAATGCAAGCGGTCTTGTTTCGGGTCTGTATTTTGTTGAAGTTACTACCGACAGGGGAACGTCGGTTATTAAGTTCGTAGTACGCTAACAACATTCTTCATGTCTAAATAAGGATGGAAGGGGCTTCCTGCGGGAACGCCCCTTTTTTCCAATAATACCAACCCAAATACCCATGAAAAGAAGATACCTGACAGCACTGATAACGGTTTGCTGTATTCTCGGCGCAAAGGCTCAGCCGGGGCAGGCAGACCGCACGCCCCGTAACCGGCGGGTGCTGCTTGAAGAATATACCGGGATTCACTGCGGCAACTGTCCCGACGGACACCGTATGGCAAACGAAATAGTAGACAAGCACCCGCAAGATGTGTTTGTGCTCAACATACATGGTTCATCGCTTGCCGTTCCCGTAAGAGACGAGGTGGATTTGCGCACGCCTTACGGCGAAGCCCTTTTGGAACAGGCGGGGGTTATAGGCATCCCCTCCGGCTCGGTAAACCGCCATGTTTTTTCGCCCAACACGCAAACGGTGCTGATGCGCGACTTTTGGGAAGAACGTATCGAACAGACGCTTGCCATGCCAACTTATGTCAATATAGCGGCAAAAGCCACCTTAGACTGGAAAAGCCGGGAAGTTTCGGTAAGCGTGCAATTATACTATACCGGCACGCCGTCGGCAGAATCCAACTTTATTCATGTGGCGGTGGTGCAAGACAGCATCGTGGGCTTTCAGAACGGTTCCAGCATGAACCCCGCCCAGATTACTCCCGACAAACAATACCTGCACATGCACGCCCTGCGCGACTTTCTTACCGGTCAATGGGGAGAAGAAATAAAAACACCGCAGGCAGGCAGCCTGATTGAAAAAACCTTTACCGCAACCCTGCCTCAAACAATCGGCAACGTAGGTGTAGAACTGTTCGATTTACAGTTTATCGCTTTCGTATCCGAGGGTAGAGAAGAGATATTAGACGTTTGCCGTGCCCAAACGGAAAACATAAGCCTTTCTCCGCGCATTGTCCTGCTGTCGGAGCCTGAACAGATTGCCAATCCGAGCTGCGACAAGGAGGTGCGTTTTTCGCTTTTGCTCAAAAACCACTATCTTTCTACCGAACCCATATCGGAAATAGTGTTGCAGAGCAGCGGCAAGGCAGGCAAAGTTCAACATACCTATACCTTTGATTCCGCCCTGTCCGTAGGAGAAAGCCTCCGCTTTGAAACCCAAGGCATAGCGCTCGGCAAGTCGAACCGAAAGGAAGATGTGGTTTTTAACATACTGTCGGTTAACGGCAAAGAGTGCCTGAACCGCAAAGAGGCTATCAGCGGCTCGGCCCTCAAGCACTACGGCATAAGCCAAACTCCCCAAATAAAACTCGAACTGCAACAAGACCGCTTTGGCTCCGACATTACATGGACGCTTAAAAATGCTGACAACGACATTGTGGCGCAAGACGGTCCGTATCAGAACCTGTCTGCCAACGAGGAATTGCCCATCCACACCTATCCCATTACCATAACGGAAGGTTGCCACACCTTTACCGTTTACGACAAGCACCGCGACGGTATCAACAACGGCACTTCCGGAGGCTTTATCCGTTTTTCGGAACAGAACGGCAGTTTGCTTACCGAACACGACGGCATCTATAAAGACAGCTCCGTTATTATGCTTTGCATAGGAGAACCCGAACCGGACACGCCCGATGATCCTGATGATCCTGATGATCCGGACACGCCCGATGATCCCGAAGAACCGGTAGACACCCTTTCTGTCAAGTATGAAAAAGCCCCCGTGCTGCACCTCTACCCCAACCCCTGCAAGGATGTGCTTTACGTGCAGCTCCCCCACTCCGGCGAATCCATGCTCCTTGTGCGTATCTTTTCTTTAGACGGAACGGAAGTGCTGCGCCTGCGCAAAAATATTTCCCAAATAAACGTATCGAAACTGCCCGCCGGGCTATACCTGCTTGAAGTCCGCACCACCCAAGGCGTTTACCGCGCCAAGATACAGCGTAAGTAACAGGGGTGCGCAGGCTACAAAAAAAACCGACCGCTCTTCGAGCGGTCGGCAACCAAAAACTAAAACTATGAAGTGTGACACCGGTGGGATTCAAACCCGCAACCTTCTGATCCGTAGTCAGATGCTCTATTCAGTTGAGCTACGGTGCCATTGATTGGAGGGTGCAAAGATACACATTTTTTTATTTCATACAAGCGTTTTCTTTACTTTTAACATTTATTAACTATTTTTCAACCGATTTAACATTTCCAATTTACACAAAATCAATACACTTAAGACTACAAATTAAGTTTTATTAAGAAAGCCTTAACGCCAAACCCTTTTCGATAAAGGAAATTTTACCTAAATTTGTGGCTTGCTGTTGTGTCTGTATACCGCAGTGCAACGGTGTGTTTAGATTGCATTAAACGAATTTTAAAATACACAATCCAAATCAGCTCTTATGAAAAAACTAGTGCTATTGGTGATGTCCCTTTTCCTCCTTGGAGCGGCCAATGTGGCTTTGGGGCAGCGCACCGTAACAGGTAAGGTCACCAGCGCGGAAGACCCTATGGGCGTGCCCATGGTAGCTGTTCAAGTTGAGGGAACCACTATCGGTACCTCCACCGACCTTAACGGGGTTTATACCCTGTCTAACATTCCTGCTTCGGCCAAAAACCTCAAGTTCTCGGCTATGGGTATGAAAGACAAAATTGTGCCTATCTCCGGTGGGGTTGTCAATGTGGTTATGGAATCACAAGCCATCGCTCTGGAAGAAGTTCAGATTTCCGGTAGCGGATACGGAGTCCGCAAAAAGGTAGACAATGTGGGTTCGGCTGTCGCCGTAGGCGAAGAAGTGGTTAAACGCCAAACCGAATCAAACGTTATCAACTCCTTGCAAGGAAGTGTGCCCGGTATGCAGGTCAGCACCGCTTCCGGTCAGCCCGGTTCATCCACCACAGTACGTATTCGCGGTAAGAGCTCTTTGAGTTCCGGCAACGACCCCCTGTATGTAATCGACGGGGTGCCTATCGTTACCGGTGCTATGGGTATGAGCGACTATTCGGGCGGTGACGGTACCGACCCCTTGGCAACCTTGAACCCTGAAGATATCGAAAGCATTCAGCTTCTCAAAGACGCCAGCGCAACCTCCATCTACGGTTCGCGCGCCTCCAACGGGGTTATTGTGGTTACCACCAAGAAAGGTCAGGAAGGAAAGGTTAACTTCTCCTTGAACGCCAAAATCGGGGTGGCTACGCCTCCTATGGTAAAGAAGCGTTTCCAGAAGGTAAACCTTGAGGATTTCAAGAAGTTCCTGTACGAAATGAAATACAACTCGGCAGTTAACATTAACGAAAGGTTCCGTTTTGAAAACGACGAAGAAGTTGTTTGGAGATGGTATAACACCAGAGGTTACGGTACCGGTATGGACTTTACTGCCGAAACCGGCAATCCGGCAAACACCAACTGGTGGAATGAAGTTACCCGCAACGGTATTATTCAAGATTACTCCATTTCGGCTTCCGGCGGTACTAAAACCGTTAACTACTACGCTTCGGCGGGTTATTTCCAAAACAAGGGTATCGTTATCGGTTCCGATTATACCCGTTACAGCGCCCGCTTGAACTTAGACATCAACCCCACCAAGTGGTTGAGCTTCGGTATGAACTTGAGCGGTGCCTACGCCGAAATCAACACCGTTCCCACCGAATTGGCTTACGCCGCTCCTATCTGGGGTGCATCCATGATGCGTCCCTCAGACCCCGTGTACACGATAGACGAAGACGGCAACAAGCAGTGGAACACCACCTCCAATCCCGGTTCCAGCGGTTATAACCCGGTGGCTATCCGTAAGGACAAATACCATGATGAAGCTTTTCAACAGCAATACAAGGCATTGTTTAGCCCCTACCTGCGTGTTAAGCTTTACAAGAACCTCTACGTGCAGTCTAAAATCGGTATCGACTATGTAGACCTGCGCGAAAAGAACGTATGGTCTATGGTGGTTAACCCGCAAGGTAGATCTTTGGGCGGTTTGATGCAGGTAGACGAACAGAGCATCGCCTATATGAACATCGCCAACACCATCAACTGGATGCCCTCCATCAAGAAAAACAACTTCAATGTCTTGGTAGGTCAGGAAGCCCAGCGTTTTAACCAATACGAAAGCTACATTTCGGGTAACGACTATATAGTGCCCGACCTGATGGAAATCAGCAACGCCACCGAAACCAGCGGTGCTTCCATGCGCGCCGATGCTACCTTGGCTTCTTACTTTGCCAATGTGGAATACGACTACGACAACCGCTACTATGTATCGGCATCTATCCGTCGTGACGGTTCCTCCCGCTTTGGCGAAGACAACCGTTGGGGTACTTTCTACTCTGTAGGTGCCAAATACCGTATCACGGGCGAAAAATTCATGGCAGTTACGCAAAACTGGCTCAACAACCTTTCGGTTCGTGTAAGCTACGGTACTTCGGGTAACCAAAACGTAGGCTACTATCAGGCTCGCGGGGTTTACGGAACATCCCGCTACGGCGGTATCTCCGGTTTCGGTCCCTCGCAGTTAGCCAACGGCGAATTGCAGTGGGAATCGAGAAACAAGTTTGACGTAGGTTTGGAATTTACTATCTTCAATGCCCTTACCGTTGAGTTGGACTACTATAACGACGTAACGAGAGATATGATCTTTAGCCGTCCTCTGTCTTACGGTACAGGTTTCGGCTCTATCGCTTACAACGTAGGTAAGATGCGCAACCAAGGTATTGAATTGCAGGTGAGCGCGATGCTTATCAATATGAAGAACTTTAAGTGGACCTTGGCATTTAACTTAACCACCAACGACAACAAGATTCTCAAATTGCCCGACGGCAACGACATCCGCAACGGTACTATCGGTCTGTTGCGCGAAGGCCGTTCTTCCGCCCAGTTGTATATGGTTGAATGGGCAGGTGCGGATCCCGCTACGGGTCGTCCGCGTTGGTACGGTGCCAACGGTCAGTACGTGTTTAACTACGGTGAAGCCGTCTTCCGCTTTGTGGGAACGAGCGACCCGCGTATCTACGGTGGTATTCAGACCCGCTTTGACTTCTACAATGTAGACTTGGGCTTCCAGTTCAACTACAACTTGGGTAACTATATCCTCAGCAACGACTTGGTTTATCTCGAAAACGAAGGAACCCGCATGGGTGATGTTACCACCTACTACATTATGGAGAACCGTTGGCAACGCCCCGGCGACAAAGCCGATGTGCCCCAGCTGATGGTAGGCGGTAACAAGAACTCCCGTAACCTTAGTACCTTCTGCCGCACCAACGGATCTTATTTCCGTATCAAATCGATTGTGTTGGGTTACACCTTGTCTAAGAAAAACTGCGAAAAGATTTTCTTAAAGAGCCTGCGTTTCTACGCCAGCATCGACAACGTGTTTACCGCTTGCAGCAAGAACTTCCGCGGTTATGACCCCGAATCCGGTTTGAGCGCGATTCAGACCTCGAACTATCCGGTGCCAGTCAACTATACGTTTGGTATTAATGTCGGTTTTTAACAGCAAGCCTTGCTAACAATTAAAAAACAAAAGAGATTATGAAAAAGATTAAAAATATAGTTGCAGTGTTTGCCATAGTTCCGGCATTGTTGCTGTCTTCGTGCTCGAAAGAATACTTAGACAGAACGCCCACTACGGCATTGGACTCCGATTTGGTATTGAACAATACCGATATGATTCCCTCTACGGTGGTGGGTACAATGCGTATGATGTACTCTGCCGGCTTTGGCGGTAGAACCGCTACCGTTATCGGTGACATCATGACCGATTTGATTACCTCCGTGCGCGGTAGCAACGGTTCGTACAAGGATATAGAAGAATGGAACATCAACCAATCCACTCCCGATGTAGAATCGATTTACGCCGCCTGTTTTCAGATTGCCGCCACTGCCGCCCGTACCGTTGAAGCTGCCAACCGCAAGCTTAGCGGTGACACTTCGGCTATGACCTCGGCACAGAAAAATAATTTGAGGAATGCCATCGCGGCTTCGTTAACCATTAAAGCCTATGTGGAATATTTCGCCACCCAATATTTCTGTGTAGATGTTAATGTAGACAATTCTGAATATCCCTATCTGCTCAATGATGGCGCGAACTACCAACTGCCCGGTAGAACCGACAGGAAAGTGGGTATTATGATTTTAGACGGCAAGCCCTTGAGTTTGACCGATCCCGCCAATATCTACACCTTGGATTACACCTACAAGTTTTTGGAAAAGGAAATTCAAGAGGCTATCGATCAATACAATGCTTCGGGAAGCAAGAGCTTTAACTTGGCAGGCGAAGCCCGTTACTATCCTACCCTGTGCGCCGCCTATATGATTCAATCCCGTATTTACTTGGCGCAGCACAAGTACAGAGAAGCTGACGAAGCGGCTCAGAACGCGCTGGCGAATCTGCCCGGAAGTGCTAATCCTACCCTGATTTCAACCAAAGACGGATTGTTGGCTGCCTACGGTGCAACGCTCTCGAGCGAAGATGTTTGGAGTTTGAACTATACCAGTCAGGACAACCTGTCTGCCAACTCGCTGCAAAACTTGTTCAGCAGTTATGGTTTTAGCCCCAGTTCTTATGCCACCGGTCTGTTCAAGGCAACCGATATCCGCAAGTTCCTGTATTACGATGAAACCAAGTCTTTGCCCAGCGACGTTAAATCGTATTGCTTGAAATACCCCAACCAGAACGCCGTTTTCAATGTACCCCTTCTCCGTGTTCCCGAAATCTACTTGGTACAGGCTGAAGCCCGTGCCGGATTGGGTGATGATCAGGGAGCCAAAGAAGCTTTGTTTATGGTTCTCGGAACACGCGACACCGCAGTAGATGATGTAGATGCTATGGCGTCGAAATACCCCATGAAAGACCAAAAGGAACTTATGCAGGCCATTCTTGACGAAAACGCCCGCGAGTTCCTGTGCGAAGGCCACCGCTGGTTCGACCTGCGCCGCAACGGCAAACGTCTTACCCGTAACGGTTCGATAGAGAACGGAGGAAACAACTACCCGACCCACTTTAAGGATTTTCCGCTCTCTACTTTCGCTTTCCCCATTCCTTACGGTGAAACCTCTACCGAACAGTGGAAGAAAGGTCGCGGTATCTATGACGATGGCAGAAAGGATTCCGAAAATTGGCAGAACAACGCATGGGATGACCGTCAGGGCGACAACTTCGCTCCTACGGTAACGATTCCCGTAGAAGGCGAAGAATACACCAACCAACCCAACTAAAAGACTTTTGCCTTATCCTTAAAAAGAAAGCGCGTGGACTTCCGTCCACGCGCTTTTTTTTCGTAACTTCGCATCATGCCTCGCTCGTTTAGAATCGGTCTGTCTAAAAAAATCGCCGGGATTCCCTATATGAACCGGTGGTTTGTCTTTACTTTCGACCTCTTGGTGTCGTGTTTCTGCACCTTGGCTTCCTATGCCTTAACCAGCAATCTGTTCGGGCAAAAGGTGGTAAGCGATACGGCTGTGCTGATAGGCTGTTTCAGCCTCTTTGCAAGCGTGGTGGGATTCTTGCTGTTTAAGACCTACAAAAACATTATACGGCACTCTTCCTTTCAGTCTATCTGGCGTATTGCGGCGGCGGTGGCTATAAAGATGCTTTTTGTTTCTGCCGCCTATCTCTTTAATCATACTTTCTTAAAAACTGAACATTTTCTTGCCGCCGTACTCTTAGACGCGCTGCTTTCTTTCTGTATCTTGGTGTTTGCCCGCCTGATGGTGGTGGTTTTTTACACCTACACCATTACCGGCTTTTCCAAATCAAAACAGAAAGTGCTCATTTACGGCGCAGATCCTAACGATATTACGATTACCAACCTGCTCAACCTCAATACGCAGTCGGACTATACCATTGGCGGTTTTTTGTGTTTTGCCTCCAAAAGCAACACCTACGCTGTGGGCAACCTGCCTGTTTTTGTGGTAAAAAAGACTTCCGACCTGCGGAGGATTACAGAAAAAGAAGACATACAAGGTATTCTGTTCACCAACCAGAAAGACATTATAGAAGAACGCAACCGCCTGATTGCCTATTGTCTTTCTAAAAATCTGAAAACCTTTACCATACCCCCTATCGGCAAATGGAGGCATACCGCTCCCCGGCTGCGGAGTTTGGATATTACCGACCTTTTGGGACGAGACGAGTTGAACATCAACACCGCCAAGATAGCACAGGATTTTGAGGGCAAAACCGTTTTGGTAACCGGGGCTGCCGGTTCTATCGGAAGCGAGTTTTGCCGGCAGCTGGCTGCCTTACGGATTGAAAAATTGGTGTTGTTGGATAATTGCGAAACAGGATTGCACAACCTCCGTCTGGAATTGGAGGAAAATTTTCCCAAACTGCCGCTATCGGTAATGATTGGCGATGTGCGTTCCAAAGACCGCCTCCATTTTGTATTTGAAAAGCATCACCCGCAAATCGTTTTTCATGCGGCGGCATACAAGCACGTGCCTTTGATGGAAGAAAATCCCAACGAGGCGTTTTTGGTAAACGCTATCGGCACGCGCAATATCGCCCACGTGGCTCTGCAATACGGAGTAGAGAAATTTTTGATGGTTTCTACCGACAAGGCGGTAAATCCCACCAATGTGATGGGGGCTTCCAAACGCTTGGCGGAAATTTATGTGCAGAGCCTCAATCAAGCCGTAAAAGACGGACTTTTGCAGGGCAACACCCGATATATCACCACCCGGTTCGGCAATGTGCTGGGCAGTCAGGGTTCGGTAATTCCACTTTTCAAAGCCCAAATAGAAAAAGGCGGTCCCGTAACCGTAACGCATCCCGAAATAACGCGCTATTTTATGACCATAAGAGAAGCCTGCCTATTGATGCTGGAGGCTTCGGTCATAGGCAACGGAGGCGATATTCTGGCGTTTGATATGGGCACGCCGGTAAAGATAGCCGACTTGGCTAAAAAGATGATTCAACTTTCGGGACACGAAAACGAAATCAAGATAGAATACACCGGCTTGCGCCCGGGCGAAAAGCTTTACGAGGAAGTGCTCAGTTCGGAGGAACACACGCAACCTACCTCGCACGAAAAGATACGTATAGCCGAAGCCAAAACCTACGTTTTTGATGAGATACAGCCGCTCTACGACCGCTTGGAAGAGATTACCCGCGCCTGCCGGAGCGAGGAAGCGGTACGGCTGGCAAAAGAAATCGTGCCGGAATATATCAGCAACAATTCCGAATTTTCAAAATTCGACTCCAAATAAGCCGTTTTACGGACTTTATTCGCCTTTCTTGAACGCAGCTTCCTCAAACTTGGCTTTCATCGTAGGATTGCCCCGCGTGAGTTTTTTAATGGAAAGGTCTTCCACCTTGTCGTTGGCAAGCCGCAGGTTGTTTTCTGAACCTATCAGGGCATCCTTTATTTTTTGCAGATGGTCTATCGACTTGTCTATTTCGTCTATCGCCTTGGCAAACTTTTCGGAGGCGAGGCGGTAGTTGCGCCCGAACTTGTCTTTGAACTCCGCCAGCTGGTCTTCAAAATTGGTAACGTCAACGCTCTGCTGCTTGGCTATCTCCAACTGCCGCCGGTAGTCGATACTCTTTTTGGATGCCTGTGCCAAAAGCGAGATGATGGGCATGAAAAACTGCGGTCTTACCACATACATCTTGGGGTAGCGGTAAGAAACATCCACAATGCCCTCGTTGTACAGTTCGCTTTCGGGTTCGAGCAAAGACACCAAAACGGCGTATTCACAGCCTTTTTCGTTACGGTCTTTGTCTAACTTGGCAAAAAAGTCTTCGTTTTTGTGCTTGGTGGCGGTCGTATCCATCTCGTTCTTCATTTCGAACATAATAGATACGTATTCTATTCCGTCTGCGTAATCCTTAAAGATAAAGTCGCCCTTGCTGCCGCCCTTGGCATCGTTGTCTTTTTCAAAATAGGCGTCGGGATACATGGAGGCACGCACTTTGTTGAACTCGGTGCTGCAATGCACTTCAAGGCTCTCTCCCACCATTTTTGTGGAGAGTTTTGCTTTCATATCCTTGTAGAAATCCACCAGACTCTGCTTTTCCTTTAACTGCATTTCGTAGCGTTCCTTAAGTTCGCTTTCGCGCAGGCGGGCGGTATCGGTAGCCGACTTTACCTTGTTTTCCAGCTCGGCTATGCGGGTCTGCTGCTCGTGCAAGAGGTCTTTTGCCTTATTGCGTTCTTCCATAAGAGCCAAATCGCGCAGGCTTTCGCTTTGGGCAACGGTATTCTTTAGATCGGCTATTTCGCGCTCCTTGCCGGACAGCACCGCTTCCATACGCAAACGTGTGTTCTCCGCCACTTCTTCAAGCTGTCGGTTAAGATTTTCTATCTGGCTGTCTTTTTGGCTCAGCAAAACCTTGTTTTCGCCCAAACGTTGAACGTAAAGCTGCTTAAGCTTTTCTTCTGCCGCCACTTGTTCCGCCTGTTGTTGTTTTTTAAGTTCTTGGGTGCGGCGTTCTATCTCGGCATTGAACTCGGCGTTCTTTACCTGATTCATAATAAGGGCGTAGTCGGCTTCATCCACGCTAAAAACACTGCCGCATTTCGGGCATTTAAGTTCTTTCATATCGCAGCTTTTTATGGTGCGAGGGGCGCCCGCCGCAGG
>JAFLTI010000039.1 GCA_022510485.1 Lentimicrobiaceae bacterium | reverse complement strand
TCGACCGATTCTTCGACGATGATCTTTAATTGACTCCGTGTGGAGATTAAATTTGCCCAATAAATCCAATATTTTTTTGATATCAAGTGCGTTTTCCTTTAAAACGTGGTTATTAACAGCGTTTTTCGATAATATTCACCCTGCATCAACAGCATTTGTCAGAATGTCTTAAAATCTGAACAATGTCAATGACACCTTCCAACTATCCGGATAATCCGGAAAGTCGGCAAAATATTAGAGCCCCTTACTTCCCGATGCAGAAGCGGGAGAAGACATTGCCCAATATATCGTCGGTGAGAATTTTGCCGGTAATCAGCCCCAAGTGGTCTATGGCAGAGCGGATATCCATAGCGAGCAAATCGCCCGGGATATTGCTTTCCATACCGGCGGCAACCCGCGCCAAGTCCTCCTGCACCAAACCCAAAGCCTCGTAGTGACGGGCATTGGTCAGAATCAGCGCATCGGCATCCGGCATTACCGGAATCACTTCCCGCAAGGCATCCTCCAACAGATTCATTCCCTGCCGCTCCCGCGCCGAAAGATAAACCGTATCCCCCTCCCGCCCCGCGCAACGCCCAAAGGCATCCACCTTGTTCGCTACAAAAATTACCCGAAGCGCATCAAAACCCCCGGACTTGGCATCCAGCCCCAAACGCTGCCTCCAAGCCGAAACCTCGGCGCGCGCCTCCTCTACCGGCATCTCCTGTAAATCGAACAGATAAAGCCACACCTGAGCCATGCGCATCTTTTCCAAAGTACGGTCTATGCCCATCCTTTCCACCTCGTCAGCCCCCTCGCGCAAGCCCGCCGTATCCATAAAACGGAACTTGACCCCATCTATCTGCCACACCTCCTCAATCGTGTCCCGCGTAGTTCCCGGAATATCGCTCACCAAAGCCCGCTCCTCGTGCAGAAGCGCGTTCAACAACGTACTCTTACCCGCATTGGGTCTGCCCACGATAGCCACCCTGATGCCCTCCTTTAGCGCGTTGCCAGCCTTAAACGACTGCCTTAGCGCACCCACCTTGGTTTCTATCTCCTGCAAGAGAGCCTGCAAACGCCCCTTGTCGGCAAATTCCACATCCTCCTCTCCAAAATCCAACTCCAATTCTAACAAAGAAACAAAATCGAGCAGTTTCTGCCGTAATTCCTCAATGCCCGACGAAAAACCGCCCCGCAACTGACGTAGCGCAATATCGTGAACCGCCCGGCTCTCGCCCGCAATCAAATCCGCCACCGCCTCCGCCTGACTTAAGTCCATCTTGCCGTTCAAAAAAGCCCGTTTGGTAAACTCCCCCGGTTCAGCCATACGCGCCCCGGCAGCCACCAGAGCCTCCAACAGCCGCCGCACGATATAAGGCGAAGCATGGCACGAAAATTCCACCACATCCTCTCCCGTATACGAATGAGGCGAGCGGAAAATCCCCACCACCCCTTCGTCTAAGAGTTCTGTTTCCTTGCCGTTCTCCGCCACAAACCGGGCAAATCTGAGCCGATGCGACGCCAAGTCCGAAAGGCTTCCCTTGCGGCAGCGCGTTACCTTGTCGGCAATCGCAACGGCATCCTTACCGCTAAGCCTTATAACACTAATGCCACCGTTTCCCGTAGGAGTGGCGGTGGCACAAATGCAATCATCCATATTCAGGAAAGATTATTTCTGATAGCGGGTCTTAAGTTTTTCCACCTGCTTCTTGAGCGCGTCAACACAAGAATCAACGGCTTCTTCAAAAGAGTCGCATTGCTTGGAAGCGAACAGTTCGTCGCCGCTCACGGCAACCCGCACTTCGGCAATCTTGTTCATTTCCGAGCGGTCCTTATCTACCTTGAGCGTTACATCTGCCTTGATGGCGTTCGGCAAAAGGGTCTGAACCTTGCCCACTTTCTTGTCGATAAAATCCAAAAGCGTGTCGGCGGCTTTGAATTTAACTGCATTGACAGATATTTCCATAGCAAACATTTTATGGTTCTCCGGCAGAAGATTCCGCCATAAAACCGGTTAATATTTCGAGTCTAAAATTACGGATTTTTTTGAAAAATGGAAAGACTAAGCCCGAGGGTGAGCCGCAGCGTAATCCTTTTTAAGCTTTTCTATCGTGTTATGGGTATATACCTGTGTAGATGCCAAGGAACTGTGCCCCAACAATTCCTTTACCGCGTTCAAATCCGCTCCTTTGTTGAGCAGATGGGTGGCAAAAGTATGGCGCAACACGTGCGGACTGCACTTAGCAAGGTCGGTATAAAGGTGCAGACATTCCTTTACAATAAGATAGACCGTGCGCCGAGGCATAGGCTGTCCCTTTTCGGTAACAAAAAACGCCTGCTGTTCCGCTTCCGCTTTTTGTGAACGCAATGTACGGTAATGTTCTATATCCTTTACCAACTGCTCCGTAAGCGGAATAATGCGTTCCTTATTGCGTTTTCCAAGCACCTTGACCCTACGGTTGGCAGTGTCCAAATCTTCATCCATCATACCGATCAACTCCGCCAACCGCACACCCGTACCATAAAACATTTCGATAATCAGGTAATTGCGGTATGCCGTAAAATCCCCCTCATCCACTTGAACAGCCTCTATCTTTTCCATACGGCTTTCTTCCACAAACACCGGCAAGCGGCGGGGAATCTTGGGCAAAGGCACTTTCAGCGCGGGATTGGTGGCGATAAATCCGTTTCTCTGCAAATATCTGTAATACGATTTGAGCGCGGACATCTTGCGGTGTATGCTGCTGGCAGAAAACTTCTGATCCACCAAATCCACCACATACGAGCGTATCTCCTCCCTTTCGGCTTGGGGCGGTTCTATTTGGTAGTGCTCTTGCAAATAGCGAACAAACTCCTCCAAATCAGAAGAATACGCCTTTACCGTGCAGGGCGAATAGCGTTTTTCCGCCTCGATATAATGAATAAATGCCGTTTGGAAGTCCATTTAGCGCAAATGTACGTACTTTTGCAACTTTATGAAAATGCACATGGAAAATCCAAACCCAATAGAGATTATGGCTCCCGTTGGCTCCTACCCTGCCTTGCAGGCGGCATTGCAGGCGGGAGCGGATGCCGTTTACTTCGGCGTGGGACAGCTCAATATGCGTGCCAGAGCAGCAGTTAACTTTCAGCCCGAAGACTTAAACGAAATCGCCGCCATTTGCCGTGAACACGGCACGCGCACTTACCTTACCCTCAATACGGTGGTTTACGATGATGAGCTCACCGAATGTTACCGTATTCTCGATTTGGCTAAAAATGCCGGTATCTGCGCCGTCATATCTTCCGACTGGGCGGTTATCGCCTATGCGCGTCAAATCGGAATGGAGGTGCATATCTCTACGCAGTGCAATGTAACCAACATAGAGGCGGTGCGTTTCTATGCCCGCTATGCGGATGTAATGGTGGCGGCGCGGGAACTGAGTCTGGAGCAGGTGGCAAAAATCGTGCAACGGATAAAGGAAGAGAATATCTGCGGTCCTGCGGGGAATCTTGTCAAGGTGGAAATCTTTGCACACGGTGCGCTCTGTATGGCGGTTTCAGGCAAATGTTACCTGAGCCTTGACCACTACAATGCCTCCGCCAACAGGGGCTCCTGCCTGCAATTATGCCGCCGCCCCTACAAACTGAGCCAGACCGACGGCGAACAAGATGTGGAGATAGCCGTAGACCACGAATACCTGCTTTCTCCCAAAGACCTCAAGACCGTTGATTTTCTCGATAAGATTCTGGAAGCCGGCGTAAGCGTGCTCAAGATAGAAGGGCGCGGGCGGAGCGCGGATTATGTAAAGACCGTTACCGCCGTTTACAAAGAAGCTGTAGAGGCTTGGAAAAAAGGCGAATATACCCAAGAAAACATAGCACGTTGGAACCAACGCCTGCTTACCGTCTACAACCGGGGCTTTTGGAGCGGCTACTACTTGGGCAAAAAAATGGGCGAATGGACCCCCAAGTACGGTTCGAGCGCGACCACCCAAAAAACCTATGTGGGCAAAATAACCAATTACTTTGACCGCCCCTGCGTGGCGGAGCTAAAGGTAGAAGCCTCCAACCTCAAGACCGGCGACCGTTTTGTAGTGATAGGACACACCACCGGCGTTTATGAAGATGTGGTTGACGAAATCCGTATGGACGACCAAAGGGTGGAAGAAACCGTGCAGGGTACGTATTGTTCTTTCAAGACCAAGAGCGAGCTGCACCGGGGCGACAAACTCTATCGGGTAGATACCGTAACGAGGAACTGACGCCCTATCCCACCGCAAAGGCGTAACGCAGGCGTTTGTGGTGCTTGTTAGCCCGCACAAGGTCTATATACAGCACATAGATACCGGGGCGAAGCACACGACCCGAAGCATCAGTGGCATCATAGCGGATTTCGCCCTCAGCCCCCAACAGCAATTCTTGGCAAAGGCTCCTGATTTTTCTGCCATAGGAATCATATACCGTAATGGAGCAGACACAGCCTGCAAGAGCAGCCTTCCAGCGAACATACAGAAAATCGTTCTTGCCGTCGTTGTTGGGGGTTACCACCTGCGGTTCCAACACAAAATACTTAGGTTCCGTTTCCGAACGCGCAAGCCGGCGGTGAGAGTTGGGACAACCGGGTGTAGCATAACCCGCCGTTTCCGCCGCCGAAGCCCAATTCTCTTGTGTCAGCGCCGGCTTGCGCTCATCAAGACGTTCCAAAGAAACCCCTTTTGTTTCGGAAAGCAGCCAATGATGAAAATCCCGGCTGTAATACACTTCGTCTACTATTATAGTATCTCCGGTTTCCTTTTCAGGAGGAAGCCAGACCAAGCGTAATCTTTCACCCTTTTCGTTCAGCGTGGGGAAAGCCGCTGCCGTAAGGATATTCGCCTTTTCCTGACGGTAATCGGGCGCGATGCTTTCGGCATCCTTGGCAAACGCCTTATAGTCACCGGGCGGCATCCACAAAAAATGATCCTTGCGCAGACGGCTGTATTTCCAACCCTTGTCGCCCATCACGCCTAAGGCAAGATTGGCAGTGCAGAAAACGCTGTCCATAGGGTTCGTTATTTCCACAAAACGGCTCTGCCCCGTGCGCGGCTCAAACAAAACCTCGTTAATTGCCAATGAGCCTGCCGAGGGCGGATAGCAAAGACAAATGGTATCGCCCGCCATACCGGATGCCTCCCCCACGAAACGCGCCACGATACCCGACGGATTGGGTTCCGGCAGACGCCCTGCCTGCATATAGGTAAAGGCATATTTATCAAAACGCGATGCCGTTTGATAACTCGCCATAATGCCGCTGTAGAACATCACCTGCCTGTCTATTGCCGTTTCCTTAAAAAAATCCGCAACGGTATGCCCCGCCCAAAGGCTTCCGCCTTCTTGCTCCCAAACCGAAGACAAAGGCTCTGCATGATAGAACCGCCAGCAGGAACTGTCGGCAAGATACACCGCCCGCAGCCTAAAATCCATCTGACTCTGCTTGGTATAAAGCCTTTCGCCCTCCCAAAGCATAAAAGAAGTGTCTTTGGACTGATAGAAGAACTGCCAGCGGTTATCCCCTCCTTTCTGCCCCAAATGCAGGTATAGAACCGTAGCCGTATCGCTCCATACCGAATCCGAGCCCATAAGGTAAAGCCGCAAGGTATTGGTGGAGGAAGGCACGAACTGCAAGGAAATGCCGAACTCAAAACAAAGCGACGAATCGCCACGCTCCAATCCAAGGCGGTAATCCAAGTCCTCGCTACGCCCGCTGTTAAAAGCCCTGCTTAAGGACAATACCGATTTCTTTTCAGGCCCTCGGCTCTGCAGCCACGCGCTGTCGGCAATAAAATACTCCCGGCTTCCGTGCCAAGCCTCCAAACCGTTTTCAAAAGAATCATGCCATTGCGCCCAAAGCGGCATATACGGCAATAAACCGGCAAAGGTTAATAAAAACCGTACTGCCTTTTTCGCAACCATATTCATTCCTGTCTATATTTGTGTGCATTATTTATAATCCGCTTTGTGGCTTTTTATCGAAGTTTTTTGCTTGCGGATTGCCATATTGCGTTGTTTTGCAATAAAATAAATTTTATCAACAAGATGAAGATCGCTGTTGTGGGAGCTACCGGATTAGTCGGTTCCAAGATGCTCCGCCTTATGGAAGAATATGGTTTGACCGATGTTGAACTCCTGCCTGCCGCTTCCGAACGCTCGGTAGGCAAAGAAGTGGAATTTGCCGGCAAAAAGCACAAAGTAATTTCCGTTCCCGACGCCATCGAAGCCGCACCCCACTACGCCATCTTTTCTGCCGGCGGCGGCACTTCGCTGCAATACGCCCCCCTCTTTGCCCAAAAAGGCTGCACGGTGGTAGACAATTCCTCGGCATGGCGCATGGATAAAAACGTGCCTTTAGTGGTTCCCGAAATCAATATAGATGCCGTTGAAGACCATCACCGCATCATTGCCAACCCCAATTGCAGCACCATTCAGATGGTAATGGCATTAGCCCCCATACACAAGGCTTTCGGCATAGAACGCTTGGTAATTTCCACCTATCAGTCGGTAAGCGGTTCCGGTATGAAAGGGCTACAGCAGATGGAAAACGAAGAAAAGGGCATTATACCAAGCCCCGTTACGGCATATCACTATCCTATACATCACAACGTGATTCCCCACGGAGGCGATTTCGACAATCAAGGCTATACCACCGAAGAAGTAAAATTGGTAAACGAAACCCGTAAGATTCTCCGCGACCCGGATATACGCATCACCGCAACTGTGGTGCGCGTTCCCGTATCGGGCGGTCATTCCGAAGCGGTGAATGTAGAAACCAAAAAACCTTTTGAATTAGACGAGGTGCGCCGGCTCTTGAGTCAGATGCCGGGTGTGATAGTGGTAGACGACCCCTCGCGCAACCTCTACCCCATGCCTTTGTACGCCTACGATAAAAACGAAGTGTTTGTGGGGCGCATCCGCCGCGATGAATCGGTAAAAAACGGCATGAACCTTTGGATTGTTTCCGACAATATCCGCAAAGGAGCCGCCACCAATGCCGTACAAATCGTGTGCAAACTCATAGAACGTCGCCGTTCCTAATCCCTATCGGCAGGATTGCCGAGCGTAGGCACATTCATCTTTCCGGCACGGGCATCCACCTGTGCCGAGCGTTCAAATACAGACAGTCCGAATACAGGAGCCATTGCCAAAATATGGTCGAATAACTCCGCCTGTATCGTTTCGTACTCCTTCCATTCCGAAGTGCGGGTAAAACAATACACCTGTATGGGCAACCCACTGTCGCTTATAGACAGCTGACGCACCATCAGGGTGTAATCCTCCTTGCTTTCTATGGCAGGGTGATTGCGCAAATAGAACTCTATATAGCGGCGAAACAAAAATACATTCGTAAGTCCTCCCTTTGGCTGCTCCGCCTGCCTACCCTCTCCGGCTCTATAAGGTTCAATAAATTCAGCCAAGTATTCCACCGCTGCCAAATGCTCCACAAATCCGGGTTCACAAAAGCGTATTCCCGTCATATCTATATTAAAAGAACGCTGTATGCGCCTATGTTTGGAATCCGACATGCTCCGCCAGTTCACCACCGAATCCGAAATAAGATTATAGGCAGGAATAGTGGTTACCGTCAAGTCGAAATTCTGAACCTTTACTGTGGTGAGTGTAATATCGATTACCGTACCGTCGGCTCCGAACTTCGACATCGTAATCCAGTCGCCTATACGCACTATATCGTTGTAAGAAAGCTGGGCACCCGCCACCAGCCCCAGAATACTGTCCTTAAAAATCAACATAAGCACGGCAGAAGCCGCACCCAACCCTCCTATAAACACAAGGGGCGATTTGTTCAACAAAATGGAAAGCAAGATAATGCCGCCCAAAAAATAGACCACGATAGCGGCAAACTGAACCAGTCCTTTATACGAGCGCGGTCTACCCTGCGGATTGCCCGCCTGATAGTCTACAATACACCAAAGGCTGCCCGTAACGATACGCACGGTAAACCAAAGCACGCCTATACTCAACAGTTTCTGCAAAAACGGAATCCATGCCGGCACTTCTTCAAACACATACGGCACTACGGCATTAAAAACAAGGCAGAGAATCAAGTAAGACGTATAACGGATCACATGCCTATGAACCAGAATCTCCCCTATCCTGTTCTTATGCCGGGCGGCAATTACCCGCACGATTTTAGACAAGATAACCCGCACCAAGAAATATACAGCCCAAGCCGCCAATCCCACACAGATCAATACGGCTAAGGAGGTAGCCACACGCACAAAAGCCGGCTTCCAGCCAGCTTCAGTCAGCATAAGCCCAAAGCGGGAAACAAGTCCTATCAGATATTTGAGTATCATCGTATATCAATTTTAATGTCTAAAATGCCGTATGCCGGTAAATACCATTGCAAGACCGTTTTGGTCGCAATATTCTATAGACTGGGCATCACGCACCGAACCTCCCGGCTGAATAAATGCCGTAATACCGGCTTTATGGGATATTTCCACACAGTCGGCAAAGGGAAAGAACGCATCGGAAGCCACCACCGCCCCTTGCAGGGAAAAGCCGAAATGCAAAGCCTTGTTGATGGCATGCTGCAAGGCATCCACCCGGGAAGTCTGCCCCACGCCCGAAGCGAGCAACTGTCCGTTTTTTGCTATTACAATAGCATTCGACTTGCAGTGCTTTACAATACGGTTGGCAAAAAGCATATCCTCTATCTGACTTGGCGTAGGAGCCTGCTTGGTAACGGTCTTAAGCATCGGAGCCGTTTCTGCTACCGTGTCGCGCTCTTGCACCAACACACCGTTCAGACAGGAACGGATTATAGGGTCGCCCGGCTTAAAGTCCTTATACTGCAACAGCACCCGGTTCTTTTTGCTCTTGAGCACCTGCAAGGCTTCTTCCTCATAGGCTGGAGCCAAAAGCACCTCCAAAAAGATTTTATCTATCTCCTGAGCCGTTGCCACATCAATCTGGGTATTGGAAACCAACACACCCCCGAATGCCGATACCGGGTCGCCTGCCAAAGCATCCTTATACGCCTCCAGTATGGTAGAGCGAACCGCCAGACCGCAAGCATTGTTATGCTTTAAGACCGCAAAGGCAGGCGTGTTGCCGAAATCCCGTATCAAAGCCAATGCAGAGTCTATATCCAAAAGGTTGTTGTACGAAATTTCCTTTCCGTGCAGTTGGGTAAAGCAATTTTCGAGCGAACCGTAGAACGCGCCTTTTTGGTGAGGGTTTTCCCCATAGCGCAAGGGGGTGTTCTGCGCAGGAATACCTCCAATAGCCGGTTGGGATGCCGTTTGGGCTTCTTCCGTTTTCATTCCGGGCACGGTAAGTCTAAAATAGTTGCCGATAGCCTTGTCGTAGGCGGAACTCTTGGTAAAGGCATAGGCGGCAAAGCGGCGGCGGTCTTCTACGGTAGTCGTAGCCGAAGATGCCAAAATGCGCGCTGCCTCGGCATAGTACTCCCTCGAGGGCACAATCAGCACGTCATTAAAGTTTTTTGCCCCGGCACGAATCAACGAGATACCGCCTATATCTATCTTCTCTATAATATCGGCATCGCAGGCACCGGAGGCAAGAGTTTCTTCAAAGGGATATAAATCCACCACCACCAAATCTATTTCGGGAATACCGTATTTCTGCATCGTCTCCCTGTCTTCGGGCACATCTCTGCGGGCAAGGATGCCGCCCATCACACCCGGATGAAGGGTCTTGACACGCCCG
Organism: Lentimicrobiaceae bacterium; assembly: GCA_022510485.1. Taxonomy (GTDB): domain Bacteria; phylum Bacteroidota; class Bacteroidia; order Bacteroidales; family P3; genus Pullibacteroides. Next base: position 6,144 of record JAFLTI010000039.1, on the reverse strand, counting down.
CCCAAAATGGAGGGATAGCCGGTAACGGATTCCACGCTCTGCGTTTCCAAGCCAAAATTCTTTACATATTCGTACGTACCTCCAGTAGAATAGACCTTTACGCCAAACTGCTTGAGCACATTCAGCAATTCGTCTAATCCCTCCTTGTGAAATACCGAAATCAATGCGGATTTGATGCGCTTTTCCATAATGCCACGATATTATTTTGGCGCGAAGATACGCCGCCGCCCGCATTTTTACAATCGGAACCGTTAAGGAGTCCTTAACAGTTCAAAATCCGGCAGCATTCTCAAAGCTGAGGAACAGATGCTCAATCAGCATTTGGAAAAGCAGAAATATCATTCTCAGCCAAGCAGTTTATGATACAGACCTAAACCCTTAACTGTCAGCAAATACTTTTGTCGGGAATGTCGCGGTGAATCCGGATACAGCAATCGGATATAACCGCTTGATATGGCTGGTTTCAAATAGAGATTGAGGAAATTGTCACGCCCTTTTAACCCCAATGCTTCCATCATAGACTTGACAGACATCTACTGTTCTACAACCACCTGCAGCAATCTTGCGATATTCGGGTTGTCAGTATACACCTTGTCCTGCGGAGCATCATCTGTTGCATCGCACTTGCCCTGCCGTCAAGGTTCGGCTGTACTTTCCATTCCGTCGTTGGATTGATATGCAAATAACGGTTGCGCAAATCCCATTGCTCGCCCAGCAGCAAATTGCGGAAAACCCGTTCCAGATAAATGGGGGGATAGTCTATACCTTTCAGAGCATTCTTATAATTAGCCCGCACCAATGCATTTCGGAAATACCACGAGCCTCATCAATGTCTATCTCTCCCTCAATATGCCTTTTGGCAGTTTCATTGAGGTAGTCAGAAGTGGTAAGTCCGTCAACAGCCTGCAGACCGATAGCTGTCTGCCAGATATAAGCCTTTTCCCTCTTTTCTGGCTCACCTTGGCGGATATACTCATCAAAATTTATCATATGGTCTTTATTTGCCAATAGCAAGGCAACTAATTATGCGCTCCAAAAATATTTTCAATATGGTATGATAAAAAAATCGGATTAGGGTTATACTTATTGGGAAGCATAATTGGTTTATTATCAATTTTTGCAAAGTAATTTTGATAAAAATCCCGATTCCTATAACTCTTCAACTCCTTTGAAATCATTACAGTGTAATCATCTGGCCGTATACTGATATAACCATTATCAAATGCTTTATCATATAAGGGTGAAAGGCATATGCCATTCGTAGGATTAAGGCGATTATTAACATCATCAGCCCAAGGAACAATATGGCTTGCAATCAACAATTGAGGAATACATAATCCTGAAATAGCGCACCGCTCATCGTAATTTGCCAATATAATTGCCCGAAACGAATTTTGATTAATTCGCTGCTTAATTACAGCATCCTTTTCCTTGCCGACAAAATCGGCAGATTCAATTTGCAAAACATCCTCAATTGTTTTAGCAAGTCTTGAAGCCTTTATATTCTCAGCTTGCTGAAATAGTTCTTCTGTATTATCCGCATAATAGTCCCAGAATGGTTTACACTTACCAATACCAGAAACCATTCCTTTTCTACCACTACTTAAAATTTCCGGGTCACATGCAGCATAGTTTACGAGGCGCAATGCTACTGAACTTGGAGTACGCCCTATCAATGCAGCTAACGCTTTCACCTCAGGAGTATTCTGATTCAGACGACCAAATGGGAGTTTATAATACAGGTCCAATGATAAAATCATCTCTTCATCTGTCCATGCAACTCTGCTACTCATAATAAGGATATTTTCTTTCAAACCATTGATACTTATTTACAAATATATAAAATATTTTCTCCTGTTACAATTAGCACGTGTAAAGGATGACCAAGCCACTGACGGAGGTGACGGTCGGGTAGTTCGACCGCGTTATCAGCACCAACCTGCGGTCGGAGTTCATCACAGCACGGATGCTAGCGCGGCATCGTAACGCTAACGGCAACACCGCCTACGGGTGCATCATCAATCTCTGTTCTACGCGCTACCTGCAAAACGAGGCAGGCACGGAGAGTCACTCAGCATCGAAGGGCGGAATCTACTCGCTGACACACGCGCTGGCGGTATCGCTTGCGCCGGGCTGGATTCACGTGCACGAGGATGAGGTGCTGCGGCCCGAAGACATTGCCCGTATGTGCCTATTCCTCTGCGAGCCGGAGAACGATTTTGTCAAAAGACAAACGCTGACTATCGATGGCGGCGCTACCGTTAAAATGATTTATCCGGAGTGAGTCGTCCCAAAGCAAGCCATGCCCCCCCCCGGCAGAAATATCCACTAACGATAAAGGCACTGTTATAGAGAAAAGGGAACGTTTGTCGGCAGTGAACTGACCGTGGCCGTTGTCGATAAAAATTTTCATTGTGCAGCAACTATCGAAATATCGCAGCCCACCGACCCAGCTACAAATATAATCGAAATAGATTTGCAAATAGTCAAATATTTGTCATCAAACCGATGCAGAGGTCTTGCTTTACTTAACCTCCTTGAAATACTTTTCTCGTTCTTTACGAATATTAGACATTATTTGACCTTTGGCCAATAATTTCAGTTTTTTCCCCTTTACCTGTAAATCGGCCAAAAGCGAAATGCATTTTTCTTCTTCAGGGGATCCAATAGAGATGAAGTTTTTGAATTTATAGTATACTTTGTTCAATAGATAGTCTTGAACACAATTATTTCCGACACGCTTAATCAGCGTTTGCATTTCTTTTTCGTTCTCAAGTCCAGTGGAATCCCATACCATTGCAATTGAGAAATAGCGCTCAATGTCAGATATAGTTTTATTCCGGGCATCTTCACGAATTTTTGCCTTAATCGGGGTAAATAATTTTGTTGATCCCATTATCTCATGAAGTGAGCACTGCAGGAAGAACGGCATATAGCGAAAGAATAAAGGAATATTATCTATTGAAGAAAAAGCAGGCGGAAGCATCCCTGAATGGTCATTTGCATATTTCGCAAGGCTATCCTTCAGGACAAAAGTATAAGCCAGCGATTTTTTGACTAAAGAAGAATATGCTGTCTTTTTGAGTTCCACATCTTCCATACCATCAAGATTCCTTAGTGCTTTAGCCAGCATCACAATCATTTCTTCTGGAGACAACGTCTTAGGACTTGCGTAGTCATCTGCTATTCGACTTATCTTTTCGTCGAACACTTTATTCGCACGTTTTTCTACATCTTCCTGGTTACCCTTATCTGCTGATGCTTTTTTTAGCGAAACAGTACCAATCAACGGAGTAAACGTTTGACCCTGCTTGATATACGTAAAACTATTATCCATCTCGCGGCTGATTTCATCAATCACTTCGTCTAATGGAGTGAAAAACTTATTGAAGCGATTCAACATTTCTTGTAAAAGGGCCCTATCGCTTCGGTTAAGTCCAGCATAATAGTCTATCACTCTTTCATACCTATAGTATAGTTCCTCAGACAAAACATATTCTCTGAAAGATGCATCTCTAAACATCCTTTTTGCCAGTAGGAAGTGATAAAAGCATGAATGAGAGAAGGCCACATAATTTCCTTGCTTAAGAAAAACCTTTTGCTCAATAAAATAAGTACCAATCTTATCCGCTTCTACTTTTTCGAAGCCAACAGATTTAAGATAGCTTGTGATGCATGTAATATATTGGGCATAGGTAAGCTTGAAATCTAAATCTTTTTCCAGCTCGTCATGTACGTAGTGGGCAATGTTTGCCAACATCATTATTTTATTCTCGTAATCAAACGAATCCCGATATAAATACTTCGGATTCATTTTTTCCAATATGATTTCGAGGAAGATATCCAATAGCAGAGCAGGATTTACAGGCTTCTTATCGGTGTTCTCAGTACTCCACAAGTATAGAGAAACGGCCATAGCCGAACACGGAAGAGAGTATGAGTGAAAATTTGAGACCATACTCTGTAACTTGGCATTTGTTTCTTCGAAATTCACTCCAGGAGACCATTTGACCATTAACTGGCGTATATTCTCAGCATTGAAAGGTTTTATGTAATAGGTCTCGAAAGCCAATTGGTTGTTGTTCGAGAATACCATATCGATACTTCCCTTCAATTCGGAATTATGGGTTGCGATTAGTTTGATGTTATTTCCTTTAACGAATTGGCAAATCTTGTTGCTCAATGGCTTGTTGTTTTCATTAGGGGAATAATTATCCAAAAACAACGTGATGAAATTGCCTGATAATAATATGCGAAGTTCTGAACTGTTGCAGTCCAGATACTCTTTCAAGCAAGTTTCAACATCTCGGTTGCCAATGGTATTGAAATCAAGGTATGCAGGTATGGTCTGAAAGATGTTATGATTGTCCAACAATTCCATTATCATTCTGAAAAGCAATGTACTCTTACCACTTTCATGACTTCCGTATAGAACGATATTGGCACTATTGTTCAGGATGTCGCTTAATGTATATCTGGTATTATTGACATCTCCATTCTTCTCAATAGGAGGAAGAATAAAAGCATCCTTCAAAGTTTTTATGGCAGCTGCTTTATGAGGTATAATACTATTATCATAGGTGGCATAGTGTTTTTCTTGTATATATTCAATGCATTTTGCAATGATCTGTTCTTCTTCAGAACTATAGGATACAAAATTCATCTGTTGAGGTGGTACATCAGGATAAGAACGGTTTTTATGCACATATTTGAACTCTTTGAGTGTGATGAAACTTTTTGCATCATCGATTTCAATGATATTCACCCCATTAGTGAATGATCCTTTGTTATCATTTCCTCTGATATCGTTCTCAAATGCAGGAGCAGTATCAATAAACAGAGAACCATAAACCTTTGTAATGATAGAAGTGTCAGAGTTATGGATGTGGCCATCCAATAACACGTCATAGTCACTTTTTATCCATGCTTGAATTGATTCTTTCTCCTTTGTGAGCCAGTCCAAAGGATGATGCATCATAGCAATTTTCAAATCACAATCCTTAATTCCTGCTTTACAAGTATTATATTGCGGTTCCGATATGCATATTCCGTTATCAAGATCTTTATCATCTGAACAATTCCATACAGTATTGAAAGCTGAAATACCAATCCGACGTTCTCCATTTGTTATGACAAACGAGCTTCCTAAAAATGACAATTGAATATCGGGAGATTGCGGATATATTGAGCGTTCAAATTCTTTATACGTAGCTACCCTTTTCGAGTGCTGCGGATTATCATAAGATAATGCCTTTGCATAATCGTTTATCTCTTCCACTGACGAGTTATTGATTAATGCAATCAATCCCATCTTTTCGACTTTACTATCCGCATCCCGAGCTATATCATGATTGCCTGGTATACATATAAAATTAGAAATCGGGATGTGCAGTTCCGTCGTGAGAGGTTCAATGACCTCTGTCTTGAATGTGTTAAATCCTTGATTTATGTCGCCAAAATTCTTTCCTCCTTGGTCCAACAAATCTCCCGTGCAAAGGATAATCGCCTTTCCTTCCGGAAATTCCCTTTTAACAAGATCAACAAACGCTGGTTTTACAAAATTTCTCCAGTCGTCTAAGGATGTCTTATTTAGATGAAAATCAGAAATATGTACAAACTTAAACATAACTATAAACGGATTGTGTATGGATTACTAATTATTGAAAACAAACTTCACCTGCAGCATATTTTAGTCGCAAAGTTACGAATTTCTACGTATATTAAAGGTTGTATATATATTGTATCTTACTGATAATTATCGATGCTAATTCGAATTCATCTATCAGTGCCTGGATTTCTGCACGGTGTTCCGAGGCAAAGTAGCGAAGAATGGAATTGGCACATATTTCAAGACACCTTATTCAATTAGCTGTTTTGTTGACCGCAAGCAATCTTTCAATAGTTCACCAAGACTTTGTGCATAAGGTGTATATGACGCTTTTTCTCTCTCCTTTTCGTCATACGATAGACTACCATTATCGATTTCTGAATGTACAAAGCTAATTATGCCATCAATCGCAGCATTTACCGTATCAATCTTTATTTCATATCTGTAACCTAATGCATTTATGACACATATGTTTATCAGCTCCGATATTTCAGGCGATTTAATGGCGGCTTTTACTCGCTCAGCCATTAACTTGG
>JAFLTI010000038.1 GCA_022510485.1 Lentimicrobiaceae bacterium | reverse complement strand
CTCTTGATGTTTGCAGCCACAAAAGCCTTGCTTTCCGCGTCAGTCATATCAACTTAGATGTTAGTCCTCGAAATCGTCATCAATCTCGTCTATATCAATCTCATCTATATCGATTTCGTCAAAATCTTCGATGCGATCATTCAATGATGGAGGTAGCGTTCCCTTTTCCTTTCTGCCGGTATCGAGTAACCTGTCAAGCAATACCAAACCGCCGATAATTTTCCAAAACGACATATACAGTTATGTTTTGAGAGTTATTTGGGGTCTACATTTTGTCGCCAAAGGCTTGCCAAAAGCGACAAAACAAAGGTAAAAAAAGTTCGAGACTCCGTCTGGTTGGTTAAATCCTATGATTTTTACTAGAGATGCCCGACCTGAAGCCGAGCATCTCTTTGGCGCCTACACCAGAGATGGATAAACCACTTAATGTAGGACTTGTAAAGTTATTATATGGAATCGAAAAATCCTACGATCTGGACAAAAAAATTTTAGACGAGATCTCAAAAATGGATTATGCGGATAAAAGAAAAATGGTCGAATGGCTTTCCAAACAGCGGTCCAATTCCGCTGACGTTAGAAAACTATCCGACCACGCGACAAAGGTAGTACAAATTTTTGAGAGAAGAAGCGGACATCTTACCTATATTTTCTTTCAAGTCTGCCTGCTGGTGTTGCAATTCCTTTATTTCCTGTTGTGCTGCATGTGCCTTGTATTCCATTGCGTCAAGGGCTCTCCTTATGGAGGAAACCCCTCTTTCCATTCCCAATACCCGGGCACATATCGTCTGCATTTCTTGTGCGCCCACATGAAATTCTTTTAATTTGGGTATCTTTGTTCCCATAAAAAGGGTTGAGCCATCCGCTTCGGGCGTAAGGTGCAGGGGCTTTTCTAAGGACATTGCACGTTGTGTTACGCCCTTTTTTGCTTTATAGAAAGTCTTTGCACTAAGATTTCCCTTGCGGTTCGCGTATTAATCAATTTCTTTTCTCTTATTTTCCGTTATCTTCGGATAATAAGAAAAGCACTTTTTTGGGTGGCCAGAGGGTGGCCAGAAGCGACAAAACAAAGGTAAAAAAGATAAGTAAGAGTAAAAAAGAAAAAAGCCAAAGTGTTGATTCTTCGGCTTTTTTTTCTTTGTGTTTTCCCTTAGGAAAGGGTTGTACCTGAGATCGGAATCGAACCGATACGAGTTTTACCTCATTGGTGTTTGAGACCAACGCGTCTACCTATTCCGCCACTCAGGCTTGGGGTGCCCTCGCGGAGACTCGAACTCCGGGCCCAATGATTAAGAGTCATTTGCTCTACCAACTGAGCTACGAGGGCTTATCCCGAAAGGGAGTGCAAAGGTAGTATTTTTGTTTGAAATTCCAAAACCCGCAAAAAATTCATATCTTCGCAACCCTTTTAACTGCATAATACATTACGCCATATGAATATTACAAGAGAAAACAAAGACGCCCTGAGCGCCTACCTCAAATTGGAATTGCTGCCGGAAGACTACGAAGGCAAAGTGGCAGGCGAGTTGAAATCCTACCGTCAGAAAGTGCAACTCAAAGGTTTCCGCCAAGGACAGGTTCCTCCTGCCCTTATTAAAAAAATGTACGGCAAAGCCATTTTGATGGATCAGATTAACGCCCTTATGGCGCAGAGCGTAGACAACTACATTAAAGAAAACAAACTGAATATCTTAGGAAACGCCCTTTTGGTTCCGCAGGAAGAAAAAGAAAGCGTGATGGATTTTGACAATCCCGGCACCTTTACCGTGTGGTTTGAAATCGGCATCGCGCCCGAATTCGACATCGATTTGGAAAAAATCAGCGTGGACGGCTACCAGATTACCGTTTCTGACGATATGTTAGACAAGCATCAGGATTCGCTTTTGCGCCGTTACGGTACCGTTACCAGCCCCGAAACCGCCGCCGACACCGATACTTTGGGCGGCGAACTGATGGAACTGAACGAAGCGGGCGAAATTAAAGAGGGCGGCATCAATGTAAGAACATCCATTGCCATCGACCTCATTGCCCTCAAGACCATTCAGAAACAGTTTATCGGCAAAAAAGTGGGGGCAACCGTAGATTTTGAGATACAGAAAGCCTTTAAGAACAAGACGGATCTTGCATCCATGCTGCGTATCAAAGAAGACGATTTGGCAAACATCGCTCCCAAGTTCCGCTTCCGCATAGACAGCATTACCCATGTGGAACCCGCCGTATTGGGCGAAGACCTCTACAAAAAAGCCTATCCGCAGGAAGACATCAAGGACGAAGCCGGTTTCCGTCAGGCTATGCGCAACGATATAAGCCGTTACTACGTTCAGAACACCAATCAGAAGCTGTTTGTAGATACGGTTGACAAGATTATCGACACCACCAAGTTCGATATGCCTACGGAATTTCTCAAACGCTGGATTCTCTCGGAAAGCAACCGCAGGGCAGAAGAAGAAAAGAAAGAAGCCGTAAACGACATTCCCGACGAAGAAATGCAGCAGATTGAACGCTCCTTGCGTTGGGAACTGATTCAAAACAAACTTACGGACAAATATCAGATTAAGATTGAAACCGAAGACCTGCGCGCCTTCTATAAGGACAGGGTTCTTTCGCAATACTTCCCCACCCACTCCGCCGACGAAGAAATGAACAAGCGTATCGAAATGTTTGTGGATTCGATGATGAAGAATCGGGAAGAGCTAAAACGTGTTTACGATATGGTTTTTGAAGAAAAGCTTACCGCTTTGTTCCGCGAAAAAACCAAAATAAAGACCAAAGAAGTAAGCATGGACCAATTTATGGAAGTGCTTAAGAAAGACAACGAAAAGAAAAGCAAATAATTTTTGCCATGCAGAACGAGTTCAGAAAATACGCCACCAAGCACAGGGGCATCAGCAGCCTGAGCTTAGACAGATTCAATTCCTACACGGTAGACTACATTTCGCCTACCATTATTGAGGAACGCCAGCTCAATGTGGCTCAAATGGATGTTTTTTCGCGTTTGATGATGGACCGCATCATCTTTTTGGGAACGCCCATCAACGATGAAGTGGCAAATATCATCGAAGCCCAGCTGCTCTTTTTGGATTCGGTGGATCCGAAAAAAGACATACAGATTTATCTGAACACACCCGGCGGTTCGGTATATGCCGGCTTGGGTATCTACGACACGATGCAGTATGTTTCGCCCGATGTGGCGACTATCTGCACGGGTATGGCAGCCTCGATGGGCTCGGTGCTGCTCTGCGCCGGCGCCAAAGGCAAACGCACCGCCCTGCGCCACTCCCGCGTACTGATTCACCAGCCTCTCGGCGGTGCCGAAGGTCAGGCTTCCGATATTGAAATCACCGCCCGCGAGATACTCAAAGTAAAAAAGGAACTATACGATATTATTTCCCTGCACAGCGGTCAGCCTTACGAAAAGATTTATCAGGATGCCGACCGCGATTATTGGATGACTTCGCAAGAAGCCCTTGAATACGGAATGATTGACGAGGTTCTTGAAAAACAGAAAAAATAAAACACAATGGCTTGGATTCTGCTTGTAATCGTTTACAAACTCTTGCTTTTGCCCTCCTTGCAGGGCGTATTTACCGCTTACGGCAAGAATCCTTTGTTGAGCCTGATTCCTTTTTACGGAGAATGGCTTTGGATAAAACTTTTGAAGGTAAAATGGTACGGCTATTTTCCCTTCTTGTTTTTTCCGTTTATCAATGTGTTTGTTTTTTGGCTGCTTTGCGTAGAAACCTCCTACGGCTACAAACGCCGCAAGGTTTGGGAGTGTTTTTGCGCCTGCGTTTTCTTTTTCGTTTATTTTCCGCTGCTGCACTTTAAGAACAAAGAAACCTTTGTGTGCGCCAAAGATTTGCCTGCCGTCAAGAAGTCGACGGCTCGGGAATGGCTCGACACCACTGTTTTTGCGCTCACGGCGGTGCTTATCATCCATGCCTTTTACTTTAAGGGCTATGTAATTCCGTCTTCATCAATGGAAAAGTCGCTCAACGTGGGCGATTTTCTGTTCGTGAGCAAGCTTGCCTACGGTCCGAGGATTCCGCAGACGGTAATTTGCTTTCCTTTTGTGCAGCACACCTTGCCGCTTACCAAAGATGTTCCTTCTTATCTTACTTGGCTGCAACTCCCCTATCACCGTCTGCCGGGTCTGGGCGATGTAAGGCACAATGATGTTATCGTGTTCAATTTTCCCGACGGCGACACGGTTTCGAGCGTTTACCAGAGCAATATCAGCTACAATACGTTGGTAAAGGAAGTAGGGCGGCAGAGGGTATGGAACGACCCCGCCTCCTTTGGTAGAATTACCTACCGCCCGGTAGACAAGCGCGAAAATTTTGTAAAACGCTGCATCGGCTTGCCGGGAGATACCGTTTCGGTAATAGACTGCCAAGTGTTTATAAACGGCAAAGAGGCGCAAAATCCGCAGAACCTGCAATTCAACTACCGCATACTGCCTTCTCCCTCGGTGGTAAGTACCCGAACATGGAAAGAATTAGGCGTGTCGAACGATGATTTGAAGATGCTCTTTCATCCCGACTACGGTTCGGTGCCTTTGACCCAAGAAATGGTGCAAAAATTAGAAGCGATGCCGAATGTAGAAAGTGTGCAGGCTCTTATAGAACCCGCCGGTTTGGGCGATGAACGGCTGTTTCCATACAGCCCTAAAGATTATGCGTGGAACGTAGACAATTACGGTCCTGTTTATGTTCCGGCAAAGGGCGACACCCTGCATTTGGATTCTCAAAACATAGCCCTTTACAAACGGCTTATCACCATTTACGAAAACAATACGCTCGAAACCCTTGCCGACGGTTCTTTCCTGATTAACGGCGAGGCTACCGATACCTATGTCTGCCAAATGAACTACTATTGGGCGATGGGCGACAACCGCCACAACTCAGCCGATTCCCGTTTTTGGGGTTTCGTACCCGAAGACCACTTGGTAGGTAAGGCTTTCTTTGTTTGGTTCTCGTGGAACAAAGACGCCTCAGGCTTGAAAAAAGTGCGCTGGAACAAATTGATGCGCGTTATTCGGTAACACGTTTTTTCTGACGGATTTCACGGTTTTTCTTGCGTTGGCTGCGGCGTTCCTCTTTGGTAAGGCGCGGGGAAGTGCCGTGCAGAAACTCTTTGAGATTGTCGAAATCGCGGTTAAAAACGATACTTACCCCCTGTGTATAGGAATTTACCGGCTTGGTAAGATCTTCTCCGTTGGAATGATTAAATCCCTTAAGCCGCAGTTCTTCGGTAAACTTCCATTCTATATCCACATCGCCCACCACCGTGGTGTTGCTTCCCGATGTACCCGCCACATTGTCCGCCACGCCCAAATTGCCGTTAATCACCAAACGCTCGTCGAACAGCTGTCCGGTCATCATTACCTGAAATTCCGAATTGCTGTTGGTACTTCCCGGCTTATAGTTGATGCCTATATTGAAATCGTTGCTCAAGCGGGAAAGGAAGTTGTTGAACTGGCTGAACAACATTTCTGAAGAAGATGCCAAGGCGGAACTGCCCACCGAAGAAGAACTGCCGTTTTCGACTGCCATAAAAGAGTTGAACATCAACAGCGAAAAAGTCTGCTGCAACATTTCATCCTCGTTGTTCTTGCGCACCAATGCCCAAAACTTGTCTTTGGTATCGTCGTCGGCGGTAAGCAAGTCTATATCGAAAGTGATGTCGGGATTGAGCAGGTTGCCCGACAGGGCGATAATGCTTTCTACATTTACCTTTTGTTTGTAGCGGCTGTTTTCTTCGTATGCCGCCAATACCGGATAAAGACTGGCTTTTGTCTGATAGCCGGCACGTATATCCACCCTCGGTTCGCCTGCATTTCCAAGCCAAGAAACAGTACCGCCCTCCTTAATGTTAAACTTTTTGTTAATCAGGTTCACCATCGAAAACTCAAATCCGCCGCCGCTTACCGTATAGGTGCCGAAAATATTGGGATTGTTGTTCTCCACATACAGGCGCAACGCCCCTTTTCCCGTAGCGGTGAGCAATCCGTCCATAGCCGAGTTGCGCAAACGCACGGCAACCGCCAGATCGGGCGTTATCTCCATATTGAAATCCATTGTAAGCTTGCCTTTCCGATTGGTTGCCGCCCGGCTACGCGCATAGTATTTTTCCAAGCTTATCCTGCCGCTGTCTTTTACCACCTCCACCGGTTTCTTAAACACGATGAAATTAGCACCGGAGCCACCGGTAGGGTTTGAAAAATCGAAAGAAATATCCGAATTCTGTTCTGTCTGCGCATTCAAGCGCAACATAATATCCTCCACAGGACCTTCTATCTTTAACCTGCCTGTGGCAAAAAGCGTTCCCCAAAAAGGAAGATCCACTTCGCGCGTGGTGCGCATTACCGCCAGATTATTGAAATTTACGCCCAAGTCTAAGGCTATGTTCTTGAAATTACGATGCGTGATATTGCCACCGAACCTGCCGCCCGTTCCGAACACCTCATCCGTAAAAGGCGATTCGGAAAAATCTATACGGGAAGAAGTAAGCCGGATAGGCATCTTTTCAAACTTGTAGTGCGTTTGCAGTATATCGATAGTAAAGGCTAAGTCGTGGCAGTTAACGTCGGCAAACAGCTGGGGCGACCGCAGTTTTCCGTCTAAGCGGAGATTGCCGCTCACCGTTCCCGAAATATTGGTTGCCACCGTAGATAGAACCTTGTCTAAGAAATTAACCGGACACTCATCGGCAAAGCCTTTGAAATCGAGCCTTCCGCCCTGCTTGTGAAAATAGTTTCCGCTCAACGAAAGAATGGTCTTTCGGTTATCCTGCACCACTTTGGCAGAAGCCTGCAATACATTGTCTTGCCCCAAAAAGGCATCTATATTGCCCTGTCCGTATCTTGTCCTGTTAATGTATAGGTCTTTCAACTTCAATCGGGTATTGAGCGAAAAATCACCGTAAAAATCGTGTATCTCCGCCGTACCGTCTATGCGGGTCTCTATCTTCATGGGAACCTTGCGCAAAAAGAACTCTAAATAAGCAAGGTCAAAATCGTTGAACCTTACCGACAGCAACGACTCCGGATCTTCGGACACCGTTCCCTCCACGCTCACGCCGCCCAAAGAATTAGTGGAGAACATTCCCACATGATACATCTGCAAAAATTTGGGCTTTATCAAGACATAGCCGTCAGGATAGCTTTTCCATACCCTGTCTTTTACTTGCAAGTTAAAATCCTGCAACTCCAACCGCATTCCGCCTTGGGGCAAGAAATGGAACAAACCGGCAAAAGTGCCTTGGGTACTCTGTCGCTGCAAGCCGTCTCCACCCCACGAGATTTTGTAACCCACCGTATTGGTATCGTTTTTATCCACCCTTATCTTGAAATGATTCATGCGTATGCTGTCGTTTAGATAAAAGCGGTCTGCCGTCGTTTCCAAACGCGCCGAATTTTGGTTCAGCAACACATCGAAATATCCCCCCATATATGCCAAACTTCCCCTCTGCACATAAGGAACGTTAAGTTGAACACGCCCCCGGTCTTCTTGAGAAGCATAACGCAGTTTCAGTTCCAACCCCAAAGGCAACGAGAGCGGAGGATAAAGCACCTCCAATAAAGAATCGGCATTTTCCATGCGGACACGCAAGTCAAAGTCCTGTATGCGGTTTTTGCTCTTTTTCCAATCCACATTGCGGGCAAGATGTTCGCCCAAATGCGGAAAATAGTTCTGTATTGTATGGAGAAAGGCATATTTCAAGTCTCCAAAATGCCATTGCCCGACTAATTCGGCTTCCATTTGGTCGGAACGCAGGGTCAAAAGGTGTTCAAGGCTGTCTTTGGTATGCAATTGAGCATATAGGTGTTTTAGATGATAGATACTGCCCAAGCGTTGTATCTCGGTTCCGTTCAGGTTGAAGTTTCCCTGCACGCCTTCGCCCTTATAGGCGGTATAATCGGCAAGGAGATGTGTCTTGACGTTAAAGTTGCCTGTATCGCCCCAAAGATGGAGTGGTTGCAGGTTTATCTCGCGCACATCCATCTCGCCGTGCAGCCACGAACTGTCTTGTCTGCGTTCCCATTTTCCCTGCAAAGTAAAATCAAGCCCGGTATCCCGGCACATCACATCCGCACGGAACAGATCCCGCTTCCAATCTATATGGAAAGGCATACTTTCCACCACCTCACGGCCTATTTCAAGATTTGAAACGCTACCTTTAGCATGACAGAAAAGATTGTCTATATCATTGCCGTTCAACCTGAACTCGGCATCCAGAGCAACCGTTCCCAACAGACTGTCTTTTTTGAAAAGCTTATCCAAACGAATATCCTTGGCGCGGATATTGCCTGCTATAAATTCCATACCGTTTGCCGTATCGCGGAAAATTTCTCCTATCTTGACCTCGCCTATATCGGTACGTATATCCAAATCGGCTCCAAAATCATGCCTGCCACCCTCAAAATAGCCTCTTGCCCGCACGGAATGTAATTCCTGCAACATATCGGGTATCGCTATCGTCTTTCCGTCGGGCAATACTATGCGGCTCAAATCATCGACATCCACCTGTAAACCGTCAAGTTGTAATGCCAGATACCCACCGTTTTTGAGTTTCGGTAGTCCTGTGAGGGTTAAATCAGCGTTCACAAAAGTTTTTCTGCCTGTATGCAGACTCAGATTCTTCAAATCCATATTGCTTACCGTGCCGCTCACTTTGCCCTTTGCCTCTACCTTTTGGCTCATTTCTCCGAATACGGGCGTAAAATGCCTTAAATCGGAGAGCGACACTATGGAGTTGCGCAAATCCGCCTCCATATTCACCTTTTGGATAAAATCCCGATAGCACTGCCAATCCTCAGCTTTAAGGTAAAAATCCAAATCCACCGAACTCTGCGGAGTTTTGGCGCGGACACCGGTAAACCGCAATTCTCCTCTGTTCACATACAGCGAAGCAGCAAAATCGTCTACCCTAAAGCCCGTCTTTTCGTTACATTCCACATGCTGCACCTTAACCATCACCACGCCGCAACGGCTGTAAAAGTCGGAAGCCTCCGCATACACTTTGGTCAATCCTGTATGCTTGTAGTCTATAACTCCCTTCGGGGCATATTTGGCATCTTGCGCCTCGTACGTAAACGTGCCGTTAAAGACCCTGCCTTTTTCTATGCGGAAAGGTTTGCGCTCTGCCGTATCTTTCTTAGGCAATGCGGCTATTTTCTTAATAACCCGCTTGAAGTCCGATATTGTATCGCCCTTGTATCGGGTTATATGTATCTGCGGGTCATAGAGCACTATGGAAGATAAGGTAAGTTCCTTGAAATTGTAGTTTTTCAGCGATGCCGTAGCCTCCGGAACAAAAACGGTGCGGTTTTGGTTTTTATCAAGAACTTCTACATTATACAAGGTGGCGGTACGTTTGAACAGATTAAAATCCATCTTGTCTATTGCCACATCGCACTCCATAAAGCCGGAAGCGAAGTTTGCCGCCTTGCGGCCGATAAAGCTCTGCACAGGTGCCGTATGCAGTATTCCGCCCAAGAAAACCAATAGCAAAGCCACACTCATCAGGGTATAGCCTATCGCCTTAACCGTTTTCTTAAGCCATTTGGATTTCATCCGTTTTGCGTAAATTTGCCGTGATACCGCGTAAGACACCGTATCGCATCTTGCAAATTTACAAGTTTGCAACTAAAAAAACACGCTTTACATTTTATTGCCCGATGGCTTACATTCTCGCCATAGAATCTTCTTGCGACGACACTTCGGCTGCCGTGCTGAACAATCGTTTTCTGCTGTCGAACATGATAGCCGGGCAAAAAGTGCATGAACTCTACGGCGGCGTGGTGCCTGAGCTTGCCTCTCGCGCCCATGCCCAAAACATCGTACCGGTAGTGCATACCGCCCTGCAAACCGCCGGCATCAAGAAAGAACAGTTAGACGCCATTGCCTTTACACGCGGTCCGGGACTTATGGGCTCTCTCTTGGTGGGCGTTTCATTTGCCAAAGCCATGTCCTTGGCGTTGAACATCCCTATGATGGAAGTGAACCATTTGCAGGCACACGTGCTGTCGCATTTCATTCAGACCCAAGACTACGACCACGCCCCCGAATTTCCCTTTCTGTGCCTGCTCGTTTCGGGAGGTCATACCCAGATTTTGCGCGTAAACGCGCCTTTTAACTTTGAGGTTTTGGGCAGCACAATAGATGATGCCGTTGGGGAATGTATCGACAAAGCCGCCAAAATTATGGGGCTTCCCTATCCCGGAGGACCGGTGATAGACCGCTTGGCAAAAAACGGAAACGACAGCCGCTTTAAGATTGCCAAACCGCATATCGCCAATTTAGACTACAGTTTCAGCGGACTTAAGACCTCCTTTCTGTATTTGGTGCGCGACGGGCTTAAAACCGATTCCGGATTTGTGGAAAAGAACCTCAACGACCTTTGCGCCTGCGTGCAGAAAGCCATTATCGACAGTCTGATGGATAAATTGGTACTGGCGGTAAAACAGACCGGCATAAAGCAAGTGGCTATCGGCGGCGGGGTTTCCGCCAATTCGCTCCTTCGACAAACCATACAGGAGTACGCCGACCGTTACGGCTGGCAGGCTTTTATTCCGCCTTTTTCCTTTACCACCGACAATGCCGCTATGGTGGGCATTGCAGGCTATTTCAAATGGCAACAAAAACAATTCTGCGGCTTGGATGCCGTTCCCTACGCACGTGCGTAATTCGTAATTGGATTTGCAAAATTTCGTATCTTTGGATAAAACAAGCGAGGCTGAACCTCCGATGAAACACTTTTTTTCCTTACTCTGTCTTTTAATCAGTTGGGCAGGAACGCTACAGGGGCAAACTTATCCCGAACCTTCCCAACGCAAAACTTATTCGGTTCTTGCCGCCGGAGAGAGCCTGCGGCTTGCCGTATGGCAGGAGGGAATCTATAAAGTAACTTACGAGGATCTTGTGAGTCACGGTTTACTTTCTCAAGCCGTCGATTCCTACAAGATAGCCCTTTACGGCAACACGGCGGGTGCATTGCCTTTTTACAATGCGCCCGGCATCTACGATGACCTAAGCCCCCTGCCCATAGAGATACGCGACGGCGGTGACGGAGTTTTCGGACCCGGCGATTACTTTCTTTTTTACGGACAATCGCCCCACCGTTGGGATTATAACAAAGAAAGCGGTGAATTTTCTTATAACCGGCATCCTTTCTGCGATTCGGTCTTTTACTTTGTAAGCCTGCACGCCGAATTGGAACACCGCGTGGGAAGCGCGCCGGCACAGGAAGCGGGCGGCGAAAGCCTTACTTGGTTTTGGGAGCATATCCGCCACGAAAACGACTTGGTGAACCTTTGCGACGGGGGGCTCAACTGGTTGGGCGAAAGTTTTACCCTATCTTCCTATAACCGCAACATTACGTTAGCCACTCCCGATCCCGTAGCCGGGCAGCAAGGCATTCTTTATGCCGCCACCGGCGCGCAGACCACCGGCGGAACTGGATCTTTCCGCATACAACTCAATCAAGCGCAGCTCAACCTATACCATAGCAGTATCGGCACCAGCGGCGACATTGCCTATAACGAAGCTTCCGCAAAAACCGAAGTGCAGATTACCTCCGGTACCAGCACGGTAAGCATTTCTTTTTCCAAGACAGGAAACACCAACAACGGCTACTTAGATTATCTGTCGTTGGTTTATCCGCGCTCTTTGCGGCTCAACGGAGCCTACTTGTTTTTCCGCCATCCGCAGGCTATAGACCATGCCGTTAGTTTTAGCGTGGAAGCCGGTTCAAGCACACAGGTATGGGACATTACCGATGTGTACCATATCTACCCGGCAACGCTCAAAGCCGAAAACAACCGGTTAAGCTTCAGCACCACGCCCGACGGCACGCTCCACGAGTACGTGGCGTTCAATCCCTCCCTCTGCCCCGCTCCTACCTTCAAGGGCATAGTGAAGCCTCAAAACCTGCACCAGCTCAAAAATATCGACTATGTGGTCGTAAGCCATCCCCTGTTTTTGGAACAGGCGGAAGAAGTGGCGCGGCTGCACCGGGAAAGAGACGGCTACTCAACCAGCGTAGTTACCACCACCCAAGTCTATAACGAATTTTCTTCGGGAGCCAAAGACCCCTCGGCAATCCGTCTTTTCTTACGCCACCTCAACCTCCGTTCCGATTCGGAACACAGACCTCGCTATCTGCTGCTGTTTGGCGATGCTTCTTACGACTACAAAGACATTTTGGGCAAAACCACCGATTTTGTTCCCACGCTCCAACCAAAAGGCCACCGTTCCGAAGGAGCCGGAGATCCTCTCGAAGATATGTTCGGTTATTTGGGGGATGATGAGGGAATACGCTTCGGTTCAAACTCTACTTGGACAAAAACAGGGCAACTGCAAGTGGCGATAGGGCGTTTGCCTGTGCAAAACGCAGAAGAAGCCCGGAACGTGGCAGAAAAAATAGACATCTATTCATCTCCCTCCTATGTTGCCGATTCAAGGCAGACAAATCTTGCGGGTAATTTCGGCAATTGGAGGAACGAGGTTGTGTTCGTTACCGACGACGGCTTTGAAAAGGGCATGGAAGAAAAAGTTTTAGGCAACGACTACATACAGAACAACATTCCATATATACACGTAAACAAGTTCTACTCGGATTCTTACGAAAGGGCTTCTTCTTCTACCGTCACCACGATTCCCGCCTTAGAAAACGCGATTAAAAGTTTTGTCGAAAACGGCTGCCTTTTCTTAGGTTATTTGGGTCATAGCGGCTGGGATTCGTGGTCAGACGAAAAAATCCTTACCAACAGCATTATCGAAAAGTGGAAAAGAACATATACCTTTCCCGTAATCTTTGCAAGTTCCTGCACCTTTGCATATTTTGACCAAACCGACAAGGTTTCGGGAGCGGAACGCGCCGTATTGAGAGAACACGCCGGCTCCATCGCCACGATTGCCACCTCACGCACGGCATATACCAACTCTATCGAAGATGTACAGCGACGCTTTGCCGAAAGTTTCATCAGCAAGAGCAATGGCAAGATTAACACGATAGGCGATGCCTTTCTATATGCCAAGACTACTTCTTACAACAGCGACCTCCAAAAATTCATTCTTTTGGGCGATCCCGGCTTAAAGGCGGCCCTTCCCCGCAATACGGTGCAGACCCTGCACGTAAACGGCAAATCCGTAAACGACCCGGATATAGACACCCTTAAGGCACTTTCTCCCGTAACTATCGAAGGGCGTATCGTAAACCAAGCCGGTGACCCGATGAACCGCTTTAACGGCAAATTATCGGTAAAAGTGTACGACAAAGCCACCACCAAACAGACTTTGGGCGTTTATGACCCCAGAAAGTCCGAGTATAATGCTCCGGTTTCCTATACCGACCAGAGCAGCCTTATCTTTCAAAGCGAAACCGAAGTAAAAGACGGGCAGTTCAGTTTTAGCTTTATCGTACCCAAAGACATTCAATACAACTACGGAAACGGTCGTATCAGCTATTACGCCTACAACGACAGCACCGATGCCAACGGTAGTTTTGAAGGCATTACCGTAGGCGGAATGAATCCCGATGCGGTTATCGACACCTCCGCTCCTGTGGTTCATCTGTATATAGACAAAAACACATTCTTAGGGGGAACCGTAGGTACCGAACCCTCCCTTTATGCCGAAATCAGCGACGAGTACGGCATCAACACCACCGGTGCCAGTATAGGACACGACATGACTTTGGTTATAGACCACGATTACAGAAACGCCCTGTCGGTAAATAATTTTTTCAGCTATGCTACGGGAAGCTACAAGCAAGGCACGCTTTCCTATCCTCTCGTTCTTGAACCGGGCAAACACACGGCTCAGTTAAAGGTGTGGAACATCAACAACGTTTCCACCACCCAAGAAATTACTTTCTACGTAAACGGTTCCAAGAACCTGAAGCTTTTCGACTTTAAGGCGGTTCCCAATCCTGTTGGAGGAGAATATGTGGATTTTTACTTTAACCACAACAGCCAGAACGGCGGCATAGAAAAATGCACGCTGAGCATCTTTAACCTGCAAGGAATGTGCGTGGCGGAACTTAACTATACAATGAGCGACTTATCGGGCTATTCGGTAGGCCCGCTGCGTTGGAATCTCCGTTCAAAAGGCAACAGCCGCGTGCAGGCGGGAATGTATATCTGCCATATCAAAGCAAAAGATGCCCGGGGAGAGGTAGTACAACAAGACCTCAAATTAGTTGTGGTTCATTAGCGGTTTATACTAAAGCACCCAGCAAGGTGGCTGCGGTACATTCCTTAACTTCCACCTTTACGTAATCGCCCACCCTTACCTTGAACTCTCCGTTTGGCAATGCGGGATTGTCAAAAACTATCACTTTGTTCTGCGAGTTGCGCCCGAAAAAACGCTGCTTGTCTTTTTTTGAGACACCTTCCACCAAAATCTCAAAAGTCTTGCCCACATCGCGGCGGTTGCTTTGGTGTGAAAGCTGTTGTTGCAGGTCTATAATCTGGTTGAGGCGCCGCAGTTTCACTTCTTCGGAAACATCGTCGGCATAATTCTTGTGCGCAAAGGTGCCGGGGCGGTCCGAATACTTGAACATAAAGGCAAAATCATAGCCCACCTCGCGCATCAGGCTTAGGGTCTGTTCGTGGTCTTGTTCCGTTTCGCCGCAAAAACCGGCAATGATATCGGTGCTGATACCGCAGTCGGGAATCCGCTTGCGCAAGGCTGACACCCTTTCCAGATACCATTCGCGGTCGTATTTACGCTTCATCTTAGCCAGCATGGCAGAACTGCCCGACTGAACCGGAAGATGAATGTTCTTGCAGATATTGGGATAGGCAGCCATTACCTCTATCAAACTATCGGAAAGGTCTTTGGGATGAGAGGTAGAAAACCGCACGCGCAAAGCGGGGTCTATCTCGGCAACGAGCCGCATAAGCCCGGCAAAATCGAGATCGCCGGCACGATAAGAATTTACATTCTGACCCAACAGGGTAACTTCCCTATAGCCTTGTTCAAACAGTTTGCGGGCTTCGTTCACTATGGTCTGCCCCTCGCGGCTGCGTTCCTTGCCCCGCGTATAGGGAACCACGCAATAGGCGCAGTAATTCTGGCATCCACGCATAATCGAAATAAAGGCAGACACCTTGTTGGAGCCCAAACGCACAGGCTCTATATCTTGATAGGTCTCGCTCTCGGAAAGCAATACATCAATACCTTTGGAACCAGCCTCCACCTCGTCTAAGAGCGCCGGCAAGGAGCGGTAGGCATCGGGACCCACCACCAAATCTATCGCCAGTTCGCTTTCTAAAAGCTGTTCTTTAAGACGTTCCGCCATACAGCCCACCAAACCCACCTTAAGCCCCTGATGTTTCTTCTTGAGCGAGGTAAACTCCTTGAGGCGGTTCAAAACCCGCTGTTCGGCGTGGTCGCGGATAGAGCAGGTGTTTACCAATATCAAATCGGCATCCGCATAATTGTCGGTGGTATCGTAACGGTCTTTCAAAAGGGAAACCAAAATCTCGGAATCGGCAAAATTCATTTGGCATCCGTAGGTTTCTATAAACAAAAGAGGCTTCATCTTTTTTGTTTTGGTCAATCCGATAAAAAAAAAGCGGAGCCCGTTGCTCCGCCTCTTTTCTTACATCGCGCTGTTTTCGGCTTTCGTCTGCAACTGCTGGATGTAAATGGCCTTTAGTCTGCGTTCCCGAGCCACAACCGAGGGTTTGGTAAACTTCTGACGGTTTCTCAATTCCCTCACAACACCCGTCTTTTCAAACTTTCTTTTGAGTTTTTTAAGCGAGCGTTCAATGTTTTCGCCCTCTTTTACAGGAACAATAATCATACTAAATACCTTTTCCTTTCTAAAAAGTGGTTAATAATTTATTTCTCCCTGCACGGCTCTCACCGCCACAAGGGGTGCAAAGTTAGATTTTTTTTGCCGATTAAAAAAATTTGGGTACTTTTGCTGCCGTTCCAAAGATAGGGTCTCATGGCCGAGTGGCTAGGCAACGGTCTGCAAAACCGTGTACAGCAGTTCGAATCTGC
>JAFLTI010000037.1 GCA_022510485.1 Lentimicrobiaceae bacterium | reverse complement strand
CTTTGCACCTTATGTGTGCCAAAAAGATACCGGACATTCTTACCCTCTGCAACCTGCTGTGCGGTTGCCTCTCGGTGGTGTATGCTTTCGGAGGGCATTTGGCTATTGCCGCCATTTTTATCTTTGTGGCATCGGTTTTCGATTTTTTTGACGGTATGGCGGCTCGCCTGCTCGATGCCAAAAGTTCTTTAGGTCGCGAATTGGATTCGCTTTCGGATGTGGTAAGCTTTGGGGTGGCTCCTGCCGCCTTGGTGTATATAATGCTGCTTTCCCAACCCGAATGGGGGCATTATTGGGCTTGCGTGGCGTTTGTAATGACAGCCGCTTCGGCATATCGCTTGGCAAAATTCAATGTGGCGGAAGAAAGCAGCTCTTTTAGAGGTATGCCCACTCCGGCAAACGCTATTTTTTGGGCATCATTGGCATTGCACGCCGATCCCGACGGGGTTTTTCTAAAGGGAGGCTATCTTTTGGCATTGGTGGTGGTAATGTCGTTGCTGCTCGTTTGCAACTACCGTATGTTCTCGTTTAAGCTCAAACACCTCTCTTGGCAGAGTCAAAAAGTTGTATATCTTTTTATTGCAACAGCCATTGTGCTGTTTGCCCTGTTCGGATTTTTGGGTTTGGCGGTAACGATATTTCTGTACCCTTTCTTTTCGTGGGTGCATTTTTATATGGAAGAACGTAACACTACAAACAAGAATATAGAATGAAATACAGAGCAGAAGTAAACGTAATGCCTCTCAAGGCATTGCTTGACCCACAAGGAAAGGCTGTAGAAGCCCGTTTGCATAATATGGGTGCAAAGGCGGTTGCCAATGTCCGCATAGGCAAGCATATCACTCTCGAAGTAGACGCCCCCGACCAGAAGACAGCCGCCGCCCTCGTGGAAAAGGCTTGCAAAGATTTGCTGCACAACCCGATTATGGAAAGCTACGAATACAAAATTGAAAATCAAAAATAGAGCATAAAATGAAAAAGTTATTGTTTGCAGCGTGCTTGTCGATAGCCTTTGCTTGGCTCGGCTTTGCGCAAGATAACCCTGTAAAATGGACCTGTTCGGTAAACTACCTTGACGGTAACCAAGCCGAATTGGTAATGAAAGCCGAAGTGGGCGGCGGATACCACCTGTATTCGCAGTTTTTGGAAGACGGCGGTCCCCAACCTACCGTATTTAATTTTCCCACTATGGGCGAGTTCAAAGCAAAGGGCAGAGTTTCTGAAAGCCCCAAGCCTATAGAAGAAACCGACGAGATATTTGGAACCTTGGTGCGTTTTTTTGCCAAGGATGCCGAGTTCCGTCAAAAGATAACGATAGAAACCGAGCAGGATTTTGAGATTGCCGCCACGGTGGATTATCAGGTGTGCAACGACGAAACCTGTATTCCTTTTAGCGACATCGACCTCAAGTTTAAGGTAAAGGGGGTTAAGGCTGCCACGGCTGCCGTTGAGGAAACCCCCGTTGCGGAAGCCGCTCCCGCAGCCGAGGAGGTGGAAACGGCAAGTCTTGTTGAAGCCGCCTCTGAACCGGCAGCCGAAAAAGAATCCCTTATGGGGTTCTTTTTGCTTGCCATTCTGGCAGGCTTGGCAGCCGTATTCACTCCCTGCGTGTTCCCTATGATTCCTATGACGGTATCTTTCTTTATGGATACCGACGACGGTTCCAGCCGTAAGGCAGGCATTATCAAGGGGGCAATCTTTACCTTGTCAATTACATTGATATATACGTTGATAGGTGGAATTGTGGCGATTACCAAGAGTGCCGATTTTGCCAACGTGCTCAGCACGCACTGGATTCCCAACCTTATCTTCTTCCTGCTCTTCCTCATTTTCGCTTTCTCATTCTTCGGAATGTTTGAAATTACGCTGCCCTCCGGACTGTCGAACAAATTAGACGCCAAGGCAGACAACGGCGGATATATCTCGGCATTCTTTATGGCTGCCGTGCTCGCTATCGTTTCTTTCTCCTGCACGGGTCCTTTCGTAGCCACCCTGTTGGTAGAAGCCGCTATGGGAACTTCGGTTCTCAAGCCGCTTTTGGGTATGTTCCTGTTCGGTTTGGCTATGGGTATGCCTTTCTTTATCCTTTCGCTCTTCCCGTCTTTGCTCGCCAAGATGCCCAAGTCGGGCGGCTGGCTCAATTCGGTAAAAGTGGTGTTTGCCTTTATTCTCTTGGCTTTCGGTATGAAGTTCCTCTTGAACATAGACCAAGTGTACGAACTGCACCTCTTTACCCGTGAAGTTTATCTTGCCATCTGGATTGTAATCTTTACCCTGATGGGCATCTACCTCTTGGGCAAGATCAAGTTTTCGCACGATTCGGATGTACCCCATATCGGTGTGTTCCGTCTTCTGTTGGTAATACTTACCTTTACCTTTGTGCTTTACTTGGTTCCCGGTATGTTCGGCGCACCCCTCAAGATGGTTTCCTCTTTAGTTCCGCCCCTTACCACCCAGCAGTTCAACCTCAATCAGCCTATGGTTGCCGGTAATGTTGTGGCAATGGCAGACGCACAGGAACTTTGCGGCACTCCCAAATATGCCGAAAAACTGCACTTGCCGTTCAACCTCAAGGGCTATTTCGATTATGAAGAAGGTTTGGCTTGCGCCAAGCAGCAGAACAAGCCGGTGTTCATCGACTTTAAGGGTCATGCCTGCGCCAACTGCAAAAAGATGGAAAACGATGTATGGTCGGATCCCCGCGTGCAGGAATTGCTTAAGAAGTATGTGATTGTTGCCTTGTATTGCGACGATCAGACCGAACTGCCCGAAAACGAATGGGTAACCTCCGTTATCGACGGCAAGGTAAAAAAGACTATGGGCAAGCGCAATGCCGATTTTCAGGTAACGCGATTCAAAACCAACACCTTGCCCTACTACCACCTTTTGGATGGTGACGGCAATCCCATTGCTCCCAACGGCTACGGCTACTCTGGCGATGTGGAAGCCTTTATAGCCTACCTGCAAGGCGGTTTAGACGCTTTCGGAAAGTAAAATAAACACCTACAATTTGCAAAATCCGGTGGTGTGAGCTTAGTTGCGCCACCGGGTTTTTTAATATAGAGCCGGAATGACTTTTTCGGAACAGCTTATAAATTGGTACGGGCAGAACCAGCGCAGCCTGCCGTGGCGGAACATTCAGGATCCGTACCGGATTTGGCTTTCGGAGATTATCTTGCAGCAGACCCGCGTAAACCAAGGCTTGCCCTATTACCAGCGTTTTGTGGAGCGGTTTCCGAAAGTGGGAGATCTCGCCTCGGCTTCAGAAAAAGAGGTGTTGGCTCTCTGGCAGGGACTGGGCTATTATTCTCGGGCTCGCAACCTTCATGCGGCAGCCAAAATAGTGCAGAAAGAATACGGAGGTGTTTTTCCCGCAGACTACGAAAAAATAAAGGCGTTGCCCGGCATAGGAGCCTATACGGCAGCCGCTGTGGCTTCGTTTGCCTTTAATCTCTGCCACCCGGTGATAGACGGCAATGTAATCCGTTTTATCTGCCGCTTAGACGGCATTTACGAACCCGCGCAGTCTGCCCTTTGCAAAAAGACGATAGAAAAAACGCTTTACGAGCGTATCGACAGGCAGAATCCGGGCGTGTTCAATCAGGCGATAATGGAGTTCGGTGCTTTGGCCTGCACTCCCCTTAATCCCCTCTGCGGGCAGGGGCAGTGTCCATTTCAAAGCGTATGCCATGCTTTTGAGCACGGGGCGGTGGCGCATCTTCCGGTAAAGGAAAAAAAGAAGCCTCTTCCCGTATGGCAGCTGCACTATATGCTGGTTTTAGACCAAGACGACACCCTTTGGCTGCACAAACGCGGCTACAACGACCTTTGGCGCGGTATGTACGATTTGCCCCTTTTGCCCCAATCCCCTTCGCTTGAAGCGCCTCCTGCCGTATGTGACGCCGAGGGCATAAGTTTTTTGGAACACCGCACCCAGACCCTGAGCCACCGCAGGCTCCATTTTTACTTTTACAAGGCAGACGCCGGAACATTCGGGCTTAGAAAATACTTGGAAAGCCAAAAAGACTGCCTCAGGGTCAAAAAAAATTTGCTTTCAGAATATGCCTTTCCGGTATCTGTAAGGCGTTTTTTGGAGGATATACACATTTTTTAGGAAGAGAAAACTTCGATAAAATCGGATTTGTGGGTTATAAGTATATACTAACCCCTAAAATCTTAAAATTATGAGCGGAGTAAACAAAGTTATTCTGGTGGGCAATCTTGGAAAAGACCCCGAAGTGTACACATTTGAAAGCGGTAACAAGCGGGTAAGGCTCGCCATAGCCACAACCGAGGGTTACAGGAACAAACAGGGTGAACGCCTTGAACACACCGAATGGCATACGGTGGCATTGTACAGAGGATTGGCGGAGGTTGCCGAAAAGTACCTCAAGAAAGGCATGAAGGTGTATGTGGAGGGAAAAATGCGTAACCGCAGCTGGGAAGACAGAGGGCAAAAACGCTATGCCTACGAGGTGGAAGCCCAGAATATGGTTATGCTTAGCGGCAAGAAAGAAGAAAAGCCTGCCTTTTTGAAAGGAGAGGAGGCTATGCCTGCCATTCCCGACAAGATAGAGGGAGAACCGGAGTATAATCCCGAAGAAGACCCCCTGCCGTTCTAAGCTTTGTTGCGGAGTGTTCGCGGATTTGAGGCGACAACTTTTTGAATCCGAAAAAAATGTTATCTTTGCGCCTGCCTTTTGAAATAAGTTTCTGAAAGGCTGCAAATTGTGTAGGTAAAACTTAAAAACATACAATACTATGACAAAGGCTGAAGTTGTGGCTGAAATCGCCAACAAGACAGGAATTGAAAAAGTTACCGTATTGGCTACGGTAGAAACGATGATGGAAGTCATTAAAGACAACATGATCAAGGGTAATAACGTGTATCTTCGTGGTTTCGGAAGCTTTATCATCAAGCACCGCGCCCAGAAGACCGCCCGTAACATCACCAAGAACAAATCGATGATTGTTCCGGCTCACAATATTCCCGCTTTCAAGCCGGCCAAGCCCTTTATGGTGGCTGTTAGAAACGAAAAGAAGTAATTTCTTTTTCGCCAAGTAGCACAGGGTTTGCCGGTATAGGCAGACCCTGTGCTTTTTTTTGGAGGATTTGACGAGTGAACAAAGAACTGATAGTAGATGCCGGCTCTCAGGAGGTGGTTATAGCCCTCTTGGAAGACAAGGTATTGGTCGAACTCCATAGGGAAAAAAGCAATACGCAGCACTCGGTGGGCGATATTTTTCTAGGCAGGGTCAAAAAAATCATGCCCGGATTGAA
Source organism: Lentimicrobiaceae bacterium (assembly GCA_022510485.1). Classification (GTDB taxonomy): domain Bacteria; phylum Bacteroidota; class Bacteroidia; order Bacteroidales; family P3; genus Pullibacteroides. The sequence goes on along the minus strand of JAFLTI010000037.1, from coordinate 11,245 downwards.
CGCCGCCTTTGTAGATGTGGGTGCTTCTAAAGAAGGCTTCCTGCATTTTTTAGACTTAGGGCCGCAAGTGCAGCTTATGCACAAGTTTACCAATTGCGCGTTGAGCGGAGATAAGGCGCAGTTGGATATTTCGCAATACAAGCTCAAAGAAGAATTATCCAAGACCGAAAAAATCAACACGGTCTTAAAGCAGAACCAACACATATTGGTTCAGGTAACCAAAGAACCTATCTCTACCAAAGGTCCGCGCCTGAGTTCGGAAATTTCTTTTGCCGGGCGTTACGTAGTGCTCATTCCGTTCTCCAACCGCATATCCATATCGCAAAAAATAAAGAATCCCGACGAAAGGATGCGTTTGCGCAACTTGGTGCAGAGCGTGCGCCCCAAGAATTTCGGGGTTATCGTGCGTACGGTTGCCGAGGGCAAGACCGCCTCTGAACTGCACGGCGATTTGGATGCCCTTTTCCGCAAGTGGGAACAGATAAAGAGCCATCTTCATACCGCCCGCCCGCCGGTAAAGGTGTGCAGCGAGATGGACAAGACGGTAAGCATACTGCGCGATTTCCTTACCAACGATTTTGACCAGATTGTTACCAACAACGAAGATCTTTTTGAAGAAATACAAACCTATGTAGGCACCATCGCGCCGCAGAAAAAGAATATAGTAAAACTCTATAAAGACCGCGAACCCATATTTGACCGTTACGGAGTTTCCAAGCAGATAAAGGCTTCTTTCGGCAAGGTGGTCAACATTAAGCGCAGCGGTTCATACTTGGTTATAGAGCATACCGAGGCTATGCACGTAATTGACGTCAACAGCGGGCATAGGGTCAATGCAGAGCAGAGTCAGGAAGCCAACGCTTTGGAGGTAAACTTGGAAGCGGCGGCAGAAATAGCGCGGCAGGTGCGTCTGCGCGATATGGGCGGAATTGTGATTGTAGACTTTATAGACCAGAGGGAACCTCAGAACCGCAAGATTCTTTTCGACGCTATGGTCAAGTTTATGGAAAACGACCCCTCGCGCCATACGGTATTGCCTCCCACCAAGTTCGGTCTGATACAGATTACACGCCAAAGGGTACGCCCCCAAACTCAGGTTGATGTGCTGGAAACCTGTCCCGCCTGCGGCGGAACAGGCAAGATACGCCCCAGCGTGTGCGTGGTAGACGATATAGAGCGGGACGTGGAATATCTTATAAAAGATACCAACGCCCGCTGCTTCAGCGTGGTTCTAAGCCCCTACGTATATGCGTATATGCGGCGTTTCTTGAGATACCAGCGCAAGTGGTGGTGGAAATACAAACGGTGGATAAGCCTTAAGGAAGGCAACGCCTCCGGCTTTTTAGAATACCGCTTTTTAGACCGGCACGGCGACGAAATTAAACTATAGGTATGAATATCAAGGCAACCGAAGATGCACCCTTGTTGGATGTGTTGGTAAAGGCTTTTCCCGAAAGCAACAAGACACACCTAAAAAAAGCCGTGCGTTTCGGTTGCGTTGCTTTTAGGGGTGCGGTTCTCCGGCATCCCGGCTTTCTGATTAAGGCAGGACAGGAAATTTCTTTCAAAAAATACGGCGAGCGCGACACCTGTCGCGAAAAACCGCCTTTCAGGGTTCTGTTTGAAGACGATGAAATCATAGCCGTATTCAAGCCGGCAGGTATCCTTTCTACCGGTCGCACCACCGAAAAAATACGCTCCATGTTCGGGGCGGTAAACAAATACGTTTTAGAAAAAAGCCGGGGAAACAGACGCGCCTACACCGTTCATCGCTTAGACCGCGAGGTGAGCGGCATACTGCTTTTTGCCAAAAGCGAACAGAGCCGCAATTTTTTGCAGGAAAACTGGGACAGGGTAGAAAAGCACTACTACGCCTTGGTGCAGGGCGTGCCGGCGAAGAAAGAAGCCACCCTGCGCTCGTGGCTTAAGGAAAACGCCCGGCAGGTGGTGTATTCAGTGCCCGAAGAGGAAGAAGGCGCCAAGTGGTCTATTACCCATTACAAAATTATCGGTAGTTTTGTGTGGAACGGAGAGGAGGCTCCCCGCCAAGATGCCTTGTTCTCGCTTTTGCGCATACGTTTGGAAACAGGGCGCAAGAACCAGATACGGGTACATATGAGCGATATGGGCTGTCCTATCGTGGGCGACCGCAAATACGGTGCCGATGCAAGTGTGAGGCGGGCGGTGAGGCTGTTTGCCTACAGCATATCCTTTCCGCATCCGCTGCAACAAAGGCGGGTGAACTTGGAAATATCTTTGCCTGCCCACTTTACCTACATCACCACGCAAACAGAATATTAATATGGGAAAAAGACCGATATTCACAGGAGAGTCTTTCAGACGTGTGGTTCCCGAAAAAAAATCCAAAGCGAGATTGTATCTGGAACGCTTTTCGCCCGGTCGTCTTTTTTTCAATTTCACCGACATCAAATTCGTGCGTTTTTTGTTGGTGGCTGCCCTCAACACCCTTTTCGGGTGGTGCGTGTTTTCCCTGCTCCGTTTCTTTGTTACCGACAACCGCAATATCGCCGCCCTCATCGGGCAGATTATCGGCATACTCTTTAATTTTAAGACCTACGGAAGCATTGTCTTCAAAAATGGAAAATACTACCTTCTGCCTCGTTTCATAGGCGTGTATGTGATTATGTACTTTGCCAATATCAGCGGTATGGCGGTACTTAACTATCTCTTTGGCATCAGCGACTATGTAAATGCCGCCGTTATGAGTATTCCTGTGGGATTTTTAGGTTTTGCCCTCAACAAACTTTTTGTATTTGAACGTTCACAAGAAAAACAAGATAAAATGCAGGCTAAAAGCGAAAGTTTTTTTGAAAGTTTCAAAAAAGACAGAACAAAATTAGTTTTCTATATCCTTTGTGCGGTAAGCTTGGTGCTGTTGCTTATCGGCAGTTTCGGGGCGGGTATGTCGGGCGACGAAGAATTTCATAACGAACAGGCAAAACATATCTACGATTTTTATAGCACTTTCGGCAAAGACGATACGGCAGCGGTGGTTACCGAAAGCTACAACCTGCCGCTTTACGGACAGGTGGTGGATAACTTTGCCTACGCCTTTGCCCGCTGGTTCGGCATTTCGGATATTATGCAGGTGCGCCATACCACCAATACGCTTTGCGGCTGGTTTGCCATATTGTTTACCGCGCTTATCGCTTTCCGCATTGCAGGCAAAAAATACCTTCCCGCTATCCTTACCTTTCTGCTTTTTGTTTTTTCTCCGCGTTTTATAGGACATTCGTTCAACGACCTCAAAGATGTGAACCTCGTTACCTTTATGGCGATGGGGCTTTTCTATATGGTGGTGTTCCTGCAGGATTTTCCCAAAGTAAAGACCTCCACTATGGTAATGCTGGCAATCAGCATAGGCTTGGCAATGGCTGTGCGCGTGGGCGGTTTAATTTTGATTGCCTATTTCGGGCTGTTCGGCTTGCTGCGTTGGATGGTTCTTTGCCGCAAGAGCGAGGCGGCACGGCTTGGCACGCTTTCTAAAACTTCCGCTTTTTGGCGGCTTATCCAATATGGCTTGCTTACAGCCATAGGCGGTTATCTGTTGTGCGTGCTGCTGTGGCCCTACGCTATGCAAAAGCCCATAGCCAATGTGCTCGGTTCCCTTTCGTCTATGAATGCCTTTGCCATCAGCATACGCCAGCTGTTTGAAGGCAAGCTGGCAATGAGCAACACCCTGCCTTGGTATTACACGCCCAAGTTTATCTTTATGACCATTCCTGTGGCGGTAATTGTAGGCGCTTTGATATATCTGTTTACCGGCTGGAGCAAAAAGGATAGGTTCTTTACCGGCTTTCTGTTTTTCTGCTTTGCCTTTCCGGTATGCTGGATTATCTATACAAAAGCCAATGTTTACGGCGGCTGGAGGCACAGTATGTTCTGTTATCCCACTTTGGTGGCGGCGGCAGGCTTGGGCTTTTATTCCCTCTACGAAAAGTTTCGCGTTCCGGCTCTGCGCTGGGGTTTTGGCGTTGCCTTGCCGGTGGTGCTGCTGATTGGTCCGGTTTGCCATATCTTTGCCAACCATCCCTACGAATACGTTTATTTTAACGAACTTGCCGGCGGAATAAAAAACGCCTACGGCAAATACGAATTGGATTACTACTACCATTCCACGCGCAAAGCCACCGAATGGGTTATGAACAATGCCGATATTTCAAAATTGAAACCGGGGCAGAAGTTCAAGGTGGCATCGTGGCATACCGCCTCGGTAGGCTATTACCTTAAAAAAGACAGCGCGCATTTTCAACCCGCCTTTTCGCGCATCTACCAAATGGGCAACAACGATTGGGATTACGCCGTGTTTACCATTACAGGCATGAACCCCGACTGGATTACCAACAAGAATATGTTTCCGCCCGTCAATACGGTTCACGTAGAAAAAGTAAACGGAGTGCCTATCTGCATAGTGCTGGAACGTGCCGACAGAAACGATTTGGAGGGCTACCGCGCCATGCGTGCCGGCAAGACCGACAGTGCCAAAATGTATTTTTACCGCGCACGGAACTACAACCCCTACAACGAACAGGCGCTTGAACACCTCACAAACATCTATCTGGACCAAAACAACGCCGACAGCGCATTTATACTTTCCTCCTTCTGGGCATCCAACGTGCCGTCCAATACCACCGCACTTTCGCTTTTAGCCAATGCCTGCATTGCCAAAAACGACCTTTCGGGCGCGATAGCCGTAGCCAACAGCATCAAAAAAGTTTCGCCCGGAGATATAACGGGATATTGGCTGTCGGCGCATTGTTACTTAAGGCAGCAGAATATGCAGATGGCGTTGAATGAATTGCTGGCATTGGTAGAAATACAGCCCTATGCTCCGGCATATCAACTGTTGGCGCAGATATATCAGGCAACAGGGCAGACACAAGCCGCCCAGCAATGTATGAATATCGCCAACCGGCTGCGATAGACCCGTTTATTCGGGAAAATAAATATCCTGAATGTTGAGCTGAATGGAAGTATTGCCGTTAAAGGTATTTTCTTCCAAATGGTAGCATATATCGAAAGATCTGCCTTTGCTGATTTTTTCAAACGCCTCCCCTTGCTGGAACGCGATTCCGTCGAGGGGTTCCGAGCGCGATTCGGGCTGGAACATAAGCAGCTTGAGGTGGTTGTTGCCCACCACACGTGAGCCGTGAGAACCGGGCGTATTGGCGGATTTTACGTGCTTGCTGGCAAAAATAGGGTTGAGGTTTCGCGGACCGAAAGGCGCAAAGTTCTTTATAGTATCTACCAAATCTTGCGTTATTTCTTCAAAACGCAGTTCGTCGTCTATTTCTATCTCGCGTTGCAGTTCTTCTCCGTTGAGCCGGTTTTTCACCTCTTCTTCAAAAGCATCTTTGAATTTTTCGAGGTTTTCGCGCTTGATGGTTAGCCCTGCGGCGTATTTATGCCCTCCGTAGTGTTCCAGAAGATGCCCGCAGGCAGAAATGGCTTCGTAAATATTGAAGCCCTTTACCGAGCGCGCCGAACCGACCAAAGTATCTTCGCTGCCGTTGGCTGTGGTGGTAAATACGATGGTGGGGCGGTAATAGGTTTCTATAAGACGGGAAGCCACGATACCTATGATACCTTGGTTCCAAGATTCCTTAAAAACCACTGTGGTGGCTCTGTCGGCATCGTCTAAATCTTTGCTGATAAGGGCAAATGCATCTTCGGTAGCCTCTTTGTCTAAGTTCTTACGGTCGTTGTTGTTGTCGTTGATTAGCTTTGCCTTTTCCTGAGCCGAGGGTAAATCGCGACACAGCAAGAGGCTTACCGCATTCTTGCCGTCTTGCACCCTGCCGGCGGCATTGATGCGCGGACCGAGAGAAAAAACGAGGTCGCTGTTGGTTATCTCGCGGTCAAAAACCCGGCGTTTATCCTTGCTTCCCCGCGCAAAGGGAGGAGGCAGGTTGCGGTTCAGTGCCGGATTGTAAGCCTTGATATTGGCGTAATTGAAAAGCGTAAATACACCGGGTCGGGGTTTGGTGTTGATGAGGATAAGCCCGAAATACGACAGCACCCGGTTTTCGCCTAAGATAGGCACTATGTCGGAGGCGATGCTCATGGCTGCCAAATCCAGCAGGGGATAGATATGCCGGCGCAGATCCATGCCGTTCTTGAGCGCATACGCCCAAACTAATTTAAGTCCCACTCCGCAGCCCGAAAGGTCTTTGTAAGGATAGGGGCAATCATTTCGCTTGGGATCCAAAACCGCATAAGCCTGAGGAATCTCCCCTTCGGCAAAGTGGTGGTCGCAAACAATTACATCTATGCCCTTTTCTTTGGCATAGAGCACTTCTTCGTTTGCCTTGATGCCGCAGTCGAGCACAATCATAAGGCTCACCTCGTTTTCGTGGGCATAGTCTATGCCCCGCTTGGAAAGTCCGTATCCGTCTAAGTATCGGTCAGGCACAAAAAAGCCCAGCACATCGGGATCCGCTACGATGTTTTCTAAAAAAGTATATACTAAGGCAACCGCTGTAATACCGTCTACATCGTAATCGCCATATACACAGATACGTTCTTTATCCCTCACGGCACGTTGGAGGCGTTCTACCGCCTTATCCATATCTTTCATCAAGAAAGGATCGTGCAATTGGTTCAGGTCAGGATGAAAAAACATATCGGCTTCCTGACGGGTTTTGATACCCCTTTGGAACAGAAGCCGGGCTATGTGCGGGTTTTCGTGCAGTTCTTCCGGTATTTCTCCTTCCGCTTGCTTAGGCACCCATTGCTTATTCATTCTGAAAAATTCACGCTAACCAACAAAGATAGTTTTTTCCGCTATGCTTTGCAAGCCGAAAACCGATACAAATTGCGGAGTTTTCCGTTAAATTTTTGACAAAGAAAAAAATAAAGTGGCATTAAAAAAGTATGAAACTTGATTGGCTCGCAAATTTTTTGTATCTTCGCGTGCCTGCATATTTCCGGAATATTCCGGTAATGGCTTAAAAACCAAATCCCGATGGAGAAACCGAAAATACTGTTCGTCAATCAAGAAATATATCCCTATACGCGGACTACACAGATGTCCAAAATGGGGCGTTATCTGCCGCAGGGTATTCAGGAACAGGGAAACGAGATCCGCACCTTTATGCCTCGTTACGGGCTTATCAACGAAAGGCGGAACCAACTTCACGAAGTGATACGCTTGTCTGGTATAAATTTGATTATCAACGATACCGACCATCCTTTGGTAATAAAGGTGGCTTCTATACAAGCCGCCCGGATGCAGATATATTTTATTGATAACGAGGAGTTTTTTTATAAGAAGAATATGTTTACCGACACCAGCGGTAAGTTTTATCCCGACAACGACGAAAAGTGTATTTTCTTTGCCCGGGGCGTGCTGGAAACGGTAAAAAAGCTGGCGTGGGCTCCCGACATTATTCATTGCAGCGGCTGGTTCACCTCCCTCTTGCCGTTCTATGTACGTAAATTCTATCAGGACAGTCCGGTTTTTGCCAACGCAAAGATTATTACGGCATTGTATAACGACGGTTTCAAGGGCACCTTTCCTGCTTCATTCGGAGATAAATTGCTCTTTGACAACTTTGAAGAAAAAGACATCAAGAAATACGGCAAGTTTTCGCACGAAGACCTGACCAAAATGGCGATAGACTATTCAGACGGCTTGATTTACGCAGACAAAGAGGTTACCGATCTGGGTTGGCTTAAAACTGCGGTAAAAGCCTCCAAAAAGCCGGTTTTGAATTTTCCGGGAGAAGATGGTTACGTGGAAAAAGTGAATACGTTTTATGGAAAGTTTCTCAAAGGTCGGTAGAGGGGTGTTTTGCGGTCTGTTTCCGCTTGCTTTCATAATGTTGCTGTTGTTTTCGTGTAAAACGGATCCCGATTCCATATTAGGAAAGAATATCCATCCCGAAACCGATTTGGTTTCTAAGTACGATACCGCTTTCCGTATAGAGGCTTTCAGCCTGAGCGACGATTCGCTGATTATTCAGAATTCGAGTTCGGTACTCTTGGGAACTTCGTTTAGCCCGGTCTTTGGTTCGGAAACCTATAATCTTGCGGTTCAAATTCTTACCCTGCATGTAGAGGGAGATAATTCCTATACCTACTATTCGGGAACAGACCTCGGTATAGACAGTAAGGTGGATTCGGTGGTACTCAACCTGCCGTATTCGGGCAAGTTTCCGAGGCATAGGCGCATGGACGGAAGGGCGCTCCGGATAAGCCTTCATGAAATAACCGAAGAACTTATAGACGGAGAGGGTTACGACAGTGCCTATTGCTCCAATAGGGAGCCTGTTTACAACCCCACGCCCATAGGAGAAATCCTTACCGTATATCCCAAACCTTTCGACACCGTTTACGATTCTGCGTCAGGAATAAAGCAGGTGGCTGATTTGCGCATACATTTAGACAAAGGGTTCGGCAAACGCCTGCTTGATTACGTTGTTCAAATGAGCGATGAAGAAAAGGCTGATTTGGGAGCCTTGCGCACTTATTTCAAGGGGCTTTACATCAAGGCGCATCCTTGCCAAAACGAAAGCGAAAGCATTGTTTTTTCGGTTACAAACCTATTTTCTTCGGGTGCGGATATTACCGTTTATTTTAACGGTTCGGAAAACGGAGAAACAGGAACCTCTTACCAGAAGTTTGTGTTGGGGCCGCTCCGTTATACGCATATAAAACGAGACCGCAGCCTTTCTACCGACCAATATTACAGGGCGCAGTTAATCGACGGCGACACTACGGCGGGAGAACAACGCCTGTATGTAGAAGGGTCGGGCGGGAGCAGAATCCGTTTTAGGATTCCCGAATTTCAGAGCGTGGTATCGGGCAAGGTGGTTATCAATCAGGCGGTGATAGTATTGGACGAAGCGGATGCCGTAAACATTCCCGACATTGATGCGCCGGCGCAGTTGCAATGCGTGCGCTATGTGAACCGGGGAACAGAGTACGACATTCCCGATGCTTCCAATCCCGGCGGAAAATACGACAGCAAGAACGGGCAATACCGCATAAATGTTACGCGCTACTTGCAAAGGCTTGCCTATCTCACCACCAGAGATACGGCAAACAGAGAGATGTTCGATATGTATTTAGATATCATTCCCGAATCCGATGAACGCTACGAAAAGCCTACCCGCGCCGTCTTTTACGGACCGGGCGCAGACAAAAACGGAATGCGTTTGGAGGTAATCTATACAGTGGTAAACGATACTGTACAAAATTAGTTTCCTTATGTGTGGAATTGTTGCTTACGTAGGAAAAAAGCAGGTTTATCCTATCCTTATGAAAGGCCTGCACCGGCTCGAATACCGGGGGTATGACAGCGCGGGTGTGTGCATATACAACCATAACCGCCTCAACATCTACAAGAATCGGGGCAAGGTCTCCGATTTGGAAGAATATGTAAAAGACAAGGATGTGAGCGGTACCACAGGGATAGCCCATACCCGTTGGGCAACCCACGGAGAGCCTAACCAGCACAACGCGCATCCCCATTATTCGCAATACGAGGATTTGGCACTGATACATAACGGTATCATCGAAAACTATCAGACTCTCCGCAAAGAGTTGATAAAGCAGGGCAGAACCTTTTACAGCGAAACCGATACCGAAGTATTGGTGCAGCTTATAGACTATATCCGTTCAAGCAGCAAGATTTCTTTGGTAGATGCCGTGCATCAGGCGTTAAAGCAGGTAATAGGTGCCTATGCGGTTGCCATTATGTCTAAGGAATCGCCCAACAGCATTATTGTGGCAAGCAACGGCAGTCCCTTGGTAATCGGTATAGGCAAAAACGAATTGTTTGCCGCCTCCGATGCCACGCCGATTATAGAATATACCAACGAAGTGGTTTATCTCTCAGACGAAGAGATAGCCGTTTTAACGGTTCCTGCCAAAGGCAAGCCCAAAGTGGAGATAACCAACCTTAAGAACGTAAAGAAAGTTCCCCTGATTCAAAAACTGGAAATGAATCTTTCCTCTTTGGAAAAAAACGGTTATCCGCACTTTATGCTCAAAGAAATCCACGAGCAGCCCAAAACGATACGCGACAGCCTGAGCGGAAGAATCAATACGGAACTCAATACAGTGGCTCTTTCGGGCGTAATAGACCACAAAGATAAATTTCTCAAGGCGCGCCGTATTATTATTGTAGGCTGCGGAACTTCGTGGCATGCGGGTTTGGTGGGAGAATACGCCATAGAAGAATTGGCGCGTATTCCGGTTGAGGTGGAGTATGCTTCAGAATTCCGTTACAGAAATCCTATCATTTATCCCGACGATGTGGTGATAGCCATTTCCCAGTCGGGCGAAACGGCAGATACCTTGGCGGCTGTTAAGATTGCCAAACAGAACGGAGCTTTTGTGTATGGTATCTGCAATGTGGTGGGTTCATCCATTGCGCGGGCTTCCGACAGCGGCAGCTATATGCACGCCGGACCCGAAATCGGGGTGGCTTCCACCAAGGCGTTTACGGCACAGGTAAGCGTGCTGATGCTTTTGGCATTGGCATTGGGCAAGGAAAAGAAAACCATTAAGAAGTCTACTTTGGAGCAGATTGTAAAGGCTATGTACGAACTGCCCGACAAGATAGAGCAGGTGCTTAAAAAAGACGCGCAGATAGCCGATATGATAAAGATTTTTACCTATTCCAAGAACTTTCTTTACTTAGGTCGCGGCTACAACTATCCGCTTGCGCTCGAAGGAGCCCTTAAGCTCAAGGAAATTTCTTATATCCACGCCGAAGGTTATCCCGCCGCCGAAATGAAGCACGGCCCCATTGCCCTTATAGATGCCGAAATGCCGGTGGTGGTGATTGCCACCAACCGCAGCAATTACGAAAAAATCGTAAGCAACATACAGGAGGTAAAGGCTCGCAAGGGTCGTATCATATCTATCGTAAACGAGGGCGATACCGAAGTAAAGGCATTGTCGGATTTTTCTATTGAGATTCCGTGTACGGAAGCCATTATTTCCACTATCGTGGCAAGCGTTCCCTTGCAGCTTATGTCTTACCATATCGCCGTACAGAAAGGCTGCAACGTAGACCAGCCGAGAAACCTCGCTAAATCGGTAACGGTAGAATAAGCGGGCGCAGAATCAAGTTTAATAAAAAAGGGAGACCGACGGTCTCCCTTTTTTTGTTTTAGTATTGGCTTTAGTATTCGGCGGTTCAGCCGAATACTAAAGCCGGATCATTTTCAGATTAGCGAACGATAACTCGTCTGATAACCTGTGCGTTTTCGGA
>JAFLTI010000036.1 GCA_022510485.1 Lentimicrobiaceae bacterium | reverse complement strand
TGAAATCCCATCCGTCAACAGCACCTCGTACCTCATTGGCTATCTTCCATATTTGAGCTTGCAATTGTTCTCTTTGTATATTGCTTGTCATATTATTGAATTTACATATCTACATCCAATAAATTGTAGTATTGGATATAACACAAAGTTAATTATTTATCAAACATAAAGGAACACGAAAACTACTTACTCCACCGCCAGCTGTTGAGTAAAGTATCTATATCGGTTTTGATAAAGAGAATAACGGGCGCGAGCGAGTCGTTGTTGGGCGTGCAGTTTATCGAGAACGAGCCGCGAACAAAATAGCGGCTGCTGTCGGTAAGGTAAAACTGATAGGGAGAAGCCACGTCGCTACCCTTGATATGGTAAAGATAACCGTATTTTCTGCTTTCCGGATCATTTATTTCCCATTCGTCAACCCCCGTTGCCTTGGATATGTGGCGTTGGATAAAGAACAAGGTGTTGGTGATGCAGGAATCCAAGTCAGGCGTAAAGATAAAGCTGCAATAAAGGGCGGCGTTCTGTTGGGGAAACACTATATCCGCCCATAGGGTGTTCTTTTGTTTCCGTTCAGATTCTATAGGAACAAAATTTGCGTAGACCGGCATACGGAAAGAGGCGGGATAGCCTGCCGTATCGAATGTGCGGTAGGCTTTTTGCGGCAGGTCGATACGCATAAAGCTGCGCGGTTTGGGCGTATAATTTTCCCGGCAACTCAACAGACAGACTGCGAGCGAGGCAAGGCAACATATCAAAAGGAACTTAGTCTTCATGCCGGTTGAGTTTCATCCTTATCCGCGTAATACGGTTTTCGCCCGTTTCGTCTATGGTAAAGGTAAATTCCTTAAAGTTAAACTGTGTGCCGCGATTGGGAAAATAGCCTAACTTTTCAAGCACAAAACCCGCCAAAGACTCGTAATCGCCGCCGTCTAAGTCAAAGTAGTCGTCGTCTTTTTCCAACAGCTTGCACAGGTCGTGAACCGGCATCCTGCCGTCAAAAACATATTCTTCCTTTCCGGTTTTCTGATAGAGCTTTTCTTCTTCGGTAGAGTCGAATTCATCGTTTATTTCGCCCACCAATTCTTCCAAAATATCCTCTAAGGTAACGATACCGCTGGTTCCTCCGTATTCGTCTACCACAATGGCTATATGCAGGCGTTTTTTCTTAAACTCTTTGAGCAGGCTCTCTATCTTGCGCGTTTCCGATACAAAAATGGCGGGGCGAAGCAGCTTTTGCCAAGCAAAATCATCGTTTTCGCGCATATGGGGAATCAAATCCTTGATGTAAAGGATGCCTTTGATATGGTCTAAATCGCCGTCAAATACAGGCAGTCGGGAATATTCGGATTCCTGCACCGTTTCTATCACCGCTCCGAAGTCAGCCGAGAGAGGCAAACTCACCACGTCAACGCGCGGCGTCATAATCTGGCAGGCTTCTATTTCGTCAAAACCGGCAAAATATTCAGGAGAATCAGATTCCTTGACGGTTTCGTTCTTGTTTCCAAAAAGTCGTTTTAGAGAAAAAGACGGAGGCATATCACTTGTTGTTAAAAGCGTTCATCGTATTGGTGATGCCGGCAAAGGCAAAACTTTTAATCATCTCGCAAGCCATATCTATTTTTGGTTCCACCGCTTCCATATCCTGCCGGCTGAACTGCCCCAATACATAGTCTATCTGCTGTCCCTTATGAAAATTGCTTCCGATACCGAACCTCAGGCGAGGGTAGGCTTGCGTGCCAATCAAAGCTTCGATATTCGTCAATCCGTTATGACCTCCCGCACTGCCCCCCGATTTCATACGCAACTGACCCGGTTCCAGCGCCAAGTCATCTACCACCACCAAACAGCGTTCAACGGGTATCTTTTCTTTTTCGAGCCAATAGCGCACGGCTTTACCGCTGTCGTTCATATAAGTGGTGGGCTTTATGAGTTCCAACAGATGCCCTTTGCATTTAGCCTCGCACCAATACGCATAACGGTCCATACTGAACGTAAGCCCGCTTTGGGCGGCAAGCCTGTCCAACACCATAAATCCGATGTTGTGCCGCGTGCCTTCGTAGTCGGCTCCGATATTGCCTAATCCGACAATAAGAAATTTCATGGCTTAGTAGGCTTTGGCAAAGATTACCCGGCGGTGCGAAGGCTTTCCGGTATAGATACACTTGCCTTCTTCCTCCTCGTATTCAAACGGCAGAACCCGAATGGTAGCCTTGGTTTCTTCCTTAATCTTCACTTCGGTTTCGGTTGTTCCGTCCCAGTGCGCCAAAATAAATTTGCCCTGTTCTATCTGCACCTTGAACTCTTCCCAATCGTCTACCTTTACGGTGTTGTCCAAACGATGCTTGAGGGCGCGGTCAAACAGGCTCTGCTGAATTTCATCCAAGAGTTGAGGTATGAGCGTGCCTAATTCGGTTTGGTTGTGAACCGACTTTTCGAGCGTGTCGCGACGGCATATTTCCGCCGTGCCGTTTTCCATATCGCGGGGTCCTATGGCGATACGTACCGGAACTCCCTTAAATTCGTATTCGTTGAATTTCCAGCCCGGTTTCTGCTTGTCGTCATCGTCGTATTTAACGCTGATGCCTTTGGCTTGAAGCTCCGCCTTGATTTTAAGGGCGGCTTCCGAAATCTGCGCCAGTTGTTCGGCGTTTTTGTAGATAGGCACGATAGCCACTTGGATAGGAGCCAATTTGGGAGGCAGAACCAAACCGTTGTCGTCGGAGTGGGTCATGATAAGCGCACCCATCAAACGGGTGGAAACACCCCAAGACGAAGCCCAAACGTATTCTAATTTGTTTTCCTTGTTCAAGAAGGTAACATCAAAAGCTTTAGCAAAGTTTTGACCCAAAAAGTGGGAAGTACCTGCCTGCAAAGCCTTTCCGTCTTGCATCATCGATTCTATGCAATAGGTTTCCAATGCACCCGCAAAGCGTTCATTGGCGGTCTTTACCCCCTTGATAACAGGCATTGCCATAAAGTTTTGGGCAAAGTCGGCATAAACGTCTAACATACGGCGGGCTTCTTCCTGTGCTTCTTCCTTAGTGGCGTGGGCGGTATGACCTTCCTGCCACAAAAACTCGGCGGTACGCAAGAAAAGGCGGGTACGCATTTCCCAACGCACCACGTTAGCCCATTGGTTCACCAAGATGGGCAGGTCGCGGTACGACTGAATCCAGCCCTTGTAGGTGTTCCATATAATGGTTTCAGACGTGGGGCGCACTATAAGCTCTTCTTCCAGTTTGGCGGCAGGGTCTACCGTTACTCCGTTGCCGTCGGGATTGGCTTTGAGCCGGTAGTGGGTAACCACCGCACATTCTTTGGCAAAACCCTCCACGTGGTCGGCTTCGCGGCTCAAAAACGACTTGGGAATGAATAAGGGAAAATAGGCGTTTTGGTGTCCGGTATCCTTAAACATTTGGTCTAAAGTGCGTTGCATTTTTTCCCAAATAGCGTAACCATAGGGTTTGATTACCATACAGCCGCGCACCGCAGACTGTTCCGCCAAATCGGCGCGGGTAACCAATTCGTTATACCATTCCGAGTAACTTTCTGCTCTGGTTGAGAAATCTTTAGCCATTTTTTTACAGTTTGGTACGATTATTGCAATAAGAGGCATCGCCCCGTTTTCAGCGGGGCAAAATTACGCTAAAATTGCGTATTTCAATAATGCAGAAAGGAGTATATATGTCTGCCCTAAAAAACAAAAGCCTGCTTATCGTTGCCGCAAGCATGGCAATGTGTGCCTTGTTAAGTTCTTGCGGAACCACTTTTATGGTGGCTGCCGACGATGTTTACGGCAATATGCCGACCCGGGAACAGGAACGCCGCCAGCGTCTGGAACAACAGTGGCGGCAATCCGGGCAACAACCTCAGGAAACGGTTTCTGAAAATACCGATTATTACAGTGATCAGCCTACCGACACTTTCAATTACGACAATTATTACGATTACGAGTATTCTTCCCGTCTGCGCCGTTTCCAAAACAATGATTTCGTAAGCAACGACTATTATTCCGACTATTATACCAATTCCTATTGGTACGACTACAATCCGTGGAACTACGGCACCAGCATCTATTTAGGATACGACTGGTGGTATCCCCGCTATACCTACTACAGACCGGGCTGGTATCTCGGATTCAGTTACGGACCGTTTGCGTTCAGCTACGGCAGCTATTGGGACTGGGGCTGGCGCGGATATTATCCTTATTGGGGCTACGGCAGTTACTATCATGGTTATAACAACGGCTATTGGAACGGTTATTGGGATGGCTATTGGAACGGTCGCTACGGCAACAGCTACGATTATTGCTATAATCCTTACGATAGGAACACCTATACGCAAAGCTATTACGGACGCCGTACCCGGGGCAGTTCCATTACCAACCCCTCGGTAACAAGTTCTTCAACACGCCGCGTTTCAAGCGCGATGTCTTCTTCCACTGAGGCTTCCACTCCCTCTTTGCCGGCTCCAACGCGCCGCACTTTTGCCGAAAGATATGAATCAGCCGTTGGTTCGGTTTCTACATCGAGAACACCGGTTTCCGGCACGGAATCACGCCCCGGAACACCTAAGGCAGAACCCACCCGCCGCACCACCGCCCTTACCCCTTCTTCTATGATGGAAAACGTTTCCACTCGTTTGTCTAACAAAGAAAGTGTTAATATCCCTGTACGGCGCACCACTACCACTACCAATTCCGCCGCGTCAGGCACGCCGCAGCGAACGGGCACTGCCACCACGCCTCCTGCCACTGTCCGCACGCCGCAAGTTCGCCCGGGTCAGCCCGCAGGCAATGTTAATTCCGGTCAGCCACAGCAGGGCACGCGCACCCAGCAGCCGCAGCCCCGCCCCTATAACACACCGGTTTACGACCGCAGCCATAGCAACTCCTCTTATTTAAGCCCACGCTATAATAGTACGCCGCGCAGCAGCAATAGTTCCTCTGCCCCGCGCAGCAGCTCTACCGTATTTGCTCCGCGCACCAGCACTACCGTATCTGCCCCGCGTACCAGCACTGGTTCCTCGGCTCCGCGCAGCAGCACAAGTTCGTCTTCGGGTTCTTCTTCAAGGCGTACCCGCTAACCGAGTATAAACCTGTAAAAGTCAAGCCATGTTTAAGATAAAACACCTCCTTATAATAGTTTTTGCCTCTCTTGGCGCAGGCAGTCTTTTTGCTCAGGACGATGCCGATTTGTTGCGTTACTCTATGTTGGATCCGGTAGGAACGGCAAGATACAACGCTATGGGCGGAGCTTTCAGTGCATTGGGAGCCAATTTTACTACGCTCAGCACCAATCCGGCAGGTATAGGTTTTTATACACGCCACGAATTATCGCTCAGTATGGGCATTGTTTCGCAAAACAGCGTTTCGGATTATTATGAGCAAAAGAACAGTTTAGAAAAAGTAAAGTTCAATATACCGCAGGGAGGGGGCGTTTTCTGTATCAAGAACGCTAATCCGGCAGCAGGCAAGTATTGGAGTCTGCACCTCGGAGTGGGAGCCAATCGCCTTAAGGATTTTAACAATAACATTTACACCAAGGGCGTTAATACACAATCTTCGTATATGCAGGATGTGGCGGCACAGAGTGCCGGATACGATTTTGCACGGCAGCACTCCGATGCGGCTCATATAGGTAACTTAGCATATCAGACAGGATTGATAGACTATATAGATACCTTAGACTACACTTACGAAAGTTTTCTTGGAAAAGGCTTGTCTCAAAAACATATACTGCAAGAATGGGGCAATATTACCGAAATGACATTCTCTTTTGGCGGTAACTGGTCAGACAAGGTGTTTTTTGGGCTTACTTTGGGTGTTCCCATTGTTGACTATACCCAAAAAAGCGTTATCGAAGAAGCGAATACGGCAGGATTGCCGCTCCCGCACAACTTTAAGTCTTATGAGGTAAGAAACCGTATGGACGTGAGCGGTACAGGAGTGAACCTTAAATTGGGATTGATTTATAAACCCGTGCATTTCTTCAGGGTAGGGGTGGCTTTCCATACGCCCACTTACTATTGGCTCAAAGAAAACGCGGATATGGATATGCTTACCGATATGCAATACGTTTGGACTAACAACGATGTGTTGCCCAATGTGGTGCATGGCGGTTACGAAGACCGTTACGGCTTGTCCACACCCTTAAAGGGCATCTTTAGCACGGCTTTCTTGATAAAGAATTTCGGAGCCATTGCCGTAGAAGGAGAGATTATCGATTACCGCCAGATGCGTATGGAGGTAGACGACGATATAGAATACAACAGCTACATTACGGATATAGTAAAGAACAACTACCGCCTGTTAGGTGTGCTGCGCGTGGGAACGGAATGGCGGGTTAACTTCTTGAGCATACGCGCCGGTTATATATGGCAGTCTTGTCCCTATAACAACAGGATTTTAGAAAACAATTGGTCGAACCATACGGTTACGGCGGGGCTGGGCGTGAATGCAGGTCGCTGGACTATTGATTTCGGTTTGCGTGCCAAACTGAGCAAGAGCCTCGATAACTTTTACTATCTTGTAACGGAAGACGGCACACCCTTGGTGCAACCGGCAAAGATTGCATCGTCTAAATTCTTGTACACGCTTACCGTAGGCTGCAAGTTTTAAGAACTACCGCACTTCCTTTAAGGTAAAATCCTTGCCGAGGTATTTTTCGCGTACTTCGGGGTCGGCAGCCAAGTCTTTAGACGAACCGGATTTAAGGATTTTTCCGCTGTAGAGCAGGTAGGAGCGGTCGGTAATGGAAAGGGTTTCCTGTGCGTTATGGTCGGTGATAAGAATACCGATATTCTTCTGCTTGAGCTGCAATACAATTTTCTTGATGTCTTCTACCGCCAAGGGGTCGATGCCGGCAAAAGGTTCATCCAAAAGGATAAATTTGGGATTTGTAGCCAAGGCACGCGCTATTTCAGTGCGTCTTCTTTCTCCACCCGAAAGACTGATGCCTTTGGTTTTGCGAATATGGGCAATGCCGAACTCGTTCAGCAGTTCTTCCAGACGTTGTTTGCGCACGGCAGGGTCTTTTTCTATAAACTCCAAAATAGAAGCGATGTTGTCTTCCACGCTCATGTGCCTGAATACGGAAGCTTCCTGCGCCAAATAGCCCACGCCCAATTGTGCCCTCTTATACATAGGCAGGCGGGTAATATCGGTATCATCCAAGAATACTTTGCCTGAAAGGGCTTTTATCAAGCCCACCATAATATAGAAAGAAGTGGTTTTTCCGGCACCGTTAGGGCCTAACAAGCCAACGATCTCGCCTTGTTTCACTTCGATAGAAACATGGTCTACTACGGTACGTTGCTTGTAAATCTTTACAATGTCTTGGGTGCGGAGTATCATGGGAGGTTTTTATTTTCAGCAAAAAAATTGTATCTTTGATATTGTGCAGCGCAAGCGCCGCACAAAATTAAACATTTTTCTCACACCCGAATTACCATGGAATACGACGGTGAGTTTCTCCGCCAAGAGTTGTTGCGTGTATTCGGTTTCAGCCGTTTCAAGGGAAATCAGGAAGCGGTAATCCGAAATGTTTTGGCGGGAAGAGATACATTTGTCATTATGCCAACCGGAGGCGGCAAGTCGCTTTGCTACCAGCTTCCGGCTTTGATATTGCCCGGAACTGCCATTATCGTTTCTCCGCTTATCGCCCTGATGAAAAATCAGGTGGATGCGGTACGCAATTTCGGCAGCACTTCCGAAATTGCCCACTATTTGAACTCTTCCCTTACCAAAGCCGAAATGAAGCAGGTAAAGGAAGACCTGAGCGCAGGCAAGACCAAATTGCTGTATGTGGCTCCCGAAACCCTTACCAAAGAAGAAAACGTGGAGTTTTTCAAAACCCTCCACATATCGCTTTATGCCATAGACGAAGCCCATTGTATTTCTGAATGGGGGCATGATTTCAGACCCGAATACCGCCGCCTCAGACCCATCATAGACCAGATAGGGCAGCAGGTTCCCGTTATGGCGCTCACCGCAACGGCAACCCCTAAGGTTCAAAAAGATATACAGAAGAACTTAGGAATGGCAGACGCCTCGGTTTTTATATCCTCCTTTAACCGGACCAACCTCTATTACGAGGTAAGACCCAAAACCAAGAACGTAGACCGCGATATAGTTAAGTTTATCCGCGACAACAGCGGCAAATCGGGTATTGTATATTGCCTGAGCCGCAAAAAGGTGGAAGAATTTGCCGAAGTGCTTTGCGCCAACGGCATCCGTGCCTTGCCTTATCATGCCGGATTGGATTCCAACACACGCACCACCAACCAAGATAAGTTCCTTATGGAAGAAGTGGACGTGATTGTGGCAACCATCGCTTTCGGTATGGGAATCGACAAGCCCGACGTGCGTTTTGTGATACACTACGATATGCCCAAGAGTTTGGAGGGCTATTATCAGGAAACCGGACGCGCCGGACGAGACGGAGGCGAGGGCAAGTGCATAGCCTTTTATTGCGAGGAAGACATCATTAAATTAGAGAAGTTCTTAAAAGACAAATCGGTATCTGAACAGGAAGTGGCGCGGCAGCTGATGGCGGAAACCATTTCGTATGCCGAAACCTCTATGTGCCGCCGCAAGAATCTGCTACACTATTTTGGCGAAAAGTACGAAGAAGAAAATTGCCACAACTGCGACAGCTGCCTCTATCCGAAAGACAAAGAAGACGCCACCGAAAACGCCCGTTTTGTGGTGCAGCTCATCATCGACGTAAAGCAACAGTTCAAGACCGATTATATCGTAGCCCTGTGTATGGGCAAGATGTCGCCCTCCATCAAGAACTACAAACACAACCTCCTGCCGCAGTTCGGCAAAGGCAAGGATAGGGATGAACGCTATTGGAAAGCCGTAATCCGCCAATGTATTATCGAAGACTTGCTAAGCAAGGATATAGAAGATTACGGCGTTATAAAGGTTACTCCCACCGGAGAAGCCTTTACTAAAGAGCCATTCCCCATAGAGGTTATCCGGGACCACACCTACAATCCCGAAGACGAAGAATATATGTCGGGCGGCAACTGTTCTGCCGAAGCGGTAGACAAAACACTCTACCTCCTGTTGAAAGACCAGCTCAAGGATATAGCCCATAAAGAAAATCTGCCGCCCTACGTTATATTTCAGGATATATCCATCAAGGATATGACGGTGCAGTACCCCATCACTATGGAGGATATGACCCGCATTACGGGCGTAGGAGTAAACAAGGCGCAGAAGTACGGACAGCCGTTTATCGACCTCATAAAACGCTATGTGGAAGAAAACGAGATAGAACGTCCTCAGGATTTTGTAATCAAGTCGGTGGTGAACAAGTCGGGGCTGAAGGTGTATATCATTCAGAGCATAGACCGCAAGGTGCCGTTAGATGCCATTGCCACCGCCAAAAGCCTTTCGATGGGAGATCTCCTTACCGAAATAGAACGCATAGTGGATTCGGGAACCCGCCTCAACTTGGACTACTATATAGAAGAAGCGGTAGATTCCGACCATCAGGAAGATATTTACGATTATTTTGCAGAAGCCGAAAACGATTCGGTTCAGGAGGCTTTAGACGAATTGGGAGATGACGAATACAACGAAACGGAAATCCGCTTGGTTCGCTTACAGTTTTTATGCAATGAAGGAAATTAAAAACAAACGCAATAATGAAAAAGACGCTTAAAACAGGCATACTTGCACTTTGTGTATGCATGGGTGTTACCGCCTGCCAAAACAAACAGACCTCCGCGCCTGCTCAGGCTGCCGCTACCGATACGGCTGTGGTTGCCGTTGAGGGGCTTACCATCGCTACGGTAAATATCGACAGTATCAATATGGGATACCAGCTTGTGGCGGATATACAGCGCGAATTGGAACGTACCGAAGCCCGGCTTACAGCCGATGTGCAGAACCAAGCCAACGCTTTTCAGAAAGAGTATGACAACTATATAAAGATCGGAGGTACTCTTACCCTGAGCGAGCAGCACAAGCGGGAGGAAGCATTGCAAAAGAAACAGCAGTCTATAGTGGAGTTGCAGCAAACCTACGCCAATCAGCTTGCCTCCTTGCAGGTTCAGCGTATGGAAGAAGTAACCAACCGGATTTTGGATTTTGTAAAAAGGTACAACGAGCAAAACCAGAATTTTAGTATGATTATATATACCGGTAAGAGCAGCAATATACTCTATTCGCTTCCTTCTATGGATATTACGTCGGCTGTCCTGAGGGGTTTGAACGAAGAATATGCTGCCGAACAGGCAAAAAAATAAGCAAGAATGCAGATAGACGAAAAGGCGATGATGCGCCAATATATCCGTCTGGCGATAAAAGAAGATATTGGAGACGGCGACCACACCACCTTGTCCTGTATTCCTGCCTCGGCGCAAGGTAAGGCGGTTCTGGTGGCAAAGGAAGCGGGCGTGATTGCCGGTATGGAAGTGGCGGAAATGGTTTACCACGAAGTGGATCCGCAGGTAGTGTTCACTCCTTTGGTAAAAGACGGCAGCGAGGTAAAGGTGGGCGACCGAATTTTTACGGTAGAGGGAGCCTCGCGCTCCATTCTGATGGCGGAACGTTTGAGTTTGAATTACATTCAACGCATGAGCGGCATCGCCACCCACACACGCTCTTTGGTAAAATTGATGGGACAGACCAAAACCGTATTGCTCGATACGCGCAAGACCACGCCCAACAACCGCGTTTTTGAAAAGCTCGCGGTAAAGATAGGCGGCGGTCGGAATCATCGTTTCGGTTTGTTCGATATGATTCTGATTAAGGACAACCATATTGATTTTGCCGGCGGCATCAGGCAGGCTATAGAGTCGGTTCACGCATACTTAAAAGAAAAAGGCAAGGATTTAGCCATCGAAATAGAGGTACGCTCTTTTGACGAGCTGGACCAAGTGCTTGCGTGCGGCGGAGTAAACCGTATCATGTTGGATAATTTTAGTCCCGAAGACATAGAAAAGGCGGTAAAACGCATAGACGGAAAGTACGAAACCGAGGCTTCGGGCGGCATTACCCGTCAAACATTGGCACGTTATGCAGCCACAGGCGTTGACTTTATTTCGGTAGGCGCGCTTACGCACCATATCAGTTCGTTGGATTTGAGCCTCAAAGCGGTTCAGTAAATAAAAAACAAATGCAGAAGTCTAAGATAGATGTTATTTTGGGAATACAGTGGGGAGATGAAGGGAAAGGCAAGATTGTAGACGTGCTGGCTCCCCGATACGATATTATTGCCCGCTTCCAAGGCGGACCCAATGCCGGGCATACCATTAAGTTCGGCAATACCACACACGTGTTGCATACCATTCCTTCAGGAATTTTTCACGAAGGCAAGGTAAATGTAATAGGCAACGGTGTTTTGATAGACGCCCGCATCTTTTGTCAGGAAACGGCAGCCTTGCGCCAAGCAGGCATAGAAGCATGCAAACGGATGAAGATTTCGGATAAGGCGCATCTGATTCTGCCCACACACCGGCTTTTAGACGCGGCCTTGGAGGCTCGCAAGGGAGCCAAAAAAATAGGTTCCACCGTAAAGGGAATAGGTCCTGCATATACCGATAAAACCGCACGCTGCGGACTTAGGATGGGCGATATTTTTCACCCCGGTTTTGAAAAGAAATACAATGCCCTGAAAGAAGAACACCTGCTGCAATTAAAGCAGTACGGCTTTGATATTGACGCGGCGGCGATAGACGGAATGCCTTGGAGAGAATACGAAGATAAGTGGATGCAGGGCATTGAAGAATTGCGCGGATTTGAAGTAATCTCCACCGAATTTTATTTAGACAGGGCTATGCGCGAGGGCAAGAAGATTTTGGCGGAGGGCGCGCAAGGTTCTCTGTTAGACGTGGATTTCGGTTCCTATCCTTTTGTAACATCTTCGAGCACCACCGCGTCGGGCGTGTGTGTTGGCTTGGGCGTGCCGCCCTCGGCTATAGGCAGGGTTTACGGTATTTTCAAGGCTTACTGCACACGTGTCGGCAGCGGTCCTTTCCCTACCGAATTGAACAACGAAACAGGAGAGGAACTCCGCAAGAAAGGGCATGAGTTCGGTGCCACCACAGGGCGTGCCCGCCGCACGGGCTGGTTGGATTTGCCGGCTTTGCGCTACACGCTTATGATAAACGGCGTAACCGACCTTATTATGATGAAAGCCGATGTGATGGACGGCTTTGAAAGCGTGCAGGTAGCCGAATCTTATCGTTTAGACGGCAAGCAGGTGGATGGCTATCCCGATACCGAAGCCGCCGAAAGGGTAGAGCCTGTTTATGTGCAGATGCCGGGTTGGCGCAAGCCTATTTCTTCTGCCCGCACCTACGACAGCCTGCCTCAGGAGTTCAAGTCCTATGTGGAATATATTGTGCGCAACACAGGCTTGGACATCAAGATGATTTCGGTTGGTCCCGACAGGGAAGAAACGATAGTGAATGCTTAAAAAAGCCTTGACATTCTTTTTTGCCTGTGCGGTGTGTATGGGCGTGCAGCGTGTCGCGGCGCAGCGTGTTGCGTGGGCGGATCTGCCACAAGAAGTTGTGAGCAGCTTTTATCTGGCGCATCCTCGCTCGCAGTTTAAGATTGTACACTGGGAGCTGGCGGATATGGGCTATGTTTCACGCATCAATTTAGAGCCAAAAGAAATATCCTCCCTCTTTCAGGCAAACGGAGAATGGGTAAGTACCCGATGGGTGGTTCCGGAAAGCCAATTGCCGCTTCTTGCACACGATTTCATCAGCGAAAAATATGCGTTCTATATGTTGCGTTCCTGCACCTACGAAGAAGACCGTTGGGAGGGAAGGCATTACTACGCCTTGTTTTCGATATACGGCATAGAAGGCTATCTTACCGAAGTGTGCTTTGACCTCAAAGGCAATGTGGTAAGCATAGACGGTAGCGAGATAGAGGATTTAGACGAATTTGAACCTCTTACCGAAGAAGAGGTACTGCGTATGCAGGAAAACGCCCTCAATGCCAAGTACGAAAAGAAGATGCAGGAGGAAGACCGGGAATTGGCTTTGTTGGATTCGGTTAAGCAGCAAAAGAAGAATAGGAGAGCGATATACAGACCTCAGACCAAACGGCAGTTTATAGCCGCCAAGGTTTCGGTGCAGTCGCAGACCGCCCGGAAACGTATGGAACAGGAAGACAGCCTGCCATTGGCTAAAAATATGGAAGAACCCGAATTGAAGCCTGTTGAGGTTCAGTACGAAGAACAGACACAGGATTTGGCGGTTTTGCAGATAGAAGAAGAACAAGAATTTGCACAGGAGGAACAGGATATAGCGGAAGAAATTGTGGAAGAAGAAATCCTTGAAGAAGAACCGTTGAAAGAAGAGCAGGAGCAAGCCCCGCTCCCCAAGCCGGTTGAACGGCAGCAGACCATAGTGTCGGGTATGGAGGGCGGAAAAATCACGATGGCAAAAATTTCGGTAAAGAACCTTTTCCCCGCCCATGTGCAGAAAACCTTTGACCACCGTTTTCCTAAGGCTGAAAATGTAAAACAATACCGCGATACAAGCGGCGGTTATCGCGCCATTTTCACCAATTTCGGACAAAAGGCGGAAGCTGTTATCCTTGCCGACGGAACGCATACCACCACCGCTTTGTTCTTTGGCAAGAAAGATGTGTCTTACCCCATTATGCAGTATATTTTAGAATCGCCCGAAAAATATAAGTTTGAAACCGGCAAGCGGGTGGTTTACGAATCGCGGTACAGGCAGCGCTTCTCGGCAGAAGAAAAACCCAAGAACTATTACGAAATCGTGGTGTGGGTAAAGGATAAGGCTACCAAAGAACGTCTGTATTATCTGCTCACTTTCGACCACAAGGCGCATTTCGTTTCAAAAGTTCCCTATGATTACAGCAAGATGCGATAGAAAGAGCCTGTTGTCGGTGTTGCTGCTGTTTGTTGTGCGGGCGGCATTTCCGCAGTCGTTTATGGGCGATTCCATTATAAGTCTGCCTAAGCGACCGGGCGTGTACCGTCTTATAGGTCATGTAAAGATAGAACATAATGGCAACCGTATCTTCAGCGATTTTGCCGACTATGACCAAAAGACGGGCTCTTGCCAAGCTTACGATAACTTGCGCATCTATACCTCCGACAACGTATATATTACCGGAGAAGTGCTCGATTACAACGGTGCCACCGGTTCTTATGTGGTAGACCGCAACGTGGTGTTGAAAGACGGGGATATGACGATGGAAACGCCATCTTTGCTTTACGAGGGGCGACAGAACAGGGCGTATTACAAGAATGGGGGGCACATGGTTTCTGGTCAGACGGAACTCAACTCCCTGCGCGGTTATTATGATGGGCGTACCGAAATGTTCAACTGTTTTGACAGCGTGGTAATTATAAATCCCGACTACACTATCTGGACCGATTCCCTGTATTACAGCAAGAACGGACTTACCCGGTTCAAGGGGCATACCGATATAGAAACCTCCGACTATTTTATGTACGGAGGCAGGGGCTGGTTCAACCAGAACGAAAACAAGGTGAGCCTTCAAGACGATGCCTATGTAAAGACAAAGACCACGCAGACCCTCTTTGGCGACAGCATTTACTACGATTTGGAGAGAAAAAACGGCAGGGTTTTCCGCAACGTGTATATA
Organism: Lentimicrobiaceae bacterium; assembly: GCA_022510485.1. GTDB lineage: Bacteria > Bacteroidota > Bacteroidia > Bacteroidales > P3 > Pullibacteroides. The sequence continues at coordinate 2,200 of JAFLTI010000036.1, read as the reverse complement.
TTGGATACCTTGCGCAACTGCTACATTAAAGGCGATTATGCCGAAAACGACGAACTGGCGGGTTATGCCCTCGTTACCCAAAGTCCGCGCGGACTGATGGTGGAGGCGGGCGATACCCTGTTTGTAGCGGGCGACACTATGGTGATGACCTACGACACGGCGCGCCATATCAGACAGCTGTTCGTATATCACGATGTAAAATTCTTCAGGGAGGATATTCAGGGGCGTTGCGATTCGCTTGCATATAACCATGCCGATACGCTTATGCAGCTTTTTAGGGAACCTATGGTTTGGCTGCAAGGCTACCAAATAGACGGAGATACGATAAAAGTTTGGTTTTCGGATAACAAACCGCAAAAAGTGCTGATACAGGAAAACTCTTTCGTAACCACACCGGTATCGGAACAGCAGCATTATTACAATCAGGTAAAAGGCAAGCGGATATGGGGGTATTTTAACGATAGCTCCCAGTTCCGTTTGGCGGAGGTTGTGGGTATGGCTCAGTCGGTTTACTACGTTTTGGGAGATGCCCCCGGAGAACTCTTGGGTGTGAACAAGACCGAAAGCCAAAGCCTCAAGATGTATTTCAAAGACAATGCGGTAGAGGGAATAACGGTGGTTGAGCCTTCGCATACGGCACTTTATCCGGTAGACAAGCTGACCCGGCGGGAACGCACCCTGCGTGGCTTTCATTGGAAACCGGAGTTATGGCCTCATTCCAAATATGAGGTGTACCCCTCTTGGTAATATGGTTTTATAATTATTGCGGATATTATTTATATTAATATTGTTGTTTTGTTTTTCTGAAAATTTTGTCGTACCTTTACAAGGTGTGCAATGCACATATACGGAAATCAACGGAAATTATACTATAACGAATCGGATGAGAGAGTAAACCATATTCAACAATAAAATCAGTAGTATTATGAAAGCGAAATCAATAATGGCTCTCTTTTTGCTAAGCATAGGTGGTTTTCTAACACTTTCCGCCCAAGAGATAAAGCCCAATATAGTGCAGGAAGGGCGGTTATGGAGTTTTTATCAGGCTCCTGCCGGAGGCATAGCCGAAAGTTTTCGCCTGACAGGAAAAAACACGGTTATGTTTTTCGGAACGGACACACTGATAGACGGAAAGACCTATAAAAATGTACTTTACCGAAGGGTGTTTTATTGGGACAATTTCGACGAATTGCCTGTTTATAATTTTGGATGCGCCTTACGTGAAGATGGTGCTAAGGTATATTACTACGATTACGAAAAGCAGGAAGAACGGCTTATGTTCGATTTTTCTCTCAAGCCGGGCGATACCGTAGAAACATACAGTAAGTTTGTGGTAACTTCGGTGGGCGTTACGGAGGGGGAAATGCCTTTACGTTATATAGACCTGAAAGATGCAGAAGGGTGGTGTACTGACCGATGGATAGAAAAGGTAGGCTCTCAAGAAAAGGGGCTATTTTGGGAGACTTGCTGGTGTTGTTTGGGGGCTTTTAGGGATTTGGCTTGTTGCAAAGAAGATAAGGACTCAGAACCTTTTTTCAGAAGCATGCAGTGTTTGAGCGCGGAATATACCACAGTTACAGGGATAATTTCTTTTGCTCCCGCAAACACCGACTCTTCTATGCTCTATGCGGTAATAGATAATCCGGATGAGCAGGAGTATGACGCGTTGAAACGTATGACCCTGATGCGCAATTCAACGCCTTTTGCCCAGCGATTGGTTGTAGACGGAAAAGAATATTTTGCCGGAGACAAAGTGGAAATAACGGGTTGGCGATCTTCTGACCTTGGTTTCTCGGATTTGGAAATTGTATCAATAAGAAAAGGGAACACCTCGGTCGAAACCGTTCAAAAAGCGGGACTTATTCTAAGCCCCAATCCCGCAACGGAAACGATACGGCTTACGGCTACGGGCTGCAATATCCAAAAGGTAGAGATATTGGATGCAAACGGAAAGGTTCTGTATGCCACTGCCGTAAACGAACCATCTTCGTTTCTTTATGATGTTTCCCGACTTTCCTCCGGACTTTACTGCGCGCGTGTAAAAACCACCTGCGGTGTCTTTACGGAAAAGTTTACGGTAAAATAACTGGCGGCTCGACAGCAAAAGAAAAGCTTGCTTTTCTTTTGCTGTCGACTTATTTGTATCTTTGCACCTTATGTGTGCCAAAAAGATACCGGACATTCTTACCCTCTGCAACCT
>JAFLTI010000035.1 GCA_022510485.1 Lentimicrobiaceae bacterium | reverse complement strand
AAACATGGCAGCAGAAGAACAACCCAAGGTTATTTTTTCGATGAACCGGGTAAGCAAGGTTTACCCTCCCAACAAGCAGGTATTGAAAGATATATGGCTTTCTTTCTTTTACGGAGCCAAAATCGGCATCATCGGTTTGAACGGTTCGGGTAAATCCACACTTTTGAAAATCATTGCCGGCATCGACAAGAATTATCAGGGCGACGTGGCGTTTTCTCCGGGCTATTCGGTAGGCTATTTAGCGCAGGAGCCCGAACTGGACAACAGCAAGACCGTAAAGGAAGTGGTGCAGGAAGGCGTGCAGGAAGTGGTGAACCTGATGAAAGAATACGAAGAGGTGAACAACCGCTTTTCCGAACCGATGAGCGACGATGAAATGAACAAGCTTATCGAACGGCAGGGAGAACTTACCGAACTTTTAGACCAGCACAACGCTTGGGAATTGGATGCCAAATTAGAACGCGCTATGGACGCGCTCAACTGTCCCGAACCGGATGCTTCCGTGGCAACCCTTTCCGGAGGAGAACGCCGCCGCGTGGCTTTGTGCCGCCTGCTCTTGCAGGAACCCGACATCCTGTTGTTAGACGAGCCCACCAACCACCTCGACGCCGAATCCATCCAATGGCTGGAAGCCCATTTGCACCAATACAAAGGCACGGTGATAGCCGTTACCCACGACCGTTATTTTCTCGACAACGTGGCAGGCTGGATTCTTGAGTTAGACCGCGGCGAAGGTATTCCTTGGAAAGGAAACTACAGCTCGTGGCTCGAACAGAAAACCAAACGTCTCGAACAGGAAGAAAAATCCGAATCCCGCCGCCGCAAGACCCTTGAACGTGAGTTGGAATGGGTAAGAATGGCGCCCAAGGCACGTCAGGCAAAAGGCAAGGCGCGTCTTAACGCCTACGAAAAAATGCTCAACGAAGACAGCAAGCAAAAAGAAGAACGCTTGGAAATCTATATTCCCGACGGTCCGCGCTTGGGCGCGAATGTTATCGAAGCCGTACACGTGCGCAAGGCTTTTGGCGACAAGGTGCTGTTTGAAGACCTTAACTTTAAGCTGCCGCCAGCAGGCATCGTGGGGGTAATCGGTCCCAACGGCGCGGGAAAGACCACCCTTTTCCGCCTTATTATGGGGCTTGAAAAACCCGATTCGGGCAGTTTTGAAGTAGGTTCCACCGTTAAATTGGGTTACGTAGACCAGCAACACGCCAGCATAGACCCCGAAAAAACGGTATGGGAAGTGATTTCGGAGGGTAACGAACAGATTTCTTTGGGCGGTCGTTTAATCAACTCCCGCTCTTATGTATCGCGCTTTAACTTTGGCGGTGCCGACCAAGGCAAGAAGGCAGGGGTGCTTTCGGGGGGCGAGCGCAACCGCATGCACTTAGCCTTGGCATTGAAAAGCGAAGGAAACGTGCTGCTCTTGGACGAACCCACCAACGACATTGATGTAAATACGTTGCGTGCCATCGAAGAAGGGCTTGAATCCTTTGCCGGATGTGCTGTGGTGATTTCGCACGACCGCTGGTTCCTTGACCGTATCGCCACCCATATCCTTGCCTTTGAAGGCGACGGACAGGTATATTTCTTTGAGGGCGGTTACACCGAATACGAGGAGAACAAGAAAAAACGCCTCGGCGACGTACAGCCAAAACGCTTCAAATATAAAAAGCTGATGGAATAAAGAACCAAAGGGAGCCGGGGCTATCGTTCCGGCTTCTTTTTTTATGTTTTCTGTAATTTTTTCGGCTCTCTCCTGTCTAATACAGACAAAGACCTCCACAATTTATTTTTTATGGACCCACAACAGGCATTTACACGTTTGGTACGGGAACAGAAAGAAACGATATACACCGTTTGCTATATGTTCTCCAACGACCCCGAACAGGTAAGCGATCTTTTTCAGGAAACTTTGGTGAACCTCTGGCGCGGATTCAAGAAGTTTCGGCAAGAAAGCAGCATACGTACCTATGTATGGCGTATCGCGCTCAACACCTGCATCAACGCCGACAGCAAAAAGAAACGCAGGCAAAGGCACGAAACGCCCTACGATATGCAGCAGCTCGAATCCGCCCTGTTTCAAAGCGAAACGGAACAGACCAAACAAGCCCGCATGCTGCACGGCAGAATCAAGCGGCTGGATTTTTTTGACCGTGCCATCGTGCTCCTTTGGTTAGAAGACCTTTCTTACGAAGAAATAGGGGCTATCGTGGGCATCTCGGCACGAAACGTAGGAGTGCGGCTCTTCCGTATTAAAGAAGAACTTAAAAAAGCCTCCGCAACGGAAAAATAAACCACCTAAAACACAAGCAGATGAAACCCGAAGAAATCTCCGAATCGGAATACTTGCAGATGAAAGCGGAACTGGATTCACTCAAGCAAATGGTATCTGAAAACATAAAGCTCAACGAACAGGCTATCCGCCGGCTTATGCAAAACAAGGCTGACGAACTGACCCGTTTTGCCCTAAGGCTTTCCCTTCTCGCCTTGGCAGCCATGTTTCTAATACCTTTCGCCTTTTATCACTTTTATCACATCTCCGTAGCCTTTATCATCGCTACCGAACTGATGATGACGGTATGTATTCTCGCCACCGCCGCGATACACGCCCCGGTGTACCGGCTCGATTTTGCAAACGGAAGTCTGGTAGAGGCGGCAAACAAGGTAAACCGCTTCAAACGCCTGTATACGCGCTGGCCCTATCTCGGCATCCCTATGGTTATACTGTGGATAGTATGGCTCCTGTACGAAATTTACAGCGGAACCAGCTACAACAGAGAGCAAGTTCTCATTCTCGGCGCGAGTATTCTGTGCGGAGCCATTATCGGCGGGGCTATCGGCATATACAACAATCGGCGAATGGTGCGCAAAGCCGACGAAATTTTAGATGAAAACCGTCATTTGAAACCTTAGGGGCGGTATCGTCATATAAATGTTGTATCTTTGTTACTTCGGATTTAACACTACGACGATATGACGATAGAAATCCTCGAAGGCCAGTCAAAACGCCTTTATTCTCTGGTAGCCCCATTGGTGATGAACCGCGATGTGCTGCGGCAGAACAATTATTATCCCTTTTGGACCTCGCCTACCCACATATGGTTTCTTGCCTTGGATAAGAAAAACGTAAAAGCTTTCTTTCCCGTAGAGATAACCAAAAAAGGAGAAGCCAAGATCAACAATTACTATATGGCAAAGGCAGACAAGAGAGTCTTTAAGTCTTTGATTAAAGAAATTACCGCTTTCTGCCACCGAAAATACACCTTGACCGCCGTGGCTCTCATGCAGCACAAGGATCTCTTTGAGTCTGTCGGTTTCCAGATTGCCAAAGAATGGAAGCTGTATGTCAAGATGGAATATCACAAGCCCAAACGCGCCGAAAAAACGGGCAAAAAGAAATGAATGTCTACGAGCTGGCGCAAGAGCGACTCAAACTAATCTTTGAAACGTTCGACAATATTTATGTCTCTTTTTCAGGAGGCAAAGACAGTGGTGCGCTGTTGAACCTGCTGGTAGACTATATGCGCAAGAACGGCATCCATCAGAAGATTGGCGTTTTTCACATAGACTACGAGATACAGTACAGTAAAACGCTGGACTTTATAGACAAGTTTCTCAAAGACAACGAAGATTTGCTGGAAGTTTACCGGGTTTGCGTGCCTTTCAAGGTACAGACCTGCACCTCAATGCACCAGCAATACTGGCGACCTTGGGAAGATGATAAAAAAGATATCTGGGTTCGGAAAAGACCCGAAGGCTGCCTTACCAAGGACGATTTTCCTTTCTACACCCCCGATATGTGGGATTACGAATTTCAGACCCGTTTTGCCGCATGGCTTCACCACCGAAAAAATGCCAAACGCACCTGCTGCATCATCGGAATCCGCACACAGGAAAGCCTGAACCGTTGGCGCACTATCTACAATAACCCGAACCGATTTTTAGGAAAACGCTGGATTCGCCAATGGCCGGGAGGAAAAATCTGCAATGCCTATCCCATTTACGACTGGCTTACCGCCGATGTATGGACGGCAACCGGAAAATTCGGCTGGGCATATAACCGGCTTTACGACCTCTTTTATATGGCGGGCGTTCCCATCGAAAGCCAGCGTGTGGCAAGTCCGTTTATTTCGCAAGCCATTTCGAGCCTGCGTCTATACCAAGTGATAGACCCCGACACGTGGGGAAAGATGGTGGGACGTGTTAACGGAGTGAACTGTGCCGCCATTTACGGAAGAACCTCGGCACTGGGCTGGCAGAATGTAAAACTACCCAAAGGGCTCACATGGGAACGGTATATGTACTTTCTGTTATCCACCCTGCCCGAAGATACAAGACGCAACTACTTGGAAAAACTTTCGGTAAGCGTTCAGTTCTGGCGGAACAAAGGCGGATGCCTCGCCGACGACACAATCTTTAGGCTGCAACAGTCGGGCATACCTGTAAAGGTAGAAGAAAAGAGCAATTACCATACCACCAAGAAACCGGTAAAAATGGAGTATTTAGACGATATTTCCATTCCCGAATTCAGCCAGATTCCCTCCTTTAAGCGTATTTGTGTCTGTATTCTGAAAAATGACCACGCTTGCAAATACATGGGATTCGCTCCCAACAAAAAAGAGAAGGACAGACGCAAGAAAATTATGGCAAAATACCAATCCCTACTTGGCAAAGACGATGGAAAAGACTTATAAAAGCCCGGTGTACGATGTTCGTGCCGTACCTATCGAAAAAATAGTGGCAAACAGCTACAATCCCAATATCGTGGCACCTCCCGAAATGAAACTGCTGGAACTTTCTATCTGGGAAGACGGCTACACCATGCCCTGCGTATGCTACTACGACAAGGAGCGCGACCTATACGAACTGGTAGACGGCTACCACCGTTATTTGGTATTGAAGAACTCCAAACGGATCTACGAACGCGAAAAAGGTATGCTGCCGGTTACGGTTATCGACAAAGACCTCTCCAACCGCATGGCATCCACCATACGCCACAACCGCGCCAGAGGAACGCACAATGTGGAACTGATGAGCGAAATCGTTGCCGAACTTACCAAGGCGAATATGTCGGACGCATGGATTTTGCGCAATATCGGCATGGATCGCGATGAATTGCTCCGGCTCAAGCAGATAACGGGAATCGCCGAACTGTTTGCCAACCGGGAATTCAGCGACGGCTTTCAAAACTGCGGGGAGAACGACCCGACAGACCTCGAACACGATATCTATTAGTTATCGCTATTTCTTGTTTTATCGTTTGAAAAACCTTAAATTTGCGCCAAAGGTATTTTGGCGTGAACGACTTGTCTGTTTTGGTTTCCAGTATCGAAAAAAAAGCGCGGGATTTGGCTGAAAGGCTCTCCGTGCTTGAAATCGAAAACAGGAAACTCAAAAGCCGGTTGAACGAAGCCGAAGTTTCCTTGAACTTGCACAAAGGCAAGATAAAAGAATTAGAAAACAAAAACAGCATATTAAAAGTAAGCGGCAGCCTCGGCTGCGGCAATGGAAAGCAAGACAGACAAAAAGCCGGAGCCGTAATTGACGGTTTGGTACGGGAAATAGACCGTTGCCTGATGCTTCTGGACTCTTTCGACCAAACCGGTACGGAAACCGTGTCGGCAGAAGACCACCTATAAGAATGAACACGATTCCTATCACCGTAAACATCTGTGAAAGACCGTATAAGATGATGGTAAAACCCGATGACGAACCCCTTATCCGGGAAGCGGCACGGAAAATAAGCGAAGGAATACGGCTCTATGAACGGAATTACGCGTTTAGAGATTATCAGGATTTGTTGGCTATGGTGGCATTGCAATACACCATCGATTCGATGAGGAAAGAAAAGGAGTTGAGCTACAGGAATCACGAATTGTCGGAGAGGTTGCAGCAGATAGACAGAACGCTTTCTATATGAAGAAAAACCGCATGACCCACCTTACAGTTTGAAAACTCAACATTTTAAACTTTGGGGATGGGTTCCGGTTCGGGAAGGTAGGCTTTGAATTCCCTTCGGGGAATCTCCTTTGGAGACGTAAGAAACCTGAAAGAAAGGGCTGCCCCATAAATATAGAGCAGGAGTTTTCTTTAACTCTATAGGGTCTGCGGTTTTTCTTGCTTTCTTTCATTGTCCGCTTCTTTTAATAGGCTTTCATTCACTATAAAACACAAAAAAGATGGATTTGAATGCCGTTTTGATTGTCGTAGCGTTTTTGCTCGGCATCGGAATTTGGGCAGCCGTAAACGCGGTGGTGCTCAAAAAAAGACAGAAGAGAATCCTCTCGGAGGCGGAAAGCCAAGGGGAGATTCTTAAGAAAGAAAAGTTGTTGCAGGCAAAGGAAAAGTTCTTGCAGATGAAAGCCGAGTACGATAAGAACGTACAGGAACGCAACAACAATTTGGTTCGCAACGAAAACAGAATCAAACAAAAAGAAAACGAAATCAGCCGAAAGTTAGAAGAAATCCAACGCAAGAACAACGAACTTTCAACCTTGAAGGACAACCTGAACAACCAGTTGCAGGTAGTAAGCAAAAAACAGCAGGAATTAGAAAAAAGCCACGCCCAGCACGTAAAACAATTGGAGGCTGTTGCCGGACTTTCGGCAGAAGAAGCTAAATCGCAGCTGATTGAATCGCTCAAGGACGAAGCCAAATCGGAAGCCCTGAGCCAAATTAAAGATGTGGTGAACGAAGCCAAGATGACGGCAAATAAAGAAGCTCAGAAGATTGTTATTCAAACTATTCAACGCACTGCCGCCGAACACGCCATCGAAAACACGGTTTCGGTATTCAACCTCGAGAACGAAGAAATCAAGGGGCGCATTATCGGTCGCGAAGGGCGCAATATCCGGGCTTTGGAAGCACTTACAGGCGTAGAAATCATTATCGACGACTCTCCCGATGCCATTATCCTGTCGGGATTCGACCCGGTTCGCCGCGAAATTGCCCGCCTGTCCTTGCATAAGCTGGTTACCGACGGCCGTATTCACCCTGCCCGTATCGAAGAAGTGGTTACCAAAACTCAGAAACAGATTAACCAAGAGATTATGGAAACGGGTAAGCGCACCTGTATCGACTTGGGTATCTTGAATATGAGCAACGAACTGACCCGCCTTATCGGTAAGATGAAATACCGTTCTTCTTACGGTCAGAACCTTTTGCAGCACGCCCGCGAAACGGCTAACCTCTGCGCCACTATGGCTGCCGAATTAGGGCTGAACCCCAAGATTGCCAAACGTGCCGGTCTTCTGCACGATATAGGCAAGGTGCCCGACAACGAACCCGAACTGCCGCACGCCATTTTGGGTATGAAACTTGCCGAACGCTATAAGGAAAGCCCCGAAGTATGCAACGCTATCGGCTCCCACCACGATGAAATCGAAATGACCAACCTTATTTCGCCCATCGTACAGGTGTGCGACGCCATTTCGGGCGCCCGCCCCGGTGCAAGGCGCGAAGTGGTAGAAGCCTATATAAACCGTCTCAACAACTTAGAATCTTTGGCTTTATCCTATCCCGGCGTAGTAAAGACCTATGCTATTCAGGCAGGTCGCGAACTGCGCGTGATTGTAGGGGCAGACAAGGTTACCGACGACCAAGCTTGCCAGCTGTCGCTCGACCTGTCTAAGAAGATTCAGGAAGAAATGACCTATCCCGGTCAGATTAAGATTACCGTTATACGCGAAACGCGGGCGGTGAACTACGCGAAGTAAGGACTTAAAAGTTCTGTAAGATAATCGGGACAGCGGCAAGGCATTCCGCTATCCTTCCTTACGAAAGCCAATTGCGAAAACCCTTGGTTAAGCAGTTGGCTTTCTTGATTATATACCTCGTAATAGAAATCCATTCTCGCTCCTTGCGGCAGTTCCTTAACTATGGTGCGCACCGTGATTACATCGTCGTAATGCGCCGGTTTCTTGTAATTGAGTTCGGCTCTGACCACAGGCATCATAACCCCTCTCTCTTCCATCTCACGGTAAGACAGCCCCAAGGCACGCATAGATTCCCCTCTTGCTATCTCGTAGAATTTCAGATAATTGCCATAATATACAAAGCCCATTTGGTCTACATCTGCGTAACATACGCGAATTTGGGTATCGTAGCTATACATATCCTATTAGGTTATATATGGCGGTCTGATGGGTGGTATAGATTGCCGCCCACACACCGCATTGCAGTGGTAAAGGTATATATAATGTATGAAATGGGCAGAGGCAAAACTGTTGATAAGTTCCTCTTTCCACCCCTTTCCGGCAAAGTAATTAACAATCGCGGCGAAAAAAATCTTGCCTAAAAAATTTTGTCCCATGTTTTAACTTTCTGTTTCAAGAATCCACAACAAAAAGTAAATCACAATAAAACAGAAAAACATACAAACCAAACCCATTCTCTTATACATATTCTTTCCTAAAAAACAAGAGCTGAAACACTTTTTTTTTATCTTTTTTCGCCTCATCTTTGTATGCGAAAAGCATTTGTTGAAAAGTCCGGATAACGGCTTGAAACAATCCAGATATAACACCTTACGTTTAACTTGAGTCGAGATGGAAAAAAACTGTACCTCCGTTTGGAAAGAATGTCTTGAATTCTTTCGTGACAACTTGGGTGAATCCGCAAACTACAAGGCTTGGTTCTCTCCTATCAAGGCCGTAAAGTTAGAAAACAGCACCTTAACCATACAAGTTCCCAGCCAGTTTTTTTGCGAATATCTTGAAGAGCATTATGTTGACTTGTTGCGCTCTGCCATTAAACGCACCTTGGGACCGGAAGGTCGTTTGGAATATGCCGTTATCGTGGACAACACCAACCACAATAATCCTTTCGTGGTAACCTCCGAAAGCGGATACCGCAAAGAAACCCGAAACCAACCCATCGCCATGCCCGTTCCGAAACAAAGCCAACAGCTGCCCGACCCCTTTATTATTCCGGGCATCACGAAAGCCAAGGTTAACTCGCAACTGAACTCCTCTTATTCTTTCGACAATTTCGTGGAGGGCGAATGTAACCGCTTGGCTCGCTCGGTAGGCTACTCCATTGCGGAAAAACCGGGTAAAACGGGCTTCAACCCCTTGTTTCTTTACAGTCCCGTCGGCTTGGGCAAGACGCACCTGATGAACGCTATCGGATTGCAGGCAAAACTGAACAATCCCGACCTGACGGTGCTTTATATTTCTTCCGATTTGTTTACACAGCAGTTTTCCGACGCTGCAAGAAACACCGACTTCAAAAATAAAAACAAACAGAAGAACGACCCTAAAGGAAGCCCCGACGACGACAATAAACTAGGAACCATCAATGATTTTGTGCATTTCTACCAACATATCGACATGCTCTTGATAGACGACATTCACAAGTTGGTAGAGAAGCCAAAGACTCAGGACGTCTTTTTCCAGATATTCAACCAACTGCACCAAAGCGGAAAACAGATTATCATTTCTTCCGACAAACCGCCGGTAGAACTGCAAGGTATAGAACAACGCCTCCTGTCGCGCTTCAAATGGGGGTTAGCGGCAGAATTGCAGGTACCCGATGTGGAAACCCGCATCGCTATCATGCAAAAGAAACTGCACTCCAGCGGAGTGGAAATGCCCAAGGAAATCATCGAATACATAGCCTACAGTATTTCCACCAACGTACGTGAAATGGAAGGCGTGCTCAACGCCCTCCTCGCCCAATCCATCTACAACAAGAAAACCATTACGATGGAGTTGGCACGCAAGATGATAGACCAAATTGTACACAATTCGGCAAAAGAAATTTCGATTGACTATATCCAAAAAGTCATCTGCGATCATTTTAACTTGGAACCCAGCAAAATCCACACCAATACCCGCCGCCGCGAAATCGTGATTGCCCGCCAGTTAGCCATGTTTTTTGCCAAAAAGCACACCAAAAACTCTTTGGCATCCATCGGTGCCCAATGCGGCAAGCGCGACCACGCCACAGTTCTTCACGCCTGCAAGACGATTCAGAACCTTACCGAAACCGATAAGGCGTTCAAAGGCATAGTGGAAGAGTTAGACAAAAAGATCAAAAACTAATTTTTCGCATGGCAACTCTGTATCTGTTGCCCAGTTGTCTTGGCGATACACCGGCAAGTGCCGTGCTACCGGCAGATTATCTATCGCGCATAGAACATCTCCGCGCTTTTTTTGTGGAAGACCTCCGTTCTGCAAGACGTTTCTTACGAAAGGCGGGCTTTAACGCGCCTTTTGAAGAAGTATGCTTTATTGAACTGAACGAACATACCAAAGAAAACAGCATCGAAAGCCTGTTGCAGCATCAGCAGATAGACTCCCAACAGTTGTTGAAGCAGGATATAGGCGTTATTTCGGAAGCCGGACTGCCCTGCGTAGCCGACCCCGGGTCTATGGCAGTGGAATGGGCGCACCAAAACGGTATGAAAGTTACCCCCCTGAGCGGTCCTTCTTCGCTTTTTATGGCATTGATGGCTTCGGGCTTCAACGGGCAGAACTTTTGCTTTTGCGGCTATTTGCCGGCAGAAACCGGAGAAAGAAAGACCCGCCTTGCCCAATTGGAAACTACGGCACGCAAGACAGGGCAGACGCAGATATTCATAGAAACCCCTTACCGCAGCCGTCAGATGTTGGAAAGCATACTGTCGGTATGCCACCCCGAAACGCGCCTGTGTGTTGCTTGCAACATCACATTGCCCGATGAACTGATTGTTAGCCGCAGCATTGCCCAATGGCGCAAGAACCCGGCGGACATAAACAAAAAGAACACTGTATTTCTTATTTCAGCATGAACCCGCCATTAGCCGAACAGTTACGTCCTCAACGCTTGGAAGAGTACATCGGGCAGACCCATCTTATGGGTCAAGGCGCGGTGCTTGAAAAAGCCATACTGTCGGGAAACCTGCCCTCCATGATTCTGTGGGGGCCTCCGGGCGTGGGCAAGACCACTTTGGCTTATCTCATATCCAAATACTTGGATAGACCTTTCTTTACCCTCAGTGCCGTGCTGGCGGGCGTAAAAGACGTACGCGCCGTGTTGGACAATGCAGAACGGATGCAGAAATCCACCGCCGCAATCGACAGCCCCTCTCTGTTTGAAAATCCCGCTCCCCGGAGCAGGAACACACAGAACAAACGCCCGGTGCTGTTTATAGACGAAATACACCGCTTTAGCAAATCCCAGCAGGATTCACTCTTGGGCGCGGTAGAAAAAGGCATCATCACCTTTATAGGCGCCACCACCGAGAACCCTTCGTTTGAGGTAATCTCTCCCCTCTTGTCGCGCTGTCAGGTGTATGTGCTTCAATCGCTGTCTTCCGAAGAATTAGACGAACTTATCGGGCGGGCTGCCGAACATATCAAGAACCGTTACCGCTTTGAGCTTGTAATAGAGGAAAGCTCCGCATTAAAGCGCATATCGGGAGGCGACGGCAGAAAACTGCTCAACGCCATAGAATTGGTGGCAGACGAACTCTTGGCAGACCCCAAGAACAACGGCAAAGGCATCGTTACCGACCGCCTCGTTACCGGGCTTATACAGCAGAACCTTGCCGCCTACGATAAAAACGGCGAGAACCATTACGATATCATCTCCGCCTTCATCAAGTCTTTGCGCGGCAGCGATCCCAACGCCGCCGTATATTACCTTGCGCGTATGCTCGATGCCGGAGAAGATGTAAAGTTCATTGCCCGGCGCATGGTTATCTTGGCTTCCGAAGATATAGGCAACGCCAATCCCAACGCGCTTCTTTTGGCAAACGCCTGCTTTGATACGGTTCACAAGATAGGCTATCCCGAATGTAGGATTACCTTGAGCCAGACGGCAGTCTATTTAGCCTGTTCGCCCAAAAGCAACGCCTCCTATATGGCTATCGACGCGGCTTTGGCAGAAGTAAAAAAATCGGGCGACTTGCCGGTGCCCCTGCACTTGCGCAACGCCCCCACCAAACTGATGAAAGAATTGGGCTACCACGACGGTTACCGCTACGCCCACGACTTTGAGGGCAATTTTGCCGAACTCGAATTTCTGCCCGAAGCCATCAGCGGCAGCGTTTTTTACCAACCCGGCAACAACCCCAAAGAAAACGAGATGCGCAACCGCCTTAAACAGCTTTGGAAAGAAAAATACGGATATTAAGCCATGAGTATCATAGAAAAACAGGAACAGTTAGTGCAGCAGTTTTCGGAACTTTCCGAATGGATGGACCGCTATGCCCTTTTGATTGAAAAAGGAAAGGAATGTCCGGTTCTGCCCGAAAGCGACAAGAACGAATCGTTTTTGATAAAAGGCTGCCAATCGCGGGTATGGATAAAGGCGGAAAGCAAAGACGGCAAAGTTTACTTCAAGGCGGATTCCGATGCGGTGATTACCAAAGGCATAGCCGCCTTACTGATTTACGTCTTTTCGGGAGAAACACCCCAAGATATTGTAAACGCTCCGGTGGATTTTCTTGACCGTATGGGACTTAAGGAACACCTTTCCCCCACCCGCTCCAACGGCCTTACCGCCATGCTCAAACAGATAAAACTTTATGCCTTGGCATTAAGCATTAAAAAACCTTAACTTTACGTTTTAGAGAAACACACAAAATGGGTTTTGATTTAGCGCAACATACCTCAGCCGATCTGGCAGTCTTTAACGAAAAGTTCAGCGAGTTCATTTCGGGCGATTTTCCCGAAATAGAAAAAGTATATCACCAGCTTTTTCAATCCAAGGGAAAACAGCTCCGCCCTCTGCTGGTGCTGCTTACCCACAGGCTCTTTCGGCAAGAGATTTCCGAACAAGCCTATCTGGCGGCATCTTTGGTAGAGGTTGTTCACATGGCATCTTTGGTGCACGACGATGTGGTGGATATGGCGGACTTCAGGCGGGGCAAGGCTTCTATCCGTTCCCTTTTCGGCAACAAAACCGCCGTGCTGGCAGGCGACTATATGCTCACCAACGCCTTTTTGAAAGCCTACGACGGCAACGACAGCCATCTCTTGCTGTTCTTGGTGGATGTAATCCGTAAGATGAGCGCGGGCGAACTTATCCAATTGGAATACGCCGGTAATCCCAATGCCGACGAAGTGCATTATTACCGTATCATAGAACGCAAAACCGCCGCCTTGTTTGCCTGCTGCTGCCAATGCGGGGCACACACGGCAAAAGCCGAACCAAAGGATATGAACTTGGTGTGCGAGATAGGTCGCAAAGCCGGCTTGGTGTTCCAGATAAAAGACGATTTGTTGGACTTGGATATGAACACCGACAGCGGAAAGCAATACGGCAACGATTTATTGGAGGGCAAGCTGACCCTGCCTGCCTTGTACTACGTGCAAAACTGCACCCAAGCGGAGAAGAAAGATTTTTTTGCCTGCCTCAGTGCCTTGGTCGAAAGCCACAACAGTTCTCAAAACGACCCGATGAAAAAAAATCCCGACTTGGATCCGCTTATACTGCGTATCAAACAATCGGGAGGAGAAGAATATGCCATAAAGCAAGCCAAACGCCTTAGCCAAGAAGCTTGGGATGCCTACCGCCGTTTGGGTAGAACCTCGCCCGCGTTTGAAGCCCTGCTTGAGCAAATCTGCCAAATCCGATAGGATATGAATAACAAATTGAATTTTTTGCTGCGCACGGCACTTTCGGCAGCAACCGAAGACCGGGATTCTTTTATAGAAAGATTCAGCACCGTATTGGAAGATTACACAGGGATAGACAGGCAAAGCGGTTCCAATGCCGGCAAACACGTGCTGAGCGGACTGTCGGCTCTCAAAGAGGAACTCGAAAACGCGGCACGGAACAGGCAGAACGTTGCCAAGATAGATGAACTGTCTGAACAATTGGCACAAATCAACGAGAGATTAGACGAAATAATGCGCGAACTAAACACTCGGAAAGCATGAAGATCTTAAACCTTTACACCGGCTTTTTAGAATTGTGCCGTTTTCTGCAAATCTTCGGCATACTGTTCCGTCACGGCATATCTTCTTGGTTTTGGGGAACGCGCATGGGCAAACGCCGTATCAAGCGGCATCCCGAAAAAGAACTCCATTCGGGACCCGAACAATTGCGTATGCTCATTGAGGATTTAGGTCCTACTTTCGTTAAATTCGGGCAGATTCTGGCAGACCGCCCCGACGTGCTTTCCGAACGTATCCGTTCCGAACTCAAAAAACTGCAATCGCAGGTTGTTCCATTCGACAACAATACGGCACTCAACCTAATCGAAAACGAATTAGGCAAAAAAATCCCTCATCTTTTCGACTGGATTTCTCCGTCCTGCATCGCTTCGGCTTCTATCGGACAGGTGTATCAGGCACGGCTCAAGAACGGAGAAGAGGTTATCATCAAGATTCAGCGACCCCATATCGAACATACCATCAAACTGGATATTAAGCTAATGCGTTTAATGTCCGCTTGGTTCGTAAAGTCTTATCCCAAATACGCCTATATGGATCTTTCGGGCTTTGTGGATGAGTTTGCGCAACAAATCTCCAACGAGATGGACTACATCAACGAAATGGAGAACATGACGCGCTTTGCCAAGATGTTTGAAAACGACCCTACCGTGCATATTCCGCGCACCTATCCCGAATATACCACGCGCCGGCTGTTGATTATGGAGCAGATAAAGGGCATTGCTCCCGACCATATAGATGAGTTGAAAAAGGCGGGCTACGACCTGCACGCCATTGCTGTAAACGGAGCCAACGCGCTGTTGAAGATGATTATGGAAGAGGGCTTTTTCCATGCCGACCCGCACCCGGGCAATATCTTTATCATGCCCGGCAATGTGGTCTGCTTTATAGATTTCGGTATGGTGGGCACTTTGCGCCCTCGGGAAATGAACTTTATCGCCAATTTCCTTATCAATTTTGTACGCAAGAACCCCAAGGGAATGTGCTCCGCCCTGCTTACCCTAAGCGGCAAGAAATTCTATCAGGATGTGGATGAATTGGAATTTGAGCTGGATTCCCTAATCAAACGGATAGGTAACGTGCCGATAGAAGAAATCAATTTTGCCGCCACATTGCAAAGCTGCATCAATATTTTGGTAAAGCACAAACTGCGCGTGCCTTCGGGAATGTTTATGCTTGGCAAGGCTTTGCTTACCTTGCAGCGTTTTGCCGGAGAACTCGACCCTGAACTGCCCATAACGCCTTTGGTGCTGCCTTACGCCAAACGCTTGGTATCGACCCAATACAACCTACAGAAGGTGGCAGGTTCGGTATTCGACACCATTACCGATTACGTTAGCTTGGCACGAAGCCTGCCCAATCAGATAAACGAAATCCTTTACAAGATAAAGGAGGGCAAGATAAGCCACGAAATAAAGATAGACAACGCCGATTCCAACAACAAGACCTTACGCAACATCGGCAACCGTATCGTGCTTGCCATTCTGCTCATCGGGCTATTTATCGGCTCAACGCTCTTGTTGGCTCTGGCGCCCGAGTACCAAAGCGGAAGATACCTTATGGCATTTTCTGCCTTTATCATCATACTGATGATATTGCTGCGCATTTTCAGAAAGCGGTAGCTATACCGCCACGTCGCCCTTGATGGCGGGATGGCATCGGTAGTTTTCGATAGCGATGTCTTCGTAGCCGAAGCCGAACAGATCCCTTACCGCCGGGTTCAGTTTTAATTGCGGCAGGGTGTAAGGTTCGCGTTCCAATTGCAGTTTTACCTGCTCCAAATGATTATGGTAGATATGGGCATCGCCCATACTGTGTACAAAAACGCCCGGCTTTAGATCGCATACCTGCGCTATCATGGAGGTAAGCAAAGCATAGGAAGCAATGTTGAACGGCACGCCCAGAAAAGTATCGGCACTGCGCTGGTAAAGCTGGCACGAAAGCCGACCATCGGTTACGTAAAACTGAAAGAAAGCGTGGCAGGGAGGCAGAGCCATCCTGTCTACATCGGCGGGATTCCAAGCCGTAACAATCAAACGGCGGGAATCGGGATTGCGCTTTATCTGCTCCACCACGTTCTTAATCTGGTCTATATGGCGACCGTCGGGAGATACCCAATCGCGCCATTGTTTGCCGTAAACAGGACCCAAGTCGCCGTTCTCGTCTGCCCATTCGTCCCAAATCGTTACCTTGTTGTCGTGCAGATAGCCTATATTGGTATCGCCCCGCAACATCCACAGCAATTCGTAAATAATGGAGCGCAGGTGCAGTTTTTTGGTGGTTACCAAGGGAAATCCCTCCGAAAGGTCGAAACGCATCTGATAACCGAAATAACTGCGGGTTCCCGTACCCGTGCGGTCCGACTTGTCGGTTCCTTTTTCCACTATGGTTCTAAGCAGGTCAAGATAGGCTTTCATCGTATGCTCGCTATAATCAAAATTCTATGGATAGTCCATCGTACGCCATAAACACGTTTTGAGGCAATTCGCTCTGTGTTTGCGCATAGCCCAAGGCGTGACCGGTATGCACTATATAGGCGCGTTCCGGCTTAATTTCCTCTATCAGCTGCAAGGCTTCGGGAATATTGAAATGGGTAGGATGCGGCTCTTTTCGCAAAGCGTTTACAACTAAGGTTTTTGTGCCGCGTATCTTTTCTACCGAGTCGGGTTCTATTACCTTGGCATCGGTGATATAGGTAAAATCGCCTATACGGTAGGCGTTCACCTTCATTTTATAATGCAGCACCTCTATCGGCATTACCTTGAGGGAACCCACATGAAAGGAATGTTTCCCGACCTTATGCAAATCGAAAAGCGGAGCCCCCGGATAGCGGTGCCTGCCAAAAGCGTAGGGAAGAAAAGCATGTACGGCTTTTAAGGTTTCTTTATTGGCATACACCGGAATGGCACTCTGCTGAAAGTAATTGAAAGAACGCACCTCGTCTAAGCCGGCAATATGGTCGCGATGCCCATGAGTAAGCAGTATGGCGTCGAGGTGCTGCACATTGGCACGAAGCATCTGATAGCGGAAGTCGGGACCGGCATCAATCAATACCGTAGCCTTGGGCGTTTGTATAAGCACGCTGGTACGCAGCCTTTTGTCCTTAGGATCCTGCGAGGTACACACAGGACAGCGGCATCCTATCAGCGGCACGCCTTGCGAAGTTCCCGTTCCCAAAAAAACAAGACGGTTCATATACGTTATTTGTGCGCGAAGGTACGCAATTAATGCAGAGGTTTTGTAACTTTGCCCCGATTAAAATCACAACAGCCATGAAAAGCAAGATCTTATTTACCCTCTTATTGACGGCAGCCGCCATGTGGCAGGTAAACGCCCAAGTAAAATCAGAAAAGATAGAACTTCCGCCCGACCAAGTTATCAAGCACTTCCGCGCCAACAATTCGGGCACGGTAGAAGTAGACTGGCGTCAAGTGGAAGACGAACAGAATGTTTATATCATAGGAACCTTTACGCTCAACGGCGACAACAATAAGGTAATCTACCGCGACAAGGCGCATTACTGCACCGAAAAGCAGATTCCCCTGCAATATTGCCCCGCCAAGCTGAAAGCCGCCGCCGACACGCTCGCCCCCGGTTTTGCGGTTAAGGAACTTTACTATCAGTATGCCGGCCGCGATAAAGCCTACCGCGCCGTGATGCAGAAAGGCAAAGGCAAGAAAGCCGTTACCCGCGACTTGCTGTTTACTGCCAAAGGCGAGTTTTTACGCGAGGAAAAGCCCGAAATAACCCGCATCTACCGCTTCTAAGCCGTATGCCTAAATTCTACAAACTCGACTCAGAGGATTTCGAGATAAAGCCGGACGAATTGTTGGTGATTGCCATCCATTCGTCCGGTGCGCCTTATTATACCTTGGCACATTTTCTCGACCAAAAGATGAACTGGGATTTAATCAATATCAAAGACCTTTATTCTCCTGACGACAATTCCGCTTGTTTGCTGAACGTACTTAGTCACGTAGACGAAATATCCCGCGTACAGTACTTTTTAATAGAGAACCGTTTCGAACACCATAGTTGGATTTCCAGATTTTATGATGTAGACCATTGGCTTATGGTAACAGGCAGCGGCTTGAACGACTCAAGAATCGATGTAGATAAGCTATTGGATTCTCTCAACAAAACGGAATTTATTTTCGGTGTTTGGACTATCGATTTCGATGATTCCTTATACGGCGGAAGGGTCACTTCCCCATTCAAATACTTTCAATCCCTCTACGACTTCTTAGACGACAAGGGTTTTATTCTGCGGTTTGAGTAAGAATTTGGTTTTTGCTCTCAACTTTTGTATCTTTAACTACGCTTCGCTCCGTTGAAGATGGGGCGTCTCGGCATACCCCAAGCCAAGAGTAAACTTGGCTTTTGTATCTCTAACTACGCTTCGCTCCGTTGAAGATAGGGCGTCTCGGCAAAAACCCAAGCTTGCTTGGGTTTTGAGTTTGCTGTCTCGTCAGATCTCAAGCAAGCTTGGCTCTGCCAAAACAGCAAACCCAAACCAAATAAATTTGGCTTTTGCTCTCAACTTTTGTATCTTTGTCCTCACGGAGAGATAGTAAAACCGTTGAAAGCTGTCGGCCAGATAGCAGAACCTCGAATTGAAACACTTCAATTAGTTGTATCCTCAGGTCGGAAAAGTTCAGTGCTTTTTCGACCTGTTGTATTTTAGAAGCTTCCCCTTGACAAACCAATGCACCTCATCCTTAATATAGTTGGAGTCGCCAAGAAGATTCTTATTTTGTTCGGAAAATATTTTATGGGTAAGCTGCAGTATCATTTTGTGCCGCAATACTTCATTAATCGTTAAATCCGTTATCACGGCTATCGCCCCTTGCGCGCTCGCAGAGTTGGCATTTCTGACAACATTATTTTTGTTTCGCGGCGACTTGACGTCTATATAACCGTATTTGTCGGTTCTTAGGTCGGGATTGGCGTTGTCTTTTATTCCGGGATATATTTTCCGGCGCGCACACCAAGTGGAATTTTGGTCCATTGCCGGATTTATCCAGCAGTTTGTTTCTTGGGCGTAGGCTTTGGCGACCGCGAGGATTTGCGGATAGTCATCGGCTGCGGTGTCGACCAGCACGTGCTGGTACACGGCGCAACCACTGTCGGCATCGATGTGTATGATGCGGAACTGCACCGACAGGGGCTGGGCGTAGATGAACTCTTTCTGCGCCGGGCTCAGTTTGGGTTGCCGTATTTTCTTCCTATGGTTCTTCACGGATTCGTGGATTACGCTTTTATCCTCCGGTGCAAATATAAGTGCTTAAACAACAGCTTTTTCTTAATAAATGTTAAAGTTTC
>JAFLTI010000034.1 GCA_022510485.1 Lentimicrobiaceae bacterium | reverse complement strand
TTTTATCCCCCATTGAGGGAGGAAATTTGATGTTTTTGTCCCTTATTGAGGGAAATCGGCTGCCATTGCCACATTTGCACAAAATTAGCAGGGTAATGGTTTACAATGTATTCTCAGATTGGCTATAAAGATGTACCTTTACAATTTTATTTAGCCATTATATCATAAAATGACCTTTTCTGAATTTAACTTGCGGCAGGAAATCCTCTCTGCCATTGAGGATCTTGGATTTGTGCAGCCTATGCCGGTGCAGGAAAAAGTTCTGCCCGTATTGCTGTCTACCGATACCGATATGGTTGCCTTGGCGCAGACCGGAACCGGAAAGACGGCGGCTTTCGGACTGCCCCTGCTTCAAAAGTGCCAGCCCGAAAAAGCGGGCGTGGAAGCCTTGGTTCTTAGCCCCACAAGGGAATTGTGCATGCAGATTGCCAAAGACCTCAAGAACTTTGCCAAGAACATAAAGAACCTGCGCATCTGTGCCGTTTACGGCGGAGCCAGCATAGAACGCCAGTTAGACGAAATAGCCCGGGGCGTTAAGATTGTGGTTGCCACCCCGGGGCGTATGCTCGACATTATCAATCGCGGCAAGATAGACTTTGGCGGCTTGCGCACCGTAGTTTTTGACGAAGCCGACGAAATGCTCAACATGGGCTTTCGCGATGAATTAGACGGCATTTTGGAGAACACTCCCGAAAACAAGAATACGTGGCTTTTTTCTGCCACCATGCCCAAGGAGATACGCACGTTGGCAAACCGCTATATGCACGACCCGCAGGAAATCGTTATCGGCACGCGCAACGAGGGGTCTGCCAATGTAACGCACCATTACTATATGGTTAATTCGCGCCAACGCTACTTGGCGCTCAAACGCATCATCGACTTTTACCCCGAAATATATTCCATTATTTTTTGCCGCACCCGCCGCGAAACGCAGGAGGTTGCCGAACAGCTTATCAAAGACGGCTACAATGCCGATGCCCTGCACGGCGACCTGTCGCAGGCGCAGCGCGACAACGCCATGAGCCGTTTCCGCCTCAAGAACCTGCAACTGTTGGTTGCCACCGACGTGGCGGCGCGAGGTCTTGATGTAACCAACCTCACGCACGTGCTCAACTACAACCTGCCAGACGAAACCGAACAATATGTGCACCGCAGCGGGCGTACCGGCAGGGCTTCTGCCACCGGCATCTCGATTGCCATCATTACTCCGCGCGAAAAAGGCAGGCTCAGGGAAATACAGAAAGTGCTAAAAAAAGACTTTGTGCTGCAACCCGTGCCGCAAGGCGAGGAAATATGCGAAAAACAGCTGCTCTATCAGATTAACCGCATGATGCAACTGGATATGGGCGACGGAGCGGGTCCCATAGAAAATTACCTGCCGGGCATCTACGAAAAACTGCAAGACCTAAGCAAGGAAGAAATTATAAAACGCTTTGTCTGGCGCGAGTTCAACCGTTTTTCGGAATACTACGCCAACGCGCCTGTGGTAGAGGATCTGAGCCGTCCCGAAAGTAAAAAGAGCCAGACCCGGGGCGATTCCAAACGCGGTCAGAAAGGCGTGGAAGAAGGGCTTTTGCGCATCTTTGTGAACCTTGGACACATGGACGGGCTTAAGCCACAGAATATGCTGGGTATCATCAACGACAGCATAGGCACCAAAGAAGCACGCATAGGTCGCATCGAAATATACAAGACCTGTTCTTTTGTAGAAGTTGACAAGGGTTTCTGCAACGATATATTAGACGGTTTGAACCATACCGTATGGGGCGACCGCAAACTGTTTGCCGAACTTGCCACCGGCAAAGACGAAAAGCCTCCTGTTGAAAAGAAGGGCAGGCAGGAACGCTCCAACAGCAGGGAACGTGCCACCGGCAAAGAACGTTCCACCAAAGAACGTTCCGGCACGCCCAAGAAATCCGAATGGAAAGTGCAGCGCTCCGGCTGGCAGAACTTGGTGGATCCCGACGCTGACGATTACGCAGCGGAAAGCCGGGGCAAAAAGAAACGCGGCTACGATTTTTCGGCATTCGACCGATCGGCTCTCGAAACGATGAACACCAAGAAACGCAGCAGTGCCGCAGGTCGCAGAGCCCGCAAAGCCATAGAAACGGCTCGCGAAACCAAAGCGGGCAAACGCAAGAAAAAATAAACATCACAGGCATGATAGCAAAACGTTTTGAAATTTTGGAAAAAGAAACACTTGCTCCTGAAATCATCAGTATGCAGGTGTATGCTCCGCGTTTGGCGGAATCCGCCAAGCCGGGACAGTTTCTCATCGTGATTCCCGACGAACAGGGCGAGCGCATTCCGCTTACCGTTTGCGATTACGACCGTGAACGCGGTACTATCCGCATTGTCTTTCAAATGCTGGGGGCATCTACCAAAAAATTGGGTTCATTCAATGTGGGAACCTGTTTTCAAGATGTGGTAGGTCCTCTTGGACGGGCATCCGACTTTATGGAAGAAGATTTGGCGGAAGTGAAGAAACGCAATATTCTCTTTGTTGCCGGCGGGTTCGCTGCCGCTCCCGTATATCCGCAGGTTAAGTGGATGCACGAAAACGGAGTGGCTTGCGATGTGATTTTGGGTGCGCGCTCGGCAAACCTCTTTGTGCTGGAAAAAGAGATGCGTGCGGTAAGCCGCGAAGTATTTCTGTGCACCGATGACGGAACCGCCGGATTTCACGGTCGCGTAACGGATCTGATAAAAGACCTTATAGACAATCGAGGCAAGAAATACGATCAGGTAATCTGTATCGGACCTATGATTATGATGAAGTTCGTGTCTTTGCTTACCAAAGAATACAATATTCCTACGGTGGTGAGCCTTAACACGCTTATGGTTGACGGTACGGGTATGTGCGGTGCCTGCCGTGTAACGGTAGGCGGAAAGACCCGCTTTGCCTGCGTAGACGGACCCGAATTTGATGCCCATAAGGTAGACTTTGACGAAGCCATGCGCCGTCAGGGAATGTACCGTCAATACGAAATAGCCAAGAATACCGAAGAACATCAATGCAACCTTGCCGCTGCCGTAGAAGAATCGGCGGCTTTGCGCGAATGTGATGGCTCACAGAGCGAGTTCGACAAAAAGAAGCGCGTTCCCATAAAGGAACAGGATCCTGAGGAACGCAGCCGCAACTTTAAGGAAGTATGCTTGGGCTATTCTATGGAAGAAGCCGTATTGGAAGCCTCCCGCTGCCTGCAGTGCAAGAAGCCTGCCTGTATGGATGCCTGCCCTGTTTCTATCAAGATTCCGCAATTCATAGCCCAAATTACGCAACGCAACTTTGAAGAAGCCGCCCGCGTTATCGCCATCGACTCGGCGCTGCCGGCGGTTTGCGGTCGTGTATGTCCGCAGGAATCTCAATGCGAGGGTTCTTGCGTGATGGGCAAGAAGTTTGAGGCGGTGGCTATCGGCAAGCTGGAACGTTTTGTAGCCGACTACACCCGCGCCAAGGGCGGTGCCAAAGTGGAAAAACCGGCATCCAACGGCAAGAGGATTGCCGTAGTGGGTAGCGGTCCTGCGGGGCTTACCTGCGCCGGCGACCTTGCCAAGAAAGGTTATTCGGTAACCGTTTTTGAAGCCTTGCACAAGGCGGGCGGCGTGTTGGTTTACGGTATTCCCGAATTCCGTCTGCCCAAAGCCATTGTGGCGCACGAAATAGAAAACCTCAAGAAACTGGGCGTTGCGTTTGAAACGGATGTGATTATCGGCAAGACCGACACCGTAGACCATCTGATGGATGTTGAGAAATACGATGCGGTGTTTATCGGTTCGGGCGCAGGTCTGCCCCGCTTTATGAACATTCCGGGAGAAAACCTCAACGGGGTGGTTTCAGCCAACGAACTGCTTACGCGCTCCAATCTTATGAAGGCTTATCGCGACGATTACGCCACGCCGGTGTTTATCGGCAAGAAAGTGGCGGTGGTAGGCGGTGGTAACGTGGCGATGGATGCCGCACGTACCGCCAAGCGTCTTGGCTCGGATGTGTATATCATTTATCGCCGTACCGAAAACGAGATGCCGGCGCGCAAGGAGGAAGTTCACCACGCGCACGAAGAGGGCATACACTTTATGGAACTGACCAATCCAGTAGAAATCTTGGGCGATGACAAGGGCTGGGTAAGGGCTATCCGGTGTATCCGCATGGAATTGGGAGAACCCGACGCTTCGGGTCGCCGCAGCCCGGTGGAAATGCCCGGTTCGGAGTTCGATGTGGAGGTTGACGAAGTGGTTATGTCGCTCGGCACGGTGGCAAACCCCATGCTGGCTCGTACCATACAGGGTTTGGAAACCAACCGCAAGGGCTGTATCGTTGCTGATGACAATGGCGCGACCTCCCGCCCCGGTGTATTCGCTGCCGGCGACGTGGTAAGCGGTGCCGCCACCGTAATCCTCGCTATGGGTGCCGCCCGCAAAGCCGCCCAAGCCATCGACGAATATGTTATGGGAAAATAAAATTCCGTAAAACAATCATTCGCGAGGGGCAATTCTTGATGAACTGCCCCTCGCTTTTTTATGAAAATCCTATTTGAAGTTTCGTTTGATACGTGCCCTATCCTCTTTTGCCTTCTCGTTCTTATGGTACAATTCTATATATACGATTTTCTCCTCTTGTTCAAAATACGCATAAACCAAGCGGAAACCGCTTTGAACCCCCTTCCCCTTAAACGATTGGCTGGCTATCTTCTTTACCTTGATAACACAGGTTTTTATACCCAAACCATCTAATCTAAAACTAAAAGTAGGATTGGCATCAGGATGGGTTCTTAAAACCATTCCTATCACCTCCATATCCCGCTCAAGCGTACGATATTTTTTCGATAAGCGTTTTAGATCCTTGTCGTAATCCTCCAAACTCTCGATACTAATCATCATCCTCCTCATTATAGGTTCTTACCGAGTACGGAAGATCCCGATAGAACACCAATTCGTAATCGATTATCTGGCGATCTTTAGACGCTTTCCATGGCATATCTCCGTGAGAATACCGGCTTATTTCCGCAGCAGACATTCCGCTTAATTTATCGAGAACCTGATCCACCACCTCCAATTCCGCACCATTGAATATTTTTTTGTTGGTATTTACCAATGGCAGATACCTTTTTTGAGCATATCCGAAATAATCGGCAGTAAACGATTGAATCTGCCCCGCCAACTCCATCTCGCTCAAGATTTCGGAAACCTCACGAGGAACAGGACCGTTGACCAACTTTCTATACGTTGCCCCCGAAAGATGTTCCTCATAAATTTCATAGTAGTTGAAATCGCAGAAATACAGCAACTTGTAGAGAACCGTTTCGCCAACATTGGGTTTGCCGGCACAACGTTCCAAAATATACAGAATCAGATTGGTCAATTTTTCCCTGTTCAAACGAGGCTTCGATACCCGAATAACAGGCTCGACCTTTTCTTTTTCCTTTTCTTCCGGAACAAGCGTATCGTATTTGAAATCCGACGACATAATCTCGTCTAGCGAAAAGTTCAAGACATCCGAAAATTTAAGAAGTTCTATAGCGCTGACATTCCTTTTACCCAATTCAATCTGCGTTAAAGAAGGACGAGAGATTCCGGTTTCGGATGCCAGACTTTCCTGAGAAATCTTGCTCCGCGTTCGTAAATAGGCTATTCTCTTTCCTATTTCTTTATTATCCAAAACAATATCCATCTTAGCTACAATTTTAGAGTTTGTAAAGATATAAATTGTTTTGATTTGGAACATCAAACTGTTCTATTTTCTTACTATTGTTTTTGTAATGCTGTATTTCTGGCGACTATCCAATAGCTTATATCATAATCGGATTCTACCTGCTCTTCTATATCATCAGGCAGGTTGTAGAAAAAATCTATGCCGGTGAGTTCTTCTATTTCGTTGACGGAAGCCACGTAAGTCAACAAGGGTTTATGCCCCGGTTCGTTTTGAAAAACAAATCCGATAGAAGCCCATGAACTTGCCGTTTTTCGCAAGAACACCTTGTAAAACGCCGACGGAACGGCAATCGAATGTTCGTTTCCTATGGTACTGTAGCCGGGATAAACAATGGGACCGCACGCAATAAAAACTTCATCATACTTTCTTGCCCAATCTCTTGCAAGTTCCTCCAAAGCTTTCCAATCCCCTCCGTTAAGGTTGTGGTTCTGCGGGCAGATGTTGCTCATGTAAAAACTTTCCCGCATAGCCTGCTCCGACCACTTCATATCTCCTGCCGGCGCCATATGCCCCCTATCGTATCCCGAATTGGTATAATCCTGATGCGTTACACGCTCTCCCTTAACCATAGGATCCGGGCTAAACCTCTTTTCTCGGGGAACATCACCGTATGTTTCCTCTCTCGTTAAGGAATAGGCGACCCAATTGGGAATTTTCCACATGGGATTATAACTTACGGTATATGCCAAATGTTCAATAATTTGCTGAGCATTGCCATTTTCAATCCGAGCCAATTCATATTGAACCGGACAGGCAAGCGTTTCGTTCTGCAGGCGTGGGGTGCTTGCCACACGCTGGCAAGCAATCAAAAACAGAAACAGCCCTACAAAAAACAGGTATCGTCTGGCTCTTCTCATCCTTATTCGGCTTCCGAACCGAAAGAGCCCATAGCTCCTTCGATTGCTTCTATGAGTTCATCGGTATAGTCTTTGTCCTGAGTGCCGAAACATTCCATAATCTCTCCCAAGGCTTCTGCAAAATCATCAAGACTTTCTTCTGCCGAAGCATCAAAGGACTTCATAAAGCCCTCCATCACTCCTGAAAATTCCGCCGAAGAATTCCTTAGCTCCCTGCCCAAGGCATCGAAAGTATATTGCGTAAAGACTGCCCAGCATTGTCCTTTTAGTCTGCCTATCTCACGTCTTTCCTCTTCGGTGAACCTTCCTTTCTGCAAATTTTCGGTAATGCTTGCGTACTCTTGAAACGCTTTCTGCCAATCTTCGTCGGAATACTTATCTGCTTTGCTTTGTAACTCTGCAACAAACTGTTGCAGGCTTCTAACCTGCCGTTCTTCCTTGGTACCGCACGCCGTTATCAGCAAGAAGCAAGCCATCACTACACTAAAGATGCCTTTTTTCATATCGGGAAACATTTATTGTTTTCTATCAAAACGCTTGAAAATCCTACATCTATCGCTATAAACCCCATCCCAACCCTTGAACAAAGTTAAAAATTGTTTTGATTTAGCAATACACAAAAATTTACTGCGTTCACCTCCATAAATTTCTTTAGAAGATGCCATTAGCGCAATAGTTACTGCTACGGCATTAATAGCTATTATTTCTCTATGCCAAAATAGACGGCAACTCAGATACCCTTTGTGTTCAGTTCCGCTTTAAGGAACGAATAAACGTACTGTGTGCTTTGAAAAAATAATCGAGGGTGTGGCGTTTCAAACACGCTCTGTCGGTGGCGGTTGTCCCAATCGTAAAAAAACGTAAATTTGCGCCTGCCTAAAGGAAAAAAACGATATAACATGATAAAACGTATTCTGTTAACGGGTTCTTTCGGTCAAATCGGATCGGAACTTACCTGTGCCTTGCGTAAGATTTACGGAGGTGAGAATGTGATTGCTACGGATTTGGATCTGAACCGGGTAACCGAGCGTATCAAAAACGGCGGTCCTATCGAGCAATTGGATGTTTTAGACGGCAAACGCCTTGCCGAACTTATCGACAAATACCAGATCGACGCCATTTTCCATTTGGCAGCCATCCTTTCGGCAGTGGGCGAAAAGAACCCCATGTTGGCGTGGAACATCAATATGGGAGGCACTATCAACGTTTACAATGTGGCCAAGGAAAAAGGCATCAAACGTATCTTCGCTCCCAGTTCCATGGCGGCTTTCGGCCCCACCACGCCTGCCGATATGACCCCGCAGGACACCGTTCTGCAACCCTCCACCATGTACGGCATCACCAAGGTTTCTTGCGAACTTTTGGGTCAATACTATATCGACAAGTTCGGTATGGATATACGCGGAGTGCGTTATCCGGGCATCATTTCGAGCGAGACCCTGCCCGGCGGCGGCACCACCGACTACGCGGTGCAGATTTACTACGATGCCATCAAGTACGGTAAGTTTGAGTGTTTCCTGTCGGAAAACTCCATGCTGCCCATGATGTATATGCCCGACTGCCTTAAGGCTACCATAGACCTTTTCCACGCCGAAAAGAGCCGTCTCAAGCACAGCACAGGCTACAATATCGCCGCTTTCAGCGTAACGCCCAAAGATATGTACGAGTCGGTAAAGAAATATGTTCCGAACCTTGAAATCGTTTACAAACCCGACTTCCGTCAGGCAATTGCCGATTCTTGGCCTAACTCTATCGACGACAGCTGTGCCCGCGCCGAATGGGATTGGAAGCCCGCCTACGACCTCGATACCATGACCCGCGAAATGTTAGAAAAAGTGGGCGCAAAATACAAAGAAGGCAAATTCTAAAACCTTGCATCAAAATTTTACAAAAGGGCTTCTTTGACAAGCCCTTTTGCTTAATATGCCACTTACGGAAAAAGGTGTATCTTTACACATCTTCCTTTTTGTTAAAACAAGCGTTGTTAACAGTTAAAAAATTGAACTCGTAGCTGTGAAAAGAGCAGTAACGAAAAAAATATCCTACATGAACGAAGAGGGTCAAGAGAGTTCATTGGCCGTGCTCAGTTATTACTTACACAACAGCGACATCTATAAGAAAACGAGAACGAATACTCAACAAAAGAGGTATGCTTTTCGGGAATTTTTAGAGAAAGAATGCTTGTCTGCCAATCTTGGGGAAATAACAAACGAATACATTGACCATGTTGCCGATAACCCAACCACATATGGTTTTTTTTCCGAGTTCTTTGATGTACCATTTCCTAATCCTCAACATGGAAAGCGCACACTTATCGATCTCTTCGCCGGAATTGGTGGTATCAGACTTCCTTTTAATGAATTAGGATATCAGTGTGTCTTCTCATCGGAATGGGACAAATATGCACAACAAACGTACTTCGCTAATTTTGGAGAGGTTCCTTTCGGCGATATTACAAAAGAATCAACCAAGAAATATATTCCGAAAAAATTTGATTTACTTCTTGCTGGCTTCCCCTGTCAAGCGTTTTCCATCATGGGAAAAATGAAAGGATTTGCCGACATCAGAGGAACTATGTTCTTTGAGGTGGCAACGATTCTAAAAAAACACCAACCTAGCGTTGTGTTATTGGAAAACGTAAAGCAGTTGACAACTCACGACCACGGAAAAACATTTGCCACTATCTTGCATATATTGAACGAATTAGGATATCATATAAAATGGAACGTTTTAAATGCTCTTGATTTTGGACTGCCACAAAAACGAGAAAGGGTAATTATTGTGGGTTTCCGGAATAAACGTTGCGCTGATGCCTTTAATTTTGATTTCGAGAGTAAACCTTATAACTTACTTGATGTGTTGGAGGCGGACAATAAAACATCTCTCTCTTTATTGGCATCTGATACCATATTGGCAAAAAGAAAATTGCAAACCAAAGGAAAGAAAGCATTCTACCCCTCCATTTGGCATGAAAACAAAGCCGGGAATGTATCCATTTTAGATTACGCCTGTGCCTTACGAACAGGGGCATCCTATAATTATTTGCTTGTCAATGGAATACGACGTCCTTCTTCGCGAGAACTATTGCGTTTGCAAGGATTTCCCGATAGTTATAAAATAGTTGTTTCTCATGGAGAAATACGTCGACAAACAGGGAACAGCGTAGCCGTTCCTATGATACGTGAAATAGCTCGAAAAATAGATTTTATATTAGACAATATACAATAAGAATGGAACATCCAAAACTTAGGGATAGTCGAAAGTTAATTACAACAGAACCCTATCCCATCAATGAAATACCTGATGATTTGATTGTCCGAATCGGAGGTTATATCGCACACTTGTTGTATGTGGGAAGAGATGATCTTTCCGGTGGAGATTGGGGTGATGCCTTTGCCGATGCCATCGGAGGCAAGCATTTGGATTCCCCCGTCGGTATCGCAGATGTTGTTCTCAACAAGATGGCATGGTCCATGAAAACGGTAAAAAACCAAAATCCATTTAACTCTCGATGTGTTCGACTTATCAGCGGGCGATGTTCCCCCGATTATTCATACGGAATCACAGATCCTCATAAAGACATCCAACAAACCGGACGTGCCGTTCTTGGAATTTGGAATGAAAGAATCAATATAGCACAAGACAACTATAATCCCATTAGAACATCTATCCTTATCCGTTCTAATGATATGCTTAGTTTTTGTTTGTTCGAAGAAGAAAATCATCGGTTTCGCACTAATGATTATAAGTGGGAAGTGAATAAGAACGGAAACCTTATAGGAAAATTTATAAACTCTGGGGAGACCTGTTTCACTTGGCAACCTCATGGTTCCCAGTTCACCATTCACACACGAGTGCCTAAAAATGCTATTAAATTCAAAATCAAACAACCACCTGCTCTTACAAAGAATGATATTTTAAAAACCATTGGATTCGATACCTCGTGGATAACAATATTTAGATAACAATGACACCAATAACAAGTGTATCCACAAAGGAGATATATCGGACACCCATTTGATTAAAACGTTCCGAAAAATCAAACAATCTCTGATTTTTTGGAACGTTTTAATACTTTTGCAGGGAAAACATCCAGCATGGCACGTATCGCAGCTTTGGTTTCGGGAGGAGTGGACTCTTCCGTTGTGGTTCACCGTCTTAAAGAAATGGGATATGATCCCGATATTTTCTATATCCGTATCGGAATGGAGCAGGAAGACGGCTTTATCGACTGCCCCAGCGAAGAAGACATTGAGATAACCTCTTTCGTTGCCAAAAAATACGGCTGCCGCTTTGAAATCGTGCCCCTCCACCGCGAGTATTGGGACAATGTGGTAAAATACACCATAGATACCGTCAGGCGCGGGCTAACACCCAATCCCGACATGATGTGCAACAAGCTCATCAAATTCGGGGCGTTTAACGAAAAATACGGCAAAGATTACGACCGCATCGCCACCGGACACTACGCCACCACGAGTGTTTTCAACAAGGCGGATATTCCCCTTATGCAGGAGCGTTACCAGAACAACCTCCCTTGCGATATTCTTCCGCAGGGCAAAGATCCGATTGAGGTTTTGCAAGAGCATCAGACCGTGTTTTTGAGCACTGCCAAAGACCCGGTAAAGGATCAGACCGACTTTTTGGGGCAGATAAGCCATGAACAGCTTTCTAAATTGGTGTTCCCTGTTGGAGGCATGATGAAACAGGAAGTGCGCGCCCTTGCCGAAGAAGCCAAACTGCCCAGCGCGACCCGCAAAGACAGCCAAGGCATCTGCTTTTTGGGAAAGATAGACTACAACGATTTTATCAGACGTTACTTAGGCGTAAAAATCGGTCCGATTATCGAAAAGGAAAGCGGCAAACGCCTCGGCTATCATCACGGCTTTTGGTTCCACACCATCGGGCAGCGCAAAGGGCTTGGGCTAAGCGGCGGTCCTTGGTACGTTATCGAAAAAGACATTCCGCAAAACATCATCTATGTTTCTAAGGGATTCCAAACTCCGGCACAATACGGCAGAACCATCCGTCTGAGCGGATTCCGCTTTATGGGAGAAGCCTTGTTTGAACCGCCCTTGGCAGAGAGCCTGCCCGAAAACGCCGTTGAAATAAGTTTTAAGATTCGGCACACGCCCGAATTTACGCAAGGCAAACTGTTCCGCTCGCCCGACGGTTTGTGGGTTATCGAAGCCGCACAGCCCGTACAGGGCATCGCCGCCGGACAATTCGGGGTCATCTATACGCCCGACCACCGTATCTGCCTCGGCAGCGGCATCATCTTCAGCGGGGAATAAAGTGGAAAATTGCTATATTTGTTGCTTATCCGAAATAAAAAACAAACATCATATCATGCAAAAACTACTTCTACTCGGCGACGAGGCAATTGCCCAAGGGGCGCTGGATGCCGGCATTTCCGGTGTTTACGCCTATCCGGGAACTCCCAGTACGGAGATTACCGAATATATCCAACATTCAAAAATCGCACGCGAAGAAAACATTCACTGCACTTGGAGCGCAAACGAAAAAACGGCTATGGAATCGGCTATCGGCGTTTCCTATACCGGTAGACGCGCCTTGGTGTGCATGAAGCACGTAGGTTTGAACGTGGCAGCCGACCCCTTTACCAATTCTGCCATTACCGGTGCCAACGGAGGTTTGGTTTACCTTATTGCCGACGACCCCTCCATGCACTCCTCCCAAGATGAGCAGGATTCGCGCTACTATGCCCGCTTTGCTCAGATTCCGTGTTTGGAACCCTCCAACCAGCAGGAAGCCTACGATATGATTCGCTATGCTTTCGATTTGTCGGAAAAACTGCATACGCCCGTTCTTTTCCGCGTAACGACCCGTATGGCGCACAGCCGCAGCGGTGTGGAACTGCGTGAACGCCGCGCTCAGAATCCGGTTAAGTTGGATCCGAACCCCAAGCGTTTTATCCTGCTTCCGGCAAACGCCCGCAAACTCTACAAAGAACTGTTGGAAAAACAGAAAGACTTTGAAAACTGCGCGCTCAACGACGGTTTTAACGCCTATCAAGACGGTGCCGACAAAAAATTGGGCATTATTGCCTGCGGTATAGGCTACAACTACCTGCAAGAAAACTTTGGAGGCAAATGCCCCCACCCCGTGCTCAAAGTGAGCCAATATCCCATTCCCCGCGTTTCGGTAAAGAAACTGCTGAACGAATGTGAAAAGGTAATGGTGGTAGAAGAGGGTTATCCTATTTACGAAGAACTCATACGCGGTTATTTAGACGAAAGCGGCAAGATTTTAGGTCGCTTAGACGGCACCCTGCCCCGCGATGGGGAACTCAACCCCAATATCCTTGCCAAAGCGCTCGGCTTGCCCAAGACCTGCGGTGAGGCTATTCCCGATGTGGTGGTTGCCCGCCCGCCCTCTCTCTGCGTAGGTTGCCCCCACGCCGATTCTTACAACGCGCTCAACGAAGCCATGCAGGAATTTGGCAAAGGTCATGTTTTTGCCGATATAGGTTGCTACACCCTCGGTGCGCTGCCTCCCTACAACGCCATTTACTCCACAGTAGATATGGGTGCCTCCATCACTATGGCAAAAGGTGCCGCCGATGCAGGATTTACTCCCGTAGTGGCTGTAATCGGAGATTCCACCTTTACCCATTCGGGTATGACGGGTCTTTTGGATGCGGTAAACGACAAGGCGAGCATTACTGTAATGATTCTCGACAACTCCACCACCGGTATGACGGGCGGTCAGGATTCTGCCGCTTTCGGCAAAATCGAAGCCATCTGTCTGGGTCTTGGTGTAGAAAAGGAACATATCCGCGTTATCAAGCCTTTGAAGAACCACCACGAAGAAAACGTGCGGATCATCAAAGAAGAAATAGCCTATCCGGGCGTTTCGGTAATTGTTCCTCGCCGCGAATGTATCCAAACGGCGGCACGCCGTGTAAAAGCCGCCGCCAAGGCAAAAAACGAAAGCAAGTAGTGTTACCTTATTAAATCGAAAGAAATGAAAAAAGACATCATATTAGCCGGTGTCGGAGGACAAGGAATCCTCTCTATCGCCACCGTTATAGGGCGTGCCGCCGTGGCAAACAATATGTACCTTAAACAAGCCGAAGTGCACGGTATGAGCCAGCGCGGGGGCGACGTGCAGTCGCACTTGCGTATATCCACCGAACCTATCTGCTCCGATCTGATTCCCGAAGGCAAGGCAGACCTGATTATTTCGGTGGAACCTATGGAAGCCTTGCGCTACTTGCCCATGTTGCACCAAGACGGCTGGGTAATTACCAATACCGAAGCTTTTAAGAACGTACCAGACTACCCTGCCGACAGCGATTTGGAAGCCGCTTTGAAAAAAGTAAAGAACATCGTGGCGTTCAACGCCGATGCCCTTGCTAAAGAAATCAACGCGCCGCGTTCTGCCAACATGGTTATTTTAGGTGCCGCCGCCGATAAGCTGGGCTTGCCCTACGAAGAGTTTGAAAAGGCTATCCGCGCCATTTTCGGCAACAAAGGCGAAGAAATAGTAGAAACCAACCTCAAGGCTTTGGCTTTGGGTCGCGCGCAGGCTAAATAAAAAGACTGAGTATATTAAGCACCGAACACCGGGTGCCTATAAACAAAAAGGGGAAAGTGCAAGCACTTTCCCCTTTTGCTTTTGGAACAACCTTACTAATTTACAATCAATTTTTTAGCAGCTATAGAATCTGAAGAAACTATCTTAAGTATATAAACGCCTCCTCCATAGGAAGAAAGATCCAATGCGGTGTTTTGGGCGGAAATCTTGCCCGAAAGCAACAATCTGCCGTCAACGGTAAACACTTCGTAACGCGCATCTTCTATTCCACAAGACAATGTAAAATGTCCGTCTGAAGAAGGATTCGGATATACAGCAAAACCGTTTTCCGCATAGTCTTCGTTTCCTGCAGGCGGCACAACCTCAAGGTCTATCACGGTATCAGACAAGATGTTTATCTGATTAGGCGATAAAGAGAAAGAATATGTGCCCGCAGTATAAATATCATAGGTATTTCTACGGATAGGATCAACAACCAATTGCAAGTTTTTAGGCACTTCCATTTCATAAATATCGAGCTTGTCTATACTCCGCAAGGTGATTTTTTCTCCTATCGGCAAAAGTTCTTTGGGATCTATGATATTGAGCGTAAGTTTAAACGACATGTTCTTTGCCAATACCGGGCTTACCTTTTCAGCACTCAGGTTGTTGTCATACCAATCGGCGCGAACCGCATAGCGGTAATCGCCAAACGGCAGAGCACCGAAAGTATTATCGGTATAGGTATGTGTACCGGCTTCTACCTCTGCCATAGGTTCCCATTTGCAAGGCCCCTGCTTTTGTTCGGCACGATAAATCCGGTATCCTGCCGGCGCTTCCGTTTCTTGAGTATAACCGAAAAACGCACTCAAAATCCAGTTTGAACCGTCGGCGCCCATCATATAGTCCGACATATAACGCCAACCGCTGCCTTGATTTACCAAAGCACCGTCGTTCAACTGCGGTCCGGCATCGTTAGCCAAGGGGCAACCTTTGTAACCTCTGGCTACACGCACGGCAACCAACAGGTCGTTGGTCGTATCAATCTTGAATGCCGAATCCAAGAAGATGCGGTGGTGATTGAGCGGCAGATAACCCACTTCTTGTTCGTAGTCGGGAATTTCGGTATTTGACGAGAACAGGCGTACTGTATAATGCGCCGTAGTGTCGCTGGCCTGAAAAGCCACACTGTTCACCATCAGGTCGGGCTGGGCATCGACCCAAGCGCGCAGACTGTCTTTACGGAAACGGATAGCTGCCGAAATCTCCGCACTGGAACAGATAGAACTCTTGCGGGGACCATGATACTTATGCTCGCTCGTATTAATGCTCTGCAAAGGCTTTTCCCACGACAAGCTTATCGTTTCGTTTTCGCCTTCCTCAACCTTTACTTTGCCAACCGGGAAAGGATAATAAATCAGGTGGGCGGTATCCATTTGGCTTTCGGCATCGTTTTCTAATCGAACCTGCGTTTGATAAGGCTGATACAGGTCGTGCGTGATGTTTACCGTATAACGGGTGGAACCGTATATATCTTCAAGTACAAAAGTTCCGTCTTCGGCAGTTCTCACAACCGGTTCCGCTATTTCCGACAAACGTACTTCGGCTCCTGCTACGGCTTGTTTCTGACGGTTAACCACAATGCCCTTAAGATTTACCTTCCGGGCACCGATAAGGTCAATCTGCAAGTCTTCCACCTTGCCGCCTGCCAGCTCAACATCGGTTTCGTAATCCTGCATTCCTTCGTAAGAAATACGAACATGATAAGTATTGTCGGGGAAATATTGGAAAGAGAAACCACCCTCTTTATCGCTATAAAGCGTTTGGGCAAACTCCATACCTTGGGATTCCTCCGTCTTGCTTATCTCAATCTTGGCTCCCTGTACACTTTCGCCTCCCATCGTTACACGACCCTTTATCGTATTGAGGTTCTGCTTACAGTTTACTATGAATATCGGCTTGATGGCAAGTCCTTTCTGCATAACCGGCTTTCCTGTCAGATCATAATAATCCGACATGGTTTCCAAATGGTAGTCGTGAATTTGCGG
Organism: Lentimicrobiaceae bacterium; assembly: GCA_022510485.1. Lineage (GTDB taxonomy): Bacteria > Bacteroidota > Bacteroidia > Bacteroidales > P3 > Pullibacteroides. Next base: position 3,486 of record JAFLTI010000034.1, on the reverse strand, counting down.
ATAGTATTCGTAAACCGGATTATTGATAAAGCGAACATCCAGACGGGCTGTTTGCTGAGCCTTGATTACGCTTACCAGCAGATTCTGCTTGCCGTCATAATAGAAAGGCTTTACCGGAATCTTCAGTATACCGGTTTCTTTTTCAAAACGAAGCGAACCGGCAAAAACCTCGGTAAGTGAATCTATCGCCACCCAATCTCCATAGTCGGTAAATAGGTTCTTGCGATATGTGCCCAAATGAATCTTTATCTTCTGATTAAAGCCCAAACTCAACGGACTTATCATAAAATAAAGCGTATCGATAATGCAAGGTTCCTTAAACAAACCGCGTTCAACAATAAACTGGTTTACCGTCGACTGATTGGAAAATTCGGTGCAGACATTAAACGGATGCGTGCTGAACCCGGCATCGCTGGCTATATCGGTAATTACCTTCTGACCACCGTAAATTCCACCGATTAAACGCACCGTGCTGGATGCCCCATCGTATCGGTTGTCGCAGATACCGGTAACGGTAAATCTATGGTAATTCATAAGCAAGGCTTCGGTTTCGAGCACGGTATCGCTTACGATATACTCTTTTTGTTCTTCTTGGTTGCCCGTTTCACGGATAATACGATAACCCGTGATACTTCCTCCAAGCGCTCCGCCGTGTACCCCTTTTTCGGCAATCTTATTCCAGCGCAGTCTTATCTTGCCGTTATCCAAAGCTTCCGCCTTCAGTCCGGTAGGATAAGTAAAGGCGGTATCACGACCTATCCAGCCGCCGCTCACTATCGTATCCATAGGTGATATACCCTCTTTGTTGAACGGAATCAAACGGAAATACCAATATCCGTCTTGAGGAACGGTATATGCCTTTTGCATTTGACCGCCGATTTGAGTGGTTCTTACCGTATCGACGATAATCGTGTTTTCTTTTTCAAACCGGGTGGAGGAAGCCACGTGAACAATAACTCCTCCCAAATCCTCCAGTTCGGCATCTCCCGCCGTCTTTTCCGGATTGGTCCAATGCATCTCCGCTTCCAAACTGGTTCCATTCCGCTGCACATAAGGATTCTGAACCATACCCGGAACGGTATTGGGCGTAAGCACTTCTATACGGACATTATCCAAATAATATTCGTCGAATACGCTGGTGGCGAAAGAAAGCACATAACCCTTGCTCCGGTTCACATACATATCTACCGTTGCCGCCACCCAGTTAAGGCTTCTGGTTTCTTCGGGATAATATACCTTTTCTTCGTCTAAGCGCACGTTAAGCGTAGCAAAAGGTTTTACCGTAAACGGCTTGTTAAGGTCTTGATAGCCTGCCAATCCCAATTCATAACCGCGAGCAATGAAAGTAAGCCTATAGGTGGTTCCCCTTTCAAAAGGCAGCCCGGCTATACGCAAACGGCTGAATGTAGGAATAAAGGCGGATCTTTCTCCTTCATAAACCAAATCGGGATCGGTAACGAACTTTACCGATTCATCGGGTGTGAGCGGAGTGTTGTTATCGCTTGTTTCAAAACCTGTTTCATAGGGTAGGCTGTATGAATAAACGCCCAAGGAAATCTCACGCATAACCGAAGTGTTTCCTTTGCTGTTTACCACCTCAAAGCCATAACGGTAATAGCCGTATTCCTGTTCTTCGTAAACATAAGAACCCGCCTCTCCCGCCGGAACGGGCGAAACGCTGTCTACCAATACCAGCTCTCCGATACCCACGGCACGATAAACATAAATTTTTTCAAAGCAATCCACCGGGTCGCCCAAACCGTTCATAGTAGGATTTTCCCAAGAAAAAGTAACCTTAAGATCATCTATCTTAGCCGAAAGGTCTATAATCGCAGCTGGATAAACATCGCAAGGGTCTTCGTAATACTGGTGAAAAAGCCCTGTGGTCTGCAAACCGAAATCCGAATAAAATTCCGCCTCTCCGGTAAGGGTATCTACCTTATAGAGATCGATAGACCTGTCGCATACACGCGCCCAATAAAGTTCTCCCGAAAGACGGTCAAAAGTAGCCGATTGATATACTAACTGCACTTGGTCTCCGCCCACAGGCCCCACCAAGGTGGCAACGGCACTTTTCTTGTCGATTTTATACAAAAAGCCATTGCTGAAAATAGCAAAAAGCGAACCCGAAGGTGCGGCAGACAAAGTCATCGGATAGGCGTTTATTTTCTGTCCTTGCCAGCGCATGGTATCGATAGCCGTAGAAGTACTGTCTGTCATAGAAACATCGTACAGAACACCGTTTAAGTCTATACCGTAAAGCTTACGGCCAACCGGATCAAAAGTCATGCCGTTCAGATTGGCTGTAGTTTTTGAAGCGTAGCCGGTTTTGCTCAACAGTTTCAACTCGCCCGTAAGCGGATCCAATATACCCCTGTATCCGGTAAAATAAAGACCATAATCTGCCTGATATACTTCACTCACAAAATGAACCCGGGCACCGTCCCATGCCGCCGCGCAAATTTTATGATTGTTGTTTATCAGAATATCCGCAGTAGCCAAATCGTAGGGATATGTAGGGTCGGTAATATCAAAACCGAAAATATCGTCAAAATCTTCGTAAACATCGTAACGGGCCCAACCTCCATACATATCGTCTGTCGCGCTCCGTTCTCCCTTGGCTCGATTAAACGGACGAGCGTTTTTGGCATCTTTCAATACTGCCGTTTTAAGTATTTGCGGTTTTGCTCCTTCAGGTATCTTTTTCTTGTTAGGCTTAGCGGCATAGACTCCCAAAGAAAACAGCAATGCCACCCCTGCCACAAGCAAGATGCGTTTTTTCAATAAACTGTTCATGCTTCGATTGTTTTTAAAAAATGCCGGGGGGCTTGCTTCGCAAGCCGCCGGCATAAACCAACTATTCGTTTATAATCAATTTATAGTTGTACATACCGTTAGCGGTAACCACCTGCATTACGTAGATGCCTGCATTCAACTCTTGAACAGTTAATGTAAGCATGCCGCTGCGGTTACCTACAACCCGCTTGATCATTCTGCCGTTAGGAGCATAAATCAAAACATACTCTATTGTTTCAGAAGCCTTGACATATACTCTGTCTCGTGCCGGGTTAGGATAAACAAAAGGAACAGCCGACAGATCCGCATCTTCGTTGGCAGAGCTGATCTTAACCTCGATCTTGTTGCTCGCTTCGGATTCTCCGCAGCTGTTGATCGCAGTAGCATGGTAAATACCTGCCACTTCCGCTACATAAACAAGCTCGTCGGCACCTTCGATTTGGGCATCATCCCTATACCATTGAACCGCCGGTTCTTCGGTAACAGCCGTCAATTTCCATTGCTGTCTGCCTTCAATTTCTTCGCCGCTGATTACAGGAGCAACCGCCTTGACGTTAACTGTAAGTTTTAAGGTATAGATACTGTCGCAACCGTTTACCGTCAGGTATTCTTCTTTGTATTCTCCGCTTTCGGTGTAAACCTTTCCGCCAAATTCAACGCTTTCTCCGGCGCAGATTGCCGTATCGAGCG
>JAFLTI010000033.1 GCA_022510485.1 Lentimicrobiaceae bacterium | reverse complement strand
TAACTCCGCTGCGCTTCGTTGAAGGTTGGGCGGCTCGGCTTATGCACCTTTAACTTCGCTGCGCTCCGTTGAAGGTTGGGCGACTCGGCAAAGTTTTCGATAAGCCATGCGCAGAGAACAAGTTTACTTGGGCTATGCCATGGCGAGAAAACTTCGATTGAAAATCAAAAGCCAGCCACGTAAACGTGGCTGGGGTCTTTGTCCCTGCATAATCCAAGCAAGCTTGTTTTCTGCCGTGCCAAAGCCCCCCCCCGAGCCAAATTTGCGTTTGGCTTCTGCTCTCGACTTTTGTACCTTTGTTCCTTGGTTATTGAACGGAACATTTTACGATTATGGAATACGATTTCAGGAAAATAGAGAGTTATTGGCAGGGGTATTGGGCGCAGAACAAAACTTTTTGTGCCGCTAATCTTTCGGATAAGCCTAAGTATTATGTACTGGATATGTTTCCCTATCCTTCGGGGGCGGGGCTGCACGTGGGGCATCCGTTAGGTTATATCGCCAGCGACATCTTTGCCCGCTATAAACGCTTGCAGGGCTATAATGTGCTGCACCCTATGGGTTTTGATGCCTATGGGCTGCCTGCCGAGCAATATGCCATTCAAACCGGGCAGCATCCTGCCAAGACCACGCAAAAGAACATAGAACGCTACCGTCAGCAACTTAACCTCATCGGCTTTTCTTTTGACTGGGACCGTGAGGTGCAGACTTGCGACCCGCAATATTACCATTGGACACAATGGGTCTTTATACGTCTTTTTCACTCGTGGTACAGCAAAAAGGAGCAGAAAGCCATGCCCGATACCCTGCTCTTGGAACGGTTTGCCAAGGAAGGCAATGCTTCCCTCTTAGAAGAAGCCGCCTGCTCGCCTCACGAGGTGTTCGGTGCAGAGGATTGGGCTACGTTTGACGAAAAGAAGCGTTCCGATATTCTGATGAACTACCGTTTGGCTTTTCTTTCGGACACGATGGTAAACTGGTGCCCTAAATTGGGAACGGTGCTTGCCAACGACGAAGTGGTAAACGGGCTTTCGGAAAGAGGCGGTTTTCCGGTGGAACGCAAACTAATGAAACAATGGTCGTTGCGTATCACTGCCTATGCTCAGCGGCTTTTAGACGGCTTGGACCATCTCGACTGGAGCGATTCGCTCAAGGAAATGCAGCGAAACTGGATTGGCCGCAGTGTGGGTGCGGAAGTGCGTTTTGAAATAGAAGATGCCGCTGCCAAAGGCATTGCCGAGGGTCTTAAAATCTTTACCACCCGCCCCGATACGCTGTTTGGGGTAAGTTTTATGGTGCTCTGCCCCGAACACGAAGCCATTCAAGCCTTGACCACACCGGATCGCAAAGCGGAAGTGGATGCTTACGTGCAATATGCCAAAAACCGCACCGAGCGGGAACGGCAGATGGAGGTAAACAAGGTGAGCGGCGTGTTTACGGGGTCTTATGCCCTGCATCCGTTTACAGGCGAAAAACTGCCTGTATGGATTTCGGAATACGTGCTTTCGGGCTATGGAACCGGAGCCATTATGGCGGTGGCTGCCCACGATAGCCGCGACTACCGTTTTGCCAAACATTTTAACCTGCCCATTCTCGAAGTGGTGGCAGGGGGCAATATTGAACACGAAGCGTTTGAAGCCAAAGACGGCAAATTGGTTAATTCCAGCTTTCTTGACGGTCTGTGCGTAAAAGATGCCATTGTCCGTATGGTACAAGAAATAGAAGCCCGAGGTTTGGGCAAGGCTCAGATAAACTACCGTCTGCGAGACGCTATCTTTAGCCGGCAGCGGTATTGGGGCGAACCTTTTCCGATTTATTACAAGAACGGTATTCCGCATACCCTTCCGGATGACAAACTGCCGCTGCTCTTGCCCGATGTAGACAAATACCTGCCTACTGAAGCCGGCGAACCTCCTCTTGCGCGTGCCAAGAATTGGCAAACCGAAGAGGGCTACCCACTGGAAACCTGCACTATGCCGGGCTTTGCCGGTTCAAGCGCCTACTATCTGCGGTATATGGATGCCCGCAACGGCAAGGAGCTGGTTTCTAAACAAGCCAATGAATATTGGCGTCAGGTGGATCTGTATATGGGCGGAGCCGAACATGCCACCGGTCATCTTATCTACTCCCGCTTCTGGAACAAGTTTCTTTTTGACTTGGGTTTAGTGTGCGAAGACGAACCTTACAAAAAGCTGATTAACCAAGGTATGATTCAGGGGCGGAGCAATTTTGTGTACCGTGTGAACTGGGCTAACTATCGAAATTTCATTGCCCAAAATCCGCAGGCGGCATTGCCCGGAATATCGGAACAAATGGCGCAGGAAGGCAACAAGCTTCTGTTTGTTTCTAAGAACATTGCTTACCGCGAGGCTTTTTGCGACCCGGTTCATGTGGATATACACCTTACCGACAACGATGTATTGGATATAGAGGGATTCCGTTCATGGCTGCCCGACCTTGCCCAAGCCGGTTTTGTGCTGGAAGATGGCAAGTATATCTGCGGAGCGGAGGTGGAAAAGATGTCGAAGTCGATGTATAACGTGGAGAATCCCGACCAGATTGTGGAACGCTACGGGGCGGATACCCTGCGTATGTACGAAATGTTCTTGGGTCCTATCGAACAGTCCAAGCCTTGGGACACCAAGGGTATTGAGGGGGTTTTCCGTTTTCTCAAGAAATTATGGCGCAGCTGCTTTGACGAGGACAGCGATGCCTGTATCTTGGAATACGGTGCGCCCTCGCCTGAGGAATTGCGGGTACTGCACAAGACCATCAAGCGCATTACCGACGATACCGAGCGGTTTTCGTTCAATACGGCGGTGAGCGGTTTTATGATTGCACTCAACGAACTTTCTGATCTCAAATGCCGTAAAAAAGCGGTGTTTGAACCTTTGGCAATCCTGCTTTCACCCTACGCTCCGCATATTGCCGAAGAAATATGGAAGCGTTTGGGGCACGAAGAGAGCATAGCCTATGCCGCCTTGCCGGTTTATGAAGAAAAATATACGGTAGAAAACAGTTTCAGCTATCCGGTTTCTTTTAACGGCAAGATGCGCTTTAATATGGAACTGGCTTTAGACCTGTCTCCTGCCGAAATAGAAAAGCGGGTGCTGCAAAGCGAACAGGCTGCCAAATGGCTTGAGGGTAAAACCCCCAAGAAAGTAATTGTGGTGCCTAAACGCATTGTAAACGTGGTGCTCTAACCGATGGCTTCCACGCCAGGGAGTTTTTTGCCTTCAAGGTATTCCAACATAGCCCCGCCTCCGGTGGAGATATAGGAAATGCCTTGGGTCAGACCCAAGCGGTTTACTGCCGCAACCGAATCGCCGCCGCCTACTGCCGTATAGCCTCCTCTTTCGGTAACTTTTCCTATGCAACGCCCTATCTGCAAGGTTCCGTTGCTAAAGTTTTCCATTTCAAATACCCCCAAGGGTCCGTTCCAGAGTACCGAGCGCGATTCGTTCAAAACCTCCTGACAGGCGGCAATGGAGTCTTTGCCTATATCCATTCCCATCCAGCCGTCGGGAATGGCGTCGGTGGGCACGGTTTTGCGCTGGGCATCATTGTCAAAGCGGTCGGCGCAGACCGTATCGGAGGGCAACAGCAGACGCACGCCTTTTTTCTTAAATTCTTCTAAGATTTCGCGTGCCGTATCTAATTTGTCGTCTTCCACCAAAGAGTTTCCTACGCTGCCGCCGGTAGCCTTTACAAAAGTATAAGCCATACCGCCGCCTATAATCAGGTTGTCTACCTTGTCGGCAAGGTTCTTCAACACATCTATCTTGCTCGACACCTTGGCTCCGCCGATAACTGCCGTAAAGGGATGTTCGGCATGGTGCAGCAGTTTTTCAAGGTTTTCGATTTCGTGCGCCATCAACAAGCCGAAATACTTGCTTTGGGGAAAGAAAGAGGCAATAACCGCCGTGGAGGAATGGCTGCGGTGAGCCGCTCCGAAGGCGTCGTTTACGTAGGTATCTCCCAAAGAAGCGAGGTAGCGGGCAAAGTTTTCATCGCCCTTGGTTTCTCCCTTGATGAAGCGCAGGTTTTCCAACAGCATTACCTGTCCGGGCTGCAAGGCTTTGGCGGCGTTTTCGGTAGCCTCCGTAAAGGCGTCGCCGGGAAACACTACGGGAAGTTCCAGCAGTTTTTCCAAATGCTTTGCCACCGGGCTAAGGCTGTATTCGGCTTCATAACCAGTTCCGGCGGGGCGTCCCAAATGCGACATAAGGATTACCGCCGCTCCATCCGACAACAGCTTGCGGATAGTGGGCATACATTCGCGGATCCGGGTATCGTCGGTAATCGTTCCGTTTTTGAGAGGCACGTTGAAATCGCAACGCACCAATACCTTTTTGCCTTTGAAATCGGCTTGTTCTATCGTCTTCATAATTCCAAGTTTTGGTTATTTCTTCATCAAAGAGGCTATCTCGTCGGTAAAACGCTTTGCCAAGGCTTCCGCCTTGCTTTGGGTGGTGCTTTCGGCATACACGCGCACGATAGGTTCGGTGTTCGACTTACGCAGCTGCACCCACTCTTTAGTCTTTTCAAAATCGATACGGATGCCGTCTTCGGTGTTCATCTTCTCGCCGGCATGGTTTTTCTTTATCTGTTCCAAAATCTTGCCCACATCCGTACCGGGCTTGGCTTCCACGCGCTTTTTGGCGATATGGTAGGCGGGAAAGGAATCGCGGTAGGCGCTCATCGTAAAGCTGCGGTCGGCAAGCAGTTTGCGGGCAAAGGCACTCAGTACCAAGGCAATGCCCACAAAGGCATCGCGCCCGTAGTGCAGTTTGGGATAGATAACCCCTCCGTTGCCCTCGCCTCCGATAACGGCTTTTACCTGCTTCATCTTCTGCACCACGTTTACCTCGCCCACCGGTGCGGAATAGCAGGGACAGCCGTATTGTTCCGCCACGTCGCGCAATGCCCGCGTGGAGGAAAGATTAGACACCACCGCGCCTTTTTTATGTTGCAGCACATAGTCTGCCGCCGCCACCAAGGTATATTCTTCGCCGAACATACTGCCGTCTTCGCAAACGAATGCCAAGCGGTCTACATCGGGGTCTACGGCTATACCTAAGTGCGCCTTGGCTTTCTTTACCCTTTCCGCCAAATCCTGTAGGTTTGCCGGAAGTGGTTCGGGATTGTGCGCAAAACGCCCCATCGAGGTATGGTTCATTGCCTGCGCCATTTTGGTTCCCAAGTGCCTTAGCAAAAGCGGAATCGCTATGGCTCCCGTAGAGTTTACGCCATCTACCACCACGCGCAGCTTAGCCGCCCTGATAGCTCTCCTATCCACTAATTTAAGGTGGAGAACGCTTTGTATGTGGCGCAATACCGATTTGTCGTCAAAAAGGAGATAACGCCCCAATTTATCTGCCGGAGCATACGGAAAATTACCCTCTTCCGCCAGCTTTACCACCCGGTTTCCTTCTTGGGCGTCGATAAACTCGCCTTTTTCGTTGAGCAGCTTAAGGGCGTTCCATTCCATAGGATTATGGCTGGCGGTAATGATGATGCCGCCTTGCGCCTTATGTTCCTTTACCGCCATCTCCACGCTGGGGGTGGTGCTTAGGGCAAGGTCTATCACATTTACGCCCATACCCAGCAACGCGCCCTGCACGAGCCTGTCCACCATCTGCCCCGAAATACGTCCGTCACGACCTACCACGATGCGGATCCTGCCTTTCTTGGCGGCGTTCTTTTCTTGTATGAAGCGGGCAAAGGCACAACTGAACTTAACGATGTCTACCGGAGTGAGGTTCTCCCCCTCCTTTCCTCCGATAGTGCCCCTTATGCCGGAAATGGATTTTATCAAAGTCATCTATATAGAATTTACTTGATATTCAAATTCTTTCTATATGCTTTCATCGTGTTCATCAGCAAGGCGGCTATCGTCATGGGGCCTACGCCTCCGGGAACGGGCGTAATGGCGCTGCATCGGGGAGCCACCCTGTCAAAGTCCACATCGCCTACAATGCGGTAGCCGCTCGCTTTGCCGGCGTCTTCAATGCGGTGAATACCCACATCCACCACAACCGCGCCGTCTTTTACCATATCGGCGGTAACAAAACCGGGCTTGCCGAGCGCAGCCACCAAAATATCTGCCTGCAAGGCTTCTTCCTTAAGGTTTTTGGTCTTGCTGTGGCAAATGGTTACGGTGGCGTTGGCGTGGGCGTGGTTGCGGCTCATAAGCAATGCCATAGGCGTTCCCACAATATTGCTGCGGCCTAAGACCACGCATTTTTTGCCTGCCGTTTCAATGCCGGAACGCTTAAGCAGTTCCATAATGCCGCAAGGGGTAGCGGGCACAAACGATTCCTGACCCAATGCCAGCCGACCCATATTTGCCGGATGAAAACCGTCTATGTCTTTTTCGGGGCTAACGGCGGCTATCACGCGGTCTACGTCTATATGCTTGGGCAAAGGCAACTGAATGATGAAGCCGTCTACCTCCTCGTCTTGGTTCAAAAAGGAAATCACTTCCAAAAGTTCTTTTTCGGAAATGTTTTCTTCGTAGCGGTACAGGGAGGAAGTCATACCCACCGCACGGCAGTTTTTCTCCTTGCTGGCGATATAGGTTTCGCTCGCTCCGTCATGCCCTACTAAAATCGCCGCCATATGCGGAGGCCGATGACCTTTGTCTATCATCGACGCCACCTCTGCGGCTATCTCTTTCTTGATTTCTTCGCAGATTGTCTTTCCGTCTATCAGTTTCATATATGTTTTGGCTTTTATTCTGGATCTATCGTCTATTGCGGTTCATGTTACGCATTGCCTGCATTACGCCCGGCTTGGAAACGGCACGCATCATCTTTTTGGTTTCTTCCAACTGCTTTATCATCTTGTTTACTTCGCTAACCGAAGTTCCGCTGCCGGCGGCAATACGGTTGCGGCGCGAGGCGTCAAGAACCTGCGGGTGTGAACGCTCGTAGGGAGTCATAGACTGTATCATAGCCTCGATGGGCTTAAAGGCGTCGTCTTTGATGTCAACATCTCTGAGTGCCTTGCCCATACCGGGAATCATACCCAAGAGGTCTTTCATATTCCCCATTTTCTTTATCTGCTGGATCTGGGAATAGAAATCGTTAAAGTCGAAGTCGTTGTTGCGGATTTTCTTTTGCAGCTTGCGTGCGGCTTCTTCATCGTATTGTTCCTGCGCCTTTTCCACCAAAGATACGATGTCGCCCATACCCAAGATACGGTCTGCCATACGGGAGGGATAGAACACATCCAAAGCGTCCATCTTTTCGCCTATCCCCACAAATTTTACGGGAACCTGCACCACAGAACGTATCGTAAGCGCGGCACCGCCCCGGGTATCGCCGTCTAATTTTGTAAGGATAACCCCTTGGTATTGCAGTTTGTCGTAGAACGCCTTGGCGGTGTTCACCGCATCCTGCCCTGTCATGGCATCCACTACAAAAAGGGTTTCCTGTGGATTCACCTCATCTTTGATTCTGCCAATCTCGTCCATCATCTCCTCGTCTACCGCCAAACGCCCTGCCGTGTCCACAATCACCACGTTAAAAGAGTTTTCTTTGGCGTAACGCACTGCCTGACGGGCTATCTTTACCGGGTCTTTTTCTTCGCGCTGCGCAAAAACAGGCACATCTATCTGATTGCCCAAGGTTTCCAATTGGTCGATAGCGGCGGGACGGTACACATCGGCGGCTACCAAGAGCGGCTTCTTGCCCTTTTTATGCTTGAGGTAATGCGCCAGCTTTGCCGAATGGGTGGTCTTACCCGAACCTTGCAGCCCCGCCATAAGGATAACGGTGGGATTTATCTGCAAGTTGAGTTCGGATTCCTTGCTTCCCATAAGTTCCACCAGCTCGTCGTGGACTATCTTTACCATCATCTGGCTCGGAGAAACGGCGGTGAGCACGTTGCGCCCCAACGCCTTTTCCTTTACCGTGTCGGTAAACTGTTTTGCCGTTTTATAGTTGACATCGGCGTCTAACAAGGCTTTGCGAACCTCCTTGAGGGTCTCCGCCACATTGATTTCGGTAATTTTTCCCTGCCCCTTGAGGACCTTGAACGCCCTGTCGAGTTTATCGGATAGACTTTCAAACATTGGATTCAAAAAATTGCTTAAAACACTTTAGTTGCCGAAATTATCGTAACGGATCATTTCGGGCGGAACTCCCAGACTGTCGAGCATCTTTACCACCGCATCGGTCATCGGTTTGGGACCGCAGAGGTAGTATTCTATTTCTTCAGGTTCGGGATGGTTCTTGAGATATTTGTTAAAGATTACCTGATGGATAAAGCCTGTGTCGCCTGTCCAGTTGTCTTCGGGCAGAGGTTCGCTTAAAGCCACGTGGAAGCTGAAGTTCGGATTTTCCTTTGCCAGTTCTTCGTATTCGTCCATATAGAAAAGTTCCTTGAGGGAACGCCCTCCATACCAGAACGATGCCTTGCGGTCGGTATGCCGGGTCTTGAACTGGTCGAAAATCTGGGAACGCATGGGCGCCATACCTGCCCCTCCGCCTATAAACATCATTTCGCGTTGGGTATCCTGCACAAAAAACTCGCCGTAAGGACCCGAAATGGTAATCTTGTCGCCCGGTTTGAGCGAATAGATATACGATGAGCAGATACCGGGGTTCACGTTCATAAAGCCGCCTTTCTTGCGGTCGAACGGCGGGGTGGCGATACGCACGTTGAGCATAATGCGGTTGCCCTCGGCGGGGTGGTTCGCCATCGAATAGGCGCGGAAGCAGGGTTCGGGATTCTTCATCACCAAATCCCACATCTTCATCTTGTCCCAATCGGGGCGGTATTGTTCCTGCACCTCTATATCCTTGTAGCTTACCGTGCAAGCCGGCACGTCTATCTGTATATAGCCGCCGGCACGGAAATTGAGGTTCTCGCCCGGAGGCAGCTTTACCACAAATTCTTTGATAAAGGTTGCCACATTCTTGTTGGAAACCACCTCACACTCCCATTTCTTGACCCCGAAAACTTCGGGCGGAATGGCAATGCTCATATCGTTCTTTACCTTTACCTGACAGCCCAAGCGCCAATTTTCCTGCTGTTCGCGATACGAAAAGAAGCCTTTTTCGGAGGGCAGTATGCTACCCCCTCCTTCGGTTACACGGCAGCGGCAAAGCCCGCAACTGCCCTTGCCTCCGCAAGCGGAGGGCAGAAATATCTTTTGGGAAGCCAAGGTAGACAGCAGCGAACTGCCGGTATCCACTTCCAAGGTCTTTTCTCCGTTTATCTGCAATTTTACCTTGCCCTGAGGCACCAGCTTTTTGCGCGCCAAGAGCAACATGGCTACCAAAACAAGGATAACCACCAAGAAAACTGCTACCGAACTTAAAACAACACTCCACATAATCTCCTATTATTTTATAGCTCAATACCCAAAAAACACATAAACGATACGCCCATCAATCCTGTGATGATAAAGGCGATACCCAAGCCTTTCAAGGGGGCGGGCACCTGCGAATACTTTAACTTTTCGCGTATGGCGGCTATTCCCACAATGGCAAGGCACCAGCCGATACCCGAACCGAGGGCGAAGGTGGTGGACTGCGCCAAGGTGGAATATTCCCTTTCTTGCATAAAGAGCGATGCGCCCATAATGGCGCAGTTTACGGCTATAAGCGGCAAAAAGATACCCAAGGAGGAATACAGCGCGGGCGAATAGCGTTCCACTACCATTTCCACCAACTGCACGATAGCGGCTATAACGGCAATGAACATAATAAAGCTCAAGAAACTCAAATCCACTTCTGACAAGGAGGGGCTTAACCAAGACAAGCCGCCTTTTACCAGCAGGTATTTGTTGATGAGAAAGTTTACCGGAACGGTAATCAGCATCACGAAAACTACGGCGATGCCAAGACCGAAAGCGGTCTTTACGTTTTTGGAGATAGCCAAGTAAGAACACATGCCTAAGAAATAGGCAAACACCATATTATCTACAAAAATCGACCGCACGAAAAGGCTGAACAGATTTTCCATAGCTTACTTCTCGATTAAATTACGGTTAAACGAACGATGAATCCAGATGATGACCCCCAGTACGATCAACGCCATAGGCGGCAGTATAAACAGACCGTTGTTTACATAGCCGGCATCGTAAAACGATTCGGGTATCACCTTATAGCCCAACAGACTTCCTGAGCCAAACAACTCGCGTATGAACGCCACGATTACCAATATGAAACCGTAGCCTGCCCCATTGCCGATACCGTCGAGGAAAGAGGGCCAAGGCTTGTTTGCCATAGCAAAGGCTTCCAAACGTCCCATTACGATACAGTTGGTAATAATCAAGCCCACGAAGACCGAAAGCTGCTTGCTTACATCGTATGCCACGGCTTTGAGCACCTGATCCACCAAAATTACCAAGGTGGCGATTACCGTAAGCTGCACTATGATACGGATACGCGGCGGTATTGTATTGCGCAGCAAGGAAATGATAAGGTTGGCAAAACCGGTTACCACGATAACCGAAACCGCCATAACCAATGCCGGTTGCAGCTTTACCGTTACCGCCAAGGCGGAGCATATACCCAGCACCTGCACGGTTACGGGGTTGTCCGCCCCGAAAGGCCGGGTCAGCAGTTTGAGGTTCTTTGCCGAAAACAGGCGATTTTCTTCGCTTGTCTGCTTCGGCTTGGATTCTTGCGCAGGGCTTGCCTGCCGTTTTATATCTTTTTCTTTCATCTTCTTGTATTCCTTATTCAAGCACGGGCATAGGCTCTGCAACTGCCGTATCGGCTGCTGCCTGCTGCGCGGCTTTCATGTTTTGGAAAAAAGGCCGATAGTATTCCAAACAGCCGGATAACATAGCGGTTACTCCGTTGCTGGTCATTGTACCTCCCGAAATGGCATCTACGGCGTGTTCCTCACCGCCTGCATAGTTCCTTGCTCCGCCTTTCTGCACGGTAATGGAGGTAAAATTACCTGCGGTATCGAACAACTGTTTGCCGATAAACTGTTTTTGAAAGGTGTTTTCGGCTATTTCCGCGCCCAAACCCGGAGTTTCGCCCTTATGCCCGAAAGTGGCTCCGCAAACCGTGTTGAAATCCTTACCCAACGCCATATAGCCCCAAATGGGTCCCCACAGCCCCTTGCCCTGCAAAGGCACGATATAGAGTGAATCCCGGCACACGAATACCGGAAAAAGCACGTCTTTCTTGCCCGAAAGGGCTTCTTCTATGCGGGTTTTCAAATCGCAATCGAAAGCGCGGGAGGCTTGCCTGCCGCCGCTCAGGGCTGTCCAATTGCCGTTCTCGTTCCTGTATTCCGATACCAGCGCGCCCTGCATATCCACCATCCATTCGGAAGTTATCTGCGCGTTGTAGACCTCTACCGCCTCCTCGCCCGTAACCGTCTGCCCTGCCGCCTTGAGGATTTCCTGCATCTTTTCCACCTCGCGGTTGCGTTCCTGCATGGGTTTGAGCAAGGATGCCGCAAGAGCCAGCACAATGGCTACGGCTGCCACAAGCCCTGATGTATAAAGAAATATGTATTTATTAGAAAACATAGCTGCTGATATTAGGCATTTACAACTTGCGTCTTGAGCGCGCGCAGGCGTTTTTTGCGGCGGTTGATGTTGCGGTTCACCACCAAGTAATCTATAAGCGGAGCAAAGGTGTTCATCAGCAGAATAGCCAACATCATACCTTCTTGGTACGCCGGATTATAGATACGGATCAATACCGCCATCAAACCGATAAGGAAACCAAAAATCCACTTGCCGCAATTGGTCTGCGCAGAGGTAACCGGGTCGGTTGCCATAAACACGGCTCCGAAGAGGAAACCGCCCGAAAGCAGGTGCTGCATCACGCTGGCATCGGTAGCCCCCGTAAGGCGGCCTATCCAAGCCATCACTACCCCGCCCGCTACGGCACTGAACATTATGCGGAAAGAGCCGATACCGCTCCACAGCAGTATAACCGCTCCCAAGAGAATACAGAACTTAGAGGTTTCGCCCACCGAACCGGGAATCAAGCCCCAAAACAAATCGGACAATGCCGGCATCTCGCCTGTGCCTGAAGCCATGGCAGAAAGGGCAGTAGGTCCCGAAACGGCATCCGCCACCCAAACCGCGTCTCCGCTCATACGTGCCGGATAGGCAAAAAACAGAAACGCACGCGCCAAGAGCGCCGGGTTCCAGATATTCATACCTGTACCGCCAAACACTTCCTTACCGATAATCACGGCAAAGGCGGTGGCAACGGCAATCATCCAAAGAGGCACATCCGGAGGGCAGATAAGGGGAATGAGGAAACCCGAAACCAAAAAGCCCTCGTTTACCTCGTGACCGCGAATCTGAGCAAACACAAATTCTATGCCCAAGCCCACTACATAAGCCACAATGAGCATAGGCAGCACCTTGGTGCAACCGAACCAGAATGCCTGCCAAAACCCGCAACTCTGCCCCAAAGCGGCAAAGTGCATATAACCTGTGTTGTAGATACCGAACAGGAAACAGGGCAACAAAGCCACCACCACGGTAATCATGGTGCGTTTCATATCTAAGGCATCCCGAATATGGCTACCCGAAACGGTAACTTTATCCGGCACATACAAAAAGGTTTCAAACGCCTCGAAAGTAGAATGGAGAAAATGATACTTTCCTCCTTTCTCGAACTGGGGTTTGATCCTGTCTAAGAAATTGCGCAACATACTATATATAGGTGTTATTCTACTTCTTTACGTACCAATTCCAAACCTTTACGGATAATTTGCTGTATCTCCGTTTTTGAAGCGTCTATGTATTCGCAAAGGGCAAAATCTTCGGGCGACACTTCATAAATGCCCAAATCTTCCATCTTCTCGATGTCTTCTGCCAAGCAAGCCTTGAGCAGCTGCATGGGATAGATGTCCATAGGCAGCACTTTTTCAAACTGCCCGGTGAGCACAAAGGCGCGTTCGCCTCCGTTGATATTGGTATCTATGCGGTAGCGGCGTTGCCTAAAAAGCCACGAAAAGAAAGTGTGCGAATAGCTGTAGAGGTTAAAACCGGGTGTCATCCAGCCCATAAAACGGAAACGTTTGCCCTCCGGTATCACCGCAATGCCGTGATCGAATGAGCCCAAATAGCCGGAAACGCCTATACTCTTGCCTGTAAGCACATTGCCGCTTATCACCCGGGGTCCTATCTCTCCCTCTTGCAGATTATCCTTAAGCAGGTATTTTACGTTCAGCCCTGCCAAAATCTTGTGATACCCGGTATGTAGCACTTCCGAACCGCCTACCGAAACGATTTTGGTGGCGTCATAAACGCCCTTGAGCAACAGCCTGCCCATAATGACTACGTCTTGGGGATGCACGTACCACACCGTTTCGCCCTTGTTGATGGGCTGGGTATGATGTATCTGCACGCCCACATTTCCGCAAGGGTGCACCCCATCGAAAACACAGATTTCTACATTCTTACAATCGTTATAAACCCTTGATGCCGTTTTGGTGCGGTGAACGCCCAAATAAAGCTTGCCGTCGGTAAGTTTCTTCAAGGCATCGATACCTGCCTGAAAGAAAGTTTCCTGCCCATGTACCACAATATCCAGATCGGGTGCGAGGGGTGCGGTATCGAAAGAGGATATATGGATGCTGCGCGGACGGCTGTCCGGATTGGCGGGAATATCGTAGGGCCGCTGGCGGATATAGGGCCACAACCCTGCCTCCAAAAGACGTTCTTTTACATTTGTCTCGGTAAAGTCTGCCACTTTGAGCGGCTCAAACGCTCTATACTCAATCTTTTCGTCTGCCTCAAGGCGGATTTCCTCTATTACGCGGCGTTCCCCATACACGATTTCCTTTACGATGCCGCTTACAGGCGAAGAAACGGTAATCTTGGGATTTTTTTTATCGTAAAACAAGGGCGTGCCTGCCAATACGCGATCTCCCTCTTTTACAGACAATTTGGCTTGCATACCATAAAAATCCACAGGCTTTACCGCATATTGGCGATACGCCACCGTAGGTGCGTTCAACGAATGGTCGGGAACACCTTCAATTTTGATATCCAGCCCCTTACGGAGTTTAATAATTTTTTCCATGAGCTAATGCCAACTGTTTTAAGGGTACGAAGATACTATATTTTCGCGTACCTTTGTGGTATGAACATCCGTGTGGTACATCTTATCGCCAAACGCTGGGCTGGGGCGTCTTCATTACGCCATAGCCGGCATATCGTGCGCATGGGCATTGCCTGTACCGGGCTTTGCGTATGCGTGATGGTGGTTTCCGCCTGCATTTTGACCGGATTCCGCAAGGAAGTAAGCGACAAGGTGTTCGGCTTCGGTTCTCACGTAGTGATTCAGCCCTATTTAGCTGCCGAAGAAAATGAAATAGCCTATATCGAATGGGATGACGGACTGCAACAAACGCTCGCCGGCCTTCCCAAACTTGCCTCGGCGCAGCCGTACACGCTCAAAGGGGCTTTGGTGCGCGGCAGGGAAGAAAGTCACGGTGTGTTTTATAAAGGACTGCCCCCCGCTTTCGATTCCATATTCTTTGCCCAAAAGCTACGCCGCGGCAGATTGCCCGATTTTACCCATAATGCCGATTATAAAGCCCTCGACAGCAATCTGTTTTGGCAAAAGCTCTCGCAAGAGGTGCTGATTTCGGAATTATTGGCGAACAAGCTCAAGGTAGATACCGGCAGCCGTCTGCGCGCCTATTTTGCCTGCAACGGAGAGCTCCGCCCCCGCGCCTTTACCGTTTGCGGTATCTACAGCACCGGATTAGAAAAATTCGATGAAACCTATATTTTAGGACATATCGGTCATATACAGCGGCTTAATAATTGGAACGCCCTTAAGTCAGACGGTATCGACATTCGCCTCGAAGATCCCGAAAAACGCGGCTTGGTGGCTCAAATTCTTCAAATTGAGCTGCCCTACCGCTATAACAGTTTTGCCTGCGATGAACTCTTTCCCGAAATTTTCAGTTGGCTGGTTCTGGTGGATGCCAATGTGTGGGTGCTGATGCTGATTATGCTTATCGTTTGCCTTATCTGCTTGGTTTCTTTGCTGTTCATCTTGATTATAGAACGCAAGGCACACGTGGGCATCTTAATGGCGATAGGCAGCACGCCTATGTTGGTACGCCGTATTTTTGTGGAACAGACCCTGTTGATTTTGGGCAAAGGCTTGATTTGGGGCAATGCGGCTGCACTCGGGCTTTGCGCCCTGCAAAAAATCACGGGATTATTCAAACTGAACGAATCCGTTTATTACATAGACCGTATTCCTGTGGCTTTTCCTTGGGCTATGATATTGATAACAAACCTATTGGTTATCGTTTCGGCTTATCTGCTGCTGCTTATCGTTTCGCGTATTCTTCAAAAGTACCATCCTCATAGAACAATAAAATCCGCCGCAGTTTAGGCTTATTGTCCTTACTATCATTTATTTCCTTACTCTCTTCCCTTTCGGTTTCCGTTTGAAGTCCAGTTTCGGTTCCTGCTTGGCGTGCAACCGGTTCGCTCTGGAGTTCAAATTCCGTTTCCGGGCGGTCTTCCTGCCATAAAGCCTGAGGAGCATTTTCGGTAGAAAGGGGAGTAAATTCTTGCGGAAAAGGCAGGGTTTCCGTCTCTGCCAAATTAACATACATTCGCCCTTTTCCTTGCAAGAACCAAGCCGGATTTAATTCGGGAAAAGCCGACAAAACTTTTTGCACAAAATCCAAACTTGGGTTATTCCTTCCTGACAAAATGTGCGACAGACCCGAGCGTTGGATTCCGATACGGTCGGCGAACTGCGAAGGACTGAGATTTTGCGATCGGATAATAAGCTCAATTCTCTTGATCATCGGTTTACATTTTTCAACAAGCCGGGAAATTTCCCTATGCCCGTCAGTTTTCATTTGTAAAAGTACATATATTTACAAACATAAACAAGCAACAATTCAAAATACTATGAAAGCAAAACTTTATATAACACTATTATACAATTGAAATATAATGCAATAAAATATTATTATAGGATTTACAGCACGAATCGCATCAAACTATCAAAGCAATACTTGAATAAACGTATATAAAAATCAGATTACATTTGTATTAAACTGCGTTTTACGGTATTCCAAGGGGATTTTGTCTAATTTACAGAAATCACGGCGTTTTTAATGGTATTTTCTACAAAAGTAAATCAATTTTCACGGACTTCTACCCCACCTCATCTACAAGAGTCAACAAAAAGGGAACAAAAAAATCGGATTTCCGAAATTTGAAAACAGACGATTTAAGAAACTTTCAGTTCAAAAAACTAAACTACCCTGCCCTGCCGTTTTTGCAGCCAAAATTTCGCCTTATTCAAAAGCGAGGACTTTTCCGAAGTTCGGAAAATTACAAAAGCACTTATGACAAAAAGACATAATTTTACACGAAAGAGATTCGTGCATCGACCCATTTTTCTTCGCAGCGGGCGCAGTCCGAAAGGCGGACGGCAACGCGCATCCGGCACTCGTTGTCCGCCTCCTGCCCCAACACCTGCAGGTGCAAATCCTTGATGATGCGCATTACTTGGTTCATCTGTTCGTAGGGAAAACTCAACTCATATTGGCGCATTACTATCTTCTCGATGGTCCGAGCCTGCCCCAAGGCATCATTGGTGGCTGTTTTATAGGCATTTATAAGCCCCGAAGTACCTAATTTGGTTCCGCCGAAATAACGCACCACTACCACCAACACATTGGTTAATCCATACGAAAGTATTTGTCCGTGAATGGGTTTCCCTGCCGTAGAGGAGGGTTCTCCATCATCGTTGGCGCGATAAATTTCCTGACGCGCTCCTAACACATAGGCATAGCAATGATGACGCGCATCATAGTATTCCTTGCGTAATTTTTCTATTATCTCTTTTATTTCCTGTTCTGTTTCAACAGGATAGGCAAAGGCAAGAAACTTACTCCCTTTTTCTTTATATAGTCCTTGGGCGGGAGATGCCAGCGTTAGATAGGTATCGCCGGGAGCTTGACATTCAAGGGGCTGTGCCTGTTTATCGGGTTTTGCCATCGTTTTGCCTATTGGTGCGGTTCATATTCCGATAAACCGACAGTTTTTCTCCGTCGTATTCCTCTTGGCTTACCTTTATGGCTTGCGGCAGTTCCGGAGGCGGATAGCCGCCGCCCAGCACCTTACGGGCTTGCAGAATACGGATTTCATCCCAAAGTCCTTCTTTTATAAAGGATTGGTGCAGTTCGGTTCCGCCCTCCACAATAAGGGAGCCTATCTTGCGCCGGTGGAGTTCTTCCATACACGAAAGCAGGCTGTGCGGCTTTTCTACCGCGCAGATTTCCATATTTTCGCCCTGCAATCCGGCATATTTTTCCATATCCGCCTTATCTACAAACAAAAGGCTTTTGATGCTTCCGTCAAAAAAATGCAGCTTGGAACCGCCTTTTCTCTGATAATCCAGCAGGCGGGCGTGCAGGTCAAAACTGATTCTAAGCGGCTGCCTGCCGTAATACATACGGGCGTCCAAATGAGGGTTATCCGCCAATATCGTATTGGTTCCCACCATAATGGCATCTTCCTGAGCCCTAAACGAATGATTGAGCACCTGCAAGAGGGATGCCGTAAGCTGGGTGCGGACTCCTTTTTGTGCGGCGATAAATCCGTCGGCACTCTGCGCCCATTTCAATATGATATAGGGGCGTTTTTTTTCTACATTGGTAAAGAACCTCCGCCCCAACTCCCTGCCTTCGTCTTCTAAAAAATGTTCGATAACCTCTACGCCGGCTTCCTTAAGCATAGCAATACCCTTGCCGTTGACCGCCGGATTGGGGTCGGAGCAGGAAACCACCACGCGGGGAACGCCCGTTTCTATGATTTTGAGCGCACAGGGAGGTTGCTTACCGTAATGGGAACAGGGTTCGAGCGTTACGTACAGGGTGCTTTGGCGCAGCATATCCTCGGGGCGTTGCCCTGTTTGCCGGCTTAATTCCGCCACAATAGCATTAGGTGCCAATACCGAAGCGATTGCGTTGGCTTCGGCGTGGGGCTGTCCGTAACAATGATGAAAGCCCTCTCCTATTATCTTGCCCTGCCATACCACCACGCAGCCCACCATAGGATTGGGGCTGGCATAAGCTTTGCCTAAGAGCGCCAATTCAAAGGCTCGGCGCATAAAACGAGTATCGGGTGCGTGGGGCTGCATGAACGCAAATTTACGGATTTTTTACATCGACATAGACCGGCAGGTGGTCGCTGTAACCGCCTAAATAACGTGCACCGTAAAAGGTACGGAATGGTTTTTGCCCCAAATAACGCGCATCGGGCATCAATAAAAAGTCCCTGTCAAACAGAAAGGCACGCTCCTGCCGTAGATACACCAAGCTGCTCTTATTCAGATAAATGTGGTCTATCGTACTCCATTCTTCCCGGTATTTATGGCTGCCGGTCTTAAGGTTCCAACGCCCGGTATTCATCAGATTGACAAAAGGAAGCGAATCCAAGCGATGCAGGGCTTCATCTTGCGGCACGGTGTTAAAATCGCCCATAGCGAGGATAAAGGCGGTAGGATTCTTGGCGTAGAGGGAGTCCATTATCTGCCGCAACAAACAAGCAGCGGCGGCACGTTTTGCCTCCGTTTTGAGCGCACCGCCGTATTTGGAGGGAAAATGGTTCACCAAAAGATGGAGGGTGTCCGGCAGGCGGATGCCGTTTTGGGGCAAGGCACGCACGTACAGTATATCGCGGGTTCTGGAAATGGTATCGGGCGGAATCACCAGAGAATAGACGTAAGCTGTGTCGATACGCAAGAGGTCGCTGCGGTAAAGCAAAGCCACGTCAATGCCTCGCGGATCGCGGCTTTCAAAATGCACAAAATCGAAATTAAGGTAACGCAAGGGAGTGCCCCGGCATAAATCGCGCAGCACGCGGGAGTTTTCTATCTCTGCCATACCTAACGCCGCCAACGGACATTCGGCATTGATAGCTGCAATCACCTTGAAAAGATTGTTCCTTTTTTGAGTGTATTTGGCGTTGCCCCAGCCTTTTATGCCGGTAGGTGTAAAATCGTGGTCGTTCTTGCCTGTGTCGTGCAGGCAGTCAAAAAAATTTTCGGCATTATAAAAGGCGATACGGTAAAAGGTATCTGCCGTTATCCCGCGCTCGCCCTGCGCATACAAAGGGCTTTTGCACAAGCCTATCAGCAGAAAAACCGCTATTAAATACACTGTCTTCATTGTGTTTGTATTTGATACGGCAAAGAAAGCGCATTGAAATTTTCGCGCCTAATGATTTAAGTTAAAAGATGTTAATTTTAAGTATTTTTAAGAAATACCGCCACTTCAAAATATTTTGCTACTTTTGCAGCCCATTCCTAATACGGAAAGATGCCGGAGTGGTCGATCGGGGCGGTCTCGAAAACCGTTGTACTCGTTTGAGTACCGAGGGTTCGAATCCCTCTCTTTCCGCAAGCGAAGCAAAAAGCCTTGAGGCGAAGCCTCAGGGCTTTTTTAATGCCCATCCGTGGAGAGCTTGCTCTCCTAAGGGTGGGCATTAAAAAAAGCCAAGCGCGAAAAGCGCGGCTGGCTTTTTGCTTCGCTTTGACACCCCCTCCCCCGGATCAGCCGAGCGCAGCGAGGCTAATCCCTCAAACCATCACATCGAACCTGCCCATCCGTGGAGAGCTTGCTCTCCTATGGCTGGGCATTAAAAAAGCCAAGCGCGAAAAGCGCGGCTGGCTTTTTGCTTCGCTTTGACACCCCT
>JAFLTI010000032.1 GCA_022510485.1 Lentimicrobiaceae bacterium | reverse complement strand
TCATCGGCTATCCCAACTGGTGGGGCGAAGTGCCGATGTGCGTCTATACCTTTATAGAGAAGCACGACTGGACTGGCAAGACGGTAATTCCGTTCATCACCCACGAGGGTAGCGGTATGAGCGGTACTGACCGCAATATCGCAAAGGCTTGTGAGGGTGCGACGGTAGCCGTCGGTAAGGGTCTGGCGGTGCAGGGCAAGGTCGCCCAGACGAATCAAGCCTCCGCACAGCAGAGCGTAACGCGCTGGCTGAACGGACTGGGATTCTAATCGAGGGGCTTCAAAATAATAATCGGAGCTATTTCCCCAATCTTTTTTTCATGATGGCAAGCATATCTTTGTAGCGCAGGCCTATCATTCCGCAGCATAACTATATAAGCATACCGAGTGTTTCAGACGATTTCGACGGCAGGATTATCTCATTCGACCACAGTCCAATAGAGTTTGAAAAGTGTGCACACCTGCGTCTGTTGGCAGAAGATTTTGACCGTATATGCCGCTATGCCGACCTCCTGTGGGAGGTGGTTCACCGATTTTACGATGAACAAACCGCAGGTCATTTGCAGACGGCGATGCTGAGCGACCTCAAACATTTGTACGTTCAACAGGCATCGGCAAGCACGGCAAGGCTCTCACGCAGCGAACAGATTTTTCAGCGTTTTCTCGATGCGCTGGGTCGCGAACAGCAACTGCCGCGCACGGTGAAGGCATACGCCGACCTTCTGTATGTTTCTCCCAACCACCTCTCGGCAGTAGTTCGCAAGGAGAGTGGCCGCAGTGTTATGGAGTGGCTTAATGCTCACTGCATACTCCGCGCACAGGTGCTGCTGCGCCATACGGATTTCCCCGTTTACGAAATTGCCGAACAGCTGGGCTTTCAAAGCGCCACATTCTTTTCGCGCTTCTTTCGCCGCGAGACGGGTCAGACACCCTCGGCATACCGCTCTACACCCTCGGACTCTGAATAAACAAAAGTCCTGTTCTTCAATTTTTCTGAATAGCCCCCATTTTACCTTTCAAAACGTGAATAGAACCCCCTGTAAGGGCAAAATGGCTTTTTGATGAAAGTTTTTACTATCTTCGTTGCCTTGCTGTGAGGGGGCGGATAGATGCCTTGTCCGGCAAGACAGAAACACAAACTAATATTAACGTCATGAAAAAACTTTTCTTGACATTGGGATTGGCTTCCGCAATCCTGATGTCGTCTGCTTTTGCCCAAATCATGCAGAAGCAAGCAAGTATCGCTACCCCCCTTGGCGCCAAGACGGTGGGTGTCAAGGCGCAAGCGCAGCAGGCTAAAAACATGGATTCGAGGATTGCCGAGAAATTCGGCATCAACGAAAACCGAAAAAAGTCTACCGCTCCATTTAAGAAAACATCTTCCCTGAGACACATTGCAACCTACGCTTCCAATCCCGAAAAGGTGATGATTAAGTTGGTGGTTGGAGAAGCATGGCTTGACGGTACCGGTTATCAGTTGTTGTTTGATGCCGATGCCAAACTTTGCGACAGTACCTTTCCGGGCTTTATCCCGCCTGCGAGAGTAGAGGAGTGCTATGCTATGGCGGATTATAAAATTCCCACCAACGCCAGCGCAACCGATATTACCTCTGTGGTGCTCGACTTTGAAAGCGATTCGGCAGAAATAGAACCGGGTGTTTACGATGTGCTGTGCGTTAATCCCAGCCGTGAAGGCAGCGGAATATTCATCTATTTGCCCGGAGGAAGTTCGCAGGTAAACGATTTTGAGTTCCAAAAGGGTTTTACCTATGTTTTTGAAGTGGAAGACAGCGACCTCGATGTTGAAGTTTCAATCAAGGGTCCTTTTGACCTCGCTTTGGAGAATATAGAATTGCCAATGAGCTGCGAACTGGAAGACGAAGTGGAAATAAAGCTTGCGATAAGCAACAATGGGGCTATCGATGCCGAAAACCTCAACTTATGGTACTGCATTGCAAGGGAAGACGATCCTTTTGCAGTGCCCGACACGATTAAGCAGACCTTTACCGGAACATTGGAAGCCGGCAAGACCCAAACCTATACCTTCAGTAACAAACTGACGCAGATTAAAGAGGGTATTCTGTATTCGGTTTATGCAGGCGTGGTTCCGTTTGCAGAAGAATCTTATGTAGAAGACAATAGTTCTGTGGCAAGTTTTGTTAAGAAAGCGGGCTTGGATCAGTTGCCTTACATTTTCGATTTGGGAGATTACGGCTTTTATCCCAGCACGCCTACCTCTTGGTGGTATGACGAAGATGCGGAAGGCGCTTATATAGAGGGCGACTTTGAACCCGGTCATCCCTTGATTTCCCGCTGCTTTGAATTAGAGGGCGACAAGGCTTACCGTCTTTCTTACGATTATTGGGCAGGTTTTGAATTTATAGGCTATCCGATACCCGAAAGTTATCATGTAGGCTTCGGTTTGGTTTCCGAACCCATATCAACATGGGATACCCTCTTAAAGGAAGAAGGGGTTTACATTTCCGGGAAAAAAGCTATGGATCTTTTTCTTACTCCCAAGACCACCGGAACCTACGCCCTTTATTTCAGCTCGGATTTGGCGGGGTTTGTGGGTATTCAGAATGTAAAGATTACCGAAATCGCCGATAAGGATGCCTGTTTGAGTTCTTTTGATCTGGGAGTGGCACGCCTTATGCCTGTTAAACAGCTGAACGAGGGTCTCACTGCCTCCGTTAAGGTGCAGAACAGGGGCGGACTTTCCATTGCCGAAGCTACCGTTAAAGTTACTATGAACGGCACCGAAGTGGGCAGTGCAAAAGTGGAGAACCTTGCTTCCGGCAAGGAAAGCGAATTAAACATTCCGCTAAGCATAAATAATTTTGAGATAGGCGACAAATGCGAGTTTGTAGCCACCGTTGAACTTGCCGGCGAAGCGGAAAGTGAATTGAAAGACAATACCCAAACTTTCCAGATGGACGTGAGCGATTATGTAATGGCATACGACCATGTTGCCGACAATATGTATAATGACGATTACGCTATCGGCGCTAACTTTCCGGTGGGTTGCGGTCTTCCGTTCACTTTGATAAAGAAAGACACCATAACTGCCGTTTCCTTGGGCTGGAATGCATTAGAGGTTAATATGACGGTGGGTATCCGTATCGAAAAATGGAATAAGGAAGAACAGACCTTGGGCGATATGGTTTACCAAACCGAAGTTAGCAGAGGTATGGCTGCCGGACAGAGGGAATATAAAATGCCTTCCATTATCTTGGAAGCCGGCGATTATATGATTTCCGTACATCAGCTTAATTCCAATTCCTTTGGTTTGATTACAGACTTGATGCCCGGTAACGGTTTTTATACCCTTGTTGATGATTATATCGGGTATCAGGATGACTTGGGAACCCCCTCAATCCGCGCCGTTTTTGGACCCGATGCCGCTCCTATGGCAAAAGATATTGCCGTTGTGGAAATTACCAAGCCTAATGTAAGCGGCTTGTTTGCCGAAAACCAAGAAGTGGTGGTTGTGGTAAGCAACCAAGGTTATGAAGAGGCACAAGCTCCGATTTCGCTTATGGTAAACGGCAGCTTGGTGGCAACAGAAACGGTTGATTTTGCTCCCTACAGCCGTAAAGAGGTAAGCTTTATCGCAAATCTTTCCAGCCCGGATACCGAATACGTTCTTACGGTGTTCTCCGCGCTTGAAGGCGATGCCGACCCCACCAACGATACCTGCACCAAAACCATAAAGTCCCTGCCTCCTGCCGATCCGTATGTAATGGACTTTGAATACTGCGAAGACTTTGTTATCGAAGGTTTTGTGCCGGCTTGGAAAACGGTGGATATGGATAAGACCGAATCCTACGGTATGGAAGGTCTTGACTTTCCTCATATGAACGAAGCCTTTGCCTTTATCGCTTTTAATCCCTCTGCCCTTGGCTTTGAAGACGAAGCAATCGCTCCCCACGGCGGAGAGCGCTTCGGAGCAGCGATGGCTGCCATAGAGGGTGTGAACAACGATTGGCTGATTTCTCCCAAGTTGAAGATTGACGAGGGCTACGTTCTAACTTTCTTTGTAAAATCGCTCACCGGCGAATATGGTTTGGAAAGATACAATGTATTGGTTTCTACCACAGACGATAACGTGACAAGTTTCACGAAGATCGAAGACAACCGCAGGGCGCCGGCGGAAGCATGGGAAAAAGTGAGCTTCGACCTCAAGGAATACGTTGGAAAAGAAATTCATTTGGCAATCCAGTGCGTTTCGATAGATACCTATATGTTTATGATTGACGACATTTCCGTTGGTCAAGGAACGGTGGCAAACGAAAGTGCGGTACGTTTAGAAAACCGTCTGTCGCTTTATCCCAATCCTGCCCGTGAAATGATTGTTATCCACGCCAAGGATGCCACAATCAACCGGGTGGATGTGTTTAACGTGGCTGGTACGATGGTTTATCAGTCCAACGCGCTCAACACTACCGACTACCGTTATAGCGTAAAGGGTCTTAACGCCGGTGTTTACTTTGCCCGCGTTGCTACCGACAAGGGAACGACGGTAATGAAGTTTGTGGTACGCTAATCGCTTGCCCCGCTATGGTGGGATGCTCCGCGATTTTTTTGAAGAGTAGGCGGGGTGCGGCATTCGCCGCACCCCGCCTACCTTTTGTAGAGCCAATTCCACATAGTAAGCCGACATTGGGGCAAAAACTCGCAAAAGAGAGTAAAATTTATTATCTTCGCAAAGGCATATTTTGTTGATAAAATAGCCAAAAAACACAAAATCAACACTTTTCTTGTGGATAACTATTTTTTAACAAAAGGTTTTCCGGGCAGGTGCATCAGGGTGCTCTGTTTGGTTTTATGTGGTTTTCTTTGGTTGGGTAATAGGTCTTTTGCCCAAGATTCTCGGCTGTATATGCGCCTTCCTGCCAAAGGGGGAGAATCCGCACCGAGTGTTGTTATTGACAAAGAATTAAAAGACGGAAATTTATATTGTCTTTACGATGAGGGGTTTAATCCTAAATTCTTTGTCAGCAATGCCGAGGCTATGTGTGTATGGGCTATAAAAGTTGATCCATCAAACTTAGCGACCATAGAGAGCGAATATGGACCAAACAACGATACGATAGAAATTAGCATCAAAGACAATATAAATACCCTGACTACTTTAACCATAAGCATATCATATGAGGGCAACTCCAGCATGGTTGCCAATACGGCGATTGTTCTTCCCCGTAAGGCGAACAAAGCAGGAGAAATAACCATCGACGGACTGTTGGATGATACCACGTATTGCGCCAACTTGGAATACCGTGCGTGGGTTTCCGAAGATCCGGGATACAAAAAGGATGGAACAAATACTTATGGTACTTCAAACTATCCTAATGCTAATTTGTCCTATACTTGGACTTTGAGAACGGGTTCAAATATTCTCCAAACTTTTCCAAGCAAAGATCCGGAAAAAATGTATGAGTGGAAATATTCTGTGCCCACCAATGCCACGTCTTGGAGGATTCAGCCGCATACATGTGATCAAATTGCAGACCCGGCACCCACTGCAGCTACCGAAGAAAAAATACACAATATAATACCACGAAAACTCGCCACCACTGATGAACTTTCTGTGATAGCAATCATGTGGAAAGATGGCGAATGGGATACGACAGAAAATGCAGACTATCAAAATGCATGTACGTGGTATTCGGAAAAATTTAATAATGCCGCAAACACAAACTCGGAGAGCCGCTTGGAGGGGGAGAATTTTAACGGTTATGTTTACTTGCAGGCTAAGCCTTACCAACCGGAGGAGAGGAGTTTTCGCCATTACCAATACGAATGGATTTTTGATACGGCAGCCTTGTATTTGGATACCATAAGGATGGCGCAGAGTGCCAATATGAGAGACAATGGGTTCGGGGCAAATAAAGGCAGGGCTTGCTTTAAGGTAAAGGAAAGGCCGGAGGGTACGTCTACGGAAATCAAGGTTTCGTATAAATTGCATTGTCAGCCTTGCGATTCGTTGGCTAAACTGCAATCGAAAAGTTATGTTTACGTTTCTGACGCATCACAGACAATCACACTTACACGTATAGACTCTTTGGTGGATAAAAAAATAGATTACTCTATCGATATACGTGATGGGTATGATAATCCGATGTTGTCTGAAGCAGACATACCGTATTTTTGCGGGTTGACGCAATATAAGTTTTGCAATGAAACTAAAGGAGAAGGGAACCAGACTAAGTATGTCTGGTATCTTGGCACTCCTCCGGGAGCCGATAAAGGTTGGGAAGGCGATGGCGGAGGTGGTTGTTTGGAATCTACATCTCCTGCCGTACCGGAACAGAGCGGAAAGATAGGCGACACCATATTCCTTATGGTTTATCCTGCCAACTATTGTTTTGTTAACGGAAACGACACTTCGCGCAATGCCAAATATCTCTACGGCTTTTTACGCAGTACCCCCCGTGCCCCCAAAATTATAGATCCTCTTACCAAGAAGACATATAATGGTTATACTAAAGCTGCCATAGAGGAAATGAGTGGCGGCGGAATGGGCGGAGGAGCCGGTGCTTTTCCCGGAGGCGGAGGAATGGAGCAAGAAGAAAGTATTTCTTGGCCGACAGACGGTGTTCCTTTTCCGCTTTTGGTGTGCAATCAGCGACAGAATGTAGGTCTCACTACTTCGTTTTGGTTGATTACAACCGGAAATAAAATAAAACCCAATTCCCGACCCGAGATAGGAGAGAGTGGATTTAAGATAGAGTTTCCGGGTATAACCCAAGAAGAAGTAGAAGAGGCTCTTACCTCATCTTACCGAATAGATTCCTATAAAGAAAGAGAAGAGAGCGATACGAATGTGTTGGTGTTTACTATAGATATCAACAAACGCAAGGCATTGGAAGGGAAGTTGGGCTTCGCTCAGATAGGAATGAGTGTAAAGGCTGCCAACGAATGTGGAACGGGCGATGCACTGTACTTTCCCATTAACATCATCGATACAATTTCCGTAATCGGGCATGTGTATGATAAGATTCGGAATGATGCTGATTATGATACCGTAGCCTCTCTTTGCGAAGGTGAAATCATAACCATCGCTAACGACACTAAAACAAAAACAGATACGTATATTACGGATGAAACTGATCCTGCACAAAACACCGATAGGATAGAATACCAGTGGTATTTACCCGATACATGGCGTTTTGCTACAGGAACTCCAGCTTCGGAATTGGAAACTTTGGTTCAATTGGGGCGGCAAGACGGTTCTGTCCGCTTGGCGATAAAGAACCGTTGCGGGGAAGGAAAGCCGCATAGCGGCGACTATATTGATGTTAATCCGTATACGCGGGTTGCCATCAAGGTGGTGAATGGAACATATGCTATCGACCCGGCTTACGATCCCAATGATAAGAGTCCGGAAGTACAGAAAGTGTTTGCAAACGATCCGTTTCTACTGTTGCCTTGCCGGGGAAGTGAAATTATGTATGCCGGCGATACCTCCGAACGCACCGACCGTTATCGTTGGGAGTTTCCTGATGATTGGGAGGTGATTACAAACGGTTCCGGTTACAATGGAACGGCAACCCCGGTTCCGAATCATCCCAACTGGGCATATACCAGCCACTCCGGTATTACAACTACATTCCATGATATGCGGGTGCGGGTTAAAGTGGGCGGAGATACTGGCAATATCTATGTGGTAGGAGAAACAGAAGCTTGCAACTTTACTTTTGACAACTATAAACCCGATATGACTAAAGACCCTGTATGGTACGGTCATAATAGAGATAGTTTGCGGGCAGTTGTAAGACCGTTTACGGGAAAACCCATGCCGACTGAACCTTGGCCTGATTCGATATGCGTGCGCATTTGCAACCAAGAACAAGAATGTACACCCAATGAGATGATGATTGCGGTGATTCCCGATATTACGCAGGATTCATTAACTCGGGCGCAAACGTATTTTGAATGGGTATTCCCTGACGATTATAATGCTATCCAGCAGAGTTCGGAAGGTGAACGGAATGATATGGCACTCTTTACCGTTCCCGATGAGGTAGGCCGCATCGACACGATAAAGGTTTATTCGCATCGTTTGGATTGCGACGACTATAACCAAGGCGATTCCTTGATATGGATCTTCAAGCTTACCGATACGATACCTTTTGTTCAGCACCGTATTTTGAACGATGCCCGCAATGCGGGTTCCATTATCAATACAAAACCTTGCGAGGGCGATACGGTGTTTTACCGGGTTCTTCCCGAACAAAAATATTTGGATTCGGTATGGTTTACATGGAACGGTGGCAATGAACTTATCGATAAAGAACAGGGGCTTATAGACACTACGGGCTGGCGTGTGCTTAATCCCATAGGGCATTATGCCGATACCCTCAAGATGATTGTGGGGCGCAGTAAGTTGGAGTTAGGCTCGCAGGCGGTTTCTTCTTGCGGTATGGCTTCTCTGTTCATTACTGTATTTGAACCTGTGAGTTTAGTTCGCGATACGGTTCATTTGGTTCAGGGCAGGGATTTGCTCTGTGAGAACGAAAAAGCCCTATTTGAATGGGATTCGGTAAAATACGCCACTCAATACGAATGGTTCTATCCTTGGGGCAACAAACACGATACCCTCGGTCAAGACAAGAAGATGTTCTACCGCGAGTTCAGTCGTAGAACGGCTTTCGATACGGGCTATATTTATGTAAGACCGGGCAATGTCTGTGGTTGGGGACCCTATTCCGATTCGGTAAAGGTGGGGCAGGTTATCAAGCATCTGGGCGTTCCTGCCATTTCACCCGAATTGACGGCATTGCACGATACAGTTTACGATACGGTTTGTTTGCGCACGTCCTTGCATGATTATACGGCAAACTATGTAGACCAAGACTATCCGGATGGTTTGGCTTGGCAGTATGGTTGGTTCGGTTTAGCCGCCGATGCTCAGGATACGTTGCAGATGAAAGAAGCGGACAGCAGCCGTTTCCATTTTGTGCCGATGGCGAATTTTCAAGACAGGTATATCGGAGTGGCGGTAAGGCATAAAGCATGTACCTTGTGGGGCGATACGCTTATTCTTAGGGTACATCCTGCCGATACGGTGGCGATAGATGATGCCGCTTTGGCAGACAGGCTTTCGGACCAGAAGCGCGACGACAAGACCGTTATGACCCGTCCCTGCGGCAGTGACACGGCAGAATGGCACTTTAACAGTGTATTCGGAGACGAAAAGGTGCAATACCGTTTTGTATGGTGGGATTCCGAGAAAAAAGAACGCGCCCGCTACCATGATGAAGATGGCGTTATGGTTCAAGAGGGTGTAAAAGGTAATGATAATTTTAAGTGGCTCAATCCAAAAGAAGAAAGCGATTTGGATGATGCTTGGTATAGCGGCGATGAAGATTTTCTACAGGTAAGTATTCCCAATAATCAGATACTGTATCTTTCGGTAGATATAAAGAACCGTTGCGGCATTTCCCATCTGCCTGCCTTGGATATACGGACAGTGGTAAGTATTTCCGATTCGGCTTATGGTTTACGTGCCGTGTATGGATTGCACGATCTTGGACAAGTCTGTGAGGGCGATTCTTTAACGCTCCGTGTTGATTCTTCGGTAAATATCGGCGGTTTTATCTGGCATTATCCTTGGGGAAAGACTGTTGATACGGTAAAGGTGGGAACGCAGGTGGTTCGCACCTTTAATACCACCGAGTATAAGGAAGGTGATATTTATGTTGTTCCTTACAACGGTTGCGGTAACGCCAAAGAAAGTGATACGGTAAAAATCGAAGAGGTGCTGCATATTCCCGCCCGCGCCGTTCCTGTGGATTTTGACCTTACATACAATGCTGCTAAAAATCCGGTTGCGATAGATACGCTTTGTATGCGTAGCTTACAGATACTGCACGTACATTCGGAAAGCTGGGACAATGGCGGCGAATATGAAATGCAGTGGAACAAGATTCAGGGGCGCGAGAACGGCTTTTTCAGATACAATAGTTTTGATTCTTGCGGTTTGATTCAGAATGATGTGAATGACGAAACTTTCGTACTCGAATTTTCCTCGCGGGTAAAAGGTTGCCATCGGTATTCGGACACCTTGCAGATTCGGGTGTTCCCTATGGATACCTTGACTTTCGTTATGGCTAAAGATGAAGATGCCGAAGATGAAAGCTGGGGTAGCCGCTTTGAAGTCGTCTTGCCCGAAATCGTGCTCAAATATGCCGATCAGTCGTCTCATATAGACCTGAATCCTTGCAGCGAGAGCGAACAGAAATACACTATAGCCAAAAACATCCATTGGAGCATTTCCTCAGACGACTCTTCGTATTTTTCGTGGAAAACCATAGGCGAGGCTTCCTCAACCATTCCTGATGCAGACAACAACAATTCCTTGGGTGGAACCGACTGGAGATATTGGGCGGCTTTGCCAGACGAGGCTATCGGAGGTCCTTACCGCGATCTGCCTTTGATTGTGGGCGAAAAGGATACTTTGCAGCTTTACGTTAACTTGCGCAATCTTTGCGGAACTTCCCGCTCGCCTGCTTTAACCTTGGTACCCAAACCTAAGGTAAGACAGGTTCCCTTGATTCAGACTCCGGATCCGCTCTGTTTAGACAAGGCAATCGGTTTCGATTGCCAAATGGTAGAGTATGCGGAGGCTTATTGTTGGGAATTTCCGTGGGAACCCGGGCGGGATACGACCGAGGTGTTTCATGTGGATATTCCTAAGATAAGCGATACGAATGGACAGATTATAGTTTATGCATTCAATGGATGCGGAAACGGACCGGCGGACACGCTCGATGTAATGGTTATTCATACCCCCAAGGCTCCGCGCCCCGCTTGGAATCCGCAAGAAGAATACAGTTACGACAACGATACGGTTGTTGATGTAACCTGTCTTTATGGCAGCGGTTTCCTTAAAGTGCAACAAGACTCGACCGATGCCCCGGGCGTTCAGTTCAGATATGTTCTCTTGCGCGGAGAAACGATCGACATCACGCAAGACGGTAACATAACCCCAAAACCTACGGCAAGCGTGGATAGTTCGGTGCTGCTGGCGGTTTATGGTTTTTACGAATATTGCGGCGGTTCGGGAGATACGCTCTTTATCCGTCTTGGCTATGAAGATACGCTGCCATCCGAGGCTTTAGGCAGAATATTGATAAATCCCTCAACGCTTGAACAGGAGCCAAAACCTTGTCCGGGAGAAGAAATAGAACTGAGCGTGGAGCATAATATAGCTGTGGCATACAAATGGACTCTGCCCGATACGTGGAAGTTTAAGGAAGGCAGCGATTCTACGGCTTCCACCGTCAGTGTGGTTGTGGGTACCGAAAACGGACAAGTAGGTGTGGTTCCTGCCACAAGTCACAGCGAGTTGGGCTGCGGCTCTCTGGCAGGCAATCCAATCTATTCGGTTTCGTTTGAGCCTCGGCAACCGCCCCTTACGCCCGAATTTGCGGAAAACTTTAACGATTATCCCTGTGTTGGCTCTACGGTAACCTATACGTTGGAGGCAGGCTCGGCAACGAATATAAAGGCTTACCGTTGGGAATTTCCTGCCGGTTGGCGCATAGATACTGCAAACGTGGCGATTACTTCGCTTGGTTCTTGCTCCGTTCTTGTAGGTAAAGATAGCGGAGAGGTGAGAGTATATGCTATGGATAGCTGCGGCGAGAGTCTGTTGCCCGGCACGCTCACAGCCAAATCCGTTTATCCTGTGGATACGGCACGCCTGCAGATAATAGGAGACAATAATGTTTGTCTGGACAGCCTCGTTACCCTGCAGGTGGTTGCGCTCAATCAGTACACCGATAGTTCGGATTATGAGCGGAATTTGGATTTCGGAATAGAAATAGTATCGGTTGAAGGCATTTATATCACGATAAGATGCCATACCCAAGACACGGCAAGACTTACCTTTAGTCCCATCAACATTGCCGGTTGTCCTGATAATATAAAAGAAACCGTACACTTGATTATTGCCGATACCATTCCCGAAATTCCGGGCGTTATCGACGGACCGGAATCCGTGTGCGCGGACAATGCCTATATGTTTACATTCCATGCGGATCCCGAACAGATAGCCCTTTTGGATAATAAGGATATACGTTACCAGTGGCAAGTTCCTGCCGGCTGGCATATCGACAGCACCGTAAACAACGATACGGTTCTGTATGCCTATTTCGACGCGATGGATTTGAACGACGAGGAATCATTCCTTACGGACACCATTTTCTGTTATCCTCTTTCGGGTTGCGGCAAGGCTTCTCCTACGTCTTTTGTGATAAGAATACAGCCACAGGATGAATTTACCGACAGCATCGAAGTAGAAAGGCTCGATCCTTGCGTGGGTACGGAATTGAAGGCATGGTTGCGGGACAGTGCTTCCTACCGTCTCGACACTATCCGCTTTTTCTGGAACACCCCCGACGGCTGGACACGTTTAGACGGAGATTCTCTGCCCAAAACCTCGTATTTGGTGCAGTACGATACCGCCTCGTATATACAGGTGCGTTACCAACGCCGGGGCAGTTGCGGCAAGAGCAAGACGCTAAGCCTGCGCGTTAACGTTAAAGACAGTGCCAGCAAGGCTTGTCTTGATGGGCTGACATATCCTTGTTATACCAGACCTGTCTTTGAGCTGGCTATTGTTCCAGACCCGGAACATATTGACAGCGTAAAATGGTTCTACGACGACAATTTACGCGACCGCGCCACCGTGCATACCCGTGAGGGCTCGTATATGACAGGCGACTCTCTGGCGGTGGATAATTCCATATCCAGCAGGATTCCGTTTAGCGTTCAGGTACGCTCGTTTAACGAATGTGGAACCCGCGATACGGTATTTACCATACGTCCTGTTACCGAGATTTCAGAATTCACCAATGAGATACAGGTTCCCCGCTACTGTCTCTTCGATACGGGCTATGTCTATATCGACCTGACAGACGAACAGCGGTATCAAGGTATGGTCTTTGAATGGAGCCTCATCCCGGATTCGGTATATCTGCCGCTTCATGATTTTGTGGTTGGCGATACCGCAGCGGTGTTGCAGTATCTTGCCGGATCTGTTGTTGATAAGCTAAAGGTGATGCTTAGGGTTGGCAACGATTGCAGTCCTTTGAGCGACAGTTTGGTCAGCCCCCAGATTTTGGAGATTCCTAAGCCTTTCGTGTATGAGATTGTTGCCGGTTACGATAACTCGTACGGCACGGTTTACGGTACAGACAGCTTGCCGTTGTCGGTAGAAAGAACAACTGTGGGACGTATCGACGACTATAACTATATCTGGCAACCCGAAAACCGTCTGTATCCCTTAACCGATAGTGTCGTTACCCGCAGGTATGCCAAGACTTTGCTTCAGGAAAACGAAATATTCTATGTGGATTCGCGGCAGAAAGCCGGAGAAGATCAAGAATCTTTACCTTTCTATCGCCAAGACAGGCTTTGCCATGCTTCCGATACTATATGGATACGCACAGACAGTATTCTGCAAGTGTATATTGAGGGTAGGGAGACGGCTTGCGTAGAAACGGAACAGGATTTGAATGTGATACTGTGGGGAGGCAATGTGGATAGGATGCGTGTGGATACGACCGATGGGAAAAACCGGTACAGTCACCATATTGAATGGTTCCGTTGGGAAGACAGCCTGTGGGTAGAGATTGAAGACAGCCGCGACAAGCTTATGCTTACTGTAATGCGAGAAAAAGCGGGCGACTACCTCTACCGCTTGGTGGTTCGCGACAGTGTTGTCTTAAAGGCTTCCGGAGCGGAAGAAGTGTTCTCCCGTAGCGATACGGTAGATATCGTGATGAGTGTGTACGGCTATCCCGTGATACGTTTTACCAATGTGTCGGCAGACCCCATACAAGTTCCGCTGGGAAGCAGCATTGAGGTACAGACAGAGGTTTACGACGGCACAGGCGAATTTGTTTATTCGTGGACTTCAGCCCCCGATACCGCGCTTATATTGCCGGGTTACGACTCTCTGCTCGACGTTATGACCCATTCCATCTATCAGTCTTCGGAATTGAGGTTCGTGGTATGGGATACCTTGAGCGGCTGTGTTTCTTCCGATACGATTCACATCAACTTGGGTAAGGGTAGCAATATACCCAATGCCTTTACGCCCAACGGCGACGGCAAGAACGACATATTCCTCAAAGGGGTTGCGGAATTGACTATCTTTACCCGTTGGGGCGAAGAGATATATCGTACCACGCAAGGCGAAGGTTGGGACGGTACGCACAAGAACAAAAAAGTGAAACCGGGAGACTATATGTATGTGGCTGTTGTTCGTGAGAATGGCAAGGATATTGTGCTCAAGGGAGTTGTAACGGTATTAACGGTAGACTGATGAAGATGTATACAAAAATGAGGTTAGTTTTTGTTTCGTTCGGATTGACGCTTCTTTTCGGGCTTGGCGGTGTTTTTGCGCAGCAACCCGTTATGGACGGTTCAAAAGAAGATGTTCAGCAGCAGATTCGGCAAGACCAAGCCGTAAAATCCGTTAAGGGCGATGTAAAGCAAGGCGGCTTCAAGGGTTCGGTGCGTAAGCAGGTGGAGCTGGGACAGGCAGCCTTTAACTTGGAACAGTATGCCTTGGCATACGATCGCTTTCTGCGTGCCTTTTCGCGGGAAAAAGATTCCGTTCGCCGAATCAAGATTGAGTATCTGATGGGGCAGAGCCAGCAACGTCTTAATCACCCCAAGGCGGCTGCATTGCATTATTCGCACATTTGGAGACGGGGCGTGCGCGATGCGGATTTTTTACAGGCATACGCGGATGTATTGTTTGCCGTGAGCGATTACGACAATGCGCGGCGTATGATCAACGACCTCAAGGCTAAAGGCGTTTCCACCCCGGCAATGCGGGTGCGTGAGGAGAGTTTGAAAAACATAGAGCAGGCATTGCAGATACAGGAGGCTTTCGGACTTCTGCCCAAAGACCTGCAATACGATACGGCTTTGAATACGGCGTTTAGTGAATACGCCCCCTCTATGGTGGCAGGTCAGTTGGTGTTTACTTCTTCCCGTCCGCAGAAAGGGCAAACGGTGAGCGATCCGCGCACGGCGCAAGGTTATTCGCGGCTTTTTTCCGCCACCTATGATCCTGTAAGGCAGAATTGGGTCGATCCGCAGCCTCTTAGGGGAGAAATCGCCGGATTAAAAGGCAATATAGGCACATTCAGTTACGATTCGGTTCACAACATAGGCTTCTTTACTTGGAATCAGGTAAACAGCAGCGGCATCTATACCGTGCAGCGCGAAGCCGACGGTTCGTGGGGAAACTTGCAGGAATTTATCTTTAACTATATGGAGGGTAACGATAACTTTTTGGGTAAGGTGGCGCATCCCTCCATCAGCAAAGACGGCAACCGTCTGTTGTTTGTCTACCGCGATGAAGTAAGGCGTTCAGGTACCGATATATGGTATGTGGAACGTGTTGCTCCCGTAGTGGATAAGAAAAAAGGAAAACGTAAGAAAGTTACGCCTCCCTCGGCACAGGCAAGAACGAGTTCGCGCAAAAAGAAAGGCGCGGTTACCGGACCTCAGGCGGTTATCGTCAATCCCGATTGGGGAGTTCCGGTGCGTTACGATACAACGATAAATACTTTCGGTCGCGAGGTGTTCCCGCAGTGGATCAACGACAGTATGTTCATCTTTGCCTCCGACGGTCATGCCGGTTATGGCGGTACAGACTTGTATGTGGCGATGCTCGACACCAACAGGAGCAAGGTTCGCAGTGTGCAAGCCCTGCCTATGCCCATCAACTCTTCGTTCGATGATAATTCGCTTTTGCCCGATGTGGATCACGGAATGTTGATACTGTCGTCTAACCGCCATACCGACTGGGGGCGTACCGATAACCTCTTCCTTATGCGCAAATCGGGCGTAAAGTACACGGTAGAAGGTAACGTGTATTACGAGGAGATACGTTACGATACGGTAACGGTAATGAATACCAAGATAATAGCTCCCGTTGCGGATTCTTCCGCCTTTATGTACGACAGCCTCGGCACGGTGATGCTCGACAGCTTGGGCAATCCTATGCTTATCGATTCGCTCGTGGCGGATTTTCTGCCCGACACGGTGACTGTGGAAGAACAGACCTATAATGCCGATACGGTTCGCGGTATGCTCAAAGACTATTATATAATGGTCAGGAGCAAGGAAAGCGATTTCTACCTTTCGGTTTTGGCAGACAGTACCGGCAAATACTCCGCTTCTTTCTTGCCGCCGGGAACCTACGACCTTACGGTTTATGCCGATGGTTTTAAGGATACCACACGCACGGTTACCTTAGAATCCGACCGGCAGATGTTGCCGATTTTGCTTACCCGCCGCGTGGATTTTGAAACCCGCAGACGTATCCAGCCCAAAAGACCGGAGCCTCAGCCTAAACCCGAACCTGAGGTAAAACCGGAGTCCAAGCCCAAACCAAAGCCCAAGCAGCCGGAAATGCCGTCTAAACCGAAAGAGTTGATAGCCAAGATAGACGAGGTAAAGAAAATAGAGCAGAAACCCGATGTGCGTACGGTAGACAGCTATAAGCAGCGCGTTAACGATCCCCTGCGCCGTGCCAAGCTTACGGTGGTGCCGCCCGATGCCAAGTGCGAGATATGCGACGAAAAACCCGAATGGAGGCGCAATGTGGGTGAGGATTTCTACATCAAGTCGGGAGACGACAAGGCTTTGATTACCATTACCGACCAACAGGGACACGTTTCGTATATCGACTTGGCTCCCAATACGGCATACGCGCTGAATCTGCAGATGACCACCAATTCCAATCTGCCTTCGCTGCCTAAGGGTATCACGCAAGACGATATCCGTAAAAAAGTGGTTACCCGCGACTACGTTCTGTTTGAATGTAGCCCCAAGTTAGCGGAGGTAAACGATGAGGTGTATATCAACAACGTTTAT
The DNA here is from genome assembly GCA_022510485.1 of Lentimicrobiaceae bacterium. Lineage (GTDB taxonomy): Bacteria > Bacteroidota > Bacteroidia > Bacteroidales > P3 > Pullibacteroides. The sequence goes on along the minus strand of JAFLTI010000032.1, from coordinate 3,201 downwards.
TACGATTTCGATAAGGAAGAGCTGATAAAAGACGGTACCCGCGAATTGGACCGTATGATTATCATTGCCTTGAAGAACCCTCAGATGGTGTTTGAGGTGGAATCCAATACCGATGAACGGGGTTCGGAAGAATACAACCAAAAGCTTTCCGACCGCCGCTTGGAAACGGTTCGCACCTATGTGGCGAAAAAGGGTATGGATATGAGCCGTTTCAAAGGTAAATCGTATGGAGAAACCAATCCGCTTATCCGCAATGCCGTTACCGAACACGAACACTATCTGAACCGCCGTACCACTTTTCGTCTGACCAATCCCAAGGCGGTGAACGTAAAGAAAGGCGACTTTACTTATCCGGTGGCGGAAGTAAGTGTTCCGAAATCGGAAAATGTAGGTTTTATGGTGCAGGTAGGGGCTTTCCGCGTGCCTTTGGATGACCCCGAAGGTTACTACCATGATATTATCGAAAAGAATCCCGGCTTTGAGATAACTTACTACATGGATGCCGACGGTTTGTATAAATACAATGTAGGCACCCATTACAATACTTTGGAAAAGGCGCAGGCAGTGGTAAAACGGCTTTTGGATCAGAACCGCGAATGTTATATTGCGGCTTTCTACAAAGGCAGGCGTATTACGGTAAGCGAAGCCAAGGCTATCCTGCAACATAATAAAAAGCGTTGATGCGTTTAGAAATGAAACATAGAATTCTCTGGGTTTTTGGGGCAATGCTGCTGGGTGTGTTTTCATTGCATGCGCAGAGCAATGAGCCTTTATTTACTCAGCAGATGTTCCAAAAGGTAAATTTCAATCCGGCAGCGATAAGACCGGATCCGGTGGTGGATGTTTCGCTTTTTGGGCGTATGCAGTGGGTGGATTTTGACGGTGCCCCCAAAAGCATCATGCTCAATGCTTCCGGTTATATGTCCGAAATCAGGTCGGGCGTTTCGGGTTCGATAATAGGCGAATCTTTCGGAAAAACCTTTTGGATGAACGCCAAGTTCGGATATTCCTACCATATCCACTTGGGGCGTATGAACTATCTGTCTTTTGGTTTGAGCGCCGGTGTGCTTTACAAGAATTTTGCCGGTCATGAAATCAAGACGGAAGACAGTCAGGATCCGTATGTGAATTACGAAGACGTAAACGATGTAAAGCCCGATGTGGATTTCGGTTTGATGTTTACCTTCAACAAGTTCAGTTTGGGTTTGAGCGCAACTCACCTTACCGCTTGGGCATACAACCGTAAAAAAGATTATTTTGCACCGCAGGAGGGTTACCACGCCTTTATGCAGTTTAAGGGAGATATAAGCCCTAAATTCGCCATAGATCCCTATATCGCCGCCCATTATGTAAATGGCTTTATTAAAGCGGAGGGGGTAGTTACATTCCGTTTTGCGGATGTTTTTTGGATAGGGGGCGGATACCGCTACAACGATGCGGTGATGCTTATGGCGGGATTCAAGATTGGAAAAGTGTTTTCGATAGGATATTCGTATGATTTGGGAATGGGAGGGTTAAAGAAGTATCATTCCGGTTCGCACGAAATATACCTTTCGTTAAAGTTTGAAACCACACGCAAGGTAGGTGAAGTTACCGATACGCCGCTGATGTTTGAATAAGGGCGTTCTTGCGGATAAAAAGGAGAAAAAGATGAGCAAACAGACAGAAAACGAGGCATTGCAATCGTATAACGTGCTGGGGGCAGGTACCAATGTAAACGGCACGCTCAGCAGCAACGGTAATTTGCGTATAGACGGTTCGTTTGAAGGCACACTCAGTATCGAAGGTAAATTGGTGGTGGGGCATACGGGCAGCCTGACAGGAACCGTACATTGTTCCTCTGCCGAAATAGAGGGCAGGGTAAAGACCGACAAGATGAACGTTGCCGGCTTGCTTTCGCTCAAAGGCACTTCGGTGGTGGAAGGCGAAATTACGATACAGAAGCTCTATATCGAACAAGGCGCCGTGTTCAACGGACAGTGCAATATGCCCGAAGAAAGAGTATAAAAACAATAAAAAGATATGAAGACAACAGTTTTTACCGACACCCACATTCAACTGGGTGCCAAAATGGAGCCGTTTGCCGGGTATAATATGCCTGTGCAGTATCAGGGTATTATTATCGAACACAACAATGTTCGTCAAAAGGTAGGTGTTTTTGACGTTTCGCACATGGGCGAATTTTGGATCAAAGGACCTAAGGCGTTTGCTTTGGTGCAGCACCTTACCACCAACGACGTGGCTGCTTTGGAAGACGGAAAGGTGCAATACACCACCGTTCCCAACGGTAAGGGCGGTATTGTAGACGATATGCTGGTATACCGCATCAATGCCGAAACCTATATGGTGGTTCCCAATGCCGCCAATATCGACAAAGATTGGGCTTGGTTTGCCGAACACGCCAAAGAAATGGGTATGGAAGTAGGCAAGGAACTCTACAACGCTTCTGACGAAATTTCCCAGCTTGCCGTACAGGGTCCTTTGGCTCTCAAGGTAATGCAGAAGCTTACCGACACCCCCATCGAAGATATGGTTTACTACACCTTCAAAAAAGTAAAACTGGCAGGTGTGGAAGACGTTATTTTGAGTACCACCGGTTATACGGGCGCGGGCGGATGCGAAATTTATTTTGCCAACAAAGACGGCAAGAAGATTTGGGACGCCGTGTTTGAAGCCGGTAAGGAATTTGGCATTATGCCTTGCGGTTTGGGATGCCGCGATACGTTGCGTCTTGAAATGGGTTTCTGCCTCTACGGTCATGAAATCAACGACGAAACCTCGCCTATAGAAGCCGGTTTGGGCTGGATAACCAAAATGGTGCCGGGCAACGACTTTATAGACCGCGACAAGATGGAAAAACTCAAAGCCGAAGGCGTTAAGCGTAAATTGGTAGGCTTTGAAATGATAGACCGGGGTATTGCCCGCGCCGAATATCCCATTTGCGATGCGGAAGGCAACACCATAGGTCATGTTTGCTCCGGTTCCCAGTCGCCCTCTTTGGGTAAGGCCATCGGAACGGGTTATGTAAAAGCCGAGTTCAGCAAAGTTGGCTCCGAAATCTATATTGATGTGCGTGGCCGCAAGCTCAAGGCACAGGTAGTAAAGATGCCTTTCTACAAAGGTTAATCTAAATCGGTAAGACCGCAAGGCGGTCTTAAGGTATGGTTGGCGGGCCGCCCGGAAAAACGGGCTGCCCGCCAA
>JAFLTI010000031.1:13940-21305 GCA_022510485.1 Lentimicrobiaceae bacterium | reverse complement strand
AGATAGGTGTTATGCGTCGTATATATCAGCTGCGCCGATTCGCTCTTGTTGAACAAGCTGATAATATATTCCACCAATTTAGTGTGAAGTTGCGTTTCAATCTCATCTATCAGCAGTATTTTGTTATTGTTGACAATATCCAGAATTGTCAGCATCATATTGAACAGGCGCTGCGTTCCTTCCGACTCTTCGGTAAAGAAATTGAACGGAATATCCGGATTGTTTTTGTGATAGGTCGTAATAACAAGTTGCGGCTTCTGAATATCTTCGACCGTCAGTATCTGATTGTCCGCCGGATCAATCACGGCTGTTGAATATACTTTATTTTCATGGCGGCTGTCGATTTGGACAATATCACTGTCTGCTATTCGCAACACATTCATGAACTGCTCCTTATTCTCTTTCAGCAGTCGCTCGACAGAAAATGAATTATATCCGAAATAGTGCAGAATAAAACGCTCATTGAAATAACGAAAAACATCTTTTGCAACTTTGCGGTCCATTTGACTTGCCCTCGATACAAACAGCGTTTTCTTAGATGTATTGGCGGCAACATCCATAGGACGGCGAATAACCGAACGGAATTCGTAGATATCCTTTTTGGCAGGACCTTTTGACTCATCCCGAGAAAAGACCAGTGAGCGCCGGCCATTGGGATAATAGTATAGCGCCTCTTTCAGAATCTCAACTTTGTTGAGCTCAAACGAGTACTCATATTCAACCCCCTCCATAAGAAACCTAATAAAGAATGTACTAGGCTTTCCTATACCACCAAACTTGAACGGCATATAAGCAAAAATCGTATTCTCATTATAATTGTGAGATGAGAATATCATTTCCACACAAGCACGAATCGCTTTGATAACACTGCTTTTTCCAGAGGCATTTGCCCCATAAATCGCTACTGTTTTAAGTAGATGCTCATTACCGCAAGCAAAGGTATTATCTTCAAGTTCCTTTGCCTTTTTAGTCTGAATGTTTGCCGCCTGCATATCCAGCACTACCTCATCTTTAATGGAGAAGAAGTTGCTCAAACGGATTTCAAGTACCATTTTACTCTTTATATTTGCAATTATTTTGCAAATATAGCAAATTGAATGACAAAATCATAATTTTACACATATTTTTTAGCGATACATCTCAACCAAAAACTTGGTTTCTACGCTAATTTTTTGTATCTTTGATTTCTTAACTCTAATTCTGCCGTTCATGGCATCTAATGCTCAACGACATCGTGAAAAGTCTTTCAAAAACCGCATATTGAGGCATTTTAAGCTGAGAGAACTTTTCAAATCGCTTAATCCGCAACGAATCAAAGAAATAAAATTATCCGACATCAAGCAGTTTGCAGAAAACACCCGGATTACACGCAAACAATGGATATGGATTTGCAGTTCGGTGGTCGTGGTGGTGGCTGGCATCTTGTGTTGGGTGTTCAGACCCCGGGAGGTGCCTGTGGAATACCCAGTGGTGGCGGTGGAAACCGTAACTACCGAAGACGTAAGCATTTACGGTGAATATGTGGGGCGTATCCGGGCACAGCAGTTTGTAGAAATCCGGGCTCGTGTAGAGGGATATCTCGAAAAGATGCTCTTTGATGAAGGTAAATACGTGGAACGCGGACAGACCCTTTTTATCATCGACCCCAAACTGTATCAGGCTCGTGTAGCAAACGCTAAGGCGCGACTGAACAAAGCCCGTGCACAGGCACTCAAGGCAGAACGCGACCTGAACCGTATCCGCCCTCTCTTTGAGCGCAACGCCGCCAGCCAACTCGATTTGGACAATGCCATCGCCACTTACGAAAGCGCGGCAGCCGATGTGGTGGTTAGCGAAACCGACTTGATGCAGGCGGAACTTACCTTGAGTTACACCACAGTCCGCTCCCCTATTTCGGGCTATATTTCAGAAAGGAATATCGATATAGGCACCTTGGTGGGACCGGGCGGACAATCTCTCTTGGCTACCGTTGTAAAAAGCGACTCGGTGCGGGTGGATTTCAGTATGACCGCGCTCGACTATCTGCGTTCCAAATCCCGCAATGTCAATATAGGGCACAAGGACTCAACCCGAAAATGGGATCCCTATATCACCATCACCTTGGCAGACGGCTCCGAATATCCATACCGAGGCTTGGTGGATTTTGCCGACCCGCAGGTAGACCCTACTACGGGAACTTTCTCGGTTCGTGCCGAAATGCCCAATCCTCACCACGAACTGCTTCCCGGTCAGTTCACGAGGGTAAAGATGTTGCTCGATGTACGCGAAAACGCCGTAGTGGCTCCCTCAAGGGCGCTTGAAATCGAAAAGGGCGGAGCCTATATCTTTGTGGTGCGCCCCGACAATATAGTAGAAAAACGCTTTGTGGAGATAGGTCCTGAGTTGGAAAACCGCACGGTAATAGAACGCGGTTTGGTACGTGGAGAACAGATTGTGGTAGACGGCTACCATAAACTCTCGCACGGAATACAGGTTCAACCCGTAAAATCGACCCGTAAGAAATGAACTCCAATTTCTTTATAGACCGTCCTATCTTTTCTACGGTAATCTCGGTGCTTATCGTGGTTGTGGGTGCTATCGGGCTTACCATGCTTCCTGTAGACCAATATCCCGACATCGTTCCTCCGGTAGTAAGGGTTTCCACTTCCTATCCCGGAGCCGACGCCCAGACAGTTACACAGGCGGTGGCAACTCCGCTCGAACAGGAATTGAACGGTACGCCGGGCATGATTTATATGGAATCTTCCAGTTCCAATTCGGGCAGTTTCTCCGCCACCATCACTTTCGACATCAATACCGACCCCGACTTGGCGGCGGTTGATGTTCAAAACCGCATCAAGAAAGGCGAATCCCGACTGCCAGCCGAGGTGGTTCAAAACGGTATCTCCGTCGAAAAGCAGGCTTCTAACCGTCTTATGACCATTACCCTCCTTTCGTCGGATCCCAAGTTTGATGAAGTATATCTGTCGAATTACGCCACCCTCAATGTGCTGGATATGCTGCGGCGTGTACCGGGCGTAGGAAGCGTATCGAATGTGGGAAGCCGCTACTATGCTATGCAGATATGGGTACAGCCCGACAAACTGGCGGACTTGGGATTGACGGTGAGCGACCTTCAGGTAGCCTTGAAAGATCAGAACCGCGAATCGGCAGCCGGGGTCTTAGGGCAGGCTCCTATGGACGGTATCGACATTACGATACCCATCAAGGCGCAGGGACGTCTGTCTTCGGTATCGGAATTTGAACAGATTGTGGTGCGTGCCAATCCCGACGGCTCCATCATACGTTTGCGCGATGTGGCCCGTGTTTCTTTGGAGGCGGCGGTCTACACCACCGAGAGCGGTATCAATGGAGAAAACGCGGCGGTTCTCAATATCAATATGCTACCGGGAGCCAACGCTATGGAAGTGGCTGCCCGGGTCAAGGAAACCATGCGCGAAATCAGTCAAAATTTTCCCGAAGGGATCTCCTTTAAGATTCCCTTCGATATGACCGAATATATTTCCCAGTCGATACATCATGTTTATCGGGCTCTTTTTGAAGCCTTGCTGCTGGTAATTTTGGTGGTGTTCCTGTCCTTGCAGAGCTGGCGCGCCACGCTTATCCCTGTCGTTACCGTACCTATCTCGCTTATCGGTACTTTCGGGGTGATGCTCATCTTCGGCTTCTCGCTCAATATGATGACGCTCTTGGGTATGATTCTGGCTATCGGTATTGTGGTAGACGACACCATTGTGGTAGTGGAGAACGTAGACCGCATTATGAATCAAGAGGGGCTATCTCCCTACGAAGCTACCAAAAAAGCCATGAGTTCAATCGGCAGTGCGCTCATTGCCATGTCTTTGGTGTTGTGCGCGGTGTTTGTTCCGGTAAGTTTCCTTTCGGGCATCACGGGGCAGCTGTACCGTCAGTTTACAATAACCATTGCCGTTTCGGTCATCATCTCCACTGTTGTGGCACTGACTCTCAGCCCTGTTATGTGCTCCCGCCTGCTGCGCCCTGACAACAATCAAAAGAACAAGATTTTCCGCAAGATAAACCATTGGCTTTCGCAAGGAAATACGTTCTATGCCAAATGTATCATTTTGGCTTTGGCACGTTCCCGGCGCGTGATTGTTGCTTTCTGCATCATGCTGATAGGCATCTGGCTTATGAACCGTATCGTGCCTCAGAGTTTTTTGCCACAGGAAGACCAAGGCTATTTTACGGTAGAACTCGAACTGCCCGAAGGGGCGGCATTGGAGCGCACACGCGAGGTAACCGACCGGGCTATGACTTTTTTGGCGAATGACCCCGATGTATTGCACGTGCTCAATGTTACAGGTTCCAGTCCGAGAGTGGGAACAAACCAGTCGCACAGCCAGCTTACGGTTATCCTCAAGCCTTGGAACAAGCGCAAGGTTAATGATATTGCACTTATTATGAACCGCATACGCAAGGAGTTTTCCAAATATCCCGAAAGCAAGGTCTATCTGTCGCGGCCTGCCGTCATTCCGGGATTGGGTACTTCGGGCGGATTTGAAATGGCACTCGAAGCAAGGGGGGATGCCACTTATGCCGACTTGCAGCGTGCCGTTGATACATTGATGCATCTGGCTTCGATGCGTCCTGAACTTACGGGGCTTGCCTCCTCCATGCAGACCGATATTCCGCAGCTTTATTTCGATGTAGACCGCGACAAGGCGCGTCTGCACGGGGTGTCAATGTCGGATATATTTACAACGATGAAAACCTTTACGGGTTCTATCTACGTAAATGACTTTAATATGTTTAACCGCATATACCGCGTTTATATACAGGCAGAAGCCCCCTATCGCGCACGGAGGGACAACCTCAATCTCTTTTTTGTGCGTGCCTCCAACCGTACCATGATTCCTATCACTTCGCTCGGAAGCACCTATTATACTACCGGAGCCGGCACTATCAAACGTTTTAATATGTTCAACGCCGCCTCTATTACGGGCGAGGCTGCGCACGGCTACAGTTCGGGGCAGGCTATGGCGGTATTGGAACGTATTGTCCGTGAAGACCTGCCCTCCAATATCAGTGCCGAATGGAGCGGACTGTCGTATCAGGAAAAGCACGTGAGCGGTCAAACCGGCATCATATTGCTGCTTGTATTCATTTTCGTATTCCTGTTCCTTGCCGCCCTATACGAAAGTTGGTCTGTGCCTATGGCGGTGCTCCTGTCTTTGCCGGTTGCCGGCATAGGAGCCTACCTCGGCATTTGGATATGCGGGCTTGAAAACAACATTTATTTCCAAATCGGCTTGGTAATGTTGATAGGGCTGGTTGCCCGTAATGCTATCCTTATCGTGGAATTTGCCAAAGCGGAGGTGGATAAGGGGCACGACATTGTAAAGGCAGCGATTACGGCGGCGCATTTACGTTTCCGCCCCATTGTGATGACCTCCCTTGCCTTTATGCTCGGGTTGCTTCCGCTTGTATTCGCCTCCGGTCCGGGTTCAGCCAGCCGTCAGGGCATCGGTACAGGCGTATTTTTCGGTATGCTGGTTGCCATTACCGCAGGCATCGTATTTGTGCCTTTCTTCTTTGTATGGATTTACCGCATAAAAGCCAAACTGAAACGATGAAGAGGCTTATCTACATATTAGGTTCACTCTGTGCCGGATTATTGCTGTGCGAATGTTCCGCCGTTAAGGAATGTAAGGAACCCGAACTCAATATACCGCAGCAGATGTTCGCCTCCGAAACCGACTCGCTCACCATAGCGGATATAGGCTGGTGGGAATTTTATGGGGATGAGATATTGCGCGATATCATAGAGCGGGTGTTGAGCAACAACAAACGTATCTTGGCTGCCGCCGCGCGGGTGGAACGTGCCCGTCAGCTCTATCGGGTAGCACGTGGCGCGCAGTTTCCGAATTTCTATTTTGAAGCGCCTTTCAACAACGAAACCAACGATTACTACGGCGAAAATTTTATCCTCGACCCTGAACTGGGGCTTAAATTCACACTCAAATGGGAACTCGACCTATGGGGCAACTTACGTTGGGCAAAACGCCGCAGCAACGAAGAATATATTGCAACGGCAGAAGATGAACGCGCCATGCGTATGCTCTTGGTGGCAGAAGCGGCAACCGCCTATTTCCGTTTAGTGGCATTAGACAATGAACTCAGTATTGTACGCAACACGCTCGTTACACGTAGCGAAGGGGTTGAACTTGCCCGCATACGCTTTGAGGGCGGGCTAACTTCCGACCTCCCCTATCAGCAGGCACAGGTAGAACATGCCAGCGTGGCAGCGCTTATTCCTAATCTTGAACGCGACATAGAGGCAACCGAAAACGCCTTGTCGCTGCTTATGGGCGAAACCCCCGACTGGACTGTGCTGCGTGCCAAGAAACTCCAAGATGACGAAATACCCGAAAAATTTGCCATAGGAATCCCCTCGGTATTACTGCAACGTCGTCCGGATATGCGGGCAGCCGAACATCGCCTGCGATCCGCTATGGCATCGGTAGGCGTGGCTTATGCCGACCGCTTTCCGCGTATTGCCATTACACTTACGGGCGGTGTAGAAAACAACGACTTTGTAGGTATCTTCCGCTCTCCCTTTTCTTATGTGGCAGGAACCCTTTTAGCCCCCATATTCAACTTCGGGGTTAAGAAATCCCGATACAAAGCGGCGATAGCGGCATACGACGAAGCCCGCCTGAATTACGAGCAAAAAGTATTGGAGGTATTTCACGAGGTGGAGGCTGCGGTAGTTGGTTTCCGCAGCGCCCGAAGCGCAGCCGAACTGAAATTGGAATTACGGGAAGCGGCAAGCCAATACGTAGATCTTGCCCGTTGGCAATATCGCTCCGGAAGTATCAACTATCTCGACCTGCTTGATGCTCAACGCCGCTATCTCGATGCTCAAATCGGATGGAGCAATGCGGTGAGGGATGAGCATTTGGCTTTGGTTCGGCTATATAAAGCCCTCGGCGGCGGCTGGCAAGTTCAGAGGCAAGACAACGCAGCCCAAGATCAGAGAGAAATCATACGCCCAACAAGAAAGCAAAAACGCAGTTAGAACGGCGAGAGGCAAGGCGCAGCCCAAGATCAGAGAGAAATCATACGCCCAATAAGAAAGTAAAAAACGCAGTTAAAACGGTAAGAAGTAAGGCACAGCCCAAGATCAGAGAGAAATCATACGCCCAATAAGAAAGTAAAAAACGCAGTTAGAATGGTGAGATGCAAGGCGTAGCCCAAGAGCAGAGCGGAGATAGTACGCCCAATAAGAAAGTAAAAAACGCAGTTAGAACGGCGAGATGCAAGGCGCAGCCCGAGAACAGAGAGAATCGTACGCCCAATAAGAAAGCAAAAACGCAGTTAGAATGGTGAGATGCAAGGCGCAGC
>JAFLTI010000031.1:0-13840 GCA_022510485.1 Lentimicrobiaceae bacterium | reverse complement strand
TACGCCCAATAAGAAAGCAAAAACGCAGTTAGAATGGTGAGATGCAAGGCGCAGCCCGAGGGCGGCGAGGGAGCGTACTAACGTACGTGACCGAGCCGACCGAGGGCTGCAACGAAGCAGATTGCCATTCTAACTGCGTTTTTTTTATTTGTCTTGCGTAGCAACATTAGCCTGCGCCGCCGCAACCCTCGCAATAGGCACCCTATAAGGCGAGCAGCTTACATAGCGCATACCGAGCGAATCGCAGAAGGCTACAGAGCTGGGTTCACCGCCGTGTTCACCGCAGATACCGATTTTGATATCAGGACGGGTGGCGCGACCCTTTTCAGCACCGATACGCATCAACTGACCTACCCCCTCGCGATCCAATACTTGGAAGGGGTCATACTTAAGCAGGTTTTTCTCTAAGTAGGTGGGCAGGAACTTACCGATATCGTCACGCGAGAAACCAAAGGTCATCTGCGTAAGGTCGTTGGTACCGAAGGAGAAGAATTCCGCAACCTCGGCAATTTCGTCGGCAGTAAGAGCGGCACGGGGCACTTCCACCATCGTACCTACCAGATATTCGATACGGTCTTTTCTTTCGCAAAATACCGTTTCTGCCGTCTGACGGATAATATCCACCTGCATCTGCAATTCTTTCTTGCTTCCGGCAAGAGGCACCATAATTTCGGGATGAGCGTGGATTCCCTTGGCTTTCAAGTTCAAAGCGGCTTCCAAAATGGCACGGGTCTGCATTTCCGAAATTTCGGGATAGGTATTGCCCAAACGGCAGCCACGGTGTCCCAGCATGGGGTTCACTTCTTCGAGTTCCTTTACCTTGGCTTTTACTTCATCTACGCTGATACCCATTACTCGAGCCATTTCCTCCTGCCCTTTCTGATCCTTGGGAACAAATTCATGCAAGGGGGGATCCAAAAGGCGAACCGTAACCGGCAGGTCACGCATGGCGGTAAAGATGCCTTCAAAGTCGGCACGCTGAACCGGCAGCAACTTAGCCAAAGCCGCACGGCGACCTTCGGTATCCTTAGCCAAGATCATCTCACGCATGGGAATAATCTTGTCGCCTTCAAAGAACATGTGTTCGGTACGGCACAAACCGATACCGCTGGCACCGAAATTGCGCGCCACTTCGGCATCGTGCGGCGTATCGGCATTGGTACGCACACGCATACGGGTATATTTGTCCGCCAAATCCATCAAGGCTTGGAAATCGCCGCTGATTTCGGCATCGTTGGTCTTGATTTCTCCGTCGAATACCTGTCCGGTAGAACCGTTCAAAGAGATATAATCCCCTTCCTTATAGGTTTTGCCCGACATAGTGAGGGTGCGTTTCTTGTAGTCGATTTCTATATCGCCGGCACCCGACACACAGCATTTACCCATACCACGGGCAACCACCGCCGCGTGGGAGGTCATACCGCCGCGGGCGGTAAGGATACCTTGGGCGATATACATACCCTTAAGGTCTTCGGGCGAAGTTTCGATACGTACCAGAATCAATTTGGCATCCGGTTCTTTTTCCACCACCTTTTCGGCATCTTCGGCAAAGAAGAGAATACGTCCGGTAGCCGCACCCGGAGAAGCGGGCAAACCTTTTGCCATAACCTGTGCCGAAGCAAGGGCTTTCTTGTCGAACACAGGGTGCAGCAATTCGTCAAGTTTGTTGGGTTCAATGCGCATCAATGCCTCTTTTTCGGTAATCAAGCCTTCCTTGCACATTTCCATTGCGATACGAACCATAGCCGCGCCGGTACGCTTACCGTTGCGGGTCTGAAGCATCCACAGACGTCCTTCCTGAATCGTAAACTCCATATCCTGCATATCCTTGTAGTGCAGTTCGAGTTTATTCTGAAGATCCCAAAGTTCTTTGTAGAGTTCGGGCATAGATTCTTCGAGCGAGGGGTATTTGGCAGCGCGTTCCTTTTCGGATATGCCTTGCAGCTGAGCCCAACGTTGCGAACCCAAAAGCGTAATTTCCTGCGGGGTTCGTATACCGGCAACCACATCTTCGCCCTGCGCGTTAATCAGGTATTCGCCGTTGAATTTATTTTCGCCCGTAGAGGCGCTGCGGCTAAAGCAAACGCCGGTGGCGGAGGTGTTGCCCATATTTCCGAACACCATAGCCTGCACGTTTACTGCCGTACCCCATTCGGCGGGAATATTGTTAAGACGGCGGTACAGAATGGCGCGCTCGTTCATCCAGCTGTCGAACACGGCGATGATGGCACCCCAGAGCTGCTGCCAAGGATCGGTGGGAAATTCCTTTCCGGTACTTTTCTTTACGGCAGCCTTAAAGCGTACCACCAATTCTTTCAGTTCGGCAACACCTAATTCAGTATCGAGCTTAACGCCCTTTTCTTCTTTCATCTTTTCGATGATTTCTTCAAAGGGGTCGATGTCTTCTTTGGAGGTGGGCTTCATACCCAAAACCACGTCGCCGTACATCTGCACGAAACGACGGTAGGAATCCCACGCAAAGCGGTCGTTGCCGGTTTTCTTGCAGAGGGCTTCCACTACGGTATCGTTGATACCGAGATTGAGGATGGTATCCATCATACCGGGCATCGAGGCGCGGGCTCCCGAACGAACCGAAAACAAAAGAGGATTGACCGAATCGCCGAATTTGGCACCCATAATCTGTTCTACGGCTGCCATACCCTTTTCCACTTCGGGCTTGATGGCACTGATGACCGCATCCGCGCCAAGGCGGTTGTAGGCAGTACATACTTCGGTGGTAATAGTGAATCCCGGAGGCACAGGCAGACCGATCAGGCTCATTTCTGCAAGGTTCGCACCTTTTCCACCCAAGAGGTTCCGCATATCGGCACGACCTTCGGCTGTTTTGTTTCCAAACAGATAAACTGTTTTCAATCCTTCTTTCATATCCTTGATTTATTATTTGATTACCAATGTATTACGAAGCAATAAAAAGCCCCGACAAAAAGTTCGCAAAGGTAATAAAATCAGTCCTATTATACAAGAACTTGTTACTGACCTTTGGCTTGCGGATGATATTTTTCGATGGTTTCCTGCAGGTAGCGGCGGTCGAGATGCGTATAGATTTCGGTGGTGGTAATGGATTCGTGCCCCAGCATATCCTGCACCGCACGCAAGTCGGCTCCCCCTTCGATAAGGTGGGTGGCAAAACTATGCCTGAACGTATGCGGGCTTACCGACTTGTGTATGCCGGCGGCAGCCGCCGTTTCTTTTATAATCTTGAACACCATAACCCGCGACAGAGCCGTACCCCGCTTGTTGAGAAACACTATATTCTCAGAGCCTTTCTGTATAGGAATATGGCAGCGGTCGTTCTCGATATAAGACCTTATCTGCTTTATTGCCGTCTTTCCGATAGGCACCAACCTTTCTTTATTGCCTTTGCCGATAATACGCACAAAACCGTCGTCAAGATACAGCATCGATATAGACAGGCTCACCAATTCCGAAACCCGCAGCCCGCAGGCGTAGAGCGTTTCGAGCATGGCACGGTTGCGGCGACCCTCTATGGTGGAGAGGTCTATCGAATCGAGCATTGCCATAATTTCCCCATACGAAAGCGTATCGGGCAGATGCCGTTTCAAACGGGGGCTTTCTATCAATTCTGCCGGCGAAACCTCGATTTCTTTTTCTAACACCAGATAATTGAAAAAACTTTTGATGCCCGACAGAATCCGAGCCTGAGAACGTGCGCTCATTCCCAACTCTAAGATAAATACTGTAAACTGCTCTATATCGGCAGGCGTAACCGAACGTATATCCTTACCGTTGCTGTATTGCAAAAAAAGATTTACATCGTGCAGGTATGCCTCCACCGAGGCAGCCGAAAGACTGCGTTCCAGCTTAAGGTAAGCGGCATATCCACGCAAGTAAGACGACATCGCTATTTATTCGGCAGCCGCCTTGCGGGCGTTGTCGTCTTTGATAAAGGTCTGTATCTGACGGGCAGCGGTACGCGGATTGGCTATCGAGGCGCAGCCGTTTACGCAACCTCCCTGACAAACCATAAACTCAATCATATTGGGCTGACCGGGGCCTCCGCAGGTCTGTTCCACAGTCTTAAGGCTCTTGATAACCGCCTTATCTACCCCGTCTATAAAGAAAGGACGTATCGCCTCGGGATTCTTGGAATAGTGGCGCACCGCTTCGGTAACCCCCTGCGTATAGGGAAACGCCCTGCCCGCATTGTCTATTTCCACCAACTTTTCTTCCTCGCACTTCTGAATATCGATGCCGGCGGCGGTGAGCATGGCACCCAATTCTTCGTAAGAAAGCACCCAGTCTATATCCTTTTCCACCATAGCTTCGTGGCGTTTGGAAAGACAGGGGGCAAAGAAAATCGTAACGCAGTCAGGATCTTTTTCCTTTACCGCCTTAGCCGTGTAATAAACAGGCGTATGCGTATGCGAAACATAGGGTTCGAGATGTTTGAGATGCTTGTGAACCAACTCCGTGTAGGCATGGCAACAAGAAGTGGTCATAAATTTCTGACCGCCCTGCACCACCCTTTCTTCAAACTCGGCGGCTTCGTTAATAGCCGTAGTATTGGCACCTTCGGCAACTTCCACCACGCTGTCGAATCCCAATGCCTTGATAGCGCTTACCACCTTGCCCGGCTGTACGGGAAACTGCCCCATAATGGAGGGAGCCACCAACGCCACCACTTTTTTGTCGGATTTCAAGGCGCGGAAAATCTCAGTAAGGTAGGTCTTTTCCATAATCGCCCCGTAGGGACAGGCTTCACGGCAACGACCACAGTAGATACACTTGCTTTCGTTTATATGTTCCACTCCGTGCTCGTCTTTGGAAATGGCATCTACCGGACAGGATTGTTCGCAGGGAACGGCTTGATAAATGATGGCGTTGAACGGACAGGCTTTCATACACAGCCCGCAGCTTACGCATTTGTCGGGTTCTATATATGCCTGATGATGTATGCTGATGGCGTTCTTACGGCAGGCAAAGGTACAGGGATGCCCTATACAGCCGTGACACATATTGGTAACCACATAGTTCACCTGCACGCACGAACTGCACGCCAAGTCCACTACGGTAAGGATAGCGGTAGTCTGTTCGGTACGTTCTTCCGCCATACGGGCGTATTCGCTCAAGGGGGTCAGCTCGTCTTTCTCATCGCGTATATCATAGCCGAGAATCGCCATAAGGCGGTATTTTATAACCGCCCTGTCCTTATACACGCAGCAACGCGAAACGTCTTTGCTGTAGCGAGGCCTCATAATAAGAGGCACCCTGTCTATCTCCGAGCGTAAATTGCCGCTTTGCATCAATTTGCACACTCGCGTAAGCAAATCGCGACGGATCAACATCGATTCGTTGTATGCCATATTCTTTATTCTCCTGCAAATAACTCAAAAAGCGGGCAAAGATACTGATAAATTTTCACGAGCAGTCAAAAAAATCATTAACTTTGGGGCGTCTATGCCTTTTTGGGTATAAACGACACCTAAAAAAACTACGTATGTTGACTTTCAAAAAAACATCCCGCACGTGTATGGGCTTGTTGCTCGCTCTATTTGCCGCAGGGGCTTTGTGTTCCTGCTCATCCCATAAGAGCGCGGCGGTGAGCCGTACTCCCGATTTCTGCAATTTTGCGGAAAACCGCAGCGTACCCAAGGTAGAGAAAAAAACTGCCGTCGCTCCGGGCAAGGATACGCCTATTGGTGGAGATTATAGGAATAAACGACGCTAAAACCGTTTTGATATGGAAATTAGTAAAGGCAGGATTTCGCAAGTAATCGGCGCGGTAGTCGATGTGCATTTCGACGAAGGTCAACGTATACCTTTTATTTACGAAGCCTTGGAAGCGGTACGCCCCGACGGCTATAAGGTTGTGTTGGAATGTCAGCAGGATATGGGCGAATGTACCGTGCGCGCCATTTCGATGGACTCCACCGACGGGCTTTACCGGGGGCTGGAAGTAACCGCTTTAGGTTGCGGCATCTCCGTACCTACGGGCGAAGCCATCAACGGACGGCTTTTTAACGTAACCGGCCAGCCTATCGACGGCATCGGCGCCATTCAAGGCGGAGAACGCCGTGCCATACACCAGAATCCGCCCGATTTTGACCAACTTACTACCGAAGAAGAAGTGCTTTACACCGGCATCAAGGCTATCGATATGATTGAGCCTTATATGAAAGGCGGTAAAGTAGGTCTTTTTGGCGGTGCGGGCGTAGGAAAAACGGTGTTGATTATGGAAATGATCAACAACATCGCCAAGCAATATTCGGGGCAGACCGTGTTTGCCGGTGTGGGCGAACGTACCCGCGAGGGCAACGACCTACTGCGCGAAATGATACAGTCGGGCGTTATCCGCTACGGCGAAGAATTTAAGAAGAGCATGGAAGAAGGGCATTGGGACCTGAGCAAGGTGGACTTTGAAGAATTAAAGAAATCGCAAGCCACTTTGGTATTCGGGCAGATGAACGAATCGCCCGGCGCACGTGCCCGCGTGGCTCTTTCCGGTCTTGCCTTGGCGGAGTATTTCCGCGACAGGGGCGGCGACGGACAGGGAGGCGGCAATATCCTGTTCTTTGTGGATAATATTTTCCGTTTTACCCAAGCTGGTTCCGAAGTTTCGGCACTCTTGGGACGTATGCCCTCCGCAGTGGGTTACCAACCTACCCTTGCCACCGAAATGGGCTTGATGCAGGAACGTATCACTTCTACCAAAAGCGGTTCCATCACGTCGGTTCAGGCAGTTTATGTACCTGCCGACGACTTGACCGATCCCGCGCCCTCCACTACCTTTGAACACTTGGACTCCACCACCGTATTGAGCCGCAAGATTTCGGAATTGGGTATCTTCCCCGCCGTTGACCCACTCGCTTCCAGTTCGCGCATCCTTTCGCCCCGCATTGTAGGCAAGGAACACTACCAGACCGCCCAGCGTATCAAGAATATTCTGCAACGCAACAGCGAATTGCAGGATATCATCGCCATTTTGGGTATGGAAGAACTCAGCGAAGAAGACAAGCTGGTGGTGAACCGCGCCCGTAAGATACAGCGTTTTCTCTCGCAACCTTTCTTTATGTCGGAATCCTTTACGGGTCTGCCCGGAAAGTTCGTGAAGATAGAAGATACCATTGCCGGTTTCAAGGCTATCTTAGACGGAGAGATGGACGAATATCCCGAACAGGCTTTCCATATGGTGGGAACCTTAGACGACGTGAAGGAAAAAGCCCGTAAAATCTTAGCCGAAGCATAACATGACCGTTACAATATCCACCCCCGACAAGCTTATTTTTGAGGGGGAAGCCAAATTGTTGCAGCTGCCGGGTGCCGACGGTTCGTTTGAAGTCTTAGACCGCCACGCCCCTATCCTTTCGCTCTTGAGCAAGGGAAAGATACGTTTGGTGGAAAACGGAGGCGAGGAACGGTTTTTTGAAATAGGCGGCGGATTGTTCGGTATGGCAAAGAATGCCTGCCGTATTCTCCTTACGGCTTAGTCTGCGCCATTACCTTATTCATGTAAAATACCGACTGGCGGCTCTTGCCTTTGCGGCGGGAGTTGCTTATCTGTTTGTAGCCGTATGCAAGCAGGCATCCGGGAAACCATTCGGTAAGCGAACTTCCCCATGTGCGTTGCAGGCGGTCGCCGGGCAAAAGGGAATTCAATCCAAAATTCTTCAAGGCACCTATGCCGTCTTCTCCGGCAGTTACCCGATAGTAGATAGCCGATTGATAATTATATCCGTAGAGCAAATCGCCCTGAGGGTTCTCCACCGCCGCCGAAAGCGGTACAAGGCGGTCGTATAGCTGTTGCTGTTCCAAATCGAATACCGAATTGCGCAGGTTTTTCACTGCCGAATCAAATTCCGAATAAAAGGCTTCTTTATAGCGGTAGCCCTCAAAAGTAACCCGCGTATAAGGCATCATACGTCCGTAAAAATCGTAGGAAACTTCGGTGGTGGTGCTTACCACCCTATCGTAAACTTCTGCAAAAAGGCAAAACTTTCCGTTCTGAGGCTTCAGGCGCAAAAGACTTAAGTAATCGGGCAGGACCATTCTGCCGTTGGATTTCTGCATAGCCAATGAAAAACGGTAACTTTCCTCGCTGCCCAAAAGGGTATCTAAATCCGGATATTCCAAATAGCCTTTCATCCAAAAATCCCGCACTTTTCCGTCTTTATAGCGCATGGCGAACAAACCCGCCGTTTCGCTGCCCAAATCGTAAGTAGAAAGGCTTTGCTTGGCTCGCGACAGGTTCCAGCTGCCGGCTATCATCATATCGTTTCCGCCCAAAACAGCAAGGCGGGCATCCACTAAACGGATGTCCTGACGCGGAGAGGAGATTCCTTCTTGCCGCAAAGACTCTCCCGATGGAGAAATCTGTTTGAAATACAGCCCCGTTTCGACAAGCTTGCTATCACGGAACACAAAAAAGGCATTACCCTCGCTGTCTAACTGCCAATCGCAACAAGTGTAGTCTTTGGCGGATGCCACCGTATATACGCCGAGAGAATCGGTACGGGTATCGAGCACGCAATACACGTATTCGTTTTTCTGCAATACTAAAAAGTGCCAACGCTCGCCAAGCAGCTTAAATTCGGCAAATTCCGCCTTAGCCAAAGACTGGGCTTCCACCTCGTGCGAACGGAGCACATAACGTCCGTCGGCTATACAGACTGCCAGTTCCAAAAATTCGGGAACTCCCTTTCTGTCGGAAACCGCCACCAAGGCAAAGCGCAGGCTATCTTCTTCCACCCTCTGTCCGGCATAACGGAAACGGCTCTCTACCGCTATATCGCTCTGCCAGCGTCTGTGCAGGTTTTCATCGTAAAAATAGAGGCTCCGCTGCGCATTAGCGGCAAAAAGGTCGTTTTGCTCCATAATCACCAGCACGCCTTTCTTGCCGAGCGTAAGCACCCTAAAGGGAGAATCGTTCTCTTGAACCGGAATTTCCGCCAGTCCGACGGCTATGCCCTGCCCATACGACAAGGCGCACGAAATACAAAGCCACAGCCCTAAAGCATATATGTATCTGCCAAACTTCATTCTGCCAACAATTAAAAAAATGCAGCGGCTATGCCGTCGGTAAGCAACCTTTTACCGTAAGGCACAATATAGGAATCTCCCTTGCGCTGCAAATTTCCGCATTTTATCTCTTTTTCCGCCCTTTGATAAAATTCCTGCTGCAAAGAAACACAAAAGGTGCTTATCTTTTTTTCTTCCACGCCCCAGAGGGTGCGCAAAGCGGTCATTACATATTCGTGATAACGGTCGCGCTCGCTCAGCCGTTCTCCCTTTTTGCCCGATACCGGGTCTTGCAGGTATTCCTGCACCGAAGCAGGATTCCAATGCCTTTCGTTGCCTATATACGAATGTGCCGCCGCCCCCAAGCCGATATAGGGAACATCCCGCCAATAGTTGCAGTTATGGCGTGCATAGGCAGCATTTCGGGCGTAGTTTGAAATTTCGTATGATTCATAGCCTTGGGCGCGGGCAAACTCCTGCAACTGAAAATACTCCGCCTCCACCTGCTCCTCGCCCGCTATCGTCATCTTGCCCGAAACCAGCCTGCGTTCCAGCATAGTGCCCGCCTCTACGGTAAGGGCGTATGCAGAAAAATGCGGCAGTTGAAGGGATTGCAGGAGTTTGAGGTTATCTTGCCAAGTAGAATCCTCATCGGCAGGATGTATGCCGTAAATCAAATCTATCGAGAGATTGTCAAAACCGGCACGACGGGCGTTTTCTACCGCTTTTAGGGCTTCTGCCGCGCTATGGCGGCGATTGAGGCGTTTCAGATCGGCATCCGAGAACGACTGCACGCCTATGCTCAAGCGTCTTACCGGTGTATAGCGATACAGATCCAGCAGATATTCTGCCGAAAGATGTTCGGGATTGGCTTCAAAGGTAACTTCTTCCAAAAGCGAAAAATCAAAAAGCCTGCCAAGGTTTTCCAGCAAGTCTGAGTAAAAGGGAACAGGCAGCAGCGAAGGAGTTCCGCCGCCTATATACAAGGTGGATATTTCCGCTTTTTGGTCTTGAAAAAAACGCGACTTGAAATATCGGGCTTCCCTTAACAAAGCCTCCGCATACCTTTGCGCATAATCCTCCCCTTTTGCCGCCACCGAATAAAACGCACAATAAAGGCATTTCTGACGGCAAAAAGGTATATGTATGTATAGCCCCGTCTTCACTTACGCACTTTCTTGTTCAGAATCACGCGAAACACCGTACCGGTCTGGGGGGAGGAACTTTCCACAAAAATCTTTCCTTTGTGATAGCCCTCCACGATGCGCCGGCTCAAAGTAAGCCCCAAGCCCCAGCCGCGCGGTTTGGTGGTTACTCCGGCTTCAAAAATTTTCTTGAATTGTTTTTTGGGAATCCCCTTGCCGGTATCATGCACGTCGATAATCACATCTTCGTTATTTTCCGTAACGGAAATATTGATTTCTCCCTCGTTGTCGCCAATCGCATTGAGTGCGTTCTTAAACAGATTCTCAAACACCCACTCGATCAAGGGTACGTTGAGCTGAGCCATCACCACCGCATCGGGCGATACATTTATGGTATAATGGATGCGTTTGGAACTACGCACCTTAAGATATTCCACCGAGCGGAAGACCACCGGAACCACATTTTCCCAATCCAATTCAGGTACTGAACCTATCTTAGAAAACCGGTTGGTTACCACCTCAATACGTTTTACATCCTTTTCAATTTCCACCAAATCCGCCTTTTCCAAGGCTTCCCCCTCTTCCCTGCTCTTGTAATATTCAATCCACGCCAAGAGAGAAGACAGCGGAGTTCCCAACTGATGGGCGGTTTCTTTCGACATACCTAACCATTCCCGGTTCTGCACCATCTTTTGCGAAAGGTTGAGCAAAGAAAGTACCCCTCCTATAATCGCCAACAAGGCTAAGAGAAGCGCCACCGTAAAGAAATTCATATTCCGCAAGAATGCCGAAGATTCATAAAACAGATAACAAGTGGAACTTTCCATACCCGGCAGATGCAGTTCGATAGGTTCGTTGGCTTCCTGCATCTTGTGCAACCTTGCCTGAATGTTATGCTGCGAATAGAACTCGCCCTCTTCCACATTGCGGTGCATCAGCACCGTCTGTTTGCTCTCGTCGGTCAGCAATACCGGAACCGAAATGGAAGCGATACTGTTAAATGCCTCCATCTTGAATGAACTATCCAGATCGGAAAACATCTGACGAAGGTTCAAAAACACTTCGGAGGGCTTAAAATACAAGGTATATCTGATGCCTTGGGCATCCACCACTATGGGCGGATAATCGGAATATGCCTGCTGTATTTCGGGAGTAAAGTCAGCCTTGTCATTCAGTTTTATATCGGGGTCGTGCGATTCGAGAATCCTGCCCGCTTTTCCTACCAAGATAAAGGGGCGGTTGTTGCTCGACATAATGCGCATCAGAATGTCGAAATCTTTGGGCGTAGGCGAAACAGGGTTGAACACCTGTTCATATACATAGCTCCATATTGTAGCATATTGGCGTTCTTCGGTTTCCATCTGGGCAAAGAGGCTGCGCACTTGATTTGCCATATTCATCTGCCGCCAATTGGAAATAGCCCAATTCTGCACCCGCACCCGTTCTTCCTTTTTGAGCTGATCCACTAAGCGTCGGGAAAAGAACAAGGTGGCGGCAACAATAAGCACCGAGAACAGAATCAATATAAAATTGAGCCGTCCGCTTCGTATTACCCTTATCTTTTGTTTTTCTGCCATTTCTTACTTATGCAAAACACCAATCCTTGCCGGCATCCTTTTCCAATGCACGCAAGGGGGTGGTAACAATCGTGTTTACCAAATTTTCGTCAAACACACGGCGAACCCTCAGGTAGTTGGGCGTATAGCCGTACATATAGCCTCCCTCGTTGTCCGATTCCCACAGCACAGGAGCCTCCGTACCGCTAAAACGGACATAGAACGCCTGCTTCTTGGCATCCGAAAGGGCGTGCAGTGCCGCACTGCGCCTTGCCAATTCGCCCGCACCATAAACGGCGGGTATCTTGGATGCCGCCGCTTCTTCCCTGTCGGAATAGCTAAACACGTGCAAGGCACTCAAGTCCAAGGTTTCCAAAAATTCCAATCCCTCTTGAAACTGGGTATCCGTTTCGGTTGGGAAACCGGCAATCACATCACAGGCTATAAAGGCATGGGGAATCAAACGGCGTATCATATCTACCCTATCGGCATAAAAACTCCTGCCGTAATGCCGCTTCATCTTTTTAAGCACGTCATCGTGGGCAGCCTGCAAGGGGATATGAAAATGCGGCATCAGTTTTCGGGATTCCGCCACTAATTTTATTATGTCGTCGCCCAGCAAATCGGGTTCAACCGAACCTATACGGATACGTTCCACGCCTGAAAGCTGTTCCAATTGCCTTAACAAACCGTAAAAATTTTCTCCTTGGTAACGTCCGAAATCGCCGATATTCACGCCAGTAAGCACTATTTCCTTAACGCCGGTACGGGCAATTTCAGATGCGGTCTGCATGGTACGCTCAATGGTATCGCTGCGGCTGCGGCCTCGGGCAAAAGGTATGGCGCAAAAAGAGCAGAAGTTGTTGCAGCCGTCTTGTATCTTAAAGAATGAACGGGTACGCCCCAAAGTGGAATACGAGGGTACAAAAGGCATAGCCTCCGCTTGGTCTTCCGTTTTTACACTACCCTCCTGCATATACTCAAACAAGCGGTGTTTGTTGCGGTTGCCCAGCACAAAATCCACGCCCGGCAGTTGCTCCACTTCCTGCGGGCGGAGTTCCGAAAAGCAGCCTACCACCGCTATCTTAGCCTCCGGATTGAGGCGGTGGGCGGAGCGGATAATCTGACGGCATTTCTTTTCTGCCGCCGCCGTTACCGTACAGGTATTGATTACATAGAGGTCTGCCGCTTGCTCAAACGGCACCACCTCGCAGCCCGATTCCGAAAAACGGCGCATCAGGTCTGAACTTTCGGCAAAGTTCAGACGGCAACCCAAGGTATAAAAGGCAACTTTCCGCACGGCTTCCGTTTTTATTTCGTAAACTTGCAAAGTTAATCAATTACGGCACTTTACGCTAAATTTAAGCATAGCATGAGAAACGAACCTATCCGCCAAAGCGGCGCCCCTCGTTCCAACCGGGCTTTTTCTCCCCGCCCCAAGCGTCCCGACAATATGATTTACGGGCTACGGCCTGTTTTAGAAGCCATACGCACAGGCAAGGAATTTGAAAAAATCATTATCCAAAAAGGGCTACAAGGCGAGATTTACCGCGAACTTGACGCCCGGCTGCGCACCAACGGACTGCACGCCCAATACGTTCCCAAACAAAGGCTCGACTTTCTTTGTAACGGCAACCACCAAGGCGTGGTGGCGTATCTGTCGCTTATCGAATACAACCGTATAGAAGATTTGCTGCCCTGCCTTTTTGAGGAGGGAAAGACGCCCCTGCTGCTGATTTTTGACCGCATTACCGATGTGCGCAATTTCGGCGCGATGGTGCGTACTGCCGAATGTGCGGGAGCCGATGCCGTAATCCTGCCGGCGCAGAACAGCGCGCCCATCAACGAAGATTCGGTAAAGACCTCTGCCGGCGCGCTCCTATCGGTACCCGTATGCCGCGAAGAAAACCTTAAAAGCACCATACACCTGCTCAAGGCTTCGGGCGTAAAGGTTTATGCCGCCTCCGAAAAGGCTTCTATAGAATACACCGAAGCCGATTTTACCGTTCCCACCGCCTTTATCCTCGGTTCGGAAGAAAACGGCGTAAGCCCCGAATACCTAAAACTCTGCGACGAAAAACTCCGAATACCCCTGCTGGGAAAGATAGATTCGCTGAATGTGTCGGTGGCTAATGGGGTTTT
>JAFLTI010000030.1:10399-22804 GCA_022510485.1 Lentimicrobiaceae bacterium | reverse complement strand
GGCGGAGTACGCTAGCGTACTCCGCCCCCTCCCACATTATCCTTCTCCTTTTTCTTCTTACCTACCCTCATTTTACGGCACCTATATTTCGTTATGGTTCATTTTGTTACAAAGATTTTAACATTTTTTTAAGAATTGCCGAACTTCTTTATACCTATATTTGCCCCGTTGCTAAAAAAAACATATCATGGATCAACAGGTTGACATCAAAGAACTCAACGAAAAAATCCAGCAGGCAAGCGCGTTTGTAGACTTGCTGTCGATGGAAATGAAGAAAAACATCGTGGGGCAGAAAGACATGGTGGAAAGGCTCCTCATCGGGCTTTTGGCAAACGGCCATGTGTTGCTCGAAGGGGTGCCGGGATTGGCAAAGACCCTTGCCATCAAAACCCTCGCCACTGCTGTCAATGCTAATTTCAGCCGCATACAATTTACCCCCGACCTGCTGCCCGCCGACCTTATCGGCACGCAGATCTACAGTCAGAAAGACGAAAACTTTATTACCCGCAAGGGGCCTATCTTTGCCAATTTCGTATTGGCAGACGAAATTAACCGCGCTCCGGCAAAAGTGCAGAGCGCCTTGTTGGAAGCCATGCAGGAACGGCAGGTAACCATAGGCGAAGAAACCTACCGCTTGCAGGATCCTTTCTTGGTGCTTGCCACGCAGAACCCTATCGAACAGGAAGGCACCTATCCCCTGCCCGAAGCGCAGGTTGACCGTTTTATGCTCAAATTGGTAATCGGCTATCCGCAGAAAGAAGAAGAAAAGCTGATTATACGGCAGAACGTGGGCAACCAATATCCTGTAATCAATAAGGTGGTGGATACCCAAGACATCATCAAGGCGCGCGAACTGACCCGCGAGGTGTATGTGGACGAAAAAATAGAGAACTACATTACCGACATCGTGTTCGCCACCCGTTTTCCGGAACAGTATAAGTTAGAGAAATACCGCAGCATGATTTCTTTCGGTGCCTCGCCCCGCGCCAGCATCAACTTGGCTTTGGCATCCAAGGCTTACGCCTTTATCAAACGTCGAGGCTATGTAATTCCCGAAGACGTACGCGCCGTATGCTTCGACGTAATGAGACACCGCATCGGACTCAGCTATGAAGCCGAAGCCGAGAATGTTACCACCGAAAACATCCTCAACGAAATACTCAACACGGTGGAAGTGCCATAACAGAAGCCCTATGGAAACCTCCGAATTGTTAAAGAAAGTACGGAAAATCGAGATAAAGACGAAAGCTTTGTCGCGGCAGATATTTTCCGGTCAATACCACAGCGCGTTCAAAGGGCGGGGTATGGCGTTCAGCGAAGTAAGGGAATACCAATACGGCGACGACATCCGCTTTATAGACTGGAAAGTTACCGCCCGCTTTCATAAGCCCTACGTTAAGGTTTTTGAAGAAGAACGCGAACTGACCGTAATGCTGCTGATTGATGTGAGCGCGTCGGGATTTTTCGGCAGTGTGGCGCAAAAGCGGGAAACCATCAGCGAGATTGCCGCTATCCTCGCCTTTTCGGCATCCCAAAACAACGACAAGGTGGGCGCGGTGTTCTTTAGCTCGGAAGTGGAAAAATACATTCCGCCACAAAAAGGGCGCACACACCTGTTGCGTATCATCCGCGAAATGATTGATTTCAAACCGGCGCATACCGGCACGGACATCAGCGCGGCGCTGCGTTTCCTGCGCAATGTGCAAAAACGTAGAAGCACGGCATTTCTGCTTTCCGACTTTATGGATTCCCACTATGAGGAATCGCTCAAAATCGCCTGCAAAGCGCATGAACTGATTGCCATTCACGTGGCGGATCCCCTCGAAGACGAACTGCCCGACTGGGGTCTGCTGCGTATTCAAGACAACGAGAACGGCAAAACATTTATGATAGACAGTTCTTCTACCCGCAACCGCAAGGCTTTTGAGGCTTATCGGCAAGAAGAAAACCAAAAGCGGAACACCTTGATGGCAAAATACGGCATCTCGCACGTTTCCGTACGCACGGGAGAAGATTATGTAAAGCCCCTTATCAATCTGTTTAACAAACTATGATGATTAAAAGAACTTTAAGTGTTATAGGATTTTTGCTCGCCGCCTGCCTGCTGTTTCCTGCCAAGGCGCAGAAAGAGGTGCGTGTGTGGGCGGAGTTCGACACTTCCGGCTGGATAGGCGATGCCTTGGAACTGCGCCTGTTCTGCCAAAGCGATGCGCCTGAAAAGGTTAATTTTCCCGTTTTGCAGGACCGAATTTCAGACGATTTGCAACTTATACCCGAAGACAGTCTGCGCTCAAGCCTTTCTTCCGACGCCGCTTCGGGCATTGCCGTGCGCAAGACAGCCTACCGTTTTTCGGCATACAAGGAAGGGGCATATACCATGCCCGCTTTCCATTTTGAGTTCGTGCGCAACGACAGTTTGCTGCAAGTAAGCACCGATACCGGCTTGGTGCGTTTTTTTGCGCCTGTCGTCGATACGGTTCAACCTATCAAGGACATTCGGGCAACTTTTGAGGTAAGCCGAAAAGAACTGTGGGGCGAGTATTTTGAACGCTACGGCTTTTGGCTGTGGATTGTACTGGGAATAGCCCTCCTGACGGCTGCCGGCATCTTTCTGTGGAAGAGGTTCCGGCAGGGCAAACCGCTCTTTGTTCCGCAAAAGCCGCCGGTTCCACCTGTAGACCGTGCGATTGCCGACTTGAACTCGCTTAAAGAAAAGCAGCTTTGGCAGCAGAACCGCATTAAGGAATACTATACCGAACTTACCGATATCCTGCGCGTTTACTTAGCCAAGGGCATGGATATAGCCGCCATTGAGATGACCAACGACGAGCTGTCTGCCGCCCTAAGGGAACACTTGAGCGGAACGCCCGGGCACTTGGCTGCATTACTGTCGGTTTTAGACCGCTCGGTCTTGGTTAAATTCGCCAAGGTACTGCCTGCACCCGACGAACACGAAGACAGCTTTAAGAAAGTTTCCGACTTCTTGACCTACCGCAAACAAGAAGAGACGAAACCGCTTGAACCATCCGAGAACCCAAAGCCCTAATGTTATGGAAAATCTCGTTTTTGCCTATCCTTTCGTATTGTGGGGGCTTCTGATAGTGCCGGTGGCTCTTTGGTGGCTGTTTGCCCGCGATAAGAAGACCCACCCCTACCTCAACTACTCCGATTCGGGATTTGTTGCAGGCTTAAGAAAAAGCCCTAGGCAACGTTTATATCCTATGCTGCACATATTGCGTGTGGCGGCTTTGGCACTGATGATTGTGGCATTGGCACGACCGCAATCCAAAAGCAAGAGCAGCAGCAAGAATATAGAGGGCGTAGACATCGTTATGGCGATGGATATTTCGGGCAGTATGCTTGCCGAAGATTTTTCGCCCAACCGTCTGGAAGCCTCCAAGCAGTTAGCGCAAGACTTTATACGCGAGCGGAATAACGACCGTATCGCCGTAGTGGCTTTTAGCGGCGAAGCCTATACCCAATGCCCGCTCACCATTGATCACGGGATTCTTGAAAACCGTATCAAACAGCTCAAAAGCGGACTGATTCCCGACGGTACGGCTCTCGGCGACGGCTTGGCGGTAAGTATCAACCGGGTTCGGCAAAGCAAAGCCAAAAGCAAGGTAATCATCTTGCTTACCGATGGGGTTAACAACGCCGGCTCCATCGACCCGCTTACGGCTTCAGACCTTGCCAAAACCTACGGAGTGCGCGTCTACACCATCGGAGTGGGAACCAAAGGGCTTGCCCCCTACCCATACAAGACCCCCTTCGGCATCCAATACCAAAATGTAAAGGTGGAGATAGACGAAAGCCTGCTTTCCCGCATTGCAGAAGAAACCGGAGGCTTGTATTTCCGCGCCACCTCCAAGAACAAACTACGCGAGATTTTTGAAGAAATCGACCAATTGGAAAAAACCAAGATAGAGGTGCTTTCTTTTGAACACCGTGCCGAAGAATACAAGCCCTTTCTTTGGGCGGCATTGGCATTGTTGCTCTTAGAACTGATATGCCGTTTGTTTATCCTTAAAACCATGCCCTGATGTTTATCATAGAAAACCCCAAAATACTGTATCTGCTGTTGCTTGTAATTCCTTTTGCGGCTGCCTTTTACCTCAATATGCACCGCAAACGCAAGCGTATGGATGCCAACGGTCCCTATCCGGAGATTCGCCGGCAGATGCCGCAATACTCCACAGGCAAACAGCATCTTAAGTTCTTATTGTGCATAGCCGCCTATGCCCTGCTGGTTTTCTGTCTTTCCAACCCCCAGCTGGGTACTTCGGTTAAGAAAGCCGAGCGTAAGGGCGTGGATGTGATGATTGCCTTGGATATTTCAAACAGTATGAACAGCAACGACATCCAGCCCTCCCGGCTGATGCGCGCCAAACAGGCGGTAATACGCATTTTAGACAAGATGGAATCCGACCGTATCGGGTTGGTGGTCTTTGCCGGAGATGCCTATCTGCAACTTCCGCTCACTACCGATTACGGAGCCGCCAAACTGTTTATAAGCAATGTGCAGACCTCCGACTTAAGCCGGCAAGGTACGGCAATCGGGGCTGCCATAGACCTCTGCGCACAGAATTTTGACCCACAGCACGAAAACCTGCACAACAAAGCCATTATCGTTATCAGCGATGGCGAAAACCACGAAGATGATGCCGTTTCTGCCGCTCAAAACGCAGCGAAGAAAGGAATTGTGGTAAGTACGGTAGGAATGGGTTCACCCCAAGGCGCGCCCATTCCCGAATACAAGAACGGTCAGGTGGTATCCTATAAGAAAGATGCCGAAGGCAAGGTGGTCATTACCCGAATCAACCGCGCCATGCTGGAAGAAATAGCCCATGCCGGCAAAGGCTTTTATGTAGAAGCCAACAATATTTCTTCGGGCGTGGAAAGCGTTTTTGCAAAATTGGCGGAACTCGACAAGGTGTCGTTTGAGAGCCGCAACATTTCCGATTACGAAACCCGCTATAGCTATTTTCTTGCCTTAGCGGTACTGTTTCTGTTGTTAGACCTGTTCATCTTTGAAAAGAAGAATCCACTTTTGAACCGCGAGCGTATCTTTGGCGACAAGAAAAAAAATGCGGCAGCCCTGCCGGTATGGATCTGCCTGTTGCCCTTGACACTCATAGGTTCGGCTCTACAGGCTCAGACCGCCATTCCCACCAATCAAGGCAACAAACACTATCTGAACGGCAAACTGCACGAAGCCGAGATTTCGTATCTGAAAGCCTTGCACAACGACAGCACCTATTACAAGGCAAAATACAACCTTGCCAACGCCCAATACGGTCAGCAGAAGTACGAACAGGCATTGGAAAATTACGCTGCCGTTGCCGAAAATCCCAATTTGAGCAAAGCCGAAAAGTCGTCTGTATTCCATAATTTGGGCAATACTTTCGTACAACAGCAAGACTACCAAAAGGCGGTGGAATCCTATATCCGTGCCTTGCAACAACAGCCGGGTCGCCCTGATACCCGCTACAATCTCGCCTATGCACAACGTATGCTGCAACAACAGCAACAGCAGAACCAACAGCAGCAAAACAAGCAAGACAAGCAGGATCAGAAGCAAGACCAGCAACAGAATCAGCAACAGCAAGACCAAGACCAACAGAAAAAAGACCAACAGCAGCAGGAGCAACAACAGCAGCAAAATAAACAGGGGCAACAAGAGAACCAAAATCAAACGCCCAAGCAAAAAGCCAAACAACAAGAGGCTGAGCGTATGCTCCGCGCTTTGGAAAACCAAGAAAAGAACACCTTGGAAAAAATCAAGAACAAAGAGCAGGTCAAGGGTTCTCCCGTTGAAAAAGACTGGTAGCTTGCAGACGCTAAAAACACTTTAACATGAAACTCCCAACACCTACGATACGCAAAATTCAACACGCACTCTGCCTGCCCTTGCTTTGGCTCTCGCTCTCTGCCTTGGCGTGGGCGCAGGAACCGGTGCTGAGCCTGCGGGCACCCTCCAAAGTGAGCGCGGGGCAAGCCTTTGAAATCTCCTACTCCATCAACGTGCGCGGCTCCAAGTCTTTCCGTGCACCGGCGTTCAAAGGCTTGGATATATTGTTTGGACCGGCGCAGTCGCAATCCAGCAGTTTTCAGTTTGTAAACGGCAAGCAATCGCAGAGCTTTACCCTATCCTACACCTATCAGCTCCGCGCTCCGCAAGCGGGCAACTACCATTTTGGCAAAGCCAGCATCGAGGTAGACGGAAAAACCTACGAATCCGAAGCCTTTGACCTTGAAGTTACCCAAGCCGCCCCTAACAACGCCCAAAACCAAGGAAACCCAAGGCAGGCGCAGGGCAACGCCCGACCCGGCAATTCACAGCCAACCGCAAGCGAGATTACGGAAGTGAGCGATAAAGATCTGTTCATTACCGCCTCGGTAAACAAAAGAAGCCCCTACGTGGGTGAACAGTTATTGCTTACCTACCGCATACACACCGCCATTCCCGTAGAACAGTTCAGCATTTACAAAACTCCCTCCAATAAAGGTTTCTGGACCGAAGAACTTAAGATAGAACCTGACGAACAGGAGCAGGAAGTAATCGACAACCGCCTGTATGTTTATGCCGATATTCGCAAGGTGGCGATTTTTGCCCAAGAAGCAGGAGCGCATACCTTAGAGCCTATGGAAGTGGAAGCTTTGGCGCAGGTGCAGGCTCCGCGCCGGAGGTCGAGAAGCATTTTCGATATGTTCGACGACGCTTTCTTTTCTCCCACCCAAACGGTTAAGAAAAACCTGCGTTCCAAAGCCCTTGTAATAAACGCCAAGCCCTTGCCCGCGCAAGGCAAACCTGCCTCCTTTGACGGTTTGGTGGGTGATTATAAAATCGATTTCCAATACGACAAAAACCAAAATATCAAGGCAAACGAAGCCATTACGTTTACCTTTAGCGTTACCGGCAAGGGCAATATCGAAATGATTCATCCCCCGCAAATTCAGTTCCCTCCCGATTTTGAAGTTTACGAGCCTAAAATCACCCACAGCAAGCAGGTTTCATCTTCGGGCGTAAGCGGTTCGGCTATCTTTGAATATATCGTTGTTCCGCGCAGCCGGGGTGTGTATAAAATCAATTCTTTTCAATATTCTTTCTTTAATCCCCAAACGGAGCAATACGTAGAAAAGAACATACCCGAAATTGTATTGAATGTGGAAAAAGGCAAAGACCTTTCAACCGGAGAATCCGTTGCCGGCACTTATTCCAATAATTCGGGCGATATAAGCTATATCCACACCCAAACAGGCAAATGGCGCAAGGCAAATCAGAAATTTCTGTTTTCTCCTGCCTTTTGGTTCATCCTCTTGGGCGAATGTATTCTTTGCGCCGCCTTTCTGCTTTTCTACCGCAAACGTCTTGAACGGAACGCGGATGTGGCAGGGCTTAAGAACCGCAAAGCCGCCAAGGAGGCTAAACGCTGCCTGCGCAAAGCGGTGTTCCTCTTAGACGAAAAGCACAAGGATGCCTTCTATATCGAGATTTCATCTGCATTATGGGGCTTTCTGTCGAACAAACTCAACATTCCGCAAGCCGAACTGTCTTTAGAAAACGCCCGCAGCGGGCTGCTTGCCAAAGCGGTGAGCGAAGAACTTACCGAACAGTTTATCAAAACGCTGGAGCATTGCGAATTTGAACGCTTTTCTCCTGCTTCCAACGGCTTAGAGGGAATGAAATCCCTTTATTCGGAAGCCGAAGGCATACTTTATCAAGTAATCGGTTCCCTCAAATAATCAAAAGCACAAAGATGAAACCTCATATCAGAATCACACTCACCTCCCTTTTGCTGGCAAGTGTCTGCTTTATAGGCAAAGCCGAGCCTGTTTACAAAGCATATTTTGACAAGGGCAATGCCGCTTACGCACAGGAGCAATACTCACAGGCGATAGAAAACTACCAAGCCGCCCTGCAAAGCGGCTACGAATGTTGGGAGGTATATTTTAACATCGGCAACGCCTACTATCGTTCCGGAAATTATCCGCAGGCGATTCTTTACTATGAAAGGGCGGCGCAACGTACTAACCGACAACCGCAGATACAGGAAAACCTGAACCTTGCCGAAAGCAAAATTGCCGACCGTTTTGAGTCGATGCCCGTTTTCTTTGCCACCGCTTGGTGGAACGCCCTCGTAGACTTATTTTCGGCAAACGTATGGGGTATCTTGCTGTGTGTTTTCTTTTTGCTGGCATTGGCAAGCCTTTGCCTTTATCTTGTAGGAAGCGGCTATGGGCAAAAGAAAGCCGGGTTTTACGCCCTCTTGCTGAGTTTGCTGTTTTTGGGCATAAGCCTCTTTGCTGCTTTTGACCGATACCGTCAGAGCAGACAGGAATATGCTATTGTGATGCAAGTTTCGGTAGATGCCAAAAACTCCCCCGAAGACCGCAGCCAAACCGCCATTGTACTGCACGAAGGCAGCAAAGTGCTTATCGAAGACCGTATCGGTTCCTACTGCAAAGTCCGCATCAAAAACGGCTCCCGCGCATGGGTTCCGATAGATTGCTTGGAACGGATATAAGAACTTACTTTTCTAAAGCGGGGGCATCCGGTTTGCGTGCCAACTGGGCGAGCATATCGGCTTCCGCCACGATTTGGTCTCCCACGTAAGCCCAGCCTTTCATATTGCATAAGCCGCGACGAAGCGGAGAAATAGGTGTCAGCTTGAAGATAAGCGTATCGCCCGGCACCACTTTGTGACGGAACTTTACGTTATCCATCTTCAAGAAATACGTCAGATAATTTTCGGGGTCGGGATATTGGGTAAGCATATAGATACCGCCCGTCTGCGCCATAGCTTCGATAATCAATACGCCCGGCATTACCGGTTCATCGGGAAAATGCCCTGTAAAGAACGGTTCGTTCATACTCACGTTCTTTATTCCCACCACCTGATCTTTATCCATATAGACAATCTTGTCTACCAAGAGGAAAGGAGGACGGTGCGGCAGGATTTTCTTGATTCCGTTGATATCGTAAAGAGGAGTTGCCGTAATGTCGAACGGCGGCAAAGCTTCAGGTGCCATATCTTTTTGCATTTGTTTACGTATAATCTTTACAAAGTCTGTATTGCTGCGGTGACCGGGTCGCAAGGCATCCACATGAGCCTGCATATAGCAGCCCAAAAGGGCAAAATCCCCGATAATATCGAGCATCTTGTGCCGTGCCGGTTCGTTCTTGAAACGAAGTTCCACATTGTTGAGCGTACCCTCCGAACGAACCTCGATAGCCGGTTTGTTGAGCAGTTTAGCCAACCGCTCCATCTCCGTCTTATCAATCAAGCGGTCTACAAAAACAATGGCGTTGCTCAAATCTCCACCCCGAATCAGGTTGTGCTGGTAAAGAGCCTCCAATTCGCGTAAGAATACAAAAGTGCGGCACGATGCCACTTCATCGGCATAGTTCTGTCCAAAAGCATCAATAGTGGCAAATTGCGGCACGATAACCGACGAACCGTAATCAATCCTTACGGTAAACGACCTTTTGTCGGAGGGGCGCACCGAAATTTCCACGCCATTGGCTTCGTTCTGGAACAAAAACGGCTTTGCCGGCTTGTAATATACCCTCGCTTCTTCCTGCTCGCAGATGCCTGCCTTAAGAATGGCTTCGGTAATGATACGCGCGCTGCCGTCAAGAATGGGCATTTCGGGCGAATCGGTCTCGATAATGGCGTTGTCTATTTCCAAACCCACCAAAGCCGACAATACGTGCTCGATAGTGGCAACCATCACACCGTCTTTTTCTAAGGTAGTGCCGCGTGAAGTATCGCCCACATATTCCGCCAATGCCTTTATTTCCGGCTGACCGGGCAGATCCACCCGTTTGAACACGAACCAAGTGTTTGCCGGTGCAGGCTTAATGGTAACCTGAGCCATCTTTCCCGTGTGCAAGCCCACCCCTGAAATGGAAATAGGTTCCTTAAGCGTACGTTGTCTTACTATATCAGACATGATGAATCATTTTATGCAAATGTAACTTTTTTTAGCGGTTTTTTCGGTTCCAACGCCACAAAAGCGCATTTTCTTTGGGATAGAACTCGTAGGCACCCGCTGCCGGTGGATTGGAACGCAACCTGCCTTTCAAATCCAGTTCCGCCTTGCCTTGTGCAAATGCCGCATCGCCCAAGCCCACCGCTGCCGAAGCCACCGTATCTATATCGAAATCGTAGGCATCCGCATCTACAAAAAACGGCTCCTTATTCCAGCGGCAGCTGTCGTAGTTTGCGCCCGACAAAGGCGGCTCCTGCTTGATAAGACAGCGGGTAAACCGCATGGCATCAAGGCTTTCCCCATCTATATTTATATCCAGCTGAAGGCTGTTCCTGCCGTAAAAAATACTGTTGTTGAAAGTTGCCGCCTCAAGCCTGCCCGCCACCTTGCCCTCTTCGTTCTTGTTGGTCAAGTACAGACAGCGATTATAGACCCCTATCATACCCCCGTAAAAATCGTTGGCAAAGGTGCAGTGGGTAAAACGATAGTTGCCGCCTCCGCTCAGGCAAAGGTTTACCTGCGTTTCGCTGATACAGAGGTTCACCCCCTCTATAGCCGCGTTCCTTGCCGCAATGCCATGACGGTTCATATTCTCAATGCGGGTATTGCTTATCTGTGTTCCATTTCCCTCGTCAGGCTCTATCCAAAACGCCGTCTGAGCGTTGCGTATCAAGGCATATTCCACCGTATGCGGACCGCTGGCGGAATCCAACCATACCCTGCCCCATTGCCCTGCCATATTGCGGTAATTGCCGTCTTGCCGCAAAGAAGTAAGCAATACCGGTTCCTGTAGCGTTCCTGAAATCTTAAGACGGCTGCCCGCCTGCAACCATATACCGGAATTGGCAGCAAAGTAAAAGTGGGTACCGGCAGGCAGTTCCAAGGTCTTTCCTTGCGGAACCGTCAGGTAGCCATAAATCACATAAGGTTTTTTATCCGTTATGGGATAATCGGTTTCATTCCAGAAAAAATACTTGAAAGAAAGCGAATCTTCTTCGTAATAACTGCCCTGCAAAGGATCCTTATACGGCACACGCGCCCAAAGATTGCCTGTCCAATAGTGGGCGTCTTGGCTCCATGCACTCAAAACAATTTGTTGGGGCTGCATACCGTTAAGTTCAAAGCGGATATAATCCGTAAGTTCAAAAGGATCATCCTCGTTGCGGTAAGCCGGTACGGTCTGCACAAACAGATACAGGCTATCTTTTCCCCCAAGCACCACATCACGCTGCACTAAAGCCGTATCTCCATTCAGATTAAAACGGAAAGAGGAAGACTCTCCGCCGGCAAGATAGACCCTGCTTATGGTAACCGCCTTAGACGATGGATTCCGCACCGTAATTACCTTGGTGCTGCTTGTCTGTGTACTCAGAATCGTATCAAAACGTATCGTGTCCTGCGAAAAACGTAGATATACCTCGCCCCGGTCGAAATGCCGGTATTCGTCACGGCAAGAAAACGAAAGACAAAGAAAAAAGATTCCTGCCAACACTACCGCCAAACGACCCAAGGCTACGACAATTACTTTCATGGCAAACTACACAACTAATTTGAACCCGACCCCATGCACATTAACTATTTCCGCATCGCAAACCTGCTTGAGCACCTTTCGGAGCTTGGTGATATACACATCCATGCTGCGGGCATTGAAATAATTATCCATTTTCCACACATTCACCAAAATATCCTTACGGTTAACCACAGCGTTCTCGTTCATACAGAAAACCTTGAGCAAATCGGTTTCCCTGCCGGTAAGCTCCACCGTTCTGCCGTCGGGATTGGTAATACGCTGCGTACCCACATCAAAAATGGCATCACCGAGTTGAAAACGCAACTGATGGGAGGTTTTGGGGCGATCCATCGTACGGCGCAAAATCGCACGGATACGGAACAAGAGTTCATCCATGCTGAACGGCTTGGTCAGGTAGTCGTCGCCTCCCATCTGAAACCCCTTGAGGCGGTCTGTCTCTAAGGTTTTGGCTGTCAAAAACAGGATAGGTATATCCGAATCCACCCTACGCACATCCTTAGCCAAGGAAAAACCGTCTTTTACCGGCATCATGATATCGGTAATCAAAAAATTGTATTCCCCTTGCATAAACGCCTCATAGGCAGATTTTCCATCTCTGAACAAATGGGTTTTATAACCCTTGTTGGTAAGGTAGGTACGCAGGAACGCACCCAAATTCGGGTCATCTTCTGCCAAAAGGATAGAAACCGGTGTATCCATATTATTCATCAGTGGCAAATTTACTAAATTAAACAGGCTTGTATATCCTATATAACCCCAAATTTCCGTTTTATCGAAATATAATTACACATCGCATTGTTTATCAGAAAAATAAAATTTAATTTTTGTTAAAACGATGCCCAAGGACAGATAAAAGAAGCGGCGGCGGTACCTGTGGT
>JAFLTI010000030.1:0-10389 GCA_022510485.1 Lentimicrobiaceae bacterium | reverse complement strand
GGCCCCCCCCCCCGCTTCTAAAATGGCTCTTCTATTCAAAGAGCTATGCTCTTGCAACGATTATGCCTTGGTAGTATAGATACCCTTTGCCTTGGCTGCCGCCAAATCCTTTTCCTGCTTGCGGCGCAAGAGGTAGTAGGAAATAGGCGAAGCGATAAAGATAGACGAATACGTACCGATAATTACACCGCAAAGGATGCAGAACACAAAGCCACGGATTACTTCACCGCCAAAGATGAAAATCATCAAGAGCGTTACCAAAGTGGTGCAGGAGGTGTTGATTGTACGCGGCAAGGTGCTGTTGATAGCGGCGTTCATATTGTCTATCAGGCTGTGCTTGGGATACAGACCCAAGTTTTCGCGGATACGGTCAAACACGATTACGGTATCGTTGATAGAGTAACCGATAAGGGTCAGAATGGCGGCGATAAACGCTTGGTCGATATCGAGCGAGAAAGGCAGCACGCCATAGAACAAGGAGAACAGACCGATGGAGATAAGCACATTGTGTACCAGAGCCACCAAGCCGCCCAAACCGAACTGCCAACGCTTAAAGCGAATGGCGATATAACCGAAGATAAAGATCAAGGCAATCGCCACGGCGATAAATGCCGAGCGGGTAATATCGGTAGCCACCGAAGCCCCCACGATTTCCGAACTGATCTGACCTACGGATTTATCTTCGTTAAAGATTTGGAAATCAACAGGTTCTACAAAGAAATCCTTGCAACCTTCGTACAATCTCTGTTCTACATCGGCATCCACTTCCTGACCGTTTTCGGTAATGCGGTATTTGGTGGTAACCTTAACTTGGTTGGAAGCCCCGAAAGTCTTTACTTCAGGAGCGTCGCCGTCAAAAGCGTCGGTCAAGGAGGCACGCAATTCATTGGCGCTTACCACTTGGTCAAAGCGTACCACATAGGTTCTACCACCGGTAAAGTCGATACCGAGGCTCAAACCGCGCACACAGAGCGAAACAATGCAGACAAGCGCGATTATGCCCGAAATGATGAACGAATACTTACGTTTTCCGATAAAGTCGAAGTGAACCTTGGAAAGGAAGTTTTCGGAATATTTATGGCTAAAAGTAATGGTGGCGTCGTGGTCTAACCAGCGGGTAAACACCAAGCGGGAAATAAAGATAGCCGTAAACAAGGAGGTAAGGATACCTATGCACAGGGTGGTGGCGAAACCTTGAATGGGACCCGTACCGAAATAAAGCAGGATGATACCGGTAATCAAGGTAGTTACGTTACCGTCGATAATAGCGGAATAGGCGTTCTTGTAACCGTCGTGAACAGCCATACGCAACGATTTGCCTGCGCGGAGCTCTTCTTTGATACGTTCGTAGATAATTACGTTGGCATCCACCGCCATACCCAAGGTCAACACGATACCGGCAATACCCGAAAGGGTCAATACCGCACCCAAGGAGGTGAGAACCCCGAAGATAAAGAACATATTGATCAACAACGCCAAGTTAGCCACCCAACCTGCCTTGTTGTAGAATATATACATATAGATAAGAATCATCACGAATGCCAGCAAGAAAGAAATCATGCTGTGGTTGATGGATTCCTGACCCAAGGAAGGCCCTACTACGGCTTCCTGTACGATATTGGCGGGAGCGGGAAGCTTACCTGCCTTGAGCACGTTTGCCAAGTCCTGACCTTCTTCTACCGTAAAACCGCCGGTAATCGAAGACCTGCCACCGGCAATCTCGCCGTTTACGGTAGGCCACGAATAAGCCACATCGTCAAGCACAATCGCGATAGAACGACCTATATTGTTACCTGTAAGGTTTTTCCAAACGCGGGCGCCTTCGGTGTTCATGCTCATGCTGATTTCAACACCGCCGTTCTGACCGAAGTCCTGACGGGCATCGGTTACCGCATCGCCGCCTAAAGGCGCACGACCGTCGCGGGTATTCACTTTAAGCGCAATCAACGAATAAATATCGGTATTGTCCTGTACCGGTTTTACAGACCAAACGAATTTTACATTGCGGGGAAACTTAGCCTTGCATTGTTGCAGCATCATGTTCACCTTATCCATATCCTTTTGGCGGGCATAACCCACTACCGGTCCGGGACGTTGAACATCGCCCTGATAGAGAGCCGGAGTCAACACGGCGAACAAAGGATTCTGAGCCGCGAACTGGGCTTCGTCCATAGTCTGGTCGAGGTTGTTTTCGGCAGCGGCAAGCTTAGCCAAGAGGTCGTTGCTGTCGGCTTCGGCAACTTCAACCGTTTCTTCTTCCTGCATATTTTCTTCTTCGTTCAGCTTCTGAACCGAAAGCAGGTAGGAATTGGCATCTTGCAGATAAGGCATCAATTCGCTGAATTCATAGGTTTCCCAAAATTCCAACTGAGCCGTTCCCTGCAACAGTTTGCGAACACGGGCAGGGTCTTTCACACCCGGCAATTCCACCAAGATACGGTCGGTCTGAGCCAATTTCTGAATATTGGGCTGAGCCACACCGAAACGGTCGATACGGGTACGCAGAATCTGATAGGTACGGTCAAAAGCACCGGCGGTTTCCTTACGGATGGCGGATATTACCTGAGCGTTGGTGGAACCGGCGTTTACATCTTTCATTTCAAAACTGAAGATGGCAGCCATCTGCGCTTCGGGATCCTTTTCGTTCCATACGCGGGCAAAAACATCCACAAAATTGGTGTTGGGTTCGGTGCGGTTTACGATTACCGCCTCGTCAATCACCTTGTTAAAGAATGAATCGGTGCTGAAGCCCGACAAGGCGCGTACTACGTCTACCGTAGACACTTCCATCGTAACGTTCATACCGCCCCTCAGGTCAAGACCGAGGTTCAGCTCGCGAGCCTTACATTCCTTGTAGGTGTACTTGCGTATTCCAAGATTGTACACTACATCGTTCCCTACCGAGTCGATGAAATACTGCTGTTTAACATTGTAGATAGAGTCTGCAAGGAAACGTTCCCTTGTTTGGTTGTTTCCCGCCAAAGCTTTGGCTTCCGCCTCGGTGTTTACCTTGGCAAAGGCATCTGCCCTGCGGTCTACCCTGCGGGCAAAAAATGTAAACGACAGCTGGAAAAGGCAAATGATAGCGAACGCTATGGCAAAAAACCTTATAACCCCTTTGTTTTGCATGGTTTTAGATAATTTGGGTATTAAAAAATAGGTGCAAAGATACTATTTTTATTTGAGTTGACACGAAATCAGCGGCAAGACATTTCTCCCCTCAGTGGCTCGCCCAAAAGACGGCAGGTTTCTTCGTAGCCTAAATCCTTGCCCAAGAGGTACATCATCTTGGTAACCGCCGCCTCGCAGGTCATATCCCGCCCCGAAACAAGCCCGGCTTTAAGCAACTGGGTGCTGGCGGCGTATTTGCCCATCTCCACGCTCCCCTCGGCGCATTGGGTAACATTCAGCACCGGAATACGACGGCGGGCAGCCACACTCAAAGCCTCGGTAAAGTCGGCGGAGGTGGGCGCGTTGCCCGAACCGTAGGTTTCCAATACCAGCCCTTTCAGGTCGTTGTTTTCTAACAAAGCGCGCATGGTCTGCGGGGTCAGACCGGGGTGAATCTTGAGAATCAGCACCCGGCTGTCCAAACGTTTCTGCACACTGAATGGCGATTCGGGTTTCTTGGGCGAATAATCCTTGATATCCTCGAACCACTTTACGTGAACGCCCGCCTTTGCCAATACCGGAAAATTGGCGGAATGAAAGGCATCGAAACTCTCGGCGCTGTATTTGGTAATGCGGTTGCCTCGATAAAGACGGTCGCCGAAACAAACGCACACTTCCCTCACCATCGGCTCGCCCTTTTCGTCGGTGGCTGCCGCCATTTCGAGGGCGTTTACCAAATTCGACTTGCCGTCGCTGCGCAACACCCCTACCGGCAGCTGGGAACCGGTCAGGATAACCGGCTTGCCGAGGTTCTCCAGCATAAAGCTGAGAGCCGAAGCCGTATAAGCCATCGTATCGGTGCCGTGCAGCACCACAAAACCGTCGTATGCCGCGTAATTGTCTTCAATAACCTGTCCGATATGAACCCAGCCTTCGGGTCCCATATCCGAAGAGTCTATCAGTTCCGGAAAGCAATAGGCGTTAATCTTTACCTCCAACAGCTTAAGCCCCGGAACGGCTTCCATCAGGTTCTCAAAGCGAAAGGGAGAGAGCGCGCCCGTTGCCGAATCGCGCACCATACCTATCGTTCCGCCTGTATAGACTATCAATATCTTTCTTTTCGCAGTCATATCGCTTCTGCCTTTTCAAAACATATAGCGCAAAGATACAAAAGCCGAAAGCAGAAGCCAAACGAGTTTGCAAAGATTCAACCTCTACCTCACGAACTTTCCCGAGCGGGTTGTGCCGGCAGCTGTGAGACGATAGAAATAGATGCCGTGCGACAGACGCATCACCGACACGCTACCCGCAGGTCTTTCCACCTTCATCACACAACGCCCCCATACATCGAACACCTCTAACCTATCGGGCGCAACAGTTTCTATTACAATATTATGAAAAACGGCATCATAATGAACACAGCCCATTTCCGGCAGGCTTTCATTTCCCGTAGGCTCACCCCCCTCTTCTATCTTTCTTATCGTATCAATTTCCAACTCGAAATACGTTCTGTTCAAAAAGTCTATATGCGTAGACATTACGCCCTCTATTTCCACGCTGTCGCCCATTTCATACAGGACACCTCCTATTTCCATATAATCATCCCACCATCCGTTCTTCGACAAAACATATTTTTCCCCATTACATTGCAAGCCCATAACCTCACCGGGCAGGCAAGGATTTGTATAAGCGGGATTAGGTATGAAAACCAAACTGCCCGTATAGGTACCGGAAATATTTTCTGGAGAAAAAGCGGATAATATCTTTATGTTATTAATTTCCCAAGCGGGAAATGTAAGCATATTGTCGTCTATGAGCGTATGGAACTGCCCCGATATTTCCACACTGTCGCCTATCGAGCATATCTGTTCTTTCGCTTCTAAATTTCCGTTTCCGA
This sequence comes from Lentimicrobiaceae bacterium, assembly GCA_022510485.1. GTDB lineage: Bacteria > Bacteroidota > Bacteroidia > Bacteroidales > P3 > Pullibacteroides. The sequence goes on along the minus strand of JAFLTI010000030.1, from coordinate 5,381 downwards.
AAAGAGGCACACTATCGTTTGTAAGTACATAAACTATTGAATCCGTTTTTATTCCAAAAACAGCATAGGCTGCGCCTTCCCCTATCTCCCCTTGTATGTAAAAATCAGGAACATAAACAATCTTTCCGCTACGAACCTCCTCCTGTGCATAGATGCCGGAAAAAATCAAATAAAACAGAAAAATCAAGAAATTTCTTTTCATGGCTTAGTTGCTTTTTATCGTTACTGTTTTTGTTTAATGAGTATTAAATATAAAATGCTCATACAAAGATACAAAAAAGGAACCCTACGCCAAACTTTTGTACCTTTAACTTCGTTGAAGGTATTGCGTTTCGGCATACCCAAGCCAAGTATGCACTTGGCTTGGAATAGGTTCTGTTCCGTCATAGCTCAAGCAAGCTTGGCTCTGCCAAAACAGAACCTATTCCCAAACAAGTTTGGGGTATGCTTGGTTTCTGCACTCAACTTTTGTACCTTTGCGAGTTTAGCTATACCTCCACCGTTAGGTGGTGCTTAAGAACGAATACAAATCAAATAAAACAATAAAAATCATGGAATTACCTTTCGCAGAATCTTGGAAAATCAAGATGGTGGAGCCCATTAGAAAAAGCACGCGCGAACAGCGTGAAAAATGGCTCAAGGAAGCACATTACAATGTGTTCCAACTTAAATCGGAACAAGTTTACATCGACTGCATTACCGACTCCGGTACCGGCGCGATGAGCGACCGTCAGTGGGCAGCGATGATGATGGGCGACGAAAGCTATGCCGGCGCATCCTCTTTCTTCCGCCTTAAAGACACCATCACCCGCATTACGGGATTTGAGTATGTAATCCCCACCCACCAAGGACGTGCCGCCGAAAACGTATTGTTCAGCCATTTGGTAAAGGCAGGCGCAGTTGTTCCCGGAAACTCCCACTTCGACACCACCAAAGGACACATCGAAAGCCGCAAGGCCACCGCGCTCGACTGCACGATTGACGAAGCCAAAGACACCCAGCTCGAACTTCCCTTCAAGGGCAACGTGGATCCCAAGAAATTGGAAAAAGCCTTGGCGGAACACGCCGACAAAGTGCCTTTTATCATTGTTACCATTACCAACAACACCGCCGGCGGTCAGCCTGTTTCCATGCAGAACCTGCGCGAAGTAAGGGCTATCGCCGACAAATACAAAAAGCGCGTTATCCTCGACTCCGCCCGCTTTGCCGAAAACGCCTACTTTATCAAGACCCGTGAAAAAGGCTACGAAAACAAAACGATTAAAGAAATCGTAAAGGAAATGTTCTCGCTTGCCGACGGTATGACCATGTCTGCCAAAAAAGACGGTATCGTGAACATGGGCGGTTTTATCGCCACCCGTCACCAAGACTGGTACGAAGGTGCCAAATGCTTCTGTATTCCTTTTGAAGGCTATCTTACCTACGGCGGTATGAACGGCCGCGATATGGATGCCTTGGCGGTAGGTCTTGACGAAAACACCGAGTTCGACAATCTCGAAACCCGTATCAAACAGGTAGAATACCTTGCCAAACGTCTCGACGAGTTCGGTATTCCCTACCAACGCCCTGCCGGTGGTCACGCCATCTTTGTTGATGCAAGGCGTATCCTCACCGAAATTCCCAAAGAAGAATTTCCGGCTCAGACGCTTACCATAGAATTGTACTTGGAAGCCGGTATACGTGGTTGCGAAATCGGTTACATCTTGGCTGACCGCGACCCCGTTACACGCGAAAACCGTTTTGGCGGTCTCGACCTGCTTCGTCTGTGCATTCCGCGCCGTGTGTACACCAACAACCACATGGATGTGATTGCCGTAGCTTTGAAGAACGTGTTTGACCGTCGCAACCAAATCAAACGCGGCGTTAAGATCGCATGGGAAGCCGAACTGATGCGGCACTTCACCGTTCAGCTCGAAAGACTTTAATCTTACGTTAGTATTTATGAAGGGTGGTCGCATATCGTTACGGCCACCCTTTTGCTTAAACACACCTGTCCTTTGAATAACCGCATGCCTGCCTGTTCTTTGCCGCTTTACCGCATTCTTTTGCGGGCATGCTTTCTTGTTTGTTTTCCGTTCCTGTTTTCTGCCTGTAACAACGTGGCTCACCTACCCGAAAACCAAAGCCTGCTGGTAAGGAACAAGGTAAAGGTTTCCCGCGGCGGAGAGGTATCTAAAATGGATATGACCAATATGTTGATTCAAGAGCCGAACAACAAGATATTGGGCGCAAGAATCCGCTTGGGCATCTACAACGGAGCCAAACCCGACAAACACAACTGGTGGAACAACAAACTGCGCGAACTGGGCGAACCTCCGGTAATCTTCGACTCCTCCACCATTATTTCTTCTCAGGAAAGAATCCTTATGCACGCCGCCAGCAAAGGCTATTTCTATCCCGAACTCACCTCCTCGATAAAGAGGATAGGCAAGCAAAAGCGCAAAGTGGTGGTTACCTACAACCTTAAATTAGACAAGCCCTACTACCTGCGTAAAATAGATATTTCGATTTTAGACGACAGCCTGAAAAGCGAATTTTCAGACTGGAAGAGAAGAACCCTGCTCAAGCCCAAAATGCAGTATATGGTAAGCACCTTGGAAGCCGAACGCACGCGGATTGCCGAAAGACTGCAAAATTCCGGCTACTGGGCATTTTCAAAAGACTTTGTGTCTTATGTAATCGACAGTGCGCTCAACTCCAAGCAAATGGACGTGCAGCTGCTCGTCAAGAAGATGAACTCCAACCGCACCGACAGCCTTACAGGTGCCCCTATCCTGTTTTCCCATAAGAAATACTACATCGACAAGGTTTATATATTTCCCCAATCGCGTTCCCGCGCCATAGAAAACACCCTTGATTTCGATACCGTTCTTTTTGAAAACGCCACCCGGCGCGAAAGGCGCAAAGGCATTGCCGGTTCTCCCTACTACTTCATCAACCAAGGCAAGCCCATTATTAAATACAAACCCTTGCTGCAAAAAGTTTTCTTTCGCAGCGGCGACCTCTACTCCTTGCGCAACGTAACCCGAACATACAACAACTTGGGCGATTTGCGGGTATTTCAATACAACAGCATCAACTTTACCGAAAAACCTTACGACACCTCCAAATCGTATTATCAAAACAATCTTTTGGACTGCAATATCCATATCATACAGGGAAGCCGTTTTGCGTTCAGCGTGGAAGGGCAGCTTACCACCAGTTCCGGTATTCAGGGTATTGCAGCCGTTGTGGGCTTTATGCACCGCAACACCTTTGGCGGAGGCGAAGTGCTGAACGTAAAACTGCGCGGACTGTACGAATTTCAGGTAACCGCCGACAAACAGAAAAACAAGACCTTTCTGAACACCTTTGAAGTAAAGGCAGAAGCCAGCCTCGAATTTCCCCGATTTCTGATACCCATCAGCATAGACCGTTTTTCGCGATATTTCCGCCCCTCCAGCATTATCTCGGTAAGTTACAGCTACCAGATGAAACGCGATTATTCCAGAGGAATCTTCAGCGCCACATTCGGCTACCGTTGGCGTCAACCTATGGCTGAACACGTGTTCAATCCTATTGAAATAAGCACCATTCAGATGGGGCATCTCTCCGAAAGATTTGAACAGGTGCTGCAAGAATACAAGGAAAAGAACAATTACCGGCTCTTTTACCAATATTCCGACCACTTTATCCTTACCCCCCGCTATCGATTTGTTTATAACGACCAGCGAAAAGGAGAGGTTCGCGACTATAACCGCCTTAAAGTAGAAGTGGAAGTGGCGGGAAGCCTGCTCTACGGCATAGCCTACGCCATTCACGGCAAGCAACCGCAAGGAGCGGGCTACAAGATACTCAACCTGCCCTTTTCGCAATACACACGTGCCGAAATAGATTACAGCCACCATTTTACTTTTGGAGAAAAGACCAGTTTGGTGCTGCGTACCGATTTGGGTATAGGCTACAGTTACGGCAACTCCAAGTCGATGCCTTACGAAAAGGCGTTTTTTGCCGGCGGTAACAACAGTTTGCGCGCATGGCCGCTATACCAATTGGGACCCGGCGGCTACGCCCACCCTAAAGGCACACCCGACTTTGAGCGTTTGGGAGACCTACTGATGGTGTTCAATATCGAACAACGCTTTCCTATCGTAGGCGGTCTGTTGGGAGCCGTATTTTTAGATGCCGGCAATATATGGCTTTTCCGTGCCAACGATATCTATCCCAAAGGCGTTATATCCTCCGATTTTTACAAGCAATTCGCGCTCGGAACCGGAGTAGGATTGCGCTACGACTTTAAGTTTTTCCTTATCCGTATGGATGTAGGAGTTCCCCTGCGGGATCCCTCTTTAGCAGGCAGTAAAGACTGTTGGGTCATCAAGGACTTTAAGTTGAAAGACCTTATTTTTAACTTCGGTATCGGCTATCCATTTTAAGTGGCTTATGAAAAATTTTGCTTCGTTCGTGCTCCGTATGGCAGGTTGGAAGGTAAACGATTTTATTCCGCCCGAAAGCAAGTATGTGCTTATCGTTGCTCCGCACACTTCTTGCTTAGACGCCTTAATCGGCAGGTTTGCGTTCTGGACCAAGCGGCTGCCGGCTCGTTTCTTTATCAAGAAAGATTTTTTTGTATTTCCTTTCGGGCTCCTGCTTAAAGCCTTGGGCGGACTGCCCATAGACCGCCAACAGGCGCAACACGTGGTGGAACACGCCGTGAACCTGCTTGCCACACACAAACGCCTTGCCTTAATCATTACCCCCGAAGGCACGCGCAAACGCACCGAACATTGGAAAAAAGGCTTTTACTATATTGCCAAGCGCGCCCACGTGCCGCTCTATGCCGGCATTGTAGATTACAAGACCAAAACCTGCACCGTTCTGCCCTCCCCGCTCGATACGGAGCAAGAATACGAAAACCTGATAGGCAAGTTGAGAGAAATCTATGCAGATGCCACTGCCAAGGAACCGCAAAACTTTGCCTTGCCCCGCTAAACCGGGCGTATTATGCAGGGCAAACCCGCCAATTGCCATTTAACAAAATAATTTGTATTTTTGCGCCCCTAAAAGTTCTTGGAGAGGTGGCCGAGTGGTCGAAGGCGCACGCCTGGAAAGTGTGTAAGCGTCAAAAGCGCTTCCAGGGTTCGAATCCCTGTCTCTCCGCAAGCAAAGCTGATTATCAGTAAATTGCAAAACCAACACCCAATTTTACACCCCAAAAGTAAGATTGGGTGTGATTGTTTTTGAGCAATAAAAACAACACATCTTGGCATATTTAAACGCTTGCGGATTATTGAGAATATACAATATTCAACAAATGCACTATCTTTGTGGTAACAGCAACACAAACTTAATGTTATGAAGTACAACATCCGCGACATATTCGAGTATATCATCGCACTGGT
>JAFLTI010000003.1 GCA_022510485.1 Lentimicrobiaceae bacterium | reverse complement strand
TTCGCTCTTTCCTCTCCATTACGTCAATGAACTCGATCCGGCTTCCCTCCTGCCACTCGGCAGGCCCGCCGGTACGCTCCATTTTTGAAGTCTCCTTCGCAAATGGGAGTGCAAAGGTACGACAGTTTTTCAAACTGACAAACTTTCCCCTCGTTTTTTTTCTTTCAACTCGTACAACAAACTGTATGTCAAAAAGAAAAAATTTATTTTTTCCTGATTGCGTATAAACCGACCACCGTTAATAAGCCGTTGAGAAGCAGCAATTCAAAGCCGAAGTGATACCCCCAGCATATCCGGCACAAAGCATTAACGGCATACGAAAGAATCGGCGCCAGTATCACCACCATAGGGGTAAGGCGGTCGTTTACTTTCCAGCGCGTGCAGATACCTACAACAAAAAGCCCCAAGAGCGGTCCGTATGTATAGGAGGCTATATCGTAAACCATATTGATTACCGAATCGTTCTTGAGTTTATCGAACAAGATGATGAGCAGCAAGAACAGCAAAGCCATACTGAAGTGTACGATATAACGCACTTTTTTTCGCTTCTGTTCAGAAAGCCCCCGGCGTTCCACGCCTAAAATATCTATCGTAAAGCTCGTGGTAACGGCAGTCAATGCTCCGTCTGCACTTGAATAGGCGGCAGACAGTACCCCGATTACAAAGGTAATTCCGGCTATAGAGGGCAGGTAACGAATGGCGATGGTGGGAAAAAGCTGGTCGGTATCGGTGCAGACAATGCCATATTTTTGCGCGAACAAACCCAAAATCGCGCCCAAGGTCAAAAAGAAAAAGTTCATCACCAAGATGCTCGCGCTGCAAGTGTACATATTTTTTTGCGCGTCTTTGATGTTGCGGCAACTGAGGTTCTTCTGCATCATATCTTGATCCAGCCCGGTCATAGTAACGGTTATGAACAGCCCGCTCACAAACTGCTTTACAAAGAAACGCGGAGCCATAGGGTCGGTATCGAACATACGTGAAAAGGGGCTTTCCTTTACAGCCACCAACATTTGACCCAAATTCCAGCCCATGCTTTGGGCAATGCAGATAATAGAAATGATTACGGCGGCAAGCATAAAGGTGGTCTGTAGGGTATCGGTCCACACAATGGTTTTGATTCCGCCCCTAAAGGTATAGCCCAAAATGAGCAGGATAAAGACAAGCGCCGCCACTCCGAAGGGTATTCCCATCGCCTTGAACACAAATTCGTACAGCACGCTTATCACTAAAAACATACGCAAGGTAGCCCCTAAACTCCGCGAAAGCAGAAAAAAAGCCGCCCCGCTCTTATACGACCGCAAGCCGAAACGCATATCCAGATATCCGTAGATAGAGGTAAGGTTAAGACGATAGTAAATGGGCAGCAGCACTTTGGCAATAACCGCATAACCGGCAACAAAGCCTAATACCATAGGGATATAGTAAAAATTTTCCCTAAGCACATTGCCCGGCACCGACATAAAGGTAACGCCCGAAAGCGAAGCTCCCACCATACCGTAAGCCACCACGAACCAAGGGGAACGGCGATTGCCTCTGTAATATGCTTCGTCTCCGGCTTTCTTGCCTGTAAAAAAGGCTATCAAGAATAAAAGAGCCGTATAGGCTACAAAAACGATTCCTATAAGCGCAGGGGTCATTCCTCTATTTTACAAAACTGTTCAACAAAACTTTCTACCGACAGCTCGCTGCCGGTGGCACGGCGGGTAAGTGTATCCCAACGGATTACGGCTCCCGGTTCAAAAACATATTTTTTGAAATACGCGCCCACCTCTTTGTTGCCCACCAATGCCGGGTTGCAGGGATTACCTATTTTGGGATGGGCTTCGCACAGATAGTCCATTACCTGCGCCGCCCAGAGTTCCGCCATTAAATAATGATGTATTCTGCACACATCCAGCACAAAATAAGGTTCAGAAATCCATTCCTGATAGGTGCAGCCCCTGTTTTTTTCACATTTTATTTCCTCTTCGCGCGCCTGCCCTATGTATCGGCGGTATAAATCGGCCCACACTACAGAAAGATTCCTGTCGGGATTGGCATACAATTCCCGTTCAAAATGGTACATCATCAAAGCCCAACGGCAAAAGTACAGCTGTTCCCTTACAAACTCGCGATGGGTGGAACCGCGCAATGCCCCTGCCTGCCCCGCCGAAAACACGCCCATATCCAAAAGCCAGTCGGGATAGCCCACCAAACGGGAGAAAAAAGAAGCCACGCCCACCTGCAACATAAACGAAGAAGGAGTCCGCAACAAATAGGGCAAGGTATTCGGTATATTTTCCCAATAAACCGCTTCGCCGCAGCAGGCAAGCAGCCTCAACATATCGGTTTCCGTGCCATGCAGTTCCCCTATCAGGCGAACATCGTTTTTACGGTCTATGGAAGCACAGCGCATAATCGGCAGTTTGGCATCGTCCGGCGAAAGGTCACTGTTTGACATCACGCCTTCTAATTCAAAGCCGATGCCCGAAAAAAAACGCACGGCAAGGTGTGGCATATTCACATAGGCATAGATATTGTTCCGTCTTATGTTGTCGTAACGTTGGCCATATTGTGAGAAAACGCCCCGATAATGCCTCGAATAGTGAACATCCTGTTTTATGAGCCGATAAGCCGAATCGGTTTGGCGTTCCAACTCGGCAAAAAGACTGTCTATCTGTTCAGGCTCCTGTTCATTTAAGAAAAACTGCAAGGCATAATAATCCGAAAAACCGGTTTGACGCGCCCATTCGTTGCGCAATTTAACCAAGAGCATTAAACTGTCTTTCATTGCCCTTCGGCAAATGAATCCAACCATTTCCGAACTGTCAAGCGCACAAGCCTGCGCCTCTTTCGTTGTTTTCCAAACTTTGTTTTTAAGATAGGATTGAAGAAGCCTTACCCTTTCCTGCAAATCCAAATCGGCTTGATAAAACAGATACTGCCTATGGAGAATCTCTAACTGGCGTTGCAGGTATTCGTCGTGGATAATGCCTTTGTTCTTGAGCTGCTGAAGATAGGAAAAACTTTTTTCGTTATGGAGATGCCTTGCCTTAAGTGCCTCCAGCGAATCTATTTTTTTCCTGACGGATTCCGAACCTGTTTGCGCATATTCCCAAAACGCCCGATCTATTTGTTCCGACAGGGGCACAACCGTGTTTTCGTGGCGTACGATAAAAGAAATCAAGCCCGATTCCGCCTTTTTTTCGGAACTGCCGCAAGCAACAAAAAGAACGGATAATGCAAACAAAAAAAATAGGTTCCGCATATCTTATTTTGTTAGGCACAGCAACAAATGTAGCAATATTTTTACGCTACGGCAACTTTGTTGTATTTTCGCGTTGCAATCATCCGTTTATGGACAACATATCGCTTAAACTGCTGGAAAACGCCGTTGACGAACTCAACCGTCTGCCCGGCATAGGACGCAAGACCGCCCTACGTCTGGCTCTCTTTCTGCTTTCGCAAGACCGTCAGATGGTAGAGAAATTCGGCACCACGCTTATAGATTTCCGCAACAATATACGCTACTGCAAGCATTGCCATAATATTTCGGATTCCGAAACCTGTCCTATCTGCGCCTCGCCCAAACGAGACCGCAGCCTGCTGTGCGTGGTAAGCGACGTAAGGGATGTAATGGCTCTCGAAAACACAGGTATCTATAACGGATTGTATCACGTATTGGGCGGGCTTATCAATCCCTTGGCAGGAATCAGCCCCTCCCAGCTCAACATTGCCGGTTTGGGAGAACGCCTGCAAAGGGAAAATGTGCAGGAAGTAATTTTGGCACTGCCCGCAACGCCCGAGGGCGATACTTCCGCTTTCTATATCTTCCGTCAGTTAAAGGACATTGCTGTAAAGGTAACCACCTTGGCAAAAGGCATCGCCATAGGCGACGATTTGGAATATACCGACGAACTCACTTTGGGTCGCTCCCTGTCTAACCGCGTAGAATTCAAATTATAGTTTGGGGTAAATAAAGGAGGGGCTTCGCCTTTGGCGAAGCCCCTCCTTATATTGGTAGAAAAACGTGTTTATGCCTCCGTAGTGGGCGTATTCAGAAACGAAGTCGGAATAGGCTCGCGTTCTTCGATGGCTCCGAACATATTTTCGTAGCGGCGGATATTATCGCTCAACGCCTTCATCAGGCGTTTGGCGTGCTGAGGCGTGAGAATCACACGCGATTTTACACGTGCCTTAGCCACACCCGGCATCACGGTAGTAAAGTCTACCACAAATTCCGACTGGGAATGCGTTATGAGCGCCAGATTGGAATAAATGCCGTCCGCCACATCGGGGGTCAACTCCAGTTCTATTTTCTGATTGTTTTTCTTTTCCATAGTTTATTCGTGATTGGCAGCTTCTTGCAGCTGGGCATATTCTTCGGTAGAATAAACCACATTGCCTCGGTAAGCGTCAAGACCCGTACCGGCAGGAATGAGGTGTCCTACCAAAACGTTTTCCTTCAAGCCTTCCAAATAGTCTACCTTGCCGCTCACAGCCGCATCGGTAAGCACCTTGGTGGTTTCTTGGAAAGAAGCGGCGGAAAGGAAGCTGCGAACCTGCAACGAAGCGCGCGTAATACCTTGCAGTATCTGACGTGCCGTAGCCGGACGGGCATCCCGAACTTCCACCAGCTTAAGCCCCTTGCGGCGCAATACCGAGTTTTCGTCGCGCAAAGCCCTTGCCGAAACAATCTGACCTACTTTCAGGTTTTCGGATTCGCCGGCATCCACCACTACTTTTTCGCTGTAGATGCGGTCGTTCACTTCTACAAAATCCACCTTGTTCACGTGTTCGCCTTCCAAGAAGTTGGTATCGCCCGGATCAATGATTTCAACCTTGCGCATCATCTGACGGACAATTACTTCAAAGTGCTTGTCGTTAATCTTTACACCTTGCAGACGATATACTTCCTGAATTTCGTTCACGATATATTCCTGAACCTTCATCGGGCCCTTGATAGCCAAGATGTCGGCAGGCGTAATAGCTCCTTCCGAAAGCGGCGTACCGGCTTTCACGTAGTCGTTTTCCTGTGCCAGAATCTGCTTGGAGGTAGGTATCTGGTAGGATTTTTCATCGCCCATCTTGGAGGTGATGATGATTTCGCGATGACCGCGTTTGGATTTCTTGCCGAAGCTGACACTACCGTCGATTTCTGCCACCACTGCGGGATCCGACGGGTTACGGGCTTCAAACAATTCGGTAACGCGGGGAAGACCTCCCGTAATATCGCCCGACTTGCCGAAAGAGCGGGGAATCTTGGCAAGAATATCCCCTGCCTTGATCTTGCTGTCGTCGTCAAGCTGTACGTGAGCACCTACGGGAATATCGTAAATCTTGAGGATATTGCCGCTGGCATCTACGATATTGATAGAAGGCGTTTTTGACTTTTGACGCGATTCGATGATGATACGGTCCCTGTAACCAGTCTGGTCGTCGGAACTTTCGCGGTAGGTTACGTTTTCTATCATGTTCTGCAAGGAGAACTTACCGGAGTATTCCGAAACGATAACGGCGTTGTACGGATCCCAATCGGCAATCAAGGTACCAGCCTTTACCGTAGTTCCCGAAGCCACATACAGGGCGGAACCGTAGGGAATGTTCGCCGTGGTGAGCACCGCCTTGGTATTGGGGTCAACGATACGCATTTCGGCAGAACGTCCGATAACCATTTCGTGTTTGCCCTTTTCTTCGGTGGTATGCGAAACGCTGCGCAATTCGTCGATTTCGAGCACCCCGTCGTAAGCGGCGGTAATGCTGGACATAATGCTGCTGCCTCCGGCAACCCCACCGACGTGGAACGTACGCAAGGTAAGCTGCGTACCGGGTTCACCGATAGACTGGGCTGCGATAACGCCCACCGCTTCGCCTTTCTGAACCATCTTGTTGGTGGCAAGGTTTCGTCCGTAGCACTTGGCGCAAACCCCGTGTTTGGATTCGCAGGTAAGTACCGAGCGGATTTCTACTTCTTCGATAGGCGATTCTTCGATTTCGCGTGCAATTTCTTCGGTAATTTCTTCGCCCGCCTTTACAATAAGTTTGCCGGTTTGCGGATGAATCACGTCGTCGATAGTGGTTCTACCCAAAATACGTTCGTAGAGGGATTCCACCACATCGTCGTTCTTCTTCAGGGCGGTGGCAATCAAGCCGCGCTGGGTATGGCAGTCGTCTTCGGAAATGATAACGTCTTGCGAAACGTCTACCAGACGACGGGTCAGGTAACCGGCATCGGCAGTCTTCAAAGCCGTATCGGCAAGACCCTTGCGGGCACCGTGCGTGGAGATGAAGTATTCCAATACCGAAAGACCTTCCTTAAAGTTAGACAAAATCGGGTTTTCGATGATTTCGCCACCGGCAACACCGGCTTTCTGCGGCTTAGCCATAAGACCACGCATACCGCAAAGCTGACGGATCTGTTCCTTAGAACCACGCGCTCCGGAATCCAACATCATGTAAACGGGGTTGAATCCCTGACGGTCAGACGAAAGCTGCTTCATCACCGCGTTGGTAAGCTTGTTGTTGGTATGTGTCCAGATGTCGATAATCTGGTTGTAACGTTCGTTATTGGTAATAAAACCGAGGTTGTAGTTGTTCATTACCTCGTCTACGTCGTCGTTGGCTTTGGCAATGAGCTCTTCTTTTACCTTCGGAATGATCACGTCGCCCAAGTTGAACGAAAGACTGCCCTTGAAAGCGGTCTTGTAGCCCATATTCTTGATGTCGTCCAAGAATTTTACGGTTTTAGACATACCGCATTTCTTGAGTACGGCGGAAATAATATCGCGCAACGACTTTTTGGTAAGCACTTCGTTGATATAGCCGTGTTCTTTGGGCACCACCTGATTGAACAGGATACGTCCCACGGTGGTTTCCAACAGTTCGGGCTTGCCGTCTTCACCTTCGCGGCGAATCTTTACCCAAGCATGCAAGTCGGCACGTTTTTCGTTGTGGGCTATAATGGCTTCTTCGGCAGAATAGAAAATGGTGCCTTCGCCTTTTACCACATCGTCGCCTTCGGACTTGCGACCCTTGGTAAGGTAGTACAAGCCCAAAACCATATCCTGTGAGGGAACGGTGATAGGCGCGCCGTTGGCGGGGTTCAAGATATTGTGAGATGCCAGCATCAACAGCTGGGCTTCCAAAATGGCGGCATTGCCCAGAGGTACGTGAACAGCCATCTGGTCCCCGTCAAAGTCGGCGTTGAACGCGGTACAGCACAAGGGGTGCAGACGCATTGCCTTTCCTTCGATAAGTTTGGGCTGGAATGCCTGAATACCCAAACGGTGCAAGGTCGGGGCTCGGTTCATCAGAACGGGATGACCTTTCAATATGTTTTCAAGGATGTCCCAAACTACGGGGTCCTTGCGTTCTACGATTTTCTTAGCCGATTTCACGGTCTTTACGATACCGCGTTCCAGCATCTTGCGAATGATGAACGGTTTGTAGAGTTCCGCCGCCATATCCTTAGGCAAGCCCATTTCGTTCATCTTCAAGTCGGGACCTACCACGATAACCGAACGACCGGAGTAGTCTACACGTTTACCGAGCAGGTTCTGACGGAAACGGCCTTGCTTGCCTTTCAAGCTATCGGACAAGGATTTGAGCATTCTCGCTCCCTCGCTCTTGGAAGAACGAGCCTTGCGCGAGTTATCGAACAGGGAGTCTACCGCTTCCTGCAACATACGCTTTTCGTTGCGCATGATTACATCGGGAGCCTTGATTTCGATAAGTTTTTTAAGACGGTTGTTGCGGATGATAACCCTGCGGTAAAGGTCGTTCAAGTCGGAAGTGGCAAAACGGCCTCCGTCGAGAGGCACCAAGGGGCGCAAATCGGGCGGAATAACCGGAATCACTTTCATAATCATCCATTCGGGACGGTTTTCCACGCGGGTCTGGGCGTCGCGGAAAGCTTCCACCACGTTTAAGCGTTTAAGCGCTTCCTGCTTGCGTTGCTGGGAGGTTTCGTTGTTCGCCTTGTCGCGCAACTCATACGAGAGGGCGTCTAAGTCGATTTTTCTCAATAAATCGTACAAAGCCTCACCGCCCATCTTGGCAATGAACTTGTTGGGATCTTCATCGTCCAAAAGCGCATTGTCGGCGGGCAGAGAATCCATAATGGCATAGTATTCCTCTTCAGAAAGGAACTGCAAGCGTTCCACGCCGTCGGCTTCCTTTACACCGGGTTGAATAACCACGTACTTTTCGTAGTAGATAATCGACTCTAACTTTTTGGTCTGAATACCTAACAAAGCCCCTATTTTATTGGGAAGGGAACGGAAAAACCAGATATGCGCCACCGGAACTACCAACTGAATGTGTCCCATACGCTCACGACGCACTTTCTTTTCGGTTACTTCCACCCCGCAACGGTCGCAGACAATGCCTTTATAGCGGATTCTCTTGTATTTTCCGCAATGACATTCCCAGTCTTTGGTAGGACCGAAAATCCTTTCGCAGAAAAGCCCGTCGCTTTCGGGTTTATATGTGCGGTAATTGATGGTCTCCGGCTTGGTAACTTCTCCGTGCGAACGCTCCAAGATGGTTTCGGGAGAAGCCAAGCTGATGGTGATTTTGTTGAAGTCCAACGTTACCGGACCTTCTTTTTTTGACGCCATATTATGCTGCAAAATTGAATATTTAACAAAATATTATTTGGAGAAGGTGATTTCCAGCCCCAAGCCTCTCAATTCGTTTACCAAAACGTTAAACGATTCGGGAATCGAGGGTATGGGCATATTGTCTCCCTTCACAATGGCTTCGTAGGTCTTTGCCCTACCCACCACATCATCCGACTTAACGGTAAGCACTTCCTGCAGGATATTTGCCGCGCCGAAAGCTTCGAGCGCCCAAATTTCCATTTCCCCGAAACGCTGACCACCGAACTGCGCCTTACCACCGAGCGGCTGCTGGGTAATGAGCGAGTAAGGTCCGATGGAACGGGCGTGCATCTTATCGTCAATCATATGGTGCAGCTTAATCATATAGATATAGCCCACCGTAGCCGGCTGGTCAAAGCGTTCTCCGGTTTCGCCATCGTACAGATAGGTTCTACCGTAACGCGGAAGACCCGCCTGATCGGTATAAGAGTCGATTTCTTCGGGGGTCGCGCTGTCGAAGATAGGCGTAGCGAACTGCAAGCCGAGGCGTTTTCCCGCCCAACCGAGCACGGTTTCGTAAATCTGCCCGAGGTTCATACGCGAAGGTACACCAAGCGGGTTCAATACAATATCCACCGGAGTTCCGTCGGCGAGGAAAGGCATATCTTCGGCACGTACGATACGGGCAACGATACCCTTGTTTCCGTGACGACCCGACATCTTGTCTCCGATCTTAAGCTTACGTTTCTTGGCAATGGTAACTTTAGCCATCTGAACGATACCGCCGGGCAGTTCATCACCTACGGTGGCAACGAACTTGTCGCGCTGGAAGCGTCCGAATATTTCGCGATACTTGATGTTGTAGTTGTTCAACAGGCGTTTTACCAAATCGTTTACCTCTTCGTTGTTGGTCCAAGCCGAAGGATTGATGGTTTGGTAGTCTATTTCGTTCAAGGCTTTTGCCGTAAAGCGGGCCTTGCGGGCAATTACCTCTTGTTTGAGGTTGTTGTAAATACCCGCCGAGGTGTTGTTGCCCAAAACCGCCAGTAATTTTTCTACCAGCTTGTTCTTCAAATCTTGGCTTTCTTTGTTGAAATCCTTTTCGAGCTGTTTAACAACATCCTTGTCTTTAGCCTTAGCCTTGCGGTCTTTAATGGCACGGCTGAACAGACGCTTGCCGATAACGACCCCGCTTACGGAGGGCGGAACCTTTAATGACGCGTCTTTTACATCGCCCGCCTTGTCGCCGAAAATGGCGCGGAGCAGTTTTTCTTCGGGCGTGGGATCGGATTCTCCCTTGGGCGTAATCTTACCGATAAGGATGTCGCCCTCCTTAACTTCGGCGCCCACACGAATCAAACCGTTGCTGTCCAAATCCTTGGTGGCATCTTGGCTTACGTTGGGAATATCGTCGGTAAGCTCTTCCATACCGCGCTTGGTTTCGCGCACATCCAAGGTATATTCTTCTACGTGAATGGAGGTAAAGAGGTCGTTTTTGATTACCTCTTCCGAAATCACGATAGCATCTTCAAAGTTGTAGCCTTTCCAAGGCATGAACGCTACCATAAGGTTGCGACCCAAAGCCAGCGAGCCGTCTTTGGTGGCGTAACCTTCGCAAAGCACCTGTCCTTTCTTTACGCGGTCGCCCTTGCGCACGATAGGCGTAAGGTTGATGCAGGAACTTTGGTTGGTGCGCTGGAACTTGGTAAGCTTGTAGGTTTTCAAATCGTCGTCGAAGCTAACCAAACGGTCTTCTTCCGCCATATCGTAACGTATCGTGATGGTGTTGGCATCCACATAGGTTACCACACCGTCGCCCTCTACGTTAACCAAGATACGCGAGTCGTGCGCCACATGCGGTTCAAGACCCGTACCCACGATAGGCACTTCGGGATTCAAAAGGGGAACTGCCTGACGCATCATGTTTGAACCCATCAAGGCACGGTTGGCATCGTCGTGTTCGAGGAAGGGAATCAAAGAAGCCGCGATAGAGGCAATCTGGTTGGGAGCCACGTCCATCAAGGTTACCTGATCCCTGTCTACAATGGGGAAGTCTGCCAAGTGGCGAACCTTGATCTTGCTGTCGTGAATCGTGCCGTCGGCATCCAAAGGAGTGCTCGCCTGCGCTATAATCTGGTCTTCTTCTTTTTCGGCAGTGAGGTAAATCGGTTCTTCGTCTATCTTTACCTTACCGTTTTCTACCTTGTAGTAAGGGGTTTCGATAAAGCCCAGCTTGTCGATAACCGCATAAACGCACAAAGACGAAATCAAGCCGATGTTAGGACCTTCGGGCGTTTCAATCGTACAGAGACGACCGTAGTGCGTATAGTGAACGTCGCGCACCTCGAAACCGGCGCGTTCACGGCTCAGACCTCCGGGACCCAAAGCGGAAATACGGCGTTTGTGCGTAACTTCCGAAAGCGGGTTGGTCTGGTCCATAAACTGCGAAAGCTGGTTGGTACCGAAGAAAGAGTTGATAACGGAACTGAGCGTTTTGGCGTTGATCAGGTCTGCCGGCGTAAACTCTTCGTTATCGCGTACATTCATGCGTTCGCGGATAGTGCGTGCCATACGGTTCAAGCCTACCCCGAACTGGGCGTAAAGCTGTTCGCCCACAGTACGGATACGGCGGTTGCTCAAGTGGTCGATATCATCCACTTCCGCATGAGAGTTGATAAGCTTTATCAGATGCTTGATGATGCAGATGATATCTTCTTTGGTGAGCACGTGGGTTTCGAGAGGAATGTTCAAATCCAGCTTGCGGTTGATACGGTAACGACCCACTTCGCCCAAGTCGTAGCGTTTGTCGGAAAAGAACAATTTTTCGATGATGCCGCGTGCCGTTTCTTCGTCAGGCGGTTCGGCGTTGCGCAACTGCCTGTAGATAAATTCTACCGCTTCTTTGGCGTTGTTGGCGGCATCTTTTTGAAGGGTATTGAAAATAATGGAATAGTCGAGGTTGTTGTCGGCATCGTCGCGGTGAACCAAAATAGACTTGATGCCGGCATCCACGATAAGGTCGATGTGGCTTTCTTCCAATTCGGTTTCGCGGTCGATAAGCATTTCGGTACGCTCAATCGAAACTACTTCTCCCGTATCTTCGTCTACAAAGTCTTCTACCCACGAGCGAACCACGCGGGCGGCAAGACGGGCGCCGATATATTTTTTAAGACCTGAGCGACTTACTTTAACTTCTTTCGCCAAGTCGAAAATTTCGAGAATGTCTTTATCGGTTTCGTAACCGATAGCACGCAAAAGCGTGGTGATGGGCAATTTCTTCTTACGGTCGATGTAAGCGTACATCACGTTGTTGATGTCGGTGGTAAACTCCATCCAAGAGCCCTTGAACGGAATGATACGCGCCGAATAGAGCTGCTGACCGTTGGTATGGTAGCTTGCACCGAAGAATACGCCCGGAGAACGGTGCAATTGGGAAACGATGACGCGTTCGGCACCGTTGATGATGAACGAGCCTCCCGGAGTCATATAGGGAATCATTCCCAAATAAACCTCCTGAATGATTTCCTTGAAATCATCATCTTGTTCCTTGTCTTGGCAAACAAGCTGCAACTTGGCCTTGAGGGGAACACTGTACGTAAGCCCTCTATCCAAACATTCTTCTATGCTGTAACGCGGAGGATCGATAAAATAGTCGAGAAAACGCAACTCAAAATGGTTGCGCGCATCGGTAATGGGAAAATTCTCGGCAAAAACTTTGTAAAGACCCTCATTCACCCGATTTTCGGGATTGGTTTCCAGCTGAAAGAAATCTTGGAAAGATTTAAGCTGTATATCCAAAAAATCAATATGCTCGGCCGGTTTGACCGAAGCAAAATTTATCTTTTTAACAACCTTAGTCGACAAAGTAGTAGGTTTTTAATAAACGTTTAGGAACAGGGGGTTATATACGCAAAAAACACGAGGGGGGCGGATAGACCCTTCCCCCTCATGTTCGGGAACCGATAAGGTTAAAATTATTTCATTTCAACTTCGGCACCGGCTTCTTCCAAGCTCTTCTTCAAAGCTTCGGCTTCTGCCTTGCTGATGCCTTCCTTAACGGGCTTGGGAGCACCGTCAACGAGTTCCTTAGCTTCTTTCAAGCCGAGGCTAGCCAATTCCTTAACCAACTTAACGACTGCCAATTTGTTGGCACCGCCCGACTTCAAGATAACATCGAAGTGAGTTTTTTCTTCAGCGGCACCACCGGCAGCGGCACCACCGGCAGCGGGAGCTGCAACAGCCACAGCTGCGGCTGCGGGTTCGATTCCGTATTCGGTTTTCAATACGTCGGCCAACTCTTTAACTTCCTTAACGGTTAAACCAACCAATTGTTCTGCGATAGCTTTAATATCTGCCATTGTTTTGACTTTTTTAAGGTTCTAAAAAATTTGTTTTGTTGGAGGAAAACCTCCTGTTGTTTTTGATACCCTGACCGGATTAAGCTTGTTCGGGTCTTTCGGACAACGCCTTCACCACGCCGGCAACCTTGTTGGGTGCCGATTCCAATGCGCCCATAACGCTTTGGATGGGCGACTGGAGCAGTGTAACGATTTCGCCGATAAGCTCGTTCTTGGATTTGATCTGAACCAAAGCATCCAAGCTGGCATCACCCAGATAGAACGACTCTTCTACGTAAGCGCCTTTCAAAATGGGCAATTCAGACCTTTTTCTGAATTCTTTGATTACCGTGGCAGGAGCCTTGTTTACATCCGAAAGCATGATAGCCGTAGTACCCTTGAAAGCGGGTGCCAATTCGGAGAAATCGATTCCTGTCTTTTCCAAGGCTTTCTCAAGCAAGGTATTCTTCACCATAATCAATTTGACCCCATTCTTGAAACAAGAACGGCGCAAAGCACTGGTAGCAGCCGCATCCATTCCTGCGATGTCGGTTACATACATGTGCGGTTTTGCCTGCACTTGTTCATAGATGGCGTCTATGATCTTGGCTTTTTCTTCTTTCTTCATACCTCGTTAAATTACCTGTTTTTAATACCGGATTAGATAGACTTGGGGTCGATCTTCACACCGGGGCTCATGGTGCTTGACATACAGATACTGTTGATGTACGTACCTTTTGCCGCCGACGGTTTGAGCTTGACGATGGTTTGAAGAAGTTCGCGGGCGTTGTCGGCAATCTTGTCGGCATCGAACGATACCTTTGCCACGCTGGCGTGAACAATCCCCAACTTGTCAACCTTGAAGTCGATTTTACCAGCCTTTACTTCCTTAACCGCTTTTCCGACTTCCATCGTAACGGTTCCGGTTTTAGGGTTAGGCATCAAGCCGCGAGGGCCCAACACCTTACCGAGCGCACCCACTTTGGGCATAACGCTGGGCATGGTAATAACAACGTCAATGTCCGTCCAACCGCCTTTGATTTTTTCTACGTATTCATCCAATCCGTAGTAATCGGCTCCGGCTGCTTTGGCTTCTTCTTCCTTGTCGGGCGTACAGAGAACCAACACGCGCACTTGCTTGCCGGTTCCGTGAGGCAGGGTAACCACGCCACGAACCATCTGATTCGCCTTGCGGGGATCCACACCCAAACGCACATCCAAGTCAACAGAAGCATCGAATTTGGTGTAGGTCATTTCCTTTACCAAAGCGGCAGCTTCGCTAAGGGAATAAACCTTGTCCTTATCGATTTTGGCCAAAGCTTCTTTTCTTTTTTTAGAGATTTTTGCCATTGTTGTTGTTTGAAAATGTGATGTCTTAATTCAATTCGGCAGGTTTTTCGCCTTTTACTTCAATACCCATACTGCGAGCCGTACCGGCAACCATGCTCATGGCTGAACCGATCGTAAAGCAGTTTAAGTCGGGCATTTTGTTTTCGGCAATCGTCCTGACTTGCTCCCAAGTAACGCTGGCTACCTTGTTACGGTTAGGTTCGGCAGAACCTTTCTTTGCTTTAGAAAGTTCCTTGAGCTGAACGGCAACCGGAGGAGTCTTCACCACGAACTCAAACGATTTATCGGCGAACACGGTGATGATAACCGGAAGTACTTGTCCGGCCTTATCCTGCGTACGCGCGTTAAACTGCTTGCAGAATTCCATGATGTTAACCCCCTTGGCACCCAACGCGGGTCCTACGGGAGGCGAAGGATTGGCAGCACCGCCTTTGATCTGCAACTTGATTAAGGCACTAACTTGTTTTGCCATTGTTCTGTTAAAAATTAAATGTGAAAAACACCTTTATGAAACCACATTACTCTTTCTCTACTTGGGAGAAATTCAATTCGAGAGGTGTCTTTCGCCCAAAGATCTTCACCATTACCTTAAGCTTCTTCTTTTCCTCGTTCACTTCTTCAATCACAGCCGAGAAATTGTTGAACGGACCATCGGTTACCTTAACCGGTTCGCCAACCATAAAGGGTTCCATGGGTTTTTCGGGCGAATCTGCCAATTCGTCTACCTTTTTGAGGATGCGTTGCACCTCGGCAGGACGCAAAGGAACAGGTGTGCCGTGATTTCCCAAGAAGCCCAAAACTCCCGGAATGTTCTTGACTACGTGCTGGATCTCGCCTACCAACAAAGCCTCTATCAACACATAACCGGGCAGATAGGAGCGTTCTGTGCTCACTTTCTTTCCGTTGCGGATAGTGTATACCTTTTCGGTGGGAATGAGTACCTGCGAAATATAATCCTGAATGTTCAGCCTTGATATTTCGCTTTGCAGATAATCCCTTACCTTTTTCTCCTCGCCGCTGGCGGCGCGGATTACGTACCAATTCTTCACTTGTTCGGTCATTCTCTTCGTCGGATTAGCAGCCGCACCTTCCCAGTAGCCACCGGATCACCATAAGGCGCGACAGAGCTGAATTTAATGGAGCGGTTAAAAACCGTAGTAATATGGATTCGGTCCGACTTCTTTTCCGGCAGGCACCGGAAGCTGTACCCAAAAGACCCGGAAGTCAATCGAACCTATTCATTCTTTATCTTAGCAGGTCATATATATAACCCAAAATACCTTTCCACGCCAAATCGGGGTGCGCGCCGGCAATCATATCCATACAGAACACGATGACAGCCATAATAAGGGCAGCCACAAACACCACCACCGCACTGTTTTGCAGTTCGGAGTACGTAGGCCACGACACTTTATGCAACAATTCTTCCTTGCTGGCCTTTACGTAATTTACAAACTTTGACATTTTTTCAGCGTGTTTAAATTTAGCAGGAGCAGAGAGAATCGAACTCCCATCAACGGTTTTGGAGACCGCTATTCTACCATTAAACTATGCTCCTATACTATTCGCGGGTTCATCCCTAACGGGAACATCTTTCGGCACCCCCCTCAGGAACAAACCCGCCATAGCAGAGGGTTTTACCCTCTATTTATAAGCTTGCGGCTAATTAGTCGAGGATTTCAGTTACCTGACCGGCACCTACCGTTCTACCACCTTCACGGATAGCGAAGCGGAGGTTCTGGCTCATAGCGATAGGAGCCAGCAACTTAACTTCAATCGTCAAGTTATCGCCGGGCATAACCATTTCCACACCCTGCGGCAGAACGATTTCGCCGGTAACGTCGGTAGTTCTGAAGTAGAACTGAGGACGATAGTTGTTGTGGAACGGGGTATGACGACCACCTTCTTCCTTCTTCAAGATATAAACCTGAGCCTTGAAGTGCTTGTGCGGGGTTACGGAACCGGGCTTGGCAATAACCATACCACGACGGATCTGGTCTTTTTCAATACCACGGAGCAACAAACCTACGTTGTCACCGGCTTCACCGCGATCCAAAATCTTGCGGAACATTTCAACACCGGTAACGGTGGATTTGAGTTTTTCGTCACCCATACCGATGATTTCAACGGGATCACCGGAGTTGATAACGCCCGATTCAACACGACCGGTAGCTACAGTACCACGACCGGTAATGGAGAATACGTCTTCGATAGGCATCAAGAAATCTTTGTCAACGTCGCGTTGCGGCAGGGGAATCCATTCGTCAACGGCAGCCATCAATTCCATGATCTTTTCTTCCCATTTGGGTTCGTTGTTCAAACCACCCAAAGCCGAACCGCGGATAACGGGCGTGTTGTCACCGTCATATTCGTAGAACGAAAGCAGTTCACGGATTTCCATTTCAACGAGGTCGAGCAATTCGGGGTCGTCAACCAAGTCTACTTTGTTCATGAAAACAACGATACGGGGTACACCTACCTGACGGGCCAACAAGATGTGTTCGCGGGTCTGGGGCATAGGACCGTCGGTAGCGGCAACTACCAAGATAGCACCGTCCATCTGGGCAGCACCGGTAACCATGTTCTTAACGTAGTCGGCGTGACCCGGGCAGTCTACGTGAGCGTAGTGACGGGCTTCCGTCTGATATTCAACGTGGGCGGTATTGATGGTAATACCACGTTCTTTTTCTTCGGGAGCGTTATCGATAGAATCGAAGGACTTAACTTCGGACAGACCTTTTTTAGCCAAAACGGTGGTGATGGCGGCGGTCAAGGTCGTTTTACCGTGGTCAACGTGACCGATGGTACCAATGTTAACGTGGGGTTTGGTACGCACAAAAGTTTCTTTTGCCATAGCTGAAAATGTTTTTAGTGTATATAAACCAATTTGCGTGAAGCAAACTTTTGCCCCCGCCTTTTGGAGCCGACAACGAGATTTGAACTCGTGACCTCTTCCTTACCAAGGAAGTGCTCTACCCCTGAGCTACGTCGGCTTGTATGTTTTGGAGCGGAAGACGGGGCTCGAACCCGCCACCTGTAGCTTGGAAGGCTACCGCTCTACCAAATGAGCTACTTCCGCAAAGTGGGTGGGAGGAGAAGGATTCGAACCTTCGAAGGCTAAGCCGACAGATTTACAGTCTGTTCCATTTGACCGCTCTGGAATCCTCCCAGATTTTTGCGCACCGCCACAATCTCGTTGTCCGGTTGAGCCAATGAAGGGACTCGAACCCACGACCGGCTGATTACAAATCAGCTGCTCTACCAACTGAGCTACATTGGCGTTTGCACGTATATAGCGCAAAAAGGACTGCAAAGATACGAGTATTTTTTGTAAAACAAAATTTTTTCAAAGAAATTTTTTACACTACCGACTGTCAATGCCCTCGATGCCCAATCGATACTGGCTTGAGTACATAGCAGGAAACAATAACCCCCCCGTTTCTTCAGACGCCTTATATGTAGGGATAAGCGCATCGGAAACGGGGATCGATTACTAATATTCAATATTTATTGTAGCCGTAGCTATTTCTAATTCTACGTTGTCAAAATACGGTCCAGCAATCAATTTAATTCGGGTTACAGCGCCATTTCCATTAAATTCGTACTCAAAAGAAAGAGCGGGTTCATCATCAACATAAACCGTAGACGGAAGATTTTTACTTTCCTTACCTGTAAAGCCGAAAACACCGATATTCGACTCAACATACTCTCCACTAATATAGGCGAAAATAAGCCGGGAAAAATCTATATTGCTTTTATTCTCTTTAGGCGAGTATTCAACACGAACCCAGTTTTCCCACCCAACACTACCGAACTTGGTCATTGGGGTTTTCTTTTTGGCAAGAAGACTTCTGATAATGCTTTTACTACCCTTTTTGTAGTAGTAATCGTCATCGTAAAACCACCCTATATTTTCAATATTGCCGTCTTTCCATTTGAATTCCATTCTACCATCATCATCTGCGTAATGAACACTTGTTAATTGTTCATTATCATCGTATCCAAACTTAATTTCGTCTGTATTATAGGACTCGCTATTGGCATCTTCCTTAAAGGTGCCACATCCGGAAATGGCGATTCCGTCATCCATGCTGAAAGTATAGGTTCCCGAAAGACTTCCCTGCTCTTCCCACGTTCTGTTGTTTTCGTTATCTCCTTCGTCAATATATGTTCCCCATACTCTGCCTTGTGCCGTTATTTTCGCCTCCACTCTGTCGTCTTTATAAGCAAACTTGATATTTCCATTTCCTTTATAGTTTTCTTCGTCATAATATTTGGTTGTGTTCCCTTCATAAAACTCTTCCAAATCATCAACATAGGAATATGTTCCGGATGCGTCTAATCGGCTCATTTTTCCTTTTATATAGGAAAAATTTAACGTGGCATCCACTTTCTGGGTCAGCTTGCCCCTGTTATCAGTGTACGCATAAGTGCCTCCCAATGTTCCCTGAAAGGTCATTTTCTTAACCAAATATTTTCCATCCGAACCGACAATGTCGTCACTCCCTTTTTCCGCCTTTTCCTTTTCGCAGGAAAACATCACGAACGGCATTAAAGCAGCCAACAGTAAAACAGATTTCTTCATATCCTTGTTTTTTATTGGTTAGCCAATATCTATAATCACATCGGATTTATTATCAAAACCTTGAGGTTATAAAGATACGAATATTTTTGAATACCTATCCTGTGGTAGCCGTTTTTTGAAAAATACCTAATTATATGTATTGGTTACCTGCAATAAAATACCCATTTTTGCAGCCGAAAATTGCTTATGCGACAAAAAACATTGACAAAATGAAAACGAAAATTTTTCCGGCTGTGTTTGTTGCCTTGTGCTTGCTTTGCCTTGCCGCCTGCAACAAATCCAACGACACACAAGGGAATCTCCTTACCGATGTGGATGTGAGCGCCTACGACCAGTGGGTGTATCTTTCTTTTGAATCGGGTGTCCCTCTTACCTTAAATGTGGAGGAAGCCGAACCCGCGCAATGGGATATAGCCTTGCACCGTGGCGATGTAAAGACCAATAAAGGAGCCGCCTTAAAATCGAACGCCACTTCTTTATCCGCGCTTAGCGAATTGCCCGCCGATGAGTTCACGCCCGATATAACCGATTCCATAGCGGTAGATATGAGCGGGATGATGCAGGGTATCGTTATCTATAAGGAGTCGGAAATTAACCCCGTGCTCAGCTCTTGGGTGAGCCGTTCCGGTATGCCGCCTGTCTATACGGTAAGCAAGAACGTATATGTGGTAAGAACCCAAGAGGGGAAATACGCCAAGCTTAAGTTTTCTTCTTTTACCAGTTCTGACGACAAGTCCGGGTTTGCCACGTTCAGCTATGTTTATCCTGCTTTTGAATAGGTTGTTTTGTACCTATGCGTAGGTTCCGCTTGCTTGTGTTGTTTTTTGCCTCTACCCTTTCTTCGGGATGGGCGCAAAGTCTAAATGGCCGTATTCTCGATACGGAGGGGCAAGCCTTGCCTATGGCGACCTTGCAGGTGCAGGGGTTGAGAAAAGGCACGGTATCGGCGCAAGACGGCAGTTACCGCTATAAGTTGCCTGCCGCCGGGCTATACCATATTTCGGTGCGTTATACCGGGTACGAAGCTTTGAGCGTGGCGTTGCAGGTGGAGGGCGACACATCGGTAGACTTTAGGCTGTCTCCGCTACAGTCGCAATTGGAGGCGGTGGTGGTTACCAGCACCCGCACACCTAAAACGCTTAAAGACGTGCCGGTAATTACTACCGTGATTCCCGCAAAGGAAATAGAAAAGACAGGGGCTCTCACGATTGCCGATGTGTTGCAGACCGAAATTCCGGGCGTGGAGTTTAGCCGTACTATGGACGGACAGGTGGTGATGAATATGCAGGGGATGGGCGGCAACGATGTGCTTTTTCTTATCGACGGAGAACGTATGGCGGGCGAGAGCATGAACAATATCGACTATGAGCGTCTCAATACGGATAATATAGAAAGGGTGGAGATTGTGCGTGGCGCCGGTTCCGCCCTTTATGGTTCCAATGCGATTGGCGGTGTGGTAAATATCATTACCAAAGAAGCAGACAGACCTTGGATGCTCAACCTCAACGGGCGGTATGGTTCCCAAAACGAGCAGAAATACGGTGCCACCCTTGGCTTTGACAGAAAGCGGTTCAACAGTATGACCAACGCTTCTTACAGGAGCATGGATACTTATGTTCTTTATGGCAAAGACGCTACTTCGGCGCCTTCTTATATCTATGGCGGGCGAACCATCAATGCCAATCAGAGTTTCCGCTATAATTTCCTGCCCAATCTCTCGCTCAAGCTGCGGGGAGGGTTCTATCATCGGGAGCGCGATTATTCGCAAACGCGCATCAACCGTTATATAGACGGTACGGCGGGCGCGGTGCTTTCTTATGATATAAACGACAAGGCGCATCTGAGTGCCGACTATGCCTTTGACTGCTACGATAAATACCGCTACCTGCCCAAGGCAGGGCGTTCCGACAAGGAGTACGGCAATATGCAGCACAAGGCGAGTATCTATACCGACTACCGTTTTACGCCCCAAAACGTACTGTCCGCCGGAGTGGAATACTTTAACGAGAGTTTGATGTCGAACCAGTTTGATACCTTATCCGGCGGAGAGTTCCGCGAGTATACGGCACATACGGCGGCGGCATACGTGCAGCATGATGTAGAATTCAAAAAGCAATGGTTTTTGGTTTACGGACTGCGTATGGATTACAACAGCAGTTTCAAGCTGCCCCATCTTTCGCCCAAGGTATCGCTGATGTACAAGATAAATCCTGTTTCTCTGCGGCTTTCGTATGCGGGCGGTTTCCGTGCGCCTTCGCTCAAGGAGATGTATTCAGATTACGATATGGGCGGTCTGGGTTGGTTTGTCATCTTCGGGAATCCCAATCTGAAGCCCGAAAAGAGCCAGAACGTTTTGCTGAGCCTTGAATACGCGCACAAGAACTTGAGCCTTACGGCGAGCGGTTACTACTGCTATACCCAAGACAAGATTACCACCGTTTACAACTCGAATCAAGACACGGCTTTTTACCGCAATGTAAACCGTTCCCATACGGCAGGGGCGGATATGAACTTTATGATTAGGCTACCTTATGGTTTCGGCATCAAGTTAAGCTACTCCTATGTGTTTGACCGTCAGAAAGAGGGTGGCATAAACGTGAGTTACGCCCGACCGCATACAGGGGTGGTGCGTTTTGACTACCGCTGGGAGAAAAAGTGGTATGCCTTAGGCGTATCGCTGAGCGGGCGCGTGCTGTCGGATCTTAGCTCGGTGGTTGCCACCGACTATTTAGACGACCAAGGAATCACGGTTTACGAAAAGGTGCATTATCCCGCCTACACTATGTGGAAGCTCAACC
Source organism: Lentimicrobiaceae bacterium (assembly GCA_022510485.1). GTDB lineage: Bacteria > Bacteroidota > Bacteroidia > Bacteroidales > P3 > Pullibacteroides. The sequence goes on along the minus strand of JAFLTI010000003.1, from coordinate 74,752 downwards.
TGAGCCAGCGGTTTATGAACGCCATTTCGCTCAATCTCGGCTTAGACAATCTGTTTAACTACAAGCCTGCCCGTTACGATTTGGTTTCCAGCACCTCTCCGGGCATTACTTTCTATGTGTCGCTTTCGGTTGATTTAGACGGTCTGATAAAGAGATAACTTTGTTTTATCTGTTCCTTATGCCTACTTTTGCAGCCGTTTTTTTAGGCTAAGCCGAAAGATAAGACAATGAAAACCATAGATTTTAAGCCAAAACTTTTTTCTCAGTTCAAAACTTACACCAAATCGCAGTTCACTGCCGACCTTATGGCGGGTATCATCGTGGGCATCGTGGCTCTGCCGCTTGCCATCGCTTTCGGTATCGCTTCGGGGGTCAGTCCCGAAAAAGGTATCATCACCGCTATCGTGGCAGGCTTCATCATCTCCTTTTTCGGCGGCAGCAAGGTGCAGATAGGCGGTCCTACGGGCGCGTTTATCGTTATCATTTATGGAATCATACAGCAATATGGCATAGAGGGGCTTACGGTTGCCACCATTATGGCGGGGGTGCTGCTGATACTGTTGGGTACATTCAAGCTCGGCACGGTCATTAAGTTTATTCCCTACCCTATTATCGTTGGGTTTACCGCCGGTATTGCCGTAACTATCTTCACCACGCAGATTGCCGATATTTTCGGGCTTGACTTTCAGGGCGAAAAGGTGCCCGGCGACTTTATGGGCAAATGGATTCTCTACTTTAAGCACTTTGACAGCGTAAACTGGTGGAATGTGGCGGTTAGCGCGGTAAGCGTACTTATCATTGCCTTTACGCCCAAGATTATCAAAAAAATACCCGGTTCGCTCATTGCCATTATTCTTGTAACGGCTGGCGTTTATTTTCTAAAAGTTTATGCAGGCATAAACTGCATAGATACGATTGGCGACCGCTTTACCATTGCTGCCGAACTGCCTGCCGCCACGATTCCGGCTTTGGATTGGGAGGCTATCAAGAATCTTTTTCCCGTAGCGATTACGATTGCCGTGCTGGGTGCGATTGAAAGCTTGCTTTCCGCCACGGTGGCAGACGGTGTGATAGGCGACCGCCACAACTCCAATACCGAACTCATAGCCCAAGGTATTGCCAATATGGTAACGCCTCTCTTCGGCGGCATTCCCGCCACCGGAGCCATTGCCCGTACGATGACCAATATCAACAACGGCGGAAGGACACCTATTGCGGGCATCATTCACGCGGTAGTGCTGCTGTTGATTCTGCTTTTCCTTATGCCGCTTGCCAAATACATTCCTATGGCTTGCCTTGCGGGTGTATTGGTGGTGGTGTCTTATAATATGAGCGGCTGGCGCACTTTCAAGAACCTGCTTAAAAACCCCAAGAGCGATGTGGCAGTGCTGCTGCTTACGTTCTTTCTTACGGTTATCTTTGACCTTACCGTAGCCATTGAGGTGGGCTTGCTTATTGCCTGCGTGCTGTTTATTAAACGTGTTATGGAAACCACGCAGATTTCGGTTATCAAGAACGAACTTGACCCCAATAACGAATCGGATTTGGTAACGCACGAGGAGCATTTAAGTATTCCTGAAGGTGTGGAAGTGTACGAAATCAACGGTCCTTACTTTTTCGGCATCGCCACCCGCTTTGAAGAAACTATGAGCCAGCTCGGGGAACGACCCAAGATTAGGATAATCCGTATGCGGCGCGTGCCTTTTATCGACTCTTCGGGTCTGCATAACTTAGAATCGCTCTGCCAGATGTCGAGAAAGAGCGGCATCCGCATCATCCTTTCGGGGGTAAACGAAAAGGTTCACGAAACCTTAGAAAAATCGGGATTCTTTAACCTTGTGGGACAGGAAAACGTTTGCTCCAACATCAATCTCGCCTTGGAACGCTCACGCCAAGTATTGGAAGAATTGAAATAAGTTGTATATTCGCAAAACGAACTCTATTTCAAGAAAATGGATATAGACTTGGTGTATCTTTGGGTTAACGGAAACGACCCGAAATGGCGTGCCAAACACGACAAGACTATTGGAAAGACCGAAGAGGGTTCTGCCGTGAACTGCGAGGGTCGTTATGCCGACAATGATGAACTGAAATACAATCTACGCGCTGTAGAGATGTATGCGCCATGGATTCGCAGGATTTTTATCGTTACCGACGACCAGACTCCCGTATGGCTGAATACCGCCCACCCCAAGGTACAGATTGTGGATCACACGGAAATCCTGCCACCTCAAAGTTTACCGTGTTTCAATCCTTATCTGATAGAACATTTTCTGTATCGTATTCCCGGTCTGTCGGAGCATTTTCTTTATGCCAATGATGATATGTTTATAAACCGCCCCGTTACTCCCGATACTTTTTTTGCTTCCGACGGTTTGCCTATCATACGCTTTTACCGCAGGCGTTTTAGAAAATTGGCTTTGTTCTACAGGGAACGGATTTTAAAGAAGAAACTGGAAAACTATGTTCAAGTTATCAAGAATACCGCCACCCTTGTAGAAAAGAGATATGGCGTTTATTTCAGCAGTAAGGCGCACCACAACATAGATGCCTATACAAAGAGTGAGTACGAGCACATATATCAACTGTTCGAGGCTGATATAGCACCTACCCTGACCAATCACGTACGCACCGACAAAGATGTGCAACGCCATCTCTATTCCTACGTGGCATTGGCTGAAAAGCGCGCGCACCTACAATATGTAACTCAAAAAACTTCGTTCCGTTTTCTTATTCACAACACCGAACTTTACCCAAAATTGGAGGAATATAATCCTCTCTTTTTCTGTATGAACGACTCGCAGTTTGCCAACGACAGCAACCGCATGAGAGTTACCGGATATCTACAGAAACGTTTTCCCGAAAAATCCCAATTTGAAAAATAAAATGAGTGCACCACAACCGATAGAAATAGACTTGGTATATCTCTGGGTTGACGGCAATGACCCGCAATGGCAAGCCAAACGTAGTGCCGTTATCGGAAATACCCCAAGAGAGGCATCTGTTATCTGTAAGGGTCGCTATACCGATAATGAAGAACTGAAATACAGTCTGCGTGCCGTGGAGATGTACGCGCCATGGATCCGGAAAATCTTTATCGTTACCGACAACCAGAAGCCTGATTGGTTGAATATAGACCACCCGAAGATTCGAGTTGTGGATCTCACGGAATTCATGCCGGAGCAGAGTTTACCTTGTTTTAATTCCAACGTAATTGAACATTGTATTCCCTATATTCCGAATTTGGCAGAACACTTCTTATATGCCAATGACGATATGTTCATCAACCGCCCTGTCTCACCCTCCGATTTTTTTGCTTCCGACGGATTTCCTATCGTACGGTTCAATCGCTCTCCTTTCCGGAAACTCATCCTGTTCTTTAAAGACAAGGTGTTAAGCAAACCTTTAAGTAATTACAACCGAAGCCTCAAGAATGCGGCACAATTGGTAAAAAAGAGGTTCGGTATTTATTTCAGCAGCAAACCTCATCATAATATCGATGCCTATTGCAAAAGCGACTGCCTGCATATCCGCGAAGATATTTTCAAGCGTGAAATTGAATCGACACTCACCAACCATATCCGCCAAGACAGCGATATACAACGCATCTTGTATTCTTATGTACCTGTAGTTGAAAAACATTCCCACCGGCAGTTTGTAAACCGTAAAACATCTTTCATGCTACGCATACACAAAGAAAAGCGTTATCAGGATTTAGAGCGATTGAATCCCCTTTTCTTCTGTATGAACGATTCGCAATACGCCACTGATGCCGACCGAAAGAGAGTTACGGAATATCTTGAAAAACGGTTTCCTGAAAAATCTCAATTCGAGAAGTAATTACTGCTCTTGTATATCATTGAGGTCGTATAAAGTAAAATACTCGTCAGAACGGGTATGTTGCTTGCCTCTTGCCCTGCCGCGAGCTTGCTTTGCCTTAAATTCTTCGTACGACTTGACCGCATAGTGATTGATGCGGATAACGTCTTGTTGCGGTTCCCTGTCCCGAAAATTGCGTTTTATCGGATTTCCGTGCGAATCGGCGGCATGACCCGATATGCGCGCCACCTCATGGCATCCGATTACCGAGAATACGCGCCGGGGATTGACGATACTCTTGACATGGCGGTTAAGTTGATGTTCGGGCAGGGAATGGCATTTGAAACGCTTCATCAAATCTCCCTCTTCTTTTTTTACGGCACCGCCGCTACCGTAAACCAGCCAGTTTATTTCCACTACGGGAAATTGCTCAAATCGCTTCAAAAAGTCGGGAATCGTCTTGTCTTTTACAGGTACTATAAACTCGTCAAGGTCTATAATGGCTATCCAGCGGGCATCAAAGCGATATTTCTCCAAACAATCATCGTATGCCGCCAACTGACAATGAAAACCGGGAAAGTAACGGTATTCCACCAAACCCGAAACGATATAGGGCTCCAATACCTCGCGTGTGCAGTCGGTGCTTTCGTTATCGTAGATATAAAATTTTTCCACCCCCTTGCTACGATGCCATTCTATCCATTCTTTGAAATAAGGTCCTTCGTTCTTGGCGATAGCGCAAACCGCCAAATAGTAGTGGGGAACGGCGGGCGTTTTCTTAATTCTACATATCAGTTTCAAGGCATTGAACAGCCCGTAACGCAAGATGCCACGCCATCGGTTACGCGCCATCTTAGACGGAATCACTCCCGCTATTATCTCGGCAGCCACCTTATTCATCGTTCAAAGCTCGATTTCTGAGGCAGGATATGATTAAATGCCGCCTGCAGGTTTTCCATTACCTGTTCGTAATGGCGTATATGCTCATTGTCGTTTAGGCATATCAATTTATAAGATTGATTCCATATCGCTTTAATCGCCTTTTTAGACTTGATCATAAGCGGAAACATCTTGGTATCGGCATAGGTATTGTAAGGCTCGAAATTGCCCCGGCAGATCTGCCATGTGCGGAAAAGTTCCGGAGAGTAGTCGGTTACGGCGCGAAAACGGTTAGAAGAGGTTTCGGTAAGTTCTTTTTCTGCCGCAGCCCAAACTTCTTCAAAGGTGCTTTTGAGATAAGGCTGGGCATTGTGTGGGGTGCGAAGGGTAATGAATTTGCCGTAACTTTTAAGGATATGGTTCCACCTTGCCCTTGAACCGTAGCTTTTATCGAACCATTTGTCGTGGTACTGCGAAAACACCTCTTTTTTGTCGAAATGCCGATTGATGATACGCATATTGTTTTCGAGGGTCTTATACCACTGCGACCATGCAAGGTTATATTGAAATACCGCTATATCGCAAGGCAATCCGTTCTTAAAGAAGCGGTCTTGGCTCAAGTGGTCGATAATGTAGAAGTCGTCGTTGAAATACACGAAATGTTCCGCCAAATCGGGAATACGGTACATATAGCGTTCTATCACCACCGAATTATAGGTGGGCAGGAATTGAGAGGGTATAAAATCCCGATGATCGACCAAATGGATTTTAGGATTCGATGTATCGAGCCATTCGGGTTTCTGACCGCAGGTAACAAAATGTATCTTGCGAACCCAAGGCGCAAATTTTTCCACTCCCCGAAACCAATATTTCAAAAAACCGTAATCCCGGAAACGTGCCACCGAAACACCGTTTTTCTCGTTATCTTTCTTTTGAGAATATCGCGCAAATTCCGCCTGCCAGTCCGGATCGTTCATATCGACCCATGTAACGATAAAATCAATTTCCATCTTGATGGCCTCCATAGATTCTTTTACAAATCTACTTTAATTTTCCATATACGCTAAACCGAATACTTGGGCAAAGGTTTGGCGGAGGGTATCGCACACTTGGGCAAAATCCAAGGGCCGCCCCAATTCTTTTTGCATGGAGGTTACGCCTTTGTCGGTAAAGCCGCAAGGATTTATCATACCGAAATAAGACAAATCGGTATTTACATTGAGCGCAAAGCCGTGCATGGTAACAAAGCGGGAACACTTGACTCCGATGGCGCAGATCTTTCGGGCGCGGGGCGTGTGCGGCTCTATCCATACCCCGGTGGCTCCCTGTAGGCGTTCACAGCGGATGCCATATTGCTCCATGCTGCGGATAATCGCTTCCTCTATCCTGTCTACATAGGATTTTACGCCTATCGAAAATTCTTCTAAGTCGAATATGGGATAGCCCACCAGCTGCCCCGGACCGTGAAAGGTAACATCGCCTCCCCTATCCACATGGATAAACTCGGCATTTTGGGATTGCAGAACCGATGCCGATGCCAGCATATTGGCGTCTTTGCCGCTTTTACCTACCGTAAACACCGGGTCGTGCTCCACAAACAACAAGCGGTTGCAGCCTGTCTTGCCGGCAGCTTTTGCCTGCTTTACCTCATCCAGCAGGCTTTCCTGCAATGCCCAGACCTCGCGATAGGGGCGTCTGCCTAAATTTTCAAAAGCACAGGGAACCATTATACGTGACGTTCTGCGTGATAACTGGAACGTACCAAGGGACCGCTTTCTACAAAACGGAAGCCTTTTTCCTTACCTATCCGCGCATATTCGGCAAAGGTTTCGGGCGTAACGTATTCTTGAACCTCCACATTCTTAAGCGAGGGGCGCAGATATTGCCCTATGGTCATTACACGGCAGCCCACTTCTAAGAGATCATCCATTACGGCAAGTATTTCATCGCGGGTTTCGCCCAAACCCAGCATAATGCCGCTTTTGGAGGTGATGCCGCTGTCCGCTACGTGCTTGAGCACTTTAAGGGAACCATCGTAAGTAGCCCGGCTACGTATGCTAGGCGTTAAACGGCGCACGGTTTCCATATTGTGCGAAATCACTTCCGGCTTTTCGGCAATTACCAAATCTATCAGTTCCGTGCGAGCCTGAAAATCGGGAATAAGCACTTCCATCGTTACCGCAGGATTGACCTTTTTAACCGCACGGATAACGGCAGCCCAATGCGCCGCGCCCAAATCGGGTAAATCGTCGCGGTCTACCGAGGTAAGCACCGCATGTTTTATCTTGAGCACCTTTACCGATTCCGCCACCCGCTCCGGCTCTCCGGCATCCAAAGGCAGCGGTTTACCGGTGGTAACATTGCAGTAACGGCAGGCGCGGGTGCATATATCTCCGCCTATCATAAAGGTTGCCGTGCCGCAGCCCCAACATTCACCCTGATTGGGGCAACGTCCGCTGGTGCAAATGGTATGCAGCGCGTTGTCGCGGATTGTGTCCTGCACATGGCGCGACAAATCGCCCATAGGCAGTTTAATCTTGAGCCAGTCGGGTTTTCTGCGAGTGTTCTCCATTGTCCCCTCTTACTTTTCGGCGTTTTCGGCACGTTTGGCAAGCCGCTTGCGTTCGTTCTCGTCTAAGATAATCTTGCGCAGACGCAAGTGCAGGGGTGTTATTTCGAGATATTCGTCGGGAGCGATATATTCCATAAATTCTTCCAACGACATCTTGCGTGCCGGGGCTATATGGGTAGCCTCGTCGGCGCCGGAAGCCCGCATATTGGTAAGCTTCTTGCTCTTGCAGACATTGATTACCAAGTCGTCTAAGCGGATATGCTCGCCGATTACCTGACCGGCATACACTTCTTCGTTGGGATCTATAAAGAAAGTTCCTCTGTCTTGCAGCTTGTCGATAGCATAAGCATAGGCAGTACCGGTTTCCATTACCACCAAAGCACCGTTGCGCCGTGTTCCGATTTCGCCTTTCCAAGGTGCAAAACCATCAAAGCGGCTTGCCATCACGGCTTCGCCCTCGGTAGCGGTAAGCACGTTGTTGCGCAGCCCAATCATACCGCGTGCGGGAATACTGAATATAATATGCGTACGGTCGGAGCGGGTCTCTATCGACTTGATTTCTCCCTTGCGCTGTGTGGCTATCTCAATAGCCTTGCCCGAAAATTCTTCGGGAACCACAATCGTAAGTTCTTCCATAGGCTCGCACTTCTGCCCGTCTATTTCCTTAATGATAACCTGCGGTTGACCCACTTGCAGCTCATAGCCCTCGCGCCGCATGGTTTCTATAAGCACCGACAAGTGCAGTATACCCCGTCCATACACCAAAAGCGAATCGGGAGAACCGGTTTCTTCCAAACGCAGGGCAAGGTTCTTTTCTAACTCTTTTTCCAAGCGTTCACGCACATGGCGGGAGGTAACATACTTGCCGTCTTTGCCGAAGAAAGGTGAATTATTGATGGTAAAAAGCATACTCATCGTGGGTTCGTCAACCGAAATGGGCTCCAAGGCTTCCGGATTTTCAAAATCCGCCACCGTATCTCCGATTTCAAAGTTTTCAAGCCCCATCACGGCACAGATTTCACCTGCCTGCACCGGCGTTTTTATCTTTTCTTTGCCCAAGCCCTCAAACACATAAAGTTCCTTGATTTTCTGCTTTTCTATCTTGCCGTCGCGCTTTACCAAACTGATGTTCTGCCCTGCCTGCAAGCTGCCTCGCGTAAGACGGCCTACGGCGATACGGCCTATATAGGAAGAATAATCCAAAGAAGTAATCATCATTTGGGTAGTACCCTCCTCTACCCTCGGTGCGGGGATATGCTTGATGATAAGGTCGAGCAAATAGGTTATGTCGGTGGTCGGTTTACGCCAATCCTCGCTCATCCAGCCGTTTTTAGAAGAACCGAAAGCGGTGGGAAAATCCAGCTGGTCTTCGGTTGCCCCGAGGTTAAACATCAGGTCGAACACCTTTTCCTGCGTCAGTTCGGGTTCGCAATTGGGTTTGTCTACCTTATTGATGACCACGATAGGCTTGAGGTTCAATTGCAGGGCTTTCTGCAATACAAAGCGGGTCTGGGGCATAGGACCCTCAAAGGCATCCACCACCAAGAGCACGCCGTCTGCCATATTGAGCACCCGCTCTACCTCGCCGCCAAAATCGGCGTGACCCGGAGTGTCGATGATATTGATTTTGGTATTCTTGTAGCGAACCGCCACGTTTTTGGAAAGAATGGTGATACCGCGCTCCCGTTCCAAATCGTTGTTGTCGAGAATAAGCTCTTTCTTTTCCTGATTGTCGCGGAACAGGTTGGATTGGTAGAGGATTCTATCTACCAAAGTGGTCTTGCCGTGGTCTACGTGGGCAATAATCGCCACGTTTCTGATTTCTGTCATTGCTCTTTATTTTGCGGGGGCAAAGGTACATTTTTCTGCAATTTCCACTATACCTCACCCTATTATGTACCTTCACAGACAGTTCCTCTGTCCGCTAAAATCACTCCTCCTCTACCTCGGCATCTTTAAGGTTGTTGCGTAAAATATCCATGCCGTCGGCATCCATATAAATCGGAAAAGGCGTTCGGATATTCAAGGGAAGTTCCACCGGGCTTACCGAAGCGTTTCTGCCTAACTGCTGGGAGGGTTCCAGCTGACCGTCAAGCTTTTCCCCGCGATCATCCGCAGTTTGCGCCAATACTTCGGCTATGCGAGCCTCATCTACTGCCAAAAAGGAAACAAGGGTGTTCTTGTTGGCAAAGAAATAAAAATCGAGGTCAAAGATGCCGCTTACCGTTTCAAACTTTTCATCGCAGACAAGACGAGCTTGCGAAGAAGTGAGCAGTTCCGCCCTGCCTCCTTGCGGATTACGCATTATCAAAGGAATCGTATCGGGATCAACGGCACGCAGTTCTCCGCCTATTTTTAAGTATAGCGTGCGGTTTTGCAAGCGGTTCTGCTTATAGGTATCTTCTTTGTAAAGCGTTCCCGAGGGCAGGTAAAAAGACCATATACCCTCCTTGAGCCCTTCATCGTAATAACCCTGAATAAAGCGGGTACTGTCGGGATAGAGTGCCGTGTACGCACCGTGCGTTATATTGAGTTTGTAGGTAGACAGCTGATAACCGTTTTCATCGTGTATGAACCAAGGACCGTTGCGCAAACCCCTGAACCAATGCTGGTCTTCGAGCAGATTGCCCTTATCGTCGTACAATAGGCGGCGCCCGTGCAGAAGCCCTTTTTCATAGCGTTCTTCCCTAATCAGATTACCCGAATGAGCATACAATTTCCAAACGCTGTCTTTTTGCTTGTCGAGGTAATAACCCTCCGCCATCAAACTCCCGTCGGGATAGAAATAACGGTTGTAGGAAGCGTAGCCTCCGCGAAAATAAAAGGCTTCGGTTACCAAGGTATCGCCCAAGGATGTATAGATAAACCGCCCCGTAGGCATATCATCTTTGAACTGCCCCACATAGCCAAGCTTATGCTGTTCGGCTTTGCGTACCCAAATACCCTGTTTACGCCCTTTGGCATCTGTGCGGTTGGTGTCTGAAGCCATCGACCCATAAGAGATGCCGCCCCCGGCAAGCAAAAGCACAAGGAACAATGACGGCAGCCTGTAAATTTTGAGAGAACGCATGGATTACTCGCTTTTTTCGGTTTGTCCTATTTTTTCGGCAATCAGATAGGTATTGCGCGTAGGAGAGTTGCGCCCCACCAATTCCGCTAAATAGCCCGTCAAAAACAGTTGCAGCCCCATAAGCATAAAGGTAAGGAATATATAAAAGTAAGGCGAATCGGTTACCAAAGGAGCCACGATATTATGGCGCAGACAGTATATTTTTTGCGCCCCTAACCAAATGGCGGCGATAAAACCGAGAATAAACAACAGTAATCCGAAACTGCCGAAAAAGTGCATTGGCTTTTTAGAAAAACGCCCCACAAAGCTGAGCGAAAGCAGATCCAAAAAACCATTGATAAAGCGGTTCATACCGAATTTGGTGGTACCGTATTTACGCGCACGGTGCTGAACCTCTTTTTCGCCAATCGTGCCGAAGCCTGCCCATTTGGCGATAACCGGAATAAAGCGGTGCATCTCGCCATATACTTCTATGCTCTTGACCACTTCCAAACGGTATGCCTTTAAGCCACAGTTAAAGTCGTGGAGATAGATTTTGGACATACGGCGCACCGCCCAGTTGAACAACTTGGTAGGCAGGGTCTTGGAAATAGGGTCGTAGCGCTTCTTTTTCCAGCCGGACACCACATCATAACCCTCTTCGCTTATCATCTTGTAGAGAGCCGGAATTTCATCGGGGCTGTCTTGCATATCGGCATCCATCGTAATCACCACCCTGCCGCTTACCGCCTCAAAACCGGTCTGCAATGCCGCCGACTTGCCGTAGTTGCGGCGAAAACGGATGCCGCGGAAACAAGGATTCTTGGCGTTCAATTGCCTGATTACGCTCCAAGATTTATCCTTACTGCCGTCATCTACTAAAATCACCTCGTAGCTGAAGCCGTTTTCTTTCATTACCCGCTCTATCCATGCCGCCAACTCAGGCAAGGATTCGTCTTCGTTGAACAGAGGTATCACCACCGATATATCCATAATTCCGATTTTTTTTGGGAACAGCAAATTTACAACAAATCCATAAAGGCAGATACCCTTTTGATACCTACTTATGGTTAAGTCAGTCCCGGCAAAATAGCAATAGGTAGGTATTGCCAGCCGTTCTTGGGCAGACTAATCTTGCAAACGAAAAACAAACACACGGAAATGCACTCCAAGAAAAGCTTCTTATTATTGATTGTCTTGATATTGCCTATTTTTTCGATAGCCCAGACAGATGCCGTAAGCGGGGCTTCCATACCGGCTTCCGCCCCCACAGGCACGCATCTGCAAATAGGCGGGTACGGAGAAGCCGTAATGAGCCGCAATTTTTTTAGCGACAACTACCTGCGCTACAAAAACCCCGATTTGTACAAAAACGAACAGCACGGTCGCTTTGATTTGCCGCACGTGGTTTTTTGGATCAGCTATGACTTTGGGCGTGGCTGGTCGGTGGCAAGCGAGATTGAATTTGAGCACGGTGGTACGGAAAGCGCTGTCGAAATAGAGGAAGAAGAAGGGGGCGAATACGAATCGGAAATTGAGCGGGGCGGTGAAGTAGCCTTGGAGCAATTTTGGGTTCAGAAAAGTTTTACTCCGGCTCTGAATATCCGCCTCGGGCACATCATCGTACCAGTGGGAGCCACCAACGCCCACCATATGCCTACCGAATACTTCGGCGTATATAGACCGGAGGGAGAAAATACCATTATTCCCTGCACTTGGCACGAAACCGGCATCAGTTTTTGGGGCGAGGTAAAAGGCTGGCGGTACGAAATCATGTTTCTTGCCGGTTTGGATGCCGACCGTTTCAACAGCAAGGGCTGGATTCACGACGGAGCCGGAAGCCCCTACGAATTCAAGATAGGAACCTCCTATGCCGGCGCGTTCAGGATAGACAACTCCTCCGTGCCCGGATTGAGGCTGTCTTTGAGCGGATATGTGGGCAACAGCTTTAACAATACCCTTTACAACCACAGCCATTCCCGCTGGGAAAAAGTGCGCGGCACCGTAAGCATAGGAGCCTTCGACTTTGCCTACAGCCACCGCCGGTTCGTTATACGGGGCAATATAACTTACGGGCATCTTTCCGATTCTAAAATGATAACGGCGTTCAATGCCAATATGTCGGGTTCTTCGGTTTCTTCCCGGCAGCCGGTGGCATCCGATGCCATTGCGGCAGGGGGCGAAATAGGTTTTGATTTCTTTTCGCTCTCCCCAAAGTTGAGCGAGCGCGGACAAAGGTTCTTTCTCTTTGGGCGTTACGATTATTACGATTCCATGCTCAAAACTGCCGAGGGCGTGGCACGTAAGAAATGGTGCGGAAGACAAAGGTTTGCGGCAGGCATCAACTATATGCCTATCAAGAATATCGCCCTCAAAGCCGAATACGCTATCGGCATCCTGAACCCTTACACGGTTTCTACCGAATCGGGCGGCTTGCAGACCTGCCGTTACAACAATGAGCCTTCTATCTCTATCGGTATAACCTATTCCGGCTTGTTTGAAAAATAACGATAATATTAATAAAGTGGATATGAAAAAAGCAATTTTTTGTATGGCGAGTTTTTTTGCCATAGCAGGAATGAACGTTTCTTGCGAGCGCGACAGCGATTTAAGCTGGGAAGAAGAGCGTGAAAGCGAACTTAAAAGCGTGGCGGAAGTTTATGTAGACAAGACCGTAGTTCCCACTTACGGCGCATTGGCAGAGGAGGCGATGGAACTGGCGGAACTATGCCTTGAGATTGAGGCTTCCGTGCGCAAGAACGAAAGTTCTGACGTAGCGGTAAACGGCACGCTCTGCCCCGAAACGCAGCAACTGATGGCTAAAGCCTGCCAAAAATGGTATGCCGCCCGTAAATATTGGGAACTGAGCGAAGCGTGGCTGTTCGGTGCCGCCGACGATTACAGCATAGACCCCCATATAGATTCATGGCCTCTAGATGCCGCCGAATTGGAACAGCTGCTCAACGACCCTGTGCGTATGGGCAAGATGGATGCTTCTTATGCCGCCGATTTTCTCGGCTACGGACTTTTGGGATTCCACGCGGTGGAATATATGATTTTTGATTTGAACGCCGACAGAACCACTCCGCAAGGCAGCCCGCGGTCCGCCTCCTACAAGCGGATTGAAGAAACGGTGTATCTTACCGCCGTAGCAGAAGACTTGCGTAACCAATGTGTTCGGCTTTATGCCGCATGGGCAGGCATAGACGGTATTTCCGCCCCAATGCGCACGCTTTTGGAAGATGCCGAAATGAGCGTGTTTAATTATGGCGCCAGTATGCGCAATGCCGGAAAAGGCGGTTCAAAATACACCAACTATCTGCAAGTGGCACAGGAAATACTTACCGGTGCCGCCGCCATAGCCGACGAAGTGGCGAATCAAAAGATAGGCCGCCCCAATACCGGTACGAGCGGTGAAGACCTCAGTTATATCGAATCGCCCTATGCCAAAAACTCCAAACAGGATTTTTACGACAATATCGTGAGCATAAAGAATGCCTACGAAGGTTATTTTGATGGGAAGCATCAAGGAAAATCGATCGGCGATTATCTTAAGGAAAAAAACGACCGGGCGATGAATGATGCCGACAAGGCGGTTCGCCACGCCATTGCCGCCACCCTCGCCGCTATCGAAGCCGCGCCCGCCCCTTTTGTAAACTATGCCGGAAGCAACAATCCGCTTTGGGCTAAAGCCACCCAAGAATGTAACAGGCTTGCCGCCGCTTTGGAAGAAGTGCAAACGGTTCTTGAATAAAAACTGCTATGAAAAAATTATCCATACTTTCGGCTATCGCCTTATTATTGATTGCTTGCCAAAACGAAAACAATCCCCAACGCCCGCAAACCGAGCCTTTGGGCGAAGAATGGTATTCCGGAGGCATTTTGGGAACGGCTTTCAACGCCACTTCCGCTGCCTTTGAACAGCCCTCCGCCGCAGTTTCCAATGCCGGACTTTCGATGTCTTTTCTCAACGGAGAGGCCTTGTTTGAAAAGATATTCACTCAAAATTCCGAGGGTACGGCCCGAGGCGGATTGGGACCTCTTTACGTGCGCAACTCCTGTATTTCCTGCCATCCCGGCTACGGACACGGCAAAAGGCAGGAGGGCACGTTTAACGCCAACGCCATAGGCAACGGCTATCTCTTGGTGGTTTACGACGACAAAGACAACTATATTTCTTCGCTTACCGGTATGCCACAGCACTTTGCCGTAGCCCCTTTCAAAGCTCCGGTGGATCCGTCTCAGATTCAGATTTCGTGGAAGAACCATACCGATGAATGGGGCAACCGATTTGAAGACGGCGAAACCTACGAGTTGATTTATCCCGAAGTGCACATTCCGCAATCGGCATATTATGTGGATTTGAAAACCACCGACGGCAGAACGCTTTCCGCCGATGAAGTGAACATCCGTTTGGAATCCACCATAGGCATTTACGGCACGGGGCTTTTGGATGCCATAGACGACGATGACCTCAAAGCCGAATGGGCAAAACAGGAAAAAGACGGCTTCTGCCAGATGAATCCGGCATTCTTTCAAAACGGAGAATGGGTCAGGCAATATGCCAATAACCGTCCTCAAGACGGCGGCACGGGCGAGCAGCATCCTTTTCGCTTTACCTACGCCCTCAGTCGCGGTCCTCTGCAAGACGCGGCAGGCAGCAACGCCTTTTGGAACATTACCAATGTTACCCGCTCCAACCGCCGCTATCACTATATGACCACCGCCTATGCCGAAAAAGCATCGAAAGATGCCGAAGTTCAGGCAGGCTTTTACGAACATTTTCCTCAATACAGAACAGAGCAAGGGGTAGAAGCCGATATTTTTAATTACCTGACCTCCAACGAACTGCCTATTGAAGTAAGCGACAGCTATTTTACCGACCTTATGGTATGGCACCGGGGGCTTGCCGTTCCCGCCGCCCGAAACTTAGACGATCCGGAGGTGCAGCGGGGCAAGGAACTGTTTAATCAAATAGGCTGCGCCTACTGCCACCGCCCCACATGGACAACCGGCAACGACCACTACACCGACCCAAGCGGTTTCTTTACCCAAGGCAACGAACTGCCGCGTTATCCGCACCAAAAGATATGGCCCTATACCGATATGGTGCAACACCGGCTGTTTATGGAAAACGACATACGCACCGGCTGGTGCCGCACCACTCCCTTATGGGGGCGCGGCCTGCATCAAAGATGCACCGGCTCCTTCGAAGCCGATCGTTTGCACGATTGCCGCGCCCGCAACGTTATAGAGGCAATAATGTGGCATGGTTCGGCACAGAGCGATGCCCGCAAGAGCATTGAGAAATTTCGCAGCCTGAGCAAGAACGACCGCGATGCGATTGTAAAATTTGTCGATGCCATTTAGCGTATCTTTAGCTTCGGTACAATGCTTTTTGCTACCTTTAACCCCATGAAAGTTCTCAAATACACTTCTTTCGGACTGTTGGCACTCCTAATCGCCATTATGGTTACTGCCACCGTAGCCGAAAAAATTTACGGCAGCCGGATAGTAAGCCAATATGTTTACCATTCGTGGTGGTTCGTTGCCTTATGGGCGGCAACCGCACTGAGCGCAAGCATCTTTATGTTCCGTCAAAAACTTTACCGAAAGCCTTTTGCACTGGCGCTGCACGCATCCTTTCTCTTGATTCTACTGGGTGCTTTCGTTACATGGATTTCGGGAAAACAAGGGTATCTGCACCTACGCCTCGATACGCCTGTCAACTACTTTGAAAACAGCGAGGGACACGTCGAGTTCTTTCCTTTTTCGGTACGGTTGAACGCTTTTCAAGTGGAGCATTATCCCGGCACCCAAACGCCTATAGATTATGTAAGCGAGGTATCGGTGCTATCTCCCCGCGACAGCCTTTGCGCCACTATTTCGATGAACCATATCCTCAAGTTCAGGGGCTATCGTTTTTATCAAGCTTCTTATGATGCCGATCTGGGCGGTTCCACCTTATCGGTAAGCCATGACCCTTGGGGCATAAGGCTCACTTACGCCGGCTATCTGTTGCTGCTCCTTTCGATGATTGCGTTTTTCTTTGACCATGACAGCGCTTTTAGAAAACTGCTCAGACACCCGGCTCTGCGCAAAACGGTCTGCATAGCGGCATTATTGCCTGCCTTGTCTTATGGCTTTGCCGCCACGCCCACCGCACCGCCCGCCCAAGTGGCGCACGAATTTGGGAACCTGCACGTTTATTACAACGGCCGTATCTGTCCCCTATCCACTCTGGCTCAGGATTTCTGTCTTAAAATCACAAAAAAACACCATTACCGAAATATAGACGCCGAGCAATTTTTATGCGGATGGACCTTCTTTTACGATACTTGGAAAGAGGAGCCTCTTATCTATATCAAAAGCAAGCAAGACCGAAAGATTTTGGGCATAGAGGGCAAGCGGGCAAGACTCAGCGATTTGGGTGCCGCCCCGCTCAGCCCGCGCTCGGAAGAAAGTTTTGCCCTGCTCGATATGGTTGCCAATCAAGGATTGTTCCGAATCTTTCCTTATTTCGATTCCACGCTTCAAACTATCCGTTGGGCATCTCCCCTCGACAGGCTGCCTGCTTATATAGGGCAGGACACGGCTATGTTCATACGCCTTTCACTCAATTACCTCAACGAACTTTTGCAACAGCGCGACTACGAAAACGCCATTGCCCTTATCCGCAAGATAGGAGTTTGGCAAGAACGGCAGGCCACGCAGGTCTTGCCGTCTAAAGCGCGCTTTGCTGCCGAAAAATTTTACAACAACACGAACCGACCGCTGCCGGTCGCGATTATTTTTATATTAATAGGTTTCGCGGCATTTATAGCCTATTGCAGGCGTATGGCGGCGCATCGTGAGCCGAACCACCGCTTGGAACAATTGCTTTCGGCACTGCTATGCGCAGGCTTGGTATATCTTTCCTGTATGTTGGCGGTGAGGGCTTGGGTCTGCGGACACCTGCCTTTTTCCAACGGTTACGAAACTATGCAGATGATTGCTTGGTTCGCCCTGCTTGCCACGCTCCTGTTCTACCGCAGAACCGACTTTCTGCTGCCATTAGGCTTTCTGGTATCGGGCTTGGCGATGATGGTATCGATGATGGGGTCTTCCAATCCGCAGATAACTCCGCTTATGCCGGTGCTTTCTTCTCCCTTGCTGTCTATCCACGTAATGTTGGTAATGGTTTCCTACACTCTTTTTGCCTTTATGATGCTCAACGGCTTTGCCGGGCTGTGGCTCAACCTGCGGCATAAGGATGCTGCCCTGCGGCTTTCGGTCGTAAGCCGGCTTATGCTCTACCCTGCCGTATGCACTTTGGCGGCTGGCATTTTTGTGGGTGCCGTTTGGGCTAATGTTTCATGGGGTCGCTATTGGGGCTGGGATCCCAAAGAAGTATGGGCATTAATTACGCTTTTGGTGTATTCTTTTGCCCTCCACGAAAAATCCTTGCCTTGCCTGAACCGCCCCGCCTTATTCCACGCCTTTGCCATCGCCGCCTTTCTATGTGTGCTCATCACCTACTTCGGCGTAAACTTCCTCTTGGGCGGAATGCACGGGTATGTGTAGTTTGGCAAAAATAATGTACCTTTGTGCCGGGTAAGTCTTACACGACCAGCTCCTTTCCACTCCCCCAGGGCCGGAAGGCAGCAAGGGTACGAAGGTTGTAGCGGTGCGATGTAAGGAGCTTACCCTTTTTTTTACCATAATGATACTCAAAGCCTATAACCGGGAATTACACAGCAAACAGATAGACCATATCGTGCAATGTCTAAGGCATGGCGGCATTATCGTCTATCCTACCGATACCATTTACGGCATGGGCGTGGGGCTTTCCAATATCCGCAGCATAAACCGGCTGGCTCAAATCAAATACCGCCGCAAAGAAGACCTTAACTATACCCTGCTCTGCTACGACCTGAGCCATCTCTCACGCTACTGCCTGCCCATTTCCAATTCCGTTTTCCGCCTTATCAAAAGCCTTACTCCGGGTCCTTATACCTTTGTGCTGAACGCCAACAACGAAGTGCCCAAACTTTTTCAAGGCAAAAAGAAAACCATTGGAATACGTATTCCCGACAATAAAATCGTGAACCAAATCGTAGAAGCCTTGGGCGAGCCCTTGCTCAACACTTCGCTCGATATAGAAAACGACCGTACCGAATACCTTACCGAACCCGAATCCATTCACGAAAAATTCGGCAAGCAGGTAGACTTGGTTATTGACGGCGGTATCGGGCAGGTTCAATATTCCACGGTTTTGGATTGCACCGGCAACAATATAGAAATCATCAGACAAGGAATCGGACAGGTTCCGCCCTTAGACTGAAAACGGTTTAGCCTATGCCTACGCTCAAATACGCCGAACTCGTAAAACAACTCCGTTCAAAAGAAAAGCCCAGACCTGTTTATCTGTTGTGGGGAGAAGAAGATTTTTATATCGACCAAATCGAAAAAATCTTTGAGAACGAGCTGTTAGACGATATGCAGAAAGAGTTTGACTACAGCGTTTGTTTCGGGCAGGACCTCAAGGGAAGGGAAGGCTTGGAGGCGGTTATATCCCACTGTAGGCAATATCCTGTTATGGCTCCTTTTCAACTGATTATCGTAAAGGAAGCCCAAGCCATAGACCGCTGGGATGCAGTAGAAGAATATCTGCAAAAGCCTGTTGACAGCACGGTTCTGGTGTTCAGCCATAAACATAAAAAAATAGACAAGCGCAAATCTATCTTCAAGCTGTTTGAAAAGGCGGGCGTATGCTTTGAATCCGCCCCGCTCAAAGACAAGGACTATATGCCTTGGACAGAAAGCTATCTGAAAGAAAACGGCTACGGGGTTCAGCCTCAGGCTTTGGCTTTATTAAGCGATTCGTTGGGAGGGAACCTCAATATGATTGCCAATGAATTGGCAAAACTCTTCGTGAACCTGCCTCAAGGCACCGTGATTAACGAAGACCATGTGGAACAATACGTGGGCATCAACAAGGAATATAATCCGTTTGCATTGGAAAAGGCGCTTGCTATGCGCGATGTTGTAAGCTGCCGCAAAATCTGCAACCATATACGGCAGAACCCAAAAGAATTTCCCCTGCCTCCGTTGATGGCTATTATTTACCGCCTCTATGCGCGCATCATACAGTTGCACTCGCTCAAAGGCCGGGGCACTCCGCGCAACGAATGGGCTGCCATTTTAGGGGTGAACCCTTATTTCTTGGGGCAATACGAAACCGCCGCCACACGTTATTCTTATCGCGAAACGGCAGCCATACTGCAAATAGTAAAGACTTACGACCTTAAATCTAAAGGTTACGGCGGAAATCTCGCCCACGATGCCTTTATAGACGAACTCTGCTTTCGTCTGCTGCACGCCTGCTAAGCCTCGCTTCTACGCTTTCGCCAAAGCTGCCAGCTGTTGATGATGTTCTGCCAGATGATATAGGTTCCCATACCTACAATCGCCATAGGCGTGGTGCCGTCGGCGGGCGTGAGGAACATACTTGCCACCCAGATTCCCAACACCATATTTTTCTGCCCCAAACTCTGCCCGCCGCTGATACTGTCGCCATAGTGCCGCCCCAAACGTTTGCCAAAAAAGAAGAGCGAAGCGCACAGGATTGCCGAACTGGCAGCCAATAATGCCGACATCCGCACGCCCGCCGTACTTCGGAGAATGGCGTCCATCATCTGCGCGGCGGCAAACACCAAGCACGCCGCCCATAAATAAAAAGACACTTCGTGCCAGCGGGCAAGGCGGTCGTGTACGCCGGGAGCCGCATATTTTAAGAGAATCGCCAAGAGGAAAGGGCCTGCCAAAAGCGGCAAGACCCGTTTCAAGATACTCCAACAGGCAATCCAAAAAGGAATCTCGCCCGCCGATTCGTGCAGAAAGGGAAACCAAAGCGGAGCCACAAAGGATATAAGCAAACTCGACAGCAATACATACGTGGTGTTGGATGCCCCGTCGCCGCCAAGTTTCATCGTAACCACCGCCGAAGCCGCCGCCGTGGGCGTAAGTATGCACATCATACAGCTTTCGGCGAGGTTGTTCCACCCCAAGGCGGCAAAAAGGTAATATAAGCCCATCGCTCCGAAAAGCTGAATGGAAAGGAACACCAAATGCACCTTGCGGAAACGTATCTGCGAAGGGTCGATGCGGCAAAAGGTAAAGAGCAGCATCACAAAAATCAGATACACGGTCTTGTCGGCATACGCGCTAAAGAACTCATAGCCGAGACAGCCTACAAGCAGGGCAAACAGCAATGCCCAATTCTTGATAAAACCGATTATTCTATTCAAGTTTAGCGTACTTGTTTGCCGTTAAGAAATACCTTATCCACCTTGTTGTTGCCAAAC
Source organism: Lentimicrobiaceae bacterium (assembly GCA_022510485.1). Classification (GTDB taxonomy): domain Bacteria; phylum Bacteroidota; class Bacteroidia; order Bacteroidales; family P3; genus Pullibacteroides. The sequence goes on along the minus strand of JAFLTI010000003.1, from coordinate 54,087 downwards.
GAATACGGCATATACTCGTAGGTAGGAATTTCCTTGGTGATAAAGAAATTGGCTTTCTTGCCCTTGGATATACTGCCCAACATATCGCTCACTCCCATAGCACAGGCGGTATTGATAGTAGTGGCATGAACGGCTTCTTCCGGATACATCTTATAACGCACGCAAGCCAAGGACATAACGAACTGCATATTGCCCGAGGGCGAAGAACCGGGATTGAAATCAGAAGCCATAGCCACCGGAAGACCCGCCGCCATCATTTCGCGCACCGGGCTCAACGGCATCCCCAAAAAGAAAGCCGCACCGGGCAGAACGGTGGGCATGGTATCACTGCCCGATAATGCCTTTATTTCTTGCTTGCCCACGTATTCCAAGTGGTCTACCGACAGTGCCTTGTATTTTACGCCCACCTGTATGCCGCCCGAAAGAGCCAATTCGTTGGCATGGATCTTGGGGCGCATGCCGTAGCGGGCTCCGGCTTCTAAAATCCGCTCGGTATCTTTTACGGTAAAAAAGCCCTTATCGCAGAAAACATCCACAAAATCCGCCAGCTTTTCTTTGCCGATAGCCGGTATCATTTCGTTTACGATTAGGTCTACGTATGCCGTCTGTCTGCCTATGTATTCGCGGGGAACGGCGTGGGCTCCCAAAAAGTTGGCTTTAATGGTAAGGGGCGATTTTTCCTTAAGGCGGGCAATAACGCGCAACATCTTCAGCTCGCTCTTCAAATCCAAGCCGTAGCCGCTCTTTATTTCTGCCGCGCCCGTGCCGTAGGCGCACATTTCCTGCAGGCGTTCCCATGCCGAATCAAACAGTTCGTTTTCGGATGCCTTGCGCAAACGGTCCGAAGAATTGAGGATGCCGCCTCCCCTCTTGGCTATTTCTTCGTAGCTTAGCCCGCGAATCTTGTCGTTATATTCTATTTCGCGGCTGCCGGCATACACAATATGGGTATGCGAATCGCAAAAAGCGGGGAACACAAAGCGACCCGCAGCGTCTATTTCTTTGATGCGCCCGTAATCCGCCGCCATTTCCGCCCACTTCTTCATACTGCCGTAATCTACAATCTTGCCTTTGTCAAAAAGCAGAAAAGCGTTCTTGATTACCTTAAGGTTCTGCATATTCTTACCGCAAACCTTACGTACCGAAGAGGGCAACACCTGCACCAAACCCTTGATATTAGTTACTACCTGCATATTGCTATTGATTAAAAATGCATAATATTTAGGTGTAAAGGTATATCTTTTTGACCTCTCTACGAAGCTTAGTTTACTTTTATCCTGTCTTCAACGCCCTATCGAGCCGCAAAGAGGGCTACTGAAACAGAATCTTTGTCGTACTCCGTCTTCAGCAAGGTAACTTTTGCCGTCTTGCCGTTTAATTGCAAATCGTACTCTGTTTTTCCCACGAACAGGTAGCCAAAAGTCATGTTTTCAGGAACAGAAAACGAAATCTTAATCAATTTGCCTTGATCTTCTTCCTCATAATCTTTCAAATCGGCAGCCACAAGTTTTTCATGCAAATCTTGGGCTACCGAATCATAAGGAGGATTCAATACCTTTGTTTTTAGGACCTGTTTGTCAAAAAACTTGTCATTTAAGGTATACTCCGCCGTTTCAAGAATCACATAATCCGGTTTAACAAGATTAAAGTAATAATCAAAATTCAGAAAGTTTTCATAATTGTGAATGCCTACTACCTTATGGAATCTGTCTTGATAGAATTTTATACGGGAATTGTAATAACTCCCATGAAAAAACATCACGTCAGGCCTTTGTTTGTTTTCCGTTTGCCAAGCCCCAAAGGCTTGATGCTTTGGATGTAGGTATATTCCTCTATATCGGTCGCCAACGTAGGTAAAATCGTTATTGCACAATTTCATATCGGGAACCTTTTCATTCACTATAAAAACAGATACCGGCAAGCTTTTGGCAACCACCGTATCTATTTCGAAATCATCCAGTTCATATTGTCTAACTTCCGGGTAATCTTTGGCTATTTCCTCCAACATATGGTTGGTTGCATAAAAAGCTCCCCAATCATTCCAATGCCCCGCATCATACTTGCGATTAAACACCCCCAATGATTTGCTGATTTCTTTCAAATAACTCAGATTGTCGACATAATGAACCCCATAATATGATAGATTTTCCCTCATCAAGGCATAGCAGTCATTTTTATACTGGTAGCCTCTTGGCAAGTATTGATCGTACACAGAAATCTTAGAGGGATTATATACGTACAAAAAAACAACACTCCTTTGTGTACAATAGTCCTGCGCCAGCCGAATATACCGACAAAACAAGTCTATAAACTCTTTATCGTAATTTTCTTGTTGGAATTTTAAAAAAACATATCCATTCCTCCCATATTCATAAACAGGATGTACCATTTCATTGAATACGCGATCGTTATAAACCGTGTACCAATTAATCATCTTATCCCGAAATCCAATCCGATCCCGAAAGTACGGATCTATATCCCCTTTCCATTTAACCAAATTGCGGTTATCTATTACCGAAACCGCATCAGGTTTTATATTCGTGCTGAACACTGCCGCCAATACAAATCCGGCAATACACACAAAGAATATTATCTTAACCGTTTTCATCGTCACTTAAAATTGAAAATACAGGAAAGGCTGGTACTTGCTGGTCATTACTGCACATACCGAAAGAAAAAACAAGCTTGCCAAAATCACATATTTCACGATTGAGAATTCAATGGATTCTTTATTCCATTGCCGCAAGCGGTTTTGAATACGCAGGTTGCCAAATACAATCATTCCTATAATGCTGATTAACGACAGTCCAATAACTCTATTGGAAAGGAAATACTCCCACGTAAAATTGAGTTCCTCTTGAACTTTTTCCAAGCCAAACATACGTTTCAGATAAAGCCAAAAACCGTCTATATCCTGTACTTTATAGACTAAACGTATAATATTGACGATAAATATTGTATATACCCAACGAATCAACTTCGGTATCTTTTCAAACCAGCCTTTCTTGTTAAGGAATCTTTCCATCGCCACACAAAGACCATGTGTCAATCCCCACAATAAAAATAGAAAAGATGTTCCGTGCCAAATCCCGACAGCAAGAAAAACAATAATCAGATTAAAGTACACATTGCCTTTTCGGCTTCCGCCCAAAGGTATATAGAGGTATTCTTTAAACCAAGAACCCAATGAAATATGCCACCGCCGCCAAAATTCGGAAACAGAAGGAGACGCATAGGGAAAGTTAAAATTTTCCGGCAGCTTGAATCCGAACATCTTTCCAATACCGATAGCCATATCCGAATAACCGGAAAAGTCGAGATATAATTGCAGTGTAAATAAAACAAGTCCTATCCAAATAGACGGTACATCCACCGAGAAGAAAATCTGATTTACCGTAGTCGCCAGCACATCGGCAATCAAGGCTTTCTTGGCAAGCCCCACGATAAAACGTTCCAGACCGGACACAAAATCTTCAAAACCGACACTTCTGCCACGAAAATAGGGTTCAAATTCGTAATATTTAACGATAGGTCCTTGCGCCAACTTTGGAAAAAACAACATATAGAGAGCAAACTCTGCAAAATTCTTGTTGGGCTTTGCCTTACTATGCCATATATCTAGCAGATAGGATATGCCATGAAAAAGGATAAAAGACAAGCCTATCGGAATAACAAGCTTATCTATTGTAAGATTGGAGGTAAACAGCCCTTCTATCAGCTTGGCAAGTTCATTCCATATCTTATAGTAAAAGAAAAACGCTATGTTTCCGACCACCCCAATAATCAAAAATGGCTTCCATTTTTTGGAAAACAACGCCATAAGGTAATTCCACAGAACAATGGAAACCAAAGCCGGCAAAGTCTTTATCGCCACCTTGAATCCTCCCCAGCAGAAAAACACCAACGAAAAGACAAGCAATATCAGATTCAATACCAAATCTTTGCCCCGAAATCGAAAGCGATCTACGCTATGATAAAGCAATAGGACAATGGGTAAAAACAAAAAGATAAACGATACCGAATTGAATAACATCTGCACGATATTTTAATCGTGCAAAGATATATTTTTATTAATATACTCAGTATAAGTTTTACAACATACATTAAGTTGTATATATATTGGTGATTCCTATAAACGGAGGGAGCCTGCCGGAACGGCAGGCTCCCTCCAATCGGTCCTCAATATTCTAATTGTTTTTATTTATAAGATTAACAACCACTTTTACCATAACATCTTTTTCTTCCGGGCGGCTCTCGGCAATCATCAGGGTCAAGGCAACAAGCGTGTTGTCGGCAATACGTTTAGAATGGTCAGGATTATAGAGAACACCGTTGTTATTCATAAACCAAAGGAATAACGTGGCGGCAATACGTTTGTTTCCGTCGCTGAACGAATGATTCTTTGTAACAAGATAGAGCAACATGGCTGCTTTCTCTTCCACACTTGGATACAGCTCTTCACCGCCAAAAGTCTGGTATATCTGCCCGATACTGCTTTTGAAAGAATCGTCTTTTTCATTACCGAACAAGACGGAAGCCCCGAACTTGTCACGCAGACGGTGTATTTCCTCCATAGCATTCTCGTATGTGGCGTGAAATGGCTCTTCTTTCGTTGTCCTGTCGATGGTCAGACGCTCATAGTCGTAATTGTCGAGAGTATCAAGGGCGTATGTGTAGTCTGTCACAACCTCGAACAATGCCTCGTTTTCTTCCGTTGTGAGCAGAGGCTGATTTTGGATGGTTCGCCCAAGCATATTTACTAATTGGCGCAACTCCCCTATTTGTTCGTGTCGCAGCCGCTCGTTCACGGCATAGCCTTTTACAAGATACTCTTTCAAAACCTTGTTTGCCCATTGGCGGAATTGCACGCCGCGTTTACTTTTTACGCGATAGCCCACAGAGATGATAACATCAAGATTATAAAACGGTACAGGCTTTTTAACTCCATTAACGTGTAAAAAATGCACGTTATTCTCCCTTAACAGTTCCCCTTCTTCAAAAACATTGATAATATGGCGGCGAATATTTGATTCTTCACGGTCAAACAACTCTGCCATCTGGTTGGTATTCAGCCAAACTGTTTCCTTCTCCATACGGACATCAATCTGGGTCTGTCCATCTTCCGTCTGGTATATTATAATTTGATTGTTCTCCATAGGTACAACAATTATAAGCCTAATAGTGGCAGTGATAAAAAAAGAGAGAACTTGCCATTGGCAGGTTCTCTCTTTTTATAACAAGTAAGAAAAACCTATTCGGCTTTTTGTTCCTGTTTAATCAAGGTGCGACCCAACTCGATAGCCTTTTCGTTTTCGGGAATCATGTTGTGGTGGCGCGCCGGCAAGGATTTTTCAAGACCCTTGTGGATAAATTCAGGCTGAACCAAAGGTTTGATCTTTAAGAATCCGCCCAATACAATCATATTGAACACCTTGTTCATACCCATCTTGTTGGCCGCATCGTTGGCTTCAATCGTGTAGATATTGATATCCTTACGGGTCGGCTTGTGGGTAATGCCGTTGGGGTCGTAGATAAGCGTGCCGCCGGGTTGAACCGCGCTTTCAAACTTATCGAGCGACTGTTGATTGAGGATGATTGCCGTATCGTATTTGGTGATAACGGGCGAGGAAATACGTTCATCGCTTATGATAACCGTTACGTTGGCGGTACCGCCGCGCATTTCGGGACCATAGGAAGGCATCCAGCTTACTTCTTTGTTTTCCATAACACCGGAATAAGCCAAGATTTTGCCCATCGACAAAACCCCTTGCCCACCAAAACCGGCAATAATGATTTCTTCTGTCATTGTTTTAAGTTTTAAGCGGTTTTTATCTCACCAATTTACCGTCAACCTTAATGTCGCCGGGTACAAAGTATTCGAGTACGTGTTCTTCCATCCACTTGTTGGCTTCCACCGGACTCATTTTCCAGCCTGAATTGCAGGAAGAGCAGATTTCTACAAAACAGGTTCCTTTGCCTGCCATCGAATCTTCTATACCTTTCTTAAAGGCTTTCTTGAGCTTCATAACAGCCGCCGGGGTGTGAACCGTATGACGGGAGGCACTCCATACACCGTTGAGCTGAGCCACCATTTCGGTGATTCGCAAGGGCCAGCCCACCTTGTTTACATCACGACCGTAGGGCGAGGTGGCGGTTTTCATGCCTTCCAAGGTGGTAGGAGCCATCTGACCGCCGGTCATACCGTAAATGGCGTTGTTTACGAACACCATAAGGATGTTTTCGCCACGGTTGCAGCAGTGAATGGTTTCTGCCGTACCGATAGCCGCCAAATCACCGTCTCCCTGATAGGTAAACACAAATTTGTCGGGCATAAGGCGCTTGATAGCCGTAGCCACCGCAGGCGCACGACCGTGAGCGGCTTCCTGCATATCGATGTTCATGTAATCGTAAGCGAGCACCGAGCAACCTACCGGAGCGATACCCACCGTTTTGTCCTGAAGCCCCATTTCGTCCACCACTTCCATCAAGGCGCGGTGAATCGTACCATGGCCGCAACCGGGACAATAGTGCATAATCTTGTCGGTAAGCAGCGAGGTTTTCTTATAAACTAAGTTTTCGGGGGTGCATATATTTTGAGACATACCTACTTCCTCCTATAATAATTTGGTTTCTACCGCGTGAACCACTTCTTCGGGAGCCGGAACGATACCGCCGCAGCGACCGAAAAATTCCACTTTTACTTTGCCTTCCACCGCCAGCTTCACGTCTTCCACCATCTGACCCAAGCTCATTTCTACCGACATGAAACCTTTTACACGTGTAGCCAATTCCTTAACTTCTTTAGTGGGGAAAGGCCACAGGGTGATAGGACGGAGCAGACCTACCTTTACGCCTTTGGCACGGAGCAAATCCACCGCCTTTTGGCAGATGCGCGCCGATGAACCGTAAGCCACCAATACGTAGTCGGCATCTTCGCACTTAATCATTTCGCAACGGGATTCCGCCGCTTCGATTTCGCGGTATTTTTCCTGCAGGTGCAACACGTGCTTTTCCTGACTGGCTGCCTGCAAGTCCAAAGATGTTACGATATTGTGTTCGCGGTCTATGCTCTTACCTACCGTTGCCCAAGGCGTGTTCTTACGGATTTCTTCTTCGGTAAAGCGGGGACGTTGCGGCTGAAGAACCACTTTTTCCATCGTCTGACCGATAACCCCGTCGGCAAGAACCAATACCGGGTTGCGGTATTTGAAAGCCAAATCAAAGCCTAAGGAAACAAAATCCGACATTTCCTGTACCGACGAAGGAGCCAGCACGATAAGACGGTAATCGCCGTGTCCGCCGCCCTTGGTGGCTTGGAAATAGTCGCTCTGCGAAGGCTGGATCGTACCAAGACCCGGACCGCCGCGCACCACGTTCAATACCACGCAGGGCAATTCGGCAGCCGCGATATACGACATACCTTCCTGCATCAAACTATAACCGGGGCTGGAGGTGGAGGTCATAACCCGCTTGCCGCAACCGGCACCGGCATACACCATATTGATAGAAGAAACTTCACTTTCGGCCTGCAAAACCACCATACCGGTTCTGTTTTCAGGTCTTTCCTTCATCAGGTATTCCATTACTTCCGACTGGGGCGTAATGGGATAACCGAAGTAGCCGTCACATCCGGCGCGAATGGCAGCTTCGGCAAAAGCCTCGTTGCCTTTCATTAACCGCAAATCTTCCATTGTTCTTTGTTTTAAATTAATTTCTCAATTAGTCCTCTTTTGCCCTGTAAACGGTAATCACACCATCGGGGCAGATACGGCCGCAAGAAGCGCAGCCGACACAACTTTCCTCGTCAACCATGATGGCAAAGTTATAGCCCTTGCCATTCACCTCTTTCGACATTCCTATCGTCTTTTGGGGGCAAATCGACATGCAAATGCCGCAGCCTTTGCACTTTTCCTTGTCCACCACGATAGCACCTTTGAATTTTGCCATGTGTATATAGGTTTTTAAGATTTTTATTGATTGCTTTTACATCATCATGGGCATCATCAGCATCAGGATGTCTTCGTTTTCGTCGCTTTCGCCCATAGGAACGATAAGCCCCGCACGGTTAGGCATCGACATATGCAGACAAACATCTTCCGATTCTAAAGTGGTAAGTATTTCCACAAAATAACGGGCGTTGAAGCCGATTTCCAAAGGATCGCCCTCATATTGGCAAGCCACCCTTTCTTTGGAGGCGGAGGAGTTTTCCACATCTTCGGTAGAAACCAGCACTTCGTTGCCGCCGCTCATCGTAAGCCGTACTTGGGGAATAGCCTTATTGGCAAAGATACAGCTACGTTTTACGCAGGTAAGGAAAGCCTGACGCGCCACAGTGAGTTTATTGGGATTATCGGTGGGAATAACCGCCTGATAGTTGGGATAACGACCGTCTACCAAACGGCAGCTGATATGCACGTTTCCAAATTGGAAAAATACATTCTTTTCGTTTGCCTCCATCTGCACCGGAACCGCTTCTTTGTTAATGGTAAGCATATTCTTGAGCAGGTTCAGCGCCTTTTTGGGAACCACAAAAGATGCCTCGGCAGGGGTCTTGATGTCGGAGCGACGGTAGCGCACCAATTTGTGGGCATCGGTAGCCACAAAAGTCATTCCGTCGGGCTTCATCTCAAACAACACGCCGCACATGGTGGCGCGCAACTGGTCGTTGCCGGTGGCAAAAATGGTTTTTGAAATAGCTCGCACCAAAATATCCGACGATATGGTGGCGATAGCCGCATCACCGCCCATCTGCGGAATTTCGGGATAGGTGTCGGCTGCCTCTCCGGTAAGTTTATATTGACCTTGACCGCCCGAAATTTCAATTCCCGATGTGGCTTCATCCACATTAAAAATCAAGGGAATGTTGGGCATGGTTTTGAGAGCGTCGAGCAAGGAACGCGCCGGAACCGCTACCGCGCCTTCGCCGGAAACTTCGTCCAATGCGATATCCACCACCGCAACCGATTCCGAATCGGAAGCCACCAAGGTAAGGTTGTTTCCACTGATACGGAAAAGGCATTTTTCCAAAATAGGCAAAGCCTTGTTTTCCACTAAGAGTCCGCTCAGGCTCTGGAGGTTTTCCAAAAGCAACTGACTGTTGACAATAAATCTCATATCGTTGAGTTTTTTAACAACGTTCCGCCGGAGTGGGGAACGTGCGCCTTTACGCGAGCGCAAATATACGAAATTAAACCCAATTTTAACGGCTTATAAACCAATCGGGCTGTTTTGCCAATTTATCCAAAACCACATAGGGAATCTCTACGGTGTCCGGAGTTTCATAAGGAATCACAACCGCCAGTGCCTTAAACACATCGGGAGTTCCCTCCTTTAGCTTTTCAAATACCGTAAAAGCCACACAACGCCCCTCCTTAGGACATATTTCCATTTCGTAAAGCGGTTCTCCCAATGCCGAACCGGCTTCCCGCTTATCAAAGTAAACGCGGGCAAAAGAAGACAGATAGGCTTGGGCGCGCGAAACACTCACCGTATCGGCTTCCCTACCGTGTTCCAGCACAAAAGCGCCACCCCTATTTTCTAAATAGTATGAATTACGGGTATCTCGATAGAAATTTACCCATACCGACAAAAGCGCGGTATAATCGAGGTTAAACAGCAGGCGGTTTTGCCAACTTTCTGCCTGCACACTAAAAAATTGACGATTATCCGATTGGTTATAAGGCATATCCATAGCATAGAACCGCCCCCTGCCCTTGTCGATAACAAAATAGCCGTCGGTATGCAGAAAAGAAGCGGAAAACACCTTGCTTCCACCCTTTCGCAAAACCACTTTTCCTCCCTTTTTTTCCATTTCGTTTTTCCATTCCTCACGCTGGCTGTCGTTGGGAATCATAAGTATTTCCCAAGTATTGAAAAATGCTAGAAAATCCTGTATGTGCGCCGGATCGGCTTCAAAAGAAAAGTGCATAGACTGCCCCTGCCAAGTGCCGTCATCCTGTTTTTTTAAGCGCAGAAAAGCAGTGTCGGAAAAACGTATTTCGATTTCATCCACCCTTTCGGTTACGCTCATAGGGATTTCTACCGCCTCCATACTGCCCGAAAAACGTCCGGCAATGATAAAAGTTACCCAAACCGCTACTAAAAGCAGCAACAATACCCCTATGGCGACTCCTATTTTACGATACTTGTTTTTCATTTTTCCTGTGCGGCGTATTTTTTCTTGCGCAATACCATAAAGCCGGTTCCGAAAACCAGCACCAAGCCTATGGGCAAGACAAAATTGAGAATGGTATAATTCTTTCTTTGTTTTTCTAAAACCGCCTTATCCAAAAGCCGCATACGCACCTGTCGCGGCTTAAGCTCTATCCATTCCTTATGACCGCAAAGGTAATGCAGGGCGTCTATCAAGAAACTTCCGTTGCCGTACATCTGGCGCGTATAACGGTCAAAGCCTAAGGGCAGAACCTGTCCGTCGGGCAAAATATCGTTCTGCGCCATATCGCCGTCGCCCACCACTATCATAGCAGAAGACGCGCTTTCTTTAAGGTAGGTAAAGCCGTCGGCATCTTTCAGTTCGGGCTTTACCAGAGGATATGCCGTTTGAAACCTGCCTTCCACCAACAATGCCACCGTTTGCGCACCTTGGTCAAAACGGCGCAGATCGGGCGGATTGCGCATAAGGTCTGCCGACATAGCGTGCGGCAGTTTAACCTTAAACGAATAAGGCGAAGTCTGCAAAAGAGGTGTTTTCCTCAAAGCGTTTTCGATAGTGTCTATACCGGCGGCAACCTGCAGGCGGACGGTGCCGTTGCCCTGCGCTTCCACCACCGGACAATAATAGTTGGGCATAAACTCTATTATGGGTTGCTTGCCCATATAACCTGTAAGCACGGGCGATAGTGCGGCATTGCGGTCCAAGAGCATTTCGGGGCGGAGCCTGAAACCGTAACGGAAAAATAAATCGTCGAGATTGAGATGATAGGGCATGGCATCGAACATCGACTGCCCTTTAAGCGAATCGAGAGAACCGTTGCCGGCTTCCATAAGCCAGAGCATTTTGCCACCGCGCATCACATATTGGTCTATAACCGCCTTTTGCGCCTCGGTAAAGGCAGAGCGCGGGTGTGCCACCACAGCCGCCACGTATCGGGGCTGCCAATTTCCGCTGCTGTCTTGCCGCATAAGCGATGCCGGCGATTCGGTCAGGGCGTTGCGGCTCACGCGATAAAAGGAACTGAGCGCGTTTCCGAAAGAAACCGTCTGCATAAACGTCAGTTCATCGTTACCCTCCAGAAAAACCACGCTTTCCGCCTCTTTTTCGCCTAATGCGCGAATGGCATTGGCAAGTTGCAGTTCCACATTCTCAATGGAATTGTTAAGCGTTTCTTCCGCCCCGCGTCCCAGCTGCTCGCTCAGCAATCCAACGGCAATACTACGCCCGTCACTGCGCAGTTCCGCCGCCGGAAAAATCAAACGCCGCGTAAGACCTTCTTTGGTCTTTACCTCCAACTGCGTGGGGCTTATGCCTTTCTGCGCGAGTTCCTGCATAAGAGCCTGCCGCTGTTCCTCGCTTTCGAGCGAATAAATATCGGTAAAGGTATAGCGGATAGCCGGGCGGTAAATCCTGAATTCGTCTAAAGTTTCCCGAACCGAACGTTCCAAACGCTTAAAGCCCGCCGGCAAACTGCCTGTAAGATACACCTTTACATAAACAGGCTGGTCGTTCTGCCTCAATATATTCTTGGTAACCGGCATCAAGGTATAGCGTTTGTCGGCGGTGAGGTCGAGCCTCAAAGGCAGCAATGCCGCCAAAACATCGGTCAATGCCAATAAAACCGCCACAAAAAGGTATTGCTTCCAAAAGGTTTTTCTACGCTTGTCCAAGCCCAATACGGTAAAACCGACAAAGAGCACCACCACGCTCAAATAGTAGGCAATATCCCGAAAATCCACCACGCCCCGGCTCAAAGACGAATAATGCTGACTTATACCCAAGCGTGCCACCCAAAGGCTCAGTCCCCCTTCGGGAATCAGGGCGGCGAACAGGTCAAAGCCCACATATAACAAGGTGCAGGCAGCCACCGAAAGCACAAACGCCACCACTTGGTTCTGCGTAAGCGAAGACATACATACGCACACAGCCACAAAAGAAGCCCCCAGCAGCAACAATCCCATAAATGCGCCCCAAAACGCAGCCAAATCAAAATTACCTTGCGGAGAAGCGAGGTTTGAAACCGTGTACATATAGAGGAACACCGACAACAGACTCACCGCCAAGAGCAGAAATCCGGCGCAGAATTTAGCCGAAACCAATTGCAGGCGCGTAAGCGGACGGGTAAGCAGCATTTCCATTGTACCGCTCTTTTTTTCTTCGGCAAAACTGCGCATACATAATGCCGGAACCAAAAAGAGAAATACTAAGGGCGCCCACGAAAAAAAGGCATCCAAAGAAGCATATCCCGCATCAAAAATATTGAAGGAGGTGGGCAGCACGAACAGCATCAAGGCATTGGCGGCAAAAAAAACAGCCAGCACCAAGTATGCCAGCGGTCCGGAAAAAAACAACCGTATTTCTTTGTTGAGCAACGAGCGCATAATTCTTATTACTTGATCTTAGGTCCGAAACGCATAATCACCTTGGCACCTCTTGCAATACCCATCTTCTTGTAAAAATTTTCTTTATTCTCTGCAATCTCCAAGAATCCGTTTTCCAAGAAAATAAAGGCGGGCGCAGCTATAGGCACATTATCATAGGTATCGACTATCTTGCCGTTAATCCTACGCAGATCCACATACATATCCTTAAACTCATAACCTCCCGGACAAGCCTCCAGACAAGCATCGTATTCTTTTTTTGTGATATTGGTGATAATGTTTCCAAAATCATCTATAAACAATACCCTGCCGGTAAGATGCATTCCTGTCATATTTCCGTTAATGTTTTCGGAAGTACGCTGCACTTTGAGTCCCGGACCATCGAATACTCTGGAATGCAATCTGCTAAGCTTTCCTATTTTATCGAGCGGCATACCGACAGAAAGCATAGAAGCCACCCTCGGAAACAAATCGCGTGCCGGGAAAGTGAAACTTTTCGTTTCTTTACTGACTTCTATTTCGTAAACCAAATCCATTGTCTTACCCGAAAGGATTTGCAGTATGGTAAAAAAGCCGTTGTCAGTACCGATAATGAACTGCTGACCGAATTTAACCACCAAATGGACATTATCTTTAGTGGCAATATCCTCCACCCCCACAATATGGATGGTTCCTTCCGGAAAATACGGATAACTGTCGATTGCCATATAAGCCGCAGCATATATATCGCTCCTTGGCACCGAATGAGAAATATCCACCACGCGCACATCGGGCATCTTGGCAAACAAGCGAGCCTTGACCACCGCCGCATAGTGATCTGCATTTCCCCAGTCTGTTAACAATGTTACCGTTTGTGTCGCCATATTCCTCACAAAGTTACGGCTTAGATACGGAATATCCAATTGCTTGTTACACGTTTGCTTATTTCGTATCTTTGCGGAGATTGCCGGCTGGTTTTGGTGCGCCGGTATCGTAAATAATCGAAGATATGATCAACTTTACGCTTGCAAAAATTGCCGGAATTATCGGAGGAACCGTCGAAAACGGCAATGCGGACGCCGTGATTACCACGCTCTGCAAGATAGAAGAAGGTTTTTCGGGTGGTCTTACGTTTTTAGCCAATCCCAAATACACTCCCTACATTTATGAAACCAAAGCCTCGGCAGTAATCGTAAGCAAGGATTTTGTAGCGGAACACCCTATTCAGGCGGCTTTGATCCGTGTGGAAAATTCGTACGAAGCCTTTGCCCGCCTGCTGGCTTTCTATAATGAATACACCTCGCCCAAACCGGGTATTTCAAGCCTCGCGTTTGTAGCTCCCGATGCCAAGATAGGTAAAGATGTGTATATCGGAGAGTTCTGTGTGATATCCTCCGGAGCTGAAATCGGCGACGGCTGCAAGATTTATCCTCAATGCTACGTAGGAAGCCAAGTACATATAAAAGAAAATTGTATTATTTATCCGGGCGTGAAGATTTATGCCCACAGCCGTATCGGTAAGGCTTGCATCTTGCAGGCAGGGGCGGTAATCGGTGCCGACGGCTTCGGTTTTGCTCCCAACAACGGCAGTTACGAAAAGATACCCCAAATAGGTAATGTAGTTTTGGAAGACAATGTGGAAATAGGCGCCAACACCTGCGTAGACAAGGCCACTATGGGTTCCACCATTATTAAAGAAGGGGTAAAGCTCGACAACCTGATTCAAATCGGTCACAATGTGGTGGTGGGCAAAAATACGGTAATGGCTTCTCAGGCGGGCGTTGCAGGCTCTACCAAGATAGGAGAGAACTGTATGCTGGGCGGACAGGTGGGCGTTGCCGGTCATATTTCCATAGCCAATGGCGTGATGTTGGCCGCACAGACAGGCGTTCCCGGTTCGGTTCGCAAAGAAAATGCCGTGCTTATCGGCGCACCTCCTTTGGATCCCGCTGTTTTTCGCCGTTCCTGCGTTCACTTTAAGAACTTAGACAGTATTGTAGAACGCCTTGCCCAAGTAGAAAAGGAATTGGCGGACTTAAAAAAATAAAGTCATGGCGGAAATTCCGGAAAACGAACGGCATCCGCTCGAGACCGGACAGGTTATTTTGGTTGACAAACCTCTGAATTGGACCTCGTTCAATGTGGTGAGCCGGGTTCGCAACTGGGCGCATAAACAGGTGGGACGTCGCGTAAAGACAGGGCACGCCGGCACCTTAGACCCTCTGGCGAGCGGGCTTCTGATTATCTGCACTGGAAAGTTCACCAAGAAAATAGAAGAATTTCAGGCTCAAAAAAAAGAGTACACGGGCACTTTCGTTATAGGTTCGGTTACCAAGAGTTTCGATTTGGAAAGCGAGGTAATTCCATACGGGGATTACAGCCACATCGGAGAAAACGAGATACGGGCTGCCGTAAGCCGGCTTACGGGGCAGATTATGCAGGTTCCTCCGATATTTTCTGCCGTTAAGGTAGACGGCAAGCGAGCCTACAATCTGGCGCGTGCCGACAAGGAACTCAAATTGGATGCCAAAGCGGTTACCCTATACGAATTTGAGATTACGCGCATGGCTTTGCCTCAGGTGGCCTTTCGCATTGTTTGCAGCAAGGGCACCTACATACGTTCCGTAGCAAGGGATTTTGGAGAACTCTTGGGTTGCGGAGCCTACCTTTCCGCCCTGCGCCGCACCAAAATAGGCAACTTTAAGGTGGAAGACGCCCAACAAGTGGATGAATTCCTCAATTACCCAAAAAATTAGTATTTTTGGAACTTATCAAAGAAAGCAGAAAAGTTTTGTTCTAATTATGGAATACAATACGCAAAGAAGACCTCTTGTTTATACCGAATACGGCAGAGGAATCCAGACTATGGTGGATTTTGCCGTTAAGATACCCAGCAAGACCGCCCGTAACCGCGCCGCCCAGACCATACTCCGCTTTATGGAAGTGCTCAATCCGCAAGTGCGCGAGTTAGACGACTATATGCACAAGCTCTACGACCAGCTTATTATTATGAGCGATTTCAAGCTCGATATAGATAATCCCTACCCCGCCCCCGAAGCGGTTAAGGTTTCGGCTCCGGCAACGCCTTTTGTATATCGTCAGACCCCTATCAAGTTCCGCTACTACGGCAAGACCCTCGAAGCCATGATTCTCAAGGCTGCCCAAATGCCTGACGGAGCGGAAAAAGACGCTGCGCTGAACCTTATCACGGTGCAGATGAAAAAATCTTATTACCTGTGGAACGACGATATTCTGAGCGATGATTTGGTAGCCGAACACCTGCATATCATATCCGGCGGCAAGATTACCTATACCGACGCTATGAAAGGAGAAGTATATTCTTCTTTCTACAACAAGCCGGGCTTGGAACGCAAAAACAAATACATCAACGTAAGTGCCTACGAAAACACCGGCAGGCGTTCTTACGGAAACTACCACAACAACGGTCACTACAGCCGCAGCAACGGCAACGGTAACGATTCCGGCTCGCGCCGCTACAACAGCCGCGAAAACAATCCGGGTTTTGCGCCCAGAACATCCGTTTACAAAAGGAGGAGGCCGTTTTGAGTTCGTTCTCCATTACAGGCGGAAAACGCTTAAGCGGATGCCTCAGCCCGCAAGGGGCAAAGAACGAGGCATTGCAGGTTATCTGCGCGTGTCTGCTTACCAAAGAAGCGGTTACGATACGCAATGTACCCCTTATCCGCGATGTACTTAAACTGATTGAACTCTTACAAAGTATGGGCGTTAAGGTGGAACACCCCGAAAGCCATACTTTCGTCTTTAAGGCAGAATATATCGACCCTAACTATCTGCACACCGAAGATTTCAGAAAAAAAACCGGCACCTTGCGCGGCTCGGTTATGACCGCAGGTCCGCTCTTAGCCCGTATCGGACATACCATAGTGCCCCAGCCGGGAGGCGACAAGATAGGCCGCCGCAAATTAGACACCCATTTTACAGGCTTTGAAAATTTAGGTGCCACCGTATCTTACAATCAGAACGAACATGCCTTTTACGTATCCGGCAACCCGCTCAAAGGTCGCTATATGCTGCTTGAAGAAGCCTCGGTAACGGGTACGGCAAACATCATTATGGCAGCTGTGTTGGCAAAAGGCACTACCGTTATCTTTAACGCTGCCTGCGAACCTTATGTGCTGCAACTTTGCCGTATGTTGGTACGAATGGGAGCGCAGATACGGGGCATAGGCTCAAACCTGTTGCAGATAGAGGGCGTAGAAGAACTGCACGGCACCGAGCACACCTTGCTGCCCGATATGATTGAGGTGGGCAGTTTTATCGGTATGGCAGCCATGACCCGCTCGGAAATCACCATCTGCAATATAGACCGCCTCAGTTTAGGCTTGATTCCCCAAGTGTTTGCCAAGTTGGGCATCTACACTGAGTTTAAGGGCAACAATCTCTATGTACCCGCTCAAGACCACTATACGATAGAAAGCTCCCGCGACGGTTCTATCCTTACCATTTCAGACGCTCCTTGGCCGGGCTTCACTCCCGACTTAATCAGCATAGCCTTGGTAACCGCAACGCAAGCCAAAGGCAGTGTGCTCATTCATCAAAAGATGTTTGAAAGCCGCCTGTTCTTTGTAGATAACCTTATCAGCATGGGGGCAAAAATCATTCTTTGCGACCCGCACCGCGCCACCGTTATCGGCTTAGACAGGCAATCTCCCCTGCAAAGTATCGATATGGTGTCGCCCGATATACGCGCCGGGGTATCGCTTTTAATTGCTGCCATGTCTGCCGAAGGCACCAGCACGATACACAATATTGAACAGATAGACCGAGGTTACGAGCAGATTGACGAACGCCTCAACCGTTTAGGCGCACAAATCCAAAGAATTTCTTAAGCAATGGGCGTGTTTGCGGATGTGCTTCTTCCCCTGCCCTTGCGGCTGGAACTAACCTATGCCGTTCCCGATGAAATGGCGGAACGCCTGCAGGCGGGTATGCGCGTTTGCGTACCCTTAGGCAAAAGCAAGGTTTATGCAGGATTGGTAAAGCGCATCCACACAGAAGCCCAAGCACAGGCAAAGCCCATTATCGCCGTATTAGACGAAGAGCCGGTAGTAAACCAAAAGCAATTCGACTTTTGGAAATGGATGGCAAACTACTATCTGTGCACCGAAGGCGAAATAATGGCAGCCGCACTGCCCTCCGGCTTTAAGTTAGACAACGAAACCAAACTGGTGCTCAACCCCGATTTTGACGGGGATATTTCCATGCTCAACCAGCGGCAGCTCGATATTATCTCCGCCATAGAGCGCATGGGCGAAATTACAATTGAACAGGCCGCGCAAGCCTCGGCGCAGGCCAAGGTTTTTCCTTTGGTGCGAGGCTTGCGCGAGCAGGGAGTAATACTCGTAAAAGAAGAAATTTCGGAAAGATACCGCCCTTTGCGCGAAGTTTTTGTGCGCTGGAGCCATACGTATATGGACAATGCCGACCTACAGCAAGAACTGTTCAGCCGCTTGGAAAAACGCGCCTTTTCTCAACTACAGATACTCTTGGCTTATGTGAGCCTCAGTTTCAAAGCCGAAGAGGGACTGGTAAGCAAAGCCTTGCTGTTATCCAAGTCGGGGCAGAACGCCACCGCCCTGAACGCTTTGGTAAAAAAAGGCGTTTTTGAAATTTCAGAACGCGCCAAAAGCCGTTTGGGAAATGCCGACAACGCCAAGACCGCCCCCGAAAACGTGCAACTTTCGCAAGCCCAGCAAACGGCATTGGAACAAATACAATCGGGCTTGCAACAAAAGGATGTGTGCCTGCTGCACGGGGTAACTTCCAGCGGCAAGACCGAAATCTACATTCAGCTTATACGCCAAGTTTTGGAGCAGGGCAAGCAGGTGTTGTTTCTCCTGCCCGAAATAGCCCTATCGGCACAGATGATTCTGCGCCTGCGCAAGTATTTTGGCGATACGGTAGGGGTTTATCATTCGCGCTACAACGAAGCCGAAAAAGTAGAGATTTGGAAAAACACCGGCACGCGCTACCGCGTTATTTTGGGCGCGCGCTCGGCATTGTTTCTGCCTTTCAGCAATCTGGGGCTTATTATCGTAGACGAAGAACACGAAACCTCTTACAAGCAGCAAGATCCCGCCCCCCGTTACCACGCCCGCGATGCCGCCGTTTTCTTAGCGCATCTGCACGGAGCCAAAACCCTCTTGGGTTCCGCCACTCCCTCCATAGAATCGTATTACAACGCCCTGCACGGAAAATACGCCTTGGCAACGCTTTTTACCCGCTACGGAGGGGTTAAGCTGCCCGATATTTTGGTTTCTGACTTGAAAGAAGAAAAGCGGCAAAAGAGTATGCAGGGCAATTTTTCTTCTCTGCTTGCCGAAAAGATAAGGCTTGCCTTAGAAAACAAGAAGCAGGTAATTCTGTTTAAGAACCGGAGAGGCTTTTCCACCCGCTTGGAATGTGAGGTGTGCGGTCATGTGCCGGCTTGTAGCAAATGCGATGTTACCCTCACCTATCACAAGCACCGCTCGGTATTGCTCTGCCACTACTGCGGTTATACCATAAACCAGCCCAAGCTATGCCCCCAATGCGGTAATCCTTCCTTGCGTATGAAAGGCTTTGGAACGGAGCGCATAGAAGAAGATTTGCAGCTGCTCTTTCCCCAAGCCAAGATAGAGCGCATGGATTTAGACAGCACCCGCGCCAAAGGCTCTTACCATAAGATAATAGAGAACTTTCAGAACCGTAAGACCGATATTTTGGTAGGCACGCAGATGGTTACCAAAGGGCTTGACTTTGACAACGTGGCAGTGGTGGGTATTTTAGATGCGGACAGCCTGATCTCTTTTCCCGACTTCAGGTCTTACGAACGCAGTTTTCATTTGATGACCCAAGTGAGCGGACGGGCAGGCAGAAAGGAGGGAGGCGGCGAAGTGGTGATACAGACCCATAAGCCCGAACTTCAGGTAATACAGGATGTGATGAACAGCGATTATGCCTCTATGTACACCCATCAGATTCAGGAACGTATGCTTTTTCGCTATCCGCCTTTTTACCGCTTGATACGGTTGAGCCTGCGCCATAAAGACGACGCCCTTGTGTTTGAGGCGGGGCGCGCGCTGGCAGGCGATTTGAAAAACATTTTCGGGGAACGTGTGCTGGGGCCTCAATACCCCATAGTGAGCCGCATCAATACATATTATATACAGGAAATTTTGTTAAAGATAGAACGCACGCCGCAAATAGAACGGATGAAAGCCCGCCTGCAGCAATGTATAGACCGCTTTTTATCCGACAACCGTTTTGCCAAACTGCGTGTTGTGGTAGATGTAGACCCTCAATGAGCAAAGCTATGCAAGCAAACAAAAAACTTTCCAAACAAGGTAAGATTCTCGGTATGGGAAACGCCTTGGTTGACCTTATCTTTCAGCTTCCCTCCGACGAGTTGCTGGAAAAGTGGGCATTGCCCAAGGGCAGCATGACCCTTATAGACCAGCAACAGGCAGGGGTAATCCTCAATTATTTCGGACAGACCCAACCTGTTTTAGCCACAGGTGGCTCGGCTTCCAATACCATTACTTCCATTGCCGCTTTGGGAGGGCATTGCGGCTTTATAGGGCAAATCGGCAAAAACGACATTTACGGTGATTTTTATATAGAACACCTTACCAACCACGGCATCACGCCCTACTTTAAGCGTATCGAAACGCCTACCGGAACGGCAATCACCTTGATGAGCCCCGATACGGAGCGCACTTTCGCCACTTATTTGGGAGCTGCCTGTTCTATGACCGAAGAAAATATCCGCCCCGAAATATTTTCGCAGTACGGCTATTTCCATATTGAGGGTTATATGGTGCAGAATTACGCCCTGCTTGAAAAGGCGCTGCAAACGGCAAACCAATGCGGTATGGTGATTTCCTTGGATTTGGCAAGCTACAATATCGTAAAGAGTCATCTTGAGTTTATACGCCATATACTGCCTATGGTAGACGTGGTTTTTGCCAACGAAGAAGAAGCGCTTGCCTTTACAGGCAAAGACAGCCTGCAAGCCTTGAACCTTTTGGCTGAGCAAGTGGCGGTGGCGGTAATCAAACTCGGCTCCCGAGGCTCGATTGTGATGCACCGGGGCAAACTCCATACGATAGATGCCGACAAAGTGGTAAAGACCGACAGCAACGGTGCCGGCGACAGTTATGCCGCCGGATTCCTGTACGGCATGAGCCGCGGGCTCGGCGTACAGGAATGTGGCGAAATCGCCTCCACCGTTGCCACCCAAGTAGTGCAGGTTACAGGACCAAAACTCACTGCCGCGCAGTGGCGGGAACTCCTGCCCCGAATCCGTAAAATCGAAGAACGGAACACCCGATGGCTCGAATAGGCAATATCGACTTGGGCGATTTTCCGCTTTGGCTTTCGCCTATGGAAGCGGTTACCGACGCTCCTTTCCGCAGTCTGTGCAAACAATATGGGGCAGATGTGTTGGTAAGTGAATTTGTATCTTCAGACGCCGTAGTGCGCTTGGCTCAAAAAACGCTCTCCAAAATGGAGTTCCGCCCCGAAGAACGCCCCACCGGTATTCAGATTTTTGGGCACGACGAGCAGAGTATGCGCCGTGCCGCCGAAATAGCCGCCTCCAAACAGCCCGACTTCATAGACCTCAACTGGGGCTGCCCCGTGCGCAAAATCGTAAGCAAGGGTGCGGGTAGCGGCATCTTGCAGGATATACCCAAAATGGTGGCGGTAACCTCTGCCGTAGTAAGAGCCATGCAGGAAATAAACCTGCCTGTAACGGTAAAGACCCGCTTGGGCTGGGATGCAAGCAGCAAACCCATAGTAGAAGTGGCGGAACGCCTGCAAGATGCAGGTATAGCCGCCATCAGCATACACGGACGCACCCGCGCCCAGCTCTACGGCGGCATTGCCGACTGGAGCCTTATAGGGCAGGTAAAGAACAATCCGCGTATGCATATTCCCGTATTCGGCAACGGCGATATAGATTCGGCGCAAAAAGCCGTGCAAGCCAAACAAGAGTACGGAGTAGACGGTATTCTTATCGGCAGGGCGGCTATCGGAAATCCTTGGATTTTTGCACAGGTAAAACACTTTATGCAAAGCGGAGGCGAACTCCCCGCTCCCGATGTGGAGGAACGCAAAAAAGTATGCTTGCAGTTATTTCAAAAAGAAATTGAATGTAAGGGCGAGCGGGTGGCGGCACAGGAAATGAAGATTCATTATCCCGGCTTTTTCAAAGGGCTGCCCGGATTCAAGCCGATAAAGGTAAAACTTATGCTTTCCTGCTCCTTGCAGGAGGTGCAGGAATTATTAGATTCTTATTCCGCTTAAGCTTACAATTTTTCGTGGCGAACCTTGCCATCTTCGCACACCAAGATATGCGAGGGAAATTTGGTAATGATTAAAAAGTCGTGCGTAGCCACCAAAACCGCGCAGTCCCGGCTTATCTGCACCAACAGACGCATAATTTCTTCGGAAGTATCGGGGTCGAGGTTTCCCGTAGGTTCATCGGCAAGAATCACTTCGGGCTTGTTTAACAATGCCCGCGCAATAGAAAGACGTTGCTGTTCGCCTCCCGAAAGCTGGTAAGGCATTTTATGCGCCTTGCTTTCCATTCCCACCATTTCCAAGACCTCGCCTATACGGCGGTTTATAATCTCTTTGTTTTTCCAGTCGGTGGCGCGCAGCACAAACTCTAAGTTTTCGTAAACCGAGCGGTCGGTAAGCAACTGAAAATCCTGAAAGACCACGCCCAATTTGCGGCGCAGGTAGGGAATTTCCCTATTGGCGAGCGTAGCCAAGTTATAGCCAGCCACATGCACCTGCCCCGCACGCACGGGAATATCGGCATAGAGGGTGCGCAAAAGAGAACTCTTACCGGCTCCCGTCTTTCCTATCAGATAAAAGAATTCGCCTTTATTTATCGAAAAACTTACCTCCGAAAGAACGCGGGCTTTTTTCTGGTACACATCCAGATTTTCCACCCACAGTACGGGATTCTGCTCTATCGCCGCCATTATTTCTTCAATTCTTTGATTGCTTCTTCTATTATCCGCAGCCGTTCTTCCAATTCGGCATTCTTACGTTCCTGTGCTTGCAAACGTTCTTCCAAATCGTTTACCTTGTGCGAAAGATCCCGGTTTATCTGCCAAAGTACCGGTATTAGACCGATATAATTCAGACTCAGCATACCCTTTTTGCTTTCGCTTACCAATTGAGGAAACACTCTGCGTACATCTTGGGCAATGAAGCCGAACTGTTGTTTTTTCTCCACCGAGTCGGTTTTCCAAACATAAGAAACCGGAGTAATCGAATCTAAGAAAGACGGAGCCCAAAGCATCGGCTTGATATCGGTCTTATAGCGAGCATCACTGATCTCACTCAAATGACCACCTATAAAAACACTTCCATCTGCGTCTATTTCAAAAAATACAGGTCCTACCGCTGAAAGACAAGTGCCAGACCCATACATAAAGATAGGCTTTGTGCCAAGGGCATCATAGTCTGACCAATAATTGTCTCCTATCATAGTCAGGTTGGATCCTTCATTGTTTATCAAGCCGGAACCTAACATATTACTGTATTCATACGTACCTGAATACGCACTCGAAGAACCAAATGAATTACCCTGACCAACCGAAACGGTACGTTGGATTGTACCGTATTTAGAAGCAAGGCTGCCAAATACAGTTGCCCCTTCAAATGTTACATCTGAACCCACAACAAGCGAGTTTTTGGAAAACCCTTGTATATTCCGTCCTATTATAATAGAACCATCGTTGTTCACTGTATTGCCTTTTCCAATAGCAATCGAATTTTTTCCAGTTACTGTATTGTCGGCTCCTATAATCAAATCATCCTCTATTGGATTACTGCCATCTTTAATATTGTGACGGCCTATGACTACCGAGCCTCCTGTCGCTATCTGATCCGGTCCCAACACAATAGTGTTGTCTCCTATCGCTTGAGCGCGATACCCTACAGCTATGCCTTTGTTTCCAGTTATCTCTGATTCCGTTCCTATAGCCACTGCGTTCTGTCCGTTCACACTACTCAAATTTCCTATGGCAAAAGAGCCAGAGGACCCACTTGTGACTATAGCCTCATTTCCTAAAGCAAAGGCAGAATCTGTAGAAACCAAACTGTTACTTCCTATGGCAAAGGAGTAATCGCCGGAGGCAGTAGCATCCAATCCGGCAGCGAAAGCATAGTCTCCCGTTCTATCTCGGGGATTTTCTCCACTACTCAGAGCCCCAAAGAACAAGGAAGCTTTCTGGTAATCCCATAAGAATCTAGGTGCAGGTATGGTTTGTGCCGATGATTGGCTCGTAAACTCAACATCGCACTCACTGAACAAGGCTTTAGGGTCATCCACACTCAAACCGGACACATGGAATACCGAATTAGGCGTTGGCACCCCAATTCCAACATAGGTATCATACCTATCGGTAACAGGGTGTAAATAAATATGCCCAGTATTTTCATCGGTTGTCGTATCCCAAAGTTTCGTAGCCGCCACTGCCAAAGTATCTCTGTTGCCGTTTGCGCCCGGAATCAGTTCTATGCCGCCTTTCAGTTCCACGTCAAGACCGCCAGCCACTGCCAAAGTATCTTTATCCACTCCCGGAATCAGTTCTATACCGCCTTTTGTTACTACATTGAGTTTGGTTTTTCCGTTCTCCATTATCACACTCCCATCCAAATGAAGCGTGGTTACACCGTTTTCGTCCATCGTAACAGTTCCATTCATCTTAACCGGAGTAAGACGGGATGCATATTTTCCACCTACCCAAATCTCGGCACTATCCAACTGGTCGGCACGCAATACGTTACTGTTGCTATTTCTTGTAATATTGCCGTTCAGC
Organism: Lentimicrobiaceae bacterium; assembly: GCA_022510485.1. Classification (GTDB taxonomy): domain Bacteria; phylum Bacteroidota; class Bacteroidia; order Bacteroidales; family P3; genus Pullibacteroides. Next base: position 29,689 of record JAFLTI010000003.1, on the reverse strand, counting down.
ACAAAATCTCGGTTTCCGTTATAATTGTAAATAAAATTCGGCGTAACGGCAAAATCTCCTATACTATCATTCCAATACACTAATTGACCGTCTTCTCCGTTATTCCAGCTTGGCGGAGTGTAACCGCCACCGCTACCACTACCTCCACCACTTCCACTTCCTCCACTACCACTACCGCCATTTACCCAATCCATAGTTCCTCTATTGTCTATCAAACCCAACACCTGACCGCTTCTTCCTATCCTTATGGGCAATTTATAGCCATTCCGCATAAGAGCCGAATCACTATTGCTGCTCTTGATAACCACATTGGCAGCATCTATAGTAACCGTCTGGGTGGCAGCTATCTCTACATTATTACTACCACTTATCTTTATATCGCTGCCTTCAATCTCTATATCGTTACCGTCTATTTTTATATCCCTATTGTCCGCCTGCGAAATGCCCGAATTAACCAAGGTATTGTTTACCGAATCGAACTTAGGCAGAACATTATCGCCGAGTTGGTCATAGAGGTTATCAACCTGCGAGTTTGCCGAATAAAAAGCATAAGGAACGGTAAGCAGTTCCGATGCCCCCATATAGGTATAGCCCGTACCGTCTATCTCTATCTCTATCTGCACGTAAATGTTGCCGTCAGCCCAAGGCACTTGGTGCAAATCACTGCCCTGCACAGACGTTCCACGTCCTATCTCTAAATTGATCAATCCGTAGGCATTGGTAGCCACCCCTCTATGTTCTTCTTGGTAGGCAATCTGCCCATTGACGGGGTCTTCCGTACGCAGACTTATACGCAGGTTCACGTTGTCTTGGTTAGTTAAAGGCGCACCGTTTACATCGCGCAAAACAGCCTGATACTTGATAGCTCCCGGCACTTTCTGAGCCTGTATTCCGGCGAATGTTCCCAACATCAGGCACGAAATCAAAATCAATTCCCGAAAAAAAGTCTTCATATCCCTTTTATTCAAGCGTTATTCTACTTTCACTATTTTAAACGATTGGCTGCCCTTGTCCGTTTCCACTTCCAATACGTATATTCCGGCAGACAGCCGTGTCATATCCAAACTATAGCCTCCCGCTTTCGCTTCTTGGCGGGTATAAATCAAAACACCTTGCAGATTTCGCAGGCTGAGCCTATATCTAAGCCCGGTATCATCGGATAAAACCACATGGAGACCATTCCGCACAGGATTGGGAAACACCTTGACAGCAGGCAATTCTTGACCGTCTTGGTTGGATACTTCCGGCTCAAAGGGGTCTTCGATAAACCCCTCTCCCTGTTCAAAACCCTGTGTAAGACGCTTTTTGGAGGCATCAAAGTCTAAATCGCTGCCAAAGGTTTCCGTTATAGGCTCGCCTATATTCCAATAACCGATAACGGATGTACCGTTTATCAACTTCGGAAGACCGGTTTGTATATCGATAAGCGTGTCGCTACCGCCGGCAGGAGAAAGAACCCATTGATCCGCTTCTATTTCTACAGTACCTGCCGACTGTGCCGATGCTGCCGAAAAACCGGCAGCCATAAAGGCTATAAGCACCGAAACGTAAGGCAAGAACCTCTTTTTTATCATTACTTCCTTAATTTTTTGCAAAGCATGCTATCTTGCAAAGATACGTAAAAAGATAGAAAGGTGTAATTTTTTTTGTATCTTCGCGACCCTAAAATTGACAATACTCTTACAGCTATGGCTCAGAAAGAAGAAAAAGGAGAACAAATCGTTGAGGGCGTAGAAGTTGCCCTTGCCAACACCGGCAATTATTTTGAAAAGCACAAATCGCTCATTATTGGCGTTGTAGTGGCTATTGTAGTGATTGTTGTGGGTTATTTCGGCTACAAATACCTGTATCTGGCTCCCAAAGAAAAAACGGCGGCTGCCGAAATGTTCTATGCCCAGCGTTATTTTGAATTGGATTCGTTGGAAGTTGCCTTGAACGGCGACGGACAGCACGCCGGTATGCTGGAGATTGCCGACAGTTACGGTGCCACCAAGAGCGGAAAGTTAGCCAACTACTATGCCGGCTTGGCTTACCTGCACTTGGGCAACTTTGAAGAAGCGGTTCATTATATCAAGAAATTCAACACTAAGGATCCCGTGCTTTTCGTGCTTTCAAACCAAGCTTTGGGTGATGCCTATTTAGAAATGGACCAAGCCGAAAAAGCCGTTGCCGCCTACGCCAAGGCCGCTTCTAAATATGCCAGCGATGCGCTTACGCCGGGCGTGATGATGCGTCAGGCTATGGTGCAGGAAAGCTTGCAGCAATACGAAAAGGCATTGCAGACCTATCAGCAGATTCGCCGTCGTTTCCCCATGTCGCGCGAAGCGGCGGATATTGACCGCTACATTGCCCGCATGAACGCCAAATTGGGCAAGTAATGTCTACCAAAGACAGGCTTTCCGACAGTCTTAGCGCGGCGGTTCCCACCGATACCACCCATCGTTTTACCGTGTTGGTGGCAGAGTGGAACACCGAGATAACCCATGCCCTGCGTGACGGCTGCGTTGAAACGCTCCAACAGCAAGGAGTGGGCAAAGACAGGATTCGGGTTGTTTCCGTTCCCGGCAGTTTTGAACTTTCTTCGGCGGCAGCCTATTTTGCCGCCCGCCCCGATTGCGACGCGGTAATCTGTTTAGGCTGCGTAATTCAGGGCGAAACCCGGCATTTTGACTTTATCTGTCAGGCGGTGGCAAACGGTACCACCCAAGTGGGCATACAATATCTTAAACCGGTTATCTTTGGCGTATTGACCACCGATACCCGGCAACAGGCATTGGAACGCGCCGGCGGCAAGTTGGGCAACAAAGGTTCCGAAGCCGCCCAGGCTGCCTTGCAGATGCTTGCCGTTATGCAAAAATAAAATTGTGGAAAACCGCATCGTTTTTATGGGCACGCCCGAATTTGCTTCCGGCTGCCTCAAAGCCTTGGTGAACGACGGGCTAAATGTAGTGGCGGTAGTTACGATGCCCGACAAACCCATAGGCCGCGGACAAAAAACCGGTATGAGCGATGTTAAGCGTTGCGCCCTCGAATTAGGCTTGCCCATACTGCAACCGCAAAAACTCAAAGATCCCGTTTTTTTGAAAGAATTGGCGGATTTCCGCGCCGATTTACAAATTGTGGTAGCTTTCCGTATGCTTCCGCAAGAAGTGTGGAGTATGCCGCACTTAGGCACTTTTAACCTCCATGCTTCCCTGCTTCCCCTTTACCGGGGCGCAGCTCCCATACAGCGCGCCATCTGGAACGGAGAGATCCAAAGCGGAGTTACTACCTTCTTATTAGATAAAGACCTCGACACAGGAGCTATCCTCTATCAAGAAAAAACCGCAATCACAGCAGAGGAAACGGCAGGAAGCCTGCACGACAAACTGCTGCGGCTCGGTGCGCCCTTAGTAGTAAAAACAGCCCGCGACCTGTTTGCTGGAAACATTACGCCAAAGCCCCAAACTGTAAGTAATGAAGCGGCTTTGCCTACTGCCCCCAAGATTTTTAAGCAAGATTGTTTTGTAGATTTCAATATGCCGGCAGAAAAAGTGTTCCGACAGATCAAGGCACTTAGTCCCTACCCCGGCGCAATTGGCTGCCTGCAACAATTTTCTACCCAAAAAACTCTCCCTGTTAAGCTTTTAGACGCCTCTTTGGAGCAAGAAAATGAAAAAAGTTATGAACAGGGGCGTATTATATCTGACAACAAGCATTTTGTGAAAATCGTATGTGGCGACAACCGCACTATATCTATAACTAAGATACAACTTGCTGGGAAAAAGCAACTTACAATAGAGGAGTTTTTAAGGGGCTTTAGGCTTGATGTTTCAAAAGACTTGTTTTTATTAGGAGTTATCAACAATCAATAAGGCAAAACCCTTGGTTTTCAAAGGGGCTAAATTTTGCCATGTTGTAAACATAAGGTATTTTTGTTGTACTAAAACTATTGATTGTTTAACCTGTAAAACTTTTCAGTCATGAACAAGACAGAATTGATCGATGCTATCGCCAAGAAAGCTAACTTGTCGAAAGCTGATTCCAAGAGAGCTCTTGAAGCTTACTTGACCGCTACCGCCGATGCCCTCAAGAAAGGCGACCGCATTTCTTTGATCGGTTTCGGTACTTTCAGCGTTCAAAAGAGAGCTGCCCGCATGGGTCACAACCCCCGTACCGGCAAGAGCATCAAAATCGCTGCCAAGAAAGTGGTTAAATTCAAACCCGGTGCTACCTTGGCTAAGAAAGTTAAATAATGATGGCACATCATTAAATAAAAAAGCCCTCCTTGCGGAGGGCTTTTTTATTTTTCACTTCTCTCGGATATTTTTCACTTCTCTCGGTTTGCACTTTGATCTTTCAAGGCTGCGCCTTGAAGACAGGCGGCACCTCGGAAGTGAAAAAGCAATTTTTCACTTCTCTCGGTTTGCACTATCTTTGTTCCTTACTATGGCAGAAAAAATAGTACATGAGGGGATTGTTACCGGGGTGGATGAAAACTCGGTAAAGGTACAGATACAGGCGGCTTCCGCCTGCGGTTCGTGCCACGCCAAGAGCCTTTGCCAAATGTCGGAAAAAACCGACAAGGAGGTGGAGGTAAAGACTAAGGATGCCCACCTTTATCAAAAGGGAGAAAGGGTAAACGTTTACCTTATGTCGGGAATGGGACTAAAAGCCGTGCTGTACGCCTACGTGCTTTCGTTAGTGGCGGCGGCGGCAGGTTTTTGGGTGGCGGCTCTTTGCACGCCTAACGAAGTGATTCGCGGCTTGGGCTGCTTGCTTGCCCTTGCCCTTTATTTTTTACTTTTGAAATATAAATCCGACAAAATAAATGCCCGCTTCAGTTTCGGTATCGAAAAACTGACTGATTCGGATATAGTCGGCTAAAAACAATACAGATTATGAAACTTTTACAAGACAAAGTGGCTATCATTACCGGGGCTTCCCGGGGTATTGGCAAGGCTATCGCCTTGCGTTTTGCGGCAGAAGGCGCCAACATTGCCTTTACCGATTTGCGCGACGATGAAAATATGCAGGCTTTGGTAAAGGAATTGGAAGGTATGGGCGTAAAAGCCAAAGGTTATGCCTCCGATGCGTCTAACACCGCCAACACCGAAGAAACGGTAGCGGCTATCGTTAAAGATTTTGGCAGAATCGACATTTTGGTTAACAATGCCGGCATTACCAAAGACGGTTTATTGCTGCGTATGACCGAACAGCAATGGGATGCGGTTATCAACGTAAACCTTAAGTCGGTATTTAACTTTACCAAGGCGGTAGCTCCCATTATGAGCAGCCAGCGCGCCGGCAGCATCATCAATATGAGTTCTGTAGTGGGCGTTTCGGGAAATGCCGGTCAGGTAAACTATTCGGCATCCAAAGCCGGTATCATAGGACTTACCAAATCGGTGGCTAAAGAATTTGGCAAGCGCGGCATCCGCTCCAACGCTATCGCTCCCGGTTTTATCATTACCGATATGACTGCCCAGCTTTCGGAAGAAGTACGCAAGGACTGGGAATCCAAAATTCCCTTGCATCGTGGCGGAACGCCCGAAGATGTGGCTAACGTATGCCTCTTTTTGGCATCCGACTTGTCTTCGTATGTAAGCGGACAGGTATTGCACGTTTGCGGCGGTATGAATATGTAAAAAACCGTCTATGCAGTTCTTTTCCGGCATCTGGTGTTGGGTTTTTGCCCTCTTGACAGCAAGCGCCTATGCGGCGGGACTGTATTACAAAAACAAAAAAGACGAACTCGCAAAGGGTTGGCGGCTTGTATTGGCTGCCGTGCGCTTCGGGTTCGTCTTTTTAATTTGTCTTTTATTCTTTTTTCCCTTAATAAAAATAAAGCGGGAGCGCATCGAAAAGCCGCTCTGTTTCTTGGTTCTCGACCAATCTTCTTCTATGCGCGGGGCTGCCGACAGCGCGTTTTTGGTTCAAAATTTCAATCAGCTTGCCCAAAACCTTTCTGAAAAATTTGAAGTAAGGAAACTCGGTTTCGGACAAGATGCCACTGCCAATCCCGATTTTACCTTTAATGCTTCCGCCACCGATTTCAGTCAGGCGTTCAAGCTTATACGCCAGCAGAATCCCGACAACGAACCGGCGGTTACGGTATTGTTTTCTGACGGCAACAACAATATAGGTCAAGAGCCTGTTTCGGCTTACCGAAATCTTGCCTTTCCAATCTACACAGTAGGATTTGGCGATACCAACCTATATCCCGACCTCTTTATAGGACAGGTATTAGTGAACCGCTACGCCTATAAGGGCAGTACATTTCCCGTACATATCCGCCTTGGTCAGAACCGCGCGCCCCAAGCCGCATCAAGGCTCAGGCTCGAAGATGCGGGCGGGCATATCCTTAAAGATACCCTTATTGCTTTTGAGGGTAAGCGGGAACAAAGCGTGGAATGGAACATAGAAACGCAAGACAGCGGAATATGCCGCTATACACTTAGGCTCGGTTCGCTTCAAGACGAATACGACTTGCAGAACAACCGCCGTGCCTTTTCGGTTCAGGTACTGGAAAACCGTCAAAAAATACTGGTGCTGGCGCACGCACCTCACCCCGATTTGGGCTGTCTGCGCCAAAGTTTGCAGCAACAGGAAAAATACAGCACGGATATAGTTTTGGCAAAAGACCTTGCCGATTTGGTAAAAAATCCGGCACGTATGGAATCTTACGACTTGGTGATTCTGCACGGTCTGCCCTCCTCCCGCTATCCCTTGCGCGAAATCAAACCGCTCTTAGAAAAAAAGAACCTGTTTTATATGCTCACGGCTTCTACCTCTTGGCAGCTGTTCAACCAAGCGGAAGCCGGCATTACGATACAGCCGAGGGGTAACCGCTGGAACGAAGCGCAGGCGCATTTCAACGCCGGTTTCAGTCTTTTTAACGTATCGGCGCAAGACAAGGCTTTGTGGGAAAAATTTCCACCCCTGCAAACGCCCTTTGCCCTTTTCAACCCTATTTCGGGCGGACAGTCGCTCTTTACGCAAAGCATATTGCAGGTGCCCACCGCCGACCCTCTGCTGTGGATAAGCCCTCCCGGAAACCGGAGAACCGCCCTTTGCTGCGGAACGCAACTGTGGAAATGGCGTTTGGCAAATTATCAGGAAAAAGAAAATACCGAATCTTTTGACCTCTTGCTCGACAAATGCCTGCAACTGCTTTGCTCGGCAAAACCGGAAAGCAACCTCAACCTGCACTGCCCGCAAACGCTGCGCACTACCGAAAGGCTTACAGTAACGGCATTTTTATATAACGCTTCTTTTGAAAAAGTGGAGAACGCGCCAATATCTTTCAGCTTGAGCCGCAAAGATGCCCAAGCCGAATATGCGTTTGAATTTGTACCCGAAAACGACCACTACACCTTAGACGCCGGCTTTCTGCCCGAGGGCGAATACCGTTACACGGCACAAGCTGCGGTAGGCGGAGAAACCTACCATTCTTACGGTTTTCTTACGGTATCGGATCCTCAGTTGGAAAATCCAAAACAGGCTGCCGACCATGCCCTTTTGCGCAATCTTGCCCTTACCTATCAAGGCGAATTTTTCTATGCCGGCAAGTCCGCTCAAGAAAATCCCGGATTCAGAAAAAAGATAGAGCAAGCCTTGCTGCATCGTCAGGACCTCGCTCCACGCCTCAAGAGCGAAGAAAACTATTTTTCACCGCTCCACCGGCAAGATTTGCTCATTATTCTGTTATTGCTCCTATCCTTAGAGTATTTTGCCCGCAAACGGTTTGGCAACTTATAGCAGTTTTCCCGCAATTTCCGCCAGCGCGCTGCGCTCGCCCTTTACAAGATTTATGTGCGCAAACACTTCCTGCCCGAACATACGGTCGCACAGATAGCTCAGTCCGTTGGAACGCGAATCCAGGTAAGGAGAGTCTATTTGCCGTATATCACCCGTAAACACAAGTTTTGTTCCCTCTCCGGCACGGGTAATGATAGTCTTTACTTCGTGGGGAGTGAGGTTCTGCGCCTCATCGATGATAAAAAAAGTTTCCGAAAGGCTTCTACCGCGAATATAGGCAAGCGGAGTTATCTGAAAGGCACCGCTTTTCTGCATATCTTCTATGCGGCTGTATTCGCGCTGTGAAATGCGGGTCTTGTTCTTGATCACCGCCAAGTTGTCGTAGAGCGGCAACATATAAGGCTGCAATTTTTCGTTGGCATCGCCCGGCAAAAAGCCCATATCCTGATTCTGCAAGGGAATTACAGGGCGGCTCAGCAAAACCGACTTAAAATCGTCTAACTGCGCCAAAGCCGCCGCCAATGCCAGCAAGGTCTTGCCCGTTCCCGCCACACCGGTAAGTGCAACCAACTGTATCTGCGGACGCATCAGCGCGTCTAAGGCGCAAGCCTGCTCGTCGTTGCGCGGCGAGATACCGCAAACATTCAGTTTTTCCACACGCACCACGCTTTTGGTTACGCCGTTATACATTACCGGCATACGCGAGCTTTCGCCTATCAAATCAAAATACTCGTTGTTGGCTGGATTAACCCTCAATGTTTTGGGCGAAATGCCTTCCGGCTTCTGATAAAGCTGCGCCAATACACTGTCTGAAACTTTGGTATGGCTAATCTTGCGTTTTACATAATCCGACTCTTCGGGTGTCTTGTCGGTAAGGTAATCTTCGGCAGGCATACCCAAAGCCTTGGCTTTCATACGCAGGTTCACGTCTTTTGTAACCAGGCGTACCACACGCTCGGGATGTGCTTTCTTTATATCCAAAGCCACGGCAAGAATACGGTGGTCGGGAATGTCAGCCATCGAAGCCCTTTTCATTTCTTCGGTAAGACCACGCCCCAGCATCACGATAAGCCTGCCTTTGCCCTTACCCAGAGAGATACCGTTTTCAAACAGCCCCTGTTCAGAAATCTTGTCCAAAGAACGCATGATTTCCCGGGCGTTGAAATTGATTTGTTCGTTTCCTTTCTTAAAGTGGTCTATTTCTTCCAAATCCACCAAAGGAATCACGATATCATTTTCTTCAAAGTTATGCAGTGCCTTGTAATCGTGCAGCAACACATTCGTGTCAAGCACAAAAATCTTGGGCTGTTTTTTGCCCTGTCCTGCCTTTCTGATTGCCATAACCATTTATTTAAGATTGTCCAGATCCTGATAAAATTCGGGAACTTCGCCTATATAGCGGTTCTGCACTTTCAAGCCCGGTTCCAGCAAAATCTTGGTGGGATAACCGCTCACGCCATACAAAAACGCCACATCGGCATCTTCCGTTCCGTTCATAAGGTTGATCCATACAATATTTTCTTGCTGCACAAATGCCTTTACTTTTTCTATCTTGTCGCGGCAGGCAATGCTGATAAATGTTACCTTGTTCTTGTATTTGGCTTGGTATTCTTTCATCTGAGGAACGCCCTTAACGCACCAAGGGCACCAAGTTCCCCAAAAATCCAGCACGACATAACGGTTTGCAAACCCACTCAAAGAAACCTCTTTGCCGTTCAAGTCTACGAGCGTAAAATCGGGAGCCAAAGCACCCGGTGCAAGTTTTTCGGCATTCTGCCGTATCTGACGCATATATTCTGCATTTTGGCGCACTTGCTCTATTTTTTCTTTGAGCGCACCGTTCACCACCGCGCTGTCCAACAGGGGCAGGTATTCTAAAAACACTTCCCGGTCGGGGTGCTTTAACAGCAAATAGCCCGACAGCAATTCATCGGTATTTTGTTCGATATAGCGCAAGGAGGCTTTTGCCTTTTGCCTCACGGCTTCTTCGTAGGCATCGTAGATGCTGTCTACGTAGGCTTCTTCCACGTTTTCCACGCCATTTGCCATAGCTTCTACAATTTGGTCGTAGAGCAAGCCTATCTTAACACATTCGTTGCGCATTTCCTCTCTCAGCTCGCTTTGCGCCCGCAAGGCTTCCGAACCGAACAGACTATATTTAAGATAGTTGTCTTCATAACCTGCCTTAATACATACCTTTTCGCCCGGTTGCAGCAAAAAGTTGATGCGGTAGGCTTCGGAGGCGGCAGGCTTGCGGCTGCCATACGCCTTGCGGTCTTTTTCCAATTCGAGCGTTACGTCAGCAGGCGCGTCAATCTCCATATCGAGCGTTACAATGCCGTTCTGCATCGTAAGGGTATCGGTTACGGCTTCGGCTCCGTTTAACGGCATAAGGGTAAGATACACTTTATCCTGTACTCCGCCCTCAAATTCGGCACGTAAAAGCTCGTTCTGCGTGCCGTTGCAGGCTGCGGTTAAGGCTGCCACAGCGAGCGGCAGCAAAAGGCGCATCGTCTTTTTCATCTTTATCGGTTTTTATGTAGTTGTTGCAATGCTTCGATATAATCGTCATCCCTTTGCAGATAGGTGGGATAAAAGCCTAAATCATCGTAGAGGTCGCGACCGACAAGGGCTTTGAGCGTGAGTTTCATATTGTCCTTGTATTTTGCAATGCTCGCTTCGTCTGGCGCCAAACCTTTTTGTTCGCAATAGCGTAAAAACTCTTCAAAGAGAGCGTCGCTCACCTCAAATTTTTCGGTAAACAGCTTCGCCGAGGGATAGTCCGCTTTCAATTGCGCTCTATTTTTATTAGTATAGGAGAAGGAGAAGCTGTAAATATAACCGCCATTGCTCAGACGGTTCTGATACACAAACAGACTGTCGGTTTTGTAGGGCAGCACTATATCCGGTTCTATGCCGCCTCCGCCATAAACCACCCTGCCGCCTACGGTATAATATTTTATCGTATCAAAACGAGAAAGGCTGTCGGTTCCCGTCATTTCTCCGTTGAGATAACGGCGCAACAGATCTTCTTCGTAGTCTTGGTAACCGCCGGCATAGGATTTTTGTATGCAACGACCCGAGGGCGTGTAATAACGCGCCACAGTGAGGCGTAAGGCACTGCCGTCGCCCAAATCCATCTGCTCCTGCACCAAGCCCTTGCCAAAAGACCGCCGCCCGATAATAATGCCCCAGTCGTTGTCCTGTATGGCTCCGGCAAATATTTCGCTGGCAGAAGCCGACCATTCGTCTATCAGCACCACCAATTCCATATCACGGTATTTTCCCCTGCCGGTGGCACGCACTTCCTGACGTTTGCGGTTTCTGCCCTCGGTATATACAATAGGACTGCCGGCATCGAGAAACATATCCGCCATTTCAAGACAGGCGGTGAGCAGACCGCCTCCGTTGGAGCGCAAGTCTATAATCAGCTGCCTTACGCCTGCCTTGCTTAAATCTTTCATCGCCTTGGCAAACTCCGCCGCCGTAGTGGCAGAAAACTTGCTCACTTTGATATAGCCTATGCCCGGCTCCACCACAAAATGCACATCTACGCTATAGGTAGGAATCAAGTCGCGCTTTACCTCCACCCAAACCAAATCCTGCGCCTGCGCCCGCTGCAAGCCTAAGCGCACCTTGGTTCCCTTAGGACCTTTGAGATGTTTGACTACCTCGTCGGTATTCATTTTCTTGCCCGAAATGGTATCGTTTCCCGCCACGATAATCCTGTCGCCGGGCTGCACGCCCACTTTTTCCGACGGACCTCCGCTTACGGGCATAATTACGGTTACCGTATCGTCTATCATACGGAACTGCACGCCTATGCCCTGAAAATTGCCCTGTATCTCTTCTTCCGCCTTTTCAAAGTCTTGGGGCGGCATATATACCGAATGGGGGTCGAGGCTGTGCAATATGGCGTCAAGCCCTGCCGAAACCAATTTGTCATTATCTACGGTATCTACATAATCGGCGTCTATAAGGCGGATTACCGCATCAACCTTAGAACCTTGCACATAATTGATAACCGGTCTTACCTGAGCGATACGCCTCTGCATTACCACCGCGCCTGCCAGCAGCCCAAGGCAAAACACAAGGATTGCCGCCAGCCAAAAGTAAAACGGATTGCTTTCTGTGTTCATAGTATGGCTAGGTGTCTAAAAAGAGCGGCCCGGAAACCGAACCGCTCTTTTTAGACACTTTCATTACTGACTATTCGCCCTGCAAGGCATCTATCTTTTCGCGCAAGGCATTGGCATCATCCAATTTGCCAAGCTGCACGTAAACGTCGCGCAAGGTCATCATAACCTTAAGGTTGTCGGGTTGTTCTTCGAGAACCTGTTGCAGATAAGGCAATGCCTTGTTCAAAGATTCGTTGGCTTCGGCTTTGAGGCGGTCGTATTCGGCAGTGGCATCCAAAGGCAAGGCATTGGCTTCGTCGTTAAGGCGGATTCCCTGATTTACATAAAACGCGCCCAAGTCGAAAATGGCATCCATATAGTCGGGATTGAGCTCAAGCGCCTTTTGATAGGCGGCTTCTGCCTTTTCGTATTGTTTGTCGTTTTCGTAAGCGATACCGATAAAGAGTTGGAAAGAGGCATCATCACCCCATTTTTCGAGGGCGATATTCAACATTTCGCTCGCTCTTTCGTTCAAACCGATACGCAAGAATATCGAAGATGCCGAGGTATATACCGTCTTGTCTTCGGGGAAACGGGCAATGGCTTCTTCCATAGCCGCCACCGCTTCGTCTGGCTTGCCGCTCTGAAAATAAGATTCGGCTTGAATAGCATAGATATTGGGTGTGGCAACCGTGCTGGAAATAACGATTTTGGCATAGTCCACCGCCTTGTCGTACAAGCCTGCGTTAAGGGCACACAAGGCAATGTTAAAGGCGGCACTGGTATCGTATTCTCTTTCTAATTGCGAAACTTCAATCGAGGTGGTAAACGACTGAACAGCTTGTTCATAGGCAGCCTGTTCGTACTGGTTCGCGCCCCTGTCGTAGAAAATATCCGCCAATGCAAGAATATCCTGACGGAGCATAATCAAGTTCTTGTCGGAGGGGTCTATACGCAAAGCGCGTTCAAACGACTCCTTAGACAATTCGGCGGCAAGGGGGTAATCGCGTGAAAGAAGCGGATTGTTGGCAATAGAAAGATATATCTTTCCACGCAAAATCCAAGCGTCCAGCGAATTTACGGTTTCGGGATTCTGAACCGCCGCATCGATATTGTCGGCAGCTTCGCTCCACTTTTGCTGCGAGTATTGTTTTTTTGCCAACTTAACGGCCTTTTCCTGCGCAAAGCAAAGCCCTACGGCAAAGAATGCTATTGCAAAAACTAAAATCTTATTTTTCATAGCCCTTTTGTTTTTAAGGTTTGTATTCTGTTATGGGTTTATTCCTCGTTGGCATCGGGGGTATCCACAGAAGTTTCGGCACCTTCTTCCATTGTGCCGTCTTCGTCTTCTTCGTCCATAGCCACCTTGGCTACCGAAGCGATAGAATCCTTGCCCTTGAGTTCAATCAGTTTAACACCCTGCGTGGCACGTCCCACTACCCTGAGGTCTTTTACCGCCATACGCAAGATGATGCCCGACTTGTTGATAATCATCAAATCGTCCATATCGGTAACATCCTTTATAGCGATCAAAGCCCCGGTTTTGTCGGTAATGTTGATGGTCTTTACACCCTTTCCGCCTCGGTTGGTTTCGCGATAGTCTTCTAAGGCGGATCGCTTTCCAAAACCTTTTTCGGATACCACCAATACGTCGCTGCCCTGACTCGGGTCAAGACAGATCATACCTACCACCTCATCGTTTTCGCCCGCCAAGCTGATGCCGCGAACACCCGATGCACCGCGCCCCATAGGACGCACTTTGTCTTCGGGGAAACGAATCGCCTTGCCGGAACGCAATGCCATCATAATAACCGAAGAACCGGTGGTGAGTTTGGCTTCCAGCAACTGGTCGCCTTCGCGCACGGTTACGGCAATGATACCGTTCTGACGGGGACGGGAATAGGCTTCCAAAGAGGTCTTTTTAATGATACCCTTCTTGGTGCAGAGCACTATGTAGTTGTTGTTGATATACTCTTCGTCTTTGAGGGTCTTTACGTTGATATACGCCTTTACCTTGTCGTCGGAAGCGATATTCATCAGGTTCTGCAAGGCTCTGCCTTTCGACTGGCGCGAACCTTCGGGAATATCGAACACGCGCATCCAAAAGCACTTGCCCTGTTCGGTAAAGAGCAGCATATAGTTGTGCATGGATGCCACAAAAAGGTGTTCCACAAAGTCTTCGGTACGCACATCGGAACCTTTCATACCTTTTCCGCCCCGGTTCTGGCGGCGATATTCCGCCAGACGGGTACGTTTGATGTAGCCCATGTGCGAAATGGTAATCACCATATCTTCATCGGGAATCGTGTCTTCGATATTGAAGTTTGCCGATTCGTACACAATGCGGGTGCGGCGTTCATCGCCGTATTTTGCCTTGATTTCAAGAATTTCTTCTTTTACCAAAGCCATACGTTTAGCCTTGTCGGAAAGCAGGGCGTTGTATTCGGCTATAAGGCGTTGCTTTTCGTCGTATTCGTTCTGCAACTTTTCGCGTTCCAAACCGGTAAGCTGCCCAAGGCGCATATCCACAATAGCCTTTGCCTGTATTTCCGAAAACTCGAACTTGGTCATCAAGCCCTGTCTGGCTTCGTCTATCGTTTTGGAGGAACGTATAAGATCAATGATTTCGTCTAAGTGATCCAAGGCTTTGAGCAAACCTGCCAGAATATGGGCGCGGGCTTCGGCTTCCGCCAAACGGAATTTGGTACGCCTTACTATCACTTCGTGGCGGTGTTCCACAAAGTTGGCGATAAGGTCTTTGAGGTTGAGCAGACAGGGCTTTCCGTGAACCAATGCGATATTGTTTACGCTGAAAGAGGTCTGCAATGCCGATTGCTGGTAGAGTTTGTTGAGCACCACATTGGGAACCGCATCATGGCGGAGGTCGAACACGATACGTACGTCGCGCTTGGACTCGTCGCGGATATCCACAATACCCTCAATGCGTTTTTCGGTAACCAAGCCCGCTATTTTCTGAATCATCTCCGACTTGTTCACCATATAGGGAATGGAGCGGATGATAATCTGGTTGCGGCCGCTGTCGGTGGTTTCGATTTCGGCTTCTCCACGAATCACGATACGCCCCGAACCGGTCATAAACGCATCCCGAACTCCGTCGTAGCCGTAAATCACGCCTCCGGTGGGAAAATCGGGTGCCTTTACGCACTGCATGAGTTCTTCTATGGTAATGTCGTTATTGTCGATATAGGCGGCAATACCGTCGCAAACCTCGCTCATATTGTGCGGAGCCATATTGGTTGCCATACCTACGGCAATACCCGATGAACCGTTTACCAAAAGGTGGGGTATGCGGGCGGGCAGCACCACCGGCTCTTTTTCCAATTCGTCGAAATTGGGCTGCATATCCACCGTATCTTCGTCTATATCCTCCAACATGGATTCGGCTATCTTGCGCATCTTGGCTTCGGTATAACGCATAGCCGCCGGCGGGTCGTTGTCGATAGAACCGAAGTTACCCTGACCGTCTACCAAGGGATAACGCATAGACCAATCCTGCGCCATACGCACCAAAGCTCCGTAAATGGAGCTGTCTCCGTGCGGGTGGTACTTACCGAGCACTTCCCCCACTACCCTCGCGGATTTTTTGTATCCGCCCGTAGAGGTTACGCCCGCTTTGCTCATCGCATAGAGAATACGGCGGTGCACAGGCTTCATACCGTCCCGCACATCGGGCAAGGCACGTGCCACGATAACCGACATGGAGTAGTCTATATAGGCCGATTGCATCTGTTTTTCAATATCGACCCGCACGATTCTTCCCTGACCTTCTGTCTCTTCCTTTTCTTCCATTTCTCTTAACTTTCTATAAACGTGGTACTTTTGTATTTTCAAGAAACTACGAAATTACAAAATCCAAAGGGATTTAGCAAGTGTTTATTTTTTGCCAAAAGATTGGCTCGAAAGTCTGCCGTTTTTGCAGACAAAAAAATTATGCGGCATACTGTCGGAGGCATGGCATAAAACTTGTACAGTGCCTCGGAAACCACTAACTTTGGGGTATGAAAATCAATATTTCGGATACTCTACAAACCATACTTAACTACAGCACGGAAGAAGCCGGTCGTATAGGCAACAACTATGTGGGCGTGGAACACGTGGTGCTGGGCATCTTGCGCCAAGGTGACAATAAGGCAGCCCGGCTCATAACCGAACAAGGGCTTGATGCGCAAAACCTGCGCAAACGAATTGAAGATTCTATCCGTCCCGCCTCCCGCGAAGATGTACCGGCGGAGAGGAATCTGCCTACAAACGAACAGCTTGCCCGCATAATACGGATTATGTACTTAGAAAGCCAACGTCTGGGGCAGGACCAAGTGGAACCCGAACACGCGCTTTTGGCTATACTCAAGAACGATTCGGGCTTCGTTACCGGTATTCTCAATGCGGCAGGCATCAACTACGAAAGCATAAACGCCAAATTGCAGAAACAGACTTCGGCAGAAACCAAAGACAAAACTCCTGCGGATATGGAAGAAGGCATAGGTATGCACGAATACGGCGAAGAAAAAGGCGGAAGAAAGGATTCGGAAGCGGTGAGGAACGAGGTTCCCAAGGCTGCCAATTCTAAAACCGACACGCCGGTATTGGACAACTTTGGCAAAGACCTTACGCGGGCGGCGGCAGAAAAGCTGCTTGACCCGGTGGTGGGGCGGGAAAGGGAAATAGAGCGCATCATTCAGATTCTGAGCCGTCGCAAAAAGAACAATCCCGTGCTGATAGGCGACCCCGGTGTGGGTAAATCGGCTATTGCCGAAGGCTTGGCGCAACGCATTGCCGACCATAAGATTCCGCATAGCCTCAAAAACAAACGGATTCTGACCCTCGATATTGCCTCGGTGGTGGCAGGAACCAAATACAGGGGGCAGTTCGAGGAGCGTATGAAAGCCATTATCAACGAACTGCAAAAACATCCCGAAGTAATCATATTTATAGACGAAATCCACACGATTGTGGGAGCGGGCAATACCTCAGGCGCATTGGATGCCTCCAATATGTTCAAGCCTGCGCTTGCCCGGGGCGAAATACAGTGCATTGGAGCCACCACCTTAGACGAATACCGCCAGAGCATAGAAAAAGACGGGGCTTTGGAACGCCGTTTCCAAAAGGTGCTGGTAGAAGCCACTTCCAAAGAAGAAACGCTTGAAATCCTGCACAACATAAAGGGTCGTTACGAAGACCACCACATGGTTTCTTACAGCGAAGAAGCCCTCAAAGCCTGCATAGAACTTACCGACCGCTACATTACCGACCGCGTTCTACCCGACAAGGCTATCGACGCCTTGGATGAAGCCGGCGCCAAGGTTCATTTGAGCCGCACCGATATTCCCTCTCCTATCACGCACTTGGAAGAATCCATTGCCAAAACCAAAAAGGAAATGGTGGAAGCCATCAAGAACCAGCGTTTTGAAGAAGCGGCGGGCTTGCGCGACGAGATGGGAACGATGCAGAAGCAGCTGGAAGAAGAAACCAAGCGTTGGGAAGAAGAAAACGACGCCAACCGCCCCGAAGTAAGCGAAGACGACGTTACGGGCGTAGTGGCGATGATGTCGGGCGTGCCTATTCAGAAAGTGGCTCAAAACGAAATGGAGCAACTTTTGAGTATGGAAGACACGCTCCAAAATCAAGTTATCGGACAGAACGAGGCGATTCATAAATTGGTTCGCGCCATACGCCGCAACCGCACGGGACTGAAAGACCCCTCCCGCCCCATCGGCAGTTTTATCTTTCTTGGTCCTACCGGTGTGGGTAAAACCTATCTCACCAAATGCCTTGCCAAATATATGTTCAATTCCGAAAGTGCCTTGATTCGGGTGGATATGAGCGAATACATGGAAAAATTCGATGTGTCGCGGCTTATCGGGTCTCCTCCGGGTTACGTGGGTTACGAAGACGGAGGCCAGCTTACCGAAAAGGTAAGGCGCAAACCTTACTCCATCGTGCTTTTTGACGAAATAGAAAAGGCGCATCCCGATATTTTCAACCTGCTTTTGCAAGTGCTCGACGACGGGCAGCTTACCGATGGTTTAGGTAGAAAAATAGACTTTAAGAACACCATCGTCATTATGACCTCCAACCTCGGTTCACGCCAATTGCGCGAATTCGGCTCCGGCGTAGGTTTTCAGACCTCAGCCAAAGAAGCCGGCAAAGCCGACTGGGAAAAAAGCATTATCGACAAGGCGCTCAAACGCCACTTCGCGCCCGAATTTCTGAACCGTATAGACGATATTTTAGTGTTCAACAACCTCAGCAAAGAAAATATCTTTAAGATTATCGACATCGAAACGGCAAAACTTCAGGAACGCCTTGCCAAGATGGATGCTGACTTGAAGCTGAGCGATGCGGCTAAAGAGTTTCTGTTAGAAAAAGGCTGGGATCCCGACTTGGGTGCCCGCCCCTTGCGCCGCTGCATTGAACATTATATCGAAGACGAGCTGGCGGAGCTTATGGTAAAAGGCAACAATCCGCAGGGAAAAACCGTTTTTGTAGAGCGCAAGGAAGGAGAAGACGGCCTTTCTATTCGTCTCGACCGCGTTGAAGCTGACGCTTAAGGTCTTTTTCTTTTAGCGTTTCGCGCTTGTCGTAGAGTTTTTTACCCTTGGCAAGCGCGATTTCTATTTTAGCCCTGCCGTTTTCGTCTATAAAAAGCACTACGGGAATTATCGTAAGCCCCTTTTCTTTAATCTTACTTTGCAGTTTGCGCAACTCGCGCTTAGTGAGCAATAGTTTGCGGTCGCGGCGGGGCGCGTGATTGAAAGCCGAACCGTGACTGTATTCGGCTATGTACATATTTTTAATAAACAGTTCTGAACCTATAAACACGCAAAAACATTCGCCCACACTCGCCTTGCCCGCCCTGATAGATTTGATTTCAGTGCCGGTAAGTACAATGCCTGCCGTATATCGGTCTATAAGAAAAAACTGATACTCGGCTTTTTTATTTTTGATGCGGACATCTGATTTTAAGCGCGGCATCTTTCTATGATTTCTTTTGCAACCGTCAACTTTTCGTCTAACAGTTTGCGCGAAGTAGCCTCCATAATAAGCCGCAGATAAGGCTCTGTATTGGAGGGGCGCACATTGAACCACCATTCTTTGAACTCGATGCGGTAGCCGTCAAAGTCGTAGAAAGCCGAGGGTTCTTCTTCTGCCGTAAAGTGAGCGCGCAGAGCCTCCATAGCTTCTTGCTTGTTGTCGAGCTTAAAGTTTACTTCGCCCGAATTGGCGTAGGTGGCAATGGAGGCAATAGTTTGCGAAACGCTTACGCCTTGGCGTTTGAGAGCGGCAAAGATGCCCAGAAGCAGGCTGCAAGCCATAAGCCCCGAATCCGAATAATTAAAGTCGCGGAAGTAATAATGGCCAGCCAATTCACCTCCGTAGATACCGTCTATCTCGCGCAACTTAAGCGCGGCATAGGCGCGACCCACCCTCCACATCTCCATAGTGCTTCCCAAAGATTCCACATAGGTGCGTACCGCCTTGGAGGTACGTATATCTTGCAGCACCTTGCCTTTAAGACCTTTTTCTTTTAAGAAATAATTGCCTAAAACGGCAATCATCAGGTCGGGCGAGATAAACTCGGAGTTTTCGTCTACAAACATCACCCTATCGGCATCGCCGTCAAAGATAACGCCTATATCGGCTTTGGTTTCCTTTACCAAGCGGCAGATGTCCTTGATGTTTTCGGGTTCGAGCGGATTGGCTTCGTGATTGGGAAAAGTACCGTCGAGCGTATCGAAAATATAGGCAGGCTTATTGCCCAAAAGTTCATGCACAAAGAGCGATGCCATACCGTTGCTGCAATCTACGGCAATCTTGAGGTAGTCGGTATCGGGGCTGACCCATTGTTTCTGAAAGGCGATATATTCGGACTTCTTGTCAAAATCTATAGTCTTGCCCTTATTTTCTTTTGGCAGCACAACCCTTTCTTTGAGCCAGCGTTCCAATTCGCCAAGACCTGTATCGTAACCCACCGGCAGCGCGTTTTCGCGCGAAATCTTTAAGCCGTTATATTCTTTGGGATTGTGGGAGGCGGTAATCATTACCGAAGCCTTGAATCCAAATTCGGCGGTAGCCCAATATACCATAGGCGTGGTACAGATGCCCAAATCGTACACCTCCGCACCCGCATCTTCGGCTCCCTTGCAGAAATAGGCAAAGATTTCGGGAGAAGAAACACGCACGTCGCGACCCACCAAAATCTTTTGGGTATGAAGCAATTCAGGCAGAAAATAGCCTATCTTATAAACGTCTTCTTTGTTGAAATCGCGGTTATACACGCCGCGAATGTCGTAGGCTTTGAACGCTCCCATAGTTTTTATTTTAGCAAATACGGTTTTCTTTCTTTAGTTCTTTCCAAAGCTTTTTCGTAACGCCATTCCTCCTTAAGTTTGTCGTTGCCGCCCAAAAGCACTTCGGGCACTTTCCAGCCCTTGTATTCTGCCGGGCGCGTATAAACGGGAGGAGACAGCAAGCCGTCTTGAAACGAATCGCTTAAGGCAGAGGTTTCATCGTTGAGCACTCCCGGCAGCAAACGCACCACCGAATCGGTAATGACCGCCGCCGCCAGTTCACCGCCCGAAAGCACGTAATCGCCTATCGAAATCTCTTTGGTAATCAGGTGTTCCCTTATCCTTTCGTCTACTCCCTTGTAGTGACCGCAAAGAATAATGAGGTTTTTACATAACGAAAGGCTGTTTGCCGTCGGCTGGTCGAGCACGGGCGCGTCGGGCGTGGTAAAGATTACTTCATCGTAATCGCGCTCCTCTTTGAGCGTGGTGATGCAGCGGTCTACCGGCTCTATGCCTATTACCATGCCCGCCCCGCCCCCGTAGGGATAGTCGTCTACCGATTTGTAGCGGTCGGTACTGTAATCGCGCAGGTTGTGCAATTGCAGTTCAAACAAACCTTTTTTTACAGCCCTTGCCGGAATGGATGAGGCTAAGAAACCGGCAAACATTTCGGGAAAAAGGCTGATGATGTCTATTCTCACTGTTCTCCTTTCGGTTCGGCAGGCTTGGTGCGGATAATCTTGCGCTTTGCCTCCAACAGAGCCAGTTCTTCTTTGGCGCGGCGAATCTTGTTTTCAAATTCCTTGCGCAATACGTCGGAACTCTTGGCCTGCGAGATAAAACCCATATTGTTTTCCCAAAGCGTAATGTCGCTCTTCAGCTGCTGTATGCGGGTGTTGAGCTTGGCGATATCCTTGTTGCTCAACAGGGCGGCATCTTCGGGCGTATTTACGTCAGAAAGCACCTGCAATCCGTTGGGCATCTTGCTGCCGAACACCTTAAATTTTTCGTCTATCGCCGCACGGAAATCCGCATAAAGACGGTCTTTGTCTTTCATAGGCACATGGCCTATCTCGGTCCACTTGCGCTGCAACTCCTTAACCGCCACCAACAGGGCTTCGCGGTTTTCTACCGCTATGGCCTTGGCTTCCTGTATCAAGGCTTCTTTGGCTTCTTTATTGGCGTTTTCATCGCTGCGCATAGACTGGTAGTAGTCTGCCTTTTTCTTAAAGAACTCATCGCAGGCGGCGCGGAAACGTTTCCAAACCTTGTCGGAAAGGCGCATCGGCACAGGACCCACCGCTTTCCATTCCTGTTGCAGTTTGAGCAAATCAGCCGTAGCGGCGCGGTAGTCGAGGCGTTGTTGGGCTATGTTTTCGGCACGTACGCACAAATCTACCTTAAGGTTGTAGTTGTTGGTCTGCTCGTCGCGGATCTTGCGGAAAAAGGCTTTCTTTTCTTCAAAGAAAGAATTGAGGCTGCCCCGGAACCTTTCCCAAACGGCATCGTTCTCGCTTTGGGGAGCACGGCCTATGCTCTTCCACAGCTTCATCAGCTCGTCTACCTGCTCGCTGGCTGCATTCCAGTCTTTGGCATTTTTGTATTCCTGCGCCAACAAGGCTTCCGCCTTTTCGCACAACGCCCTTTTTGCCAAAAGGTTCTGCTCCATTTCAGACTGCATCTTGTCGTAGTAGTCCTTGCGCTTTTGAGCAATGGCATCCGAAGCCGCCTTAAAGCGTTCCCAAATCTCGTCTTTCTTATCCATCGGCACAGGACCTGTTTCTTTCCAGCGGTCGTGCAGTTCATGCAGCTCCTTAGATGCCTTTCCTATGGATTCTTCTGCCAACAGGCTTTCGGCTTTTTCGCAAAGCTGCAACTTTTCTTCCAAGTTCTTCTTGTAGTCTAAGTCGCGCAGCTCGTTGTTGATGCGTACCTTTTCAAAAAACTTTTCTACCAGAAAATGGTAGTTCTGCCACAGGTTGTTCGATTCGGCACGCGCAATAGGCTTAATGTCGCGCCACTTTTCGGTAAGTTGGGTAAAGTCGTCGTAGATGGCTTTGAGCGGACGGTCGTCGCCCTCTACCAAATGCCGCAACTGTTCCAAGAGTTCCTTTTTCTTTACCAGATTATCCGCCATAAGCTTTTCCTGCTCCTCACGCTTTTTTTGGTGATATTCGCGGATTTTCTGATTTACGGCAACAAAACGTTCTTCTTCGCTATCCGAAAAATGGAAATCGATTTTATTGCCCCCCTCTTCCAAAAACTTGTCTAATGCCTCTTTTCTTACCAAACCGGTTTTTTCCTTGTACTTAAGGCGCAAAAGAGCCACTACGTTCTTGGCTTCTTCCAATTCCTTCCGCTCGTAAATCTGCTCAAGGCGTTCCACGATAGCAAGGCGTTCCAATGCCGACAATTCCTGTATTTCGGCTTGGCTCAATTCCTGCGCCGTATCGGGTTCAAGCGTGGAGCCGGCATCCGAATGAGATTCTTCCAATGCCTTTTGGTCTTCCTGTTCCAAGGCTTCTTCCCGCTGTTGGGCGGCAATCTGTTCCAGTTGGTTCAAATTTACTTTTTCTTCCTGAGGAGAATCCGGCATGTGCAAATTCTCTACAGGTTCTTGATTGGTTTGTTGATCCATGTCTTTGTAATTGATAGGAGGGCAATCGTCGTTTTATTCTTGAGCGGTCTGAGCTTCGTCAGCCCTTTCTCTTACCAAGGTAAGTTCGTCAATAAGGTTGGTGGCACCGGCATATTTGTCGATAATAAAGAGTACATAGCGTACATCTGCCACAATGGTGCGCTGCAAGAGCGGTTCAAAGAAAATGTCGCCGCTCATGGCTTCCCAGTTGCCGTCAAAGGCAAGACCGATAAGTTCGCCCTTGTCGTTGAGCACGGGGCTTCCCGAATTGCCGCCGGTAATGTCGTTGTTGGTAAGGAAACAGGTTACCAGCGTGCTGTCGCCGTATTGACCGTAGTCTTTGGCCTGATAGAGTTCCTTGAGGCGGGCAGGCACGATAAAGTCGGGATCGTTGGGGTTTTCTTTCTGCATTACCCCTTCGATAGTGGTGATAAAGTCGTAGTGAACCGCATCGGCAGGATCATAACCCTTTACCGAACCGTAGGTAAGGCGCATGGTAAGGTTGGCATCGGGAGCATAAGCCTTGTCGGCGTTCATTTCACGCACACCCTTTACAAAAAGGCGCATGGCTTTCTGCAATTTTTCGTTGGCTTCCTTTATTTGGGGAGCAGTCATCGCGGCGGAAACCTTTAAGCGGATGGAGTTAGCCCACTTGTAGGCAGGGTCCTGTTGCAGTTTTTTCAGGTTGGGAGCCTTTAAGAAAGCCTCTAATTTATCGGCGGATGCCAAGAAGGTGCCGTTGTAGATTTCATCGGCAATCAGGTTAAAGTTGCCTTTTTTCTTAGCCACATAGGCACGGAAATCTTCAGGCTGCATGGCGGCATCAATATCGTTGTAGTATAATTCAAGGCAACGGGCAATCATTTCGCGGTTCACTTCGCCATCGTAGTCTTTATACATGGCGGGAATGTCTTTGATTAAAGATTGGGAAAGCTTATCCACCTGATCTTTGTCATCTCTTTTCAAAGCATCTTCCAATGCCGAAAGACGCAGCGCGTAATTGAGAATCTGAGGGCCGCGGATGGTTTCATAAAAGAACCATTGCAAACGCATCATAGGATTAAGCGTCTGATAGGCTTCTTCCAAATCGTTCAATACGCCGGCATATTCGGGCTTATCGGCGGCAAAAGCGGCAAACTGAGCTTCGATTTCACGTTTTTTGTCTGCCACGTGGTTCTTTTGCAATTGCGTTTCCTGACCGATAAAGTTTTTCCAATAATTGGCTATCTGGGCATAAATAGAAGCGTATTTGATACGTACCTCAGGGTCTGCCGCCATATATTTGTCGAGAACGTCCAATTTGGCACGACGGGTCTTTACAATCGTAGGAGCGGTTACGTCTATTACCTGCTGCACGCCCCAAGAAGGCAGAAAACGGTTGGTGGAACCGGGATAGCCCATAATCATGGCGTAGTCGTTTTCTTGGATTCCGGCAATAGAAACAGGCAAGAAATGTTTGGGTTTGAAAGGCACGTTTTCTTCGCTGTATTCAGCCGGCTGTCCGTCGGGTCCCATATATACGCGGAACACCGAAAAGTCGCAGGTATGGCGCGGCCACATCCAGTTGTCGGCATCCGCACCGAATTTACCGATAGAACTGGGGGGCGCACCCACCAAACGCACGTCTTTGTATTCTTCGTACACCAAGAGGTAGTATTCGTTTCCGGCAAAGTAGCTCTTAAGCTGAATCAGATACCTGCCGCCCTCCGACGCCTCTTCGGAAATACGCTTGATAGCAACCTTGATACTGTCGGCACGTTCGGTTTCGCTCATATTGTCGTTAACCGATGCAAGCACCTGCGCGCTCACGTCTTCCATACGTACCAAAAACTTTACCGTAAGACCCGGGCAGGGAAGTTCCTCTGCCTTGCTCATAGCCCAGAAACCGTCGGTAAGGTAGTCGTGTTCTACCGTGCTGTGCGACTGAATCTCACCGTAGCCGCAGTGATGGTTGGTAAAGAGCAAGCCTTCGGGAGAAACGATTTCGCCCGTACAGCCGCTGCCAAATTGCACAATGGCATCTTTGAGCGAAGAATTATTGATGTCGTAGATGTCCTGTGCCGTGAGCTTTAGCCCAAGCTGGCGCATCTGTTCGATATTCAGTTTCTGAACCAAGAACGGAAGCCACATTCCCTCGTCGGCAACCGCCTTGAAAGGCATAAGCACGCACAAAGCCGCGCACAGTGATAAAATTTGTCTTTTCATTGTATTAATAATATTAAATATATTTTTCTCCTTTTTGGGTGGCTATATCGCCTACAATCTGCCGCAACATCTGTTCTTCGCTGCGACGGCACACCAAGAGGCTGTTGTTGTTTTCCACCACGATATAATCTTCAAGGCCCTGCAACACCACCAATTTGTCTTTGGGCACGTTTACAATGCAACCCTTGGTATCGTAGGTAAGCACGTTTTTGCCTTCTATGGTGTTTTGATCCTTGTCTTTCGGGCGCAAATCGTATAGCGAATCCCAAGTACCCACGTCGCTCCAACCGAAATCGCAGCCCAAAACATACACATTGTGGGCTTTTTCCATTACGCCGTAGTCTATCGAAATGCTTTTGCACACCAAATATACCTTTTCTATATATTCGGCTTCTTCGGGGGTGTCGTATTTGGATATGCCGCTGGCAAACAGCTCGTCTACTTCGGGCAGATAGTCCTTAAAGGCTTTCATAGAACTTTTGATGTTCCAGATAAACAGCCCCGCGTTCCACAAAAATTCGCCGCTCTGCACAAAGGTGCGCGCCATTTCCAGTTCGGGCTTTTCGGTAAAGAGCTTTACTTTCTTTATTTCTTCGCAACCCTCTATGGATTCGCCGCCAAACTGTATGTAACCGTAACCCGTATTGGGATAGGAGGGCTTGATGCCCAAGGTTATCAGACAGTCGTTGCGGGAAGCCGCCTCAGCCGCCGTGCGGATGGCTTGGTCAAACACATCCTGTTTAAGCACCACATGGTCGGCGGGAGCCACCACGATAGTGGCATTTGGATTGATGTTGTTTATCTTGTAGTTAGCGTATGCTATACAAGGAGCCGTATTCTTGCGGTGGGGTTCGCACAATACCATGCCGGGCTGCATTTCGGGCAACTGCTGCAACACAAGGTTACGGTATGCCTTGCCCGTTACCACAAAAATGTTTTCGGGAGGGCAGAAACCCTTAAAGCGGGCGTAGGTTTGCTGTAGCATGGTCTGCCCCGTACCCATAATGTCGATAAACTGCTTGGGGCAAGAGGTCGTGCTCATAGGCCAAAAGCGGGTTCCTACCCCACCTGCCATAATTACCACGTAGTAGTTTGTATTCATCACTATCGGTTATGCAAGGTTAAAACGCCCGTGCAGCTATATGCCTGCGCGGGCGTTAAAAGCGGATTGGGCAAAGATAAGAAATTAAGGGGGAAAAGGAAAGGGCGGTTAATAACCCAAGGTCTTCAGCATAGCCTTATAGCTTTGCTCTTTGGCAAAAAGCTTGGTGGTATATTCGCCCGAAGCGTCTTTATCTATAATGATATGCTTGGGTGCCGGTATAAGGCAATGCTGTATGCCGCCGTAACCGCCAAGGGCTTCCTGATAGGCTCCGGTATGGAAAAATCCTATATACATAGGTTCGCCCTCGGTCATTTTGGGCAGGAACACGGCATTGGAGTGCGCCTCAGTATTGTAATAGTCCTGACTGTCGCAGGTAAGCCCTCCTAAAAAGACCCGCTGGTATTCTTTGTCCCAGTTGTTTACCGCCAAGAGCACATACCGTTGGTTGATGCCCCAGGTGTCGGGCAAGGTGGTCATAAAGGAACTGTCTATCATATACCAGCGTTCACGGTCGTTCTGCTGCTTTTGGTTTACGATAGAATAGAGTGCCGCGCCGCTTTCGCCTACGGTAAAGGAGCCGAATTCGGTAAATATATCCGGGTCGGGAACGCCGTTCTGACCACAAATGTTCTTTATCTGCGCCACGATTTCTTCTGCCATGTATTCGTAGTCGTAATCAAAGTCCAAGCGGTTCTTGATGGGGAATCCGCCGCCGATATTGATAGCATGGAGAGTGGGACATATCTTTTTCAGTTCGCAATACAGACCCACGCTCCGGGCAAGTTCGTTCCAATAGTAAGAGGAGTCTTTGATGCCGGTATTGATAAAGAAATGCAGCATTTCAAGGCTGAATTTCTTGTTTTTGGCGATTTTCTGCTTGTAAAAATCAACAATTTCATCGCAGCGGATGCCCAAGCGGGAGGTATAAAAGTCGAAGCGGGGTTCTTCTTCGGAGGCAATGCGGATGCCCAACTGGCACTTCTTGGCGATACATTTATCCAAGTATTCAAACTCCTCTTTATTGTCAAGTATGGGAGTGGTCTTGCCAAAGCCCTGATTTACCAGCTCGGCAATATTCTCCATATACTGGGGACGTTTGAAGCCGTTGCATATAATATAGTGTTCCTTGTCGATAAGACCCTGCGCGTAGAGTTCAAAAATAAGGTTGATATCGAATGCCGAGGAGGTTTCTATATGCACATCGTTCTTGAGCACTTCTTCTAAAACAAACTCAAACTGGGAACTTTTGGTGCAGTAACAATAGTTGTAGTCGCCCTGATAATCCACCTTTGCCATAGCCACATTAAAAAGGCGTTTTGCCCATTGTATCTGCGAGGATATTTTAGGCAGATAAGTGATTTTAAGCGGAGTTCCGTATTGCTTTATGATATCCATAAGAGGCACATCGTTAAAGTACAATTCGTTGTCGATAACCTTGAATTCATCTTTCGGAAATTCAAAAGTTTGCTCAATCAAATCGGAATATTTGTTTTTCATCGCTCAATCTAAGTTAATCGGATTGATAATTTTTAGCCAAAGTAACTCACTCGGATTTCTTTGGAAAAGCAAAAGTAAAAAAAACATTTGATTTTGTTCAATAGAAATACCGTAGCGGACAAAAAACAATCTTATTGCTGTAACAAACTTGCAGAAAGGAGAAATAGAGAGGGAGAATATGGAGAAGAAGTAGCCCCGAGGGGAATCGAACCCCTATTTAAAGTTTAGGAAACTTCCGTTCTATCCATTGAACTACAGGGCCAAACGGCACTCCCTTATGGGCGGGAGGGTCGCGAAGTTAATCAAAAAAACTCAATATGCCTTCGGCTATGTATTCTACCTGCTTGCGTTTGAGCAAGGGATGTACCGGAATGGCAAGAATACGCTGAGCGGTGCTTTCGGCTACCGGAAAATCGCCTTCTTTGTAGCCCAAATCGGCAAAGGCTTTCTGCAAGTGCAGGGGCGCGGGATAATACACCTTGGAGGGAATCCCCAAGCTTTCTAAATGGAAGCGCAAGGTGTTGCGTTCCCTCTCGCTGCGGCAAAGCAGGCAATATTGATGAAAGATATGCGAAGAATGAGCCGCGCGACCGGGAACCTTTAACTGCATGCAGCTAACAAAATAACGGTCGTACATCATAGCTATCTGCGCGCGCTTTTCGTTATAGCGGTCTAAATACGGCAGCTTGGCGTTCAATACAGCAGCCTGTAAGCTATCCAAACGCGAATTAACGCCCACTAAACTGTGAACATAAGGTTTTGCTGAGCCGTGATGGGCAATCTTGCGCAGACGGTCTGCCAATTCGTTGCTGTTGGTAAAGATAGCTCCGCCGTCGCCATACGCGCCCAGATTCTTGCCGGGGAAGAACGAAACGCAGCCGATATGCCCTACCGTACCCGCCTTTTTGCGGATACCTTCTTTTACGCAACGGTAATCGTAGGTAAAGGGACCCATTTTAAGCTGCCCCGTGCCTTCACGCAAGATATAATCGGAGCCCAAAGACTGGCAGGCATCTTCGATAACAAACAGATTGTAGCGGGCGGCAATATCCATAATCAACGCCATATCGGCGCATTGCCCAAAAAGATGTGTTGGAATAATGGCGCGCGTTCTATCGGTAATGGCACTCTCGATAGCTGTGGCATCTATATTGAAAGTGTTGCAGTCTATATCTACAAAAACCACCTTCAAGCCTAACATCTTAACCACTTCTGCCGTAGAAACGAAAGAAAACGCAGGCACGATTATCTCGTCGCCCGGTTCCAGATTCAATGCCATTAACGCAATCTGCAAGGCATCTGTACCATTGGCGCAGGGAATTACATGCTCCACGCCCATATATTGTTCCAAACGGGCTTGAAACAGATCAACTTCCTTACCGTTGATAAAATCGGAAGCCTTTAGAATACGCTTCCAACTTTTACGTATCCGCCTGCGAACCCGCTTGTCCTGCCTGCGGATATCAACCATTTTAATAGTTTTCATTGCGTGTTATCGGGTTAAATACCTTATGCACCAAATTGCAAAGATAATGTATTTATCTCTTGTTCTTGGTAGTGTTATAAAAATTATTACCTTTGCAGCCGCAAATCGCTAAAATTGGCGGGGTAGCTCAGTTGGTTAGAGCGTCGGATTCATAACCCGGAGGTCACGAGTTCAATTCTCGTCCCCGCTACAAAAAAGGAACAAAGAGGAGAGAAGGTGTACCTTCTCTCCTCTTTGTATAAGGGGATAGCGGGGGCGGAGAAAGTGAGCGCAGCCCACTTTTTTCCGCCCCCGCTACCCCCTTATATAGACCAAGCCGCGCTACCGCGCGGCTTGGTTCCTTTTTTGTTAAGCCCTCCCCAAAAGAATCACGAGGGGCGAAGCCCCGAGTAATTCTTGGGGTGCGCGGCAGCGCGGCTTGGTTGCTTTTTTGTCAAGCCCTCCCCCAAAAGAATCACGAGGGGCAAAGCCCCGAGTAATTCTTGGGGCGCGCTACCGCGCGGCTTGGTTCCTTTTTTGTCAAGCCCTTCCCCAACAGAATCACGAGGGGCGAAGCCCCGAGTAATTCTTGGGGCGCGCGGCAGCGCGGCT
>JAFLTI010000029.1 GCA_022510485.1 Lentimicrobiaceae bacterium | reverse complement strand
CAACGACGGTTACTTCGCAGAGGGCAGACTGTTCTCCGGCACTGGCCGTGATGGTGGCAGTTCCGACGGAAAGAGCGATAACTACACCCTCTTTTACCGACGCGACCGTCGTTTCGTTGCTGGACCAGACGACGCTTTTGTCCGTTGCCTCGGCCGGCAATACCGTTGCCGAGAGTGTAAGCGTTTCTCCGACTTCAATCGTTGCCGTCGGTTGACTCAGCATCACATACGATACCGGAACGATATTGTCTTCGGCGTTTGCATCTCTTGCACATCCTATGTGGATAGCAAGAGAAAGCATACTCAAAATTGCCGCTGTCTTGTTCATCGTATTAAATTTTTAATGTAGATATGGTTTTATTTCTGTTTCAAATATAGACCGTTCAACGATGCGGTAATGTGGGTGGTAGGCATTTCGATAGTCGTCCGAGTGGCGCACGGCTCCGTTCTGGCGGCTGGCATCGGTAAGTTCGGCAAGTTCTTCATCAGAGAAGCCGAGACCGGCATTGCGGGCGGCGGGAACTATCTCTTCCTGCCACAACCGACACCAATCCTCCATACGCTGCTGCGGTTGGGCACTGCGCAGGAAAGCGTCGAAAAGTTGCTGTTCGGAGATAAGATTCTCCGTGATGCACCGCAGATATACGCGCACATACGCTCCGTTTGCCCCTGTAGGCTCGTAATAGGGATTTGCAATCGAATCAGCTGCAGCCTCAGCGATTTCCCTTTGCAAATAAGCACGCACGGAGGTTGTGTCGGTTATCAGATGCTCTGCACCGAAATAGCTTTGATAGAACGATTTGTAGATATCCTGCAAACGAGTTTGCGGAAAATCCTGCAACTGCCGGGTAACAGCGGTCTTCATATCGCTATGGTCTGCTTGGCACGCGAACAGCGTGAGTGCTACCGCGATGAAAAAGAGCCTCGCCATAAGTCCCATTCGCTTGACTGCCTCCCGACGGGTTATCTTGTTCTCTTCTGACTTTGCCATTGCCGTCTGTTATAAAACCGTGTATCTTACCCAAATCACGCCGTTTGGAATTTACCGCCTCAGCCATTACCCGCTTCACGTTGCAACGCTTCGCCATTTGGTAGGCGTGGAGCGTATCACGGATAGCCGACGGCTGCAACATCGTCAAAGATAATAATTTTTCGGTCGGTGTGGTCGCAAGCAACTCGTCTTCTGCGGGCGTGAGGTCAATCCCGCAGACTGATCAAACGGATATAGTCTATCGCATTACTCCACAAACGAAAAGAGCGATAAGAAAAATTTCTGATGATTATGCAAATAGTATGTAAAAGGGCTGGGGCGGCGAATGCCGCCCCAGCCCTTACAAATCCTTAAAAAGGGAGGAAACTATTTATCGTACAATAAATTTCATCACAGTCGTACCCCGGTCGGTAGCAACGCGGGCAAAATAGATACCGGCGCTAAGACCTTTTACGCTGTAACGGTAGTCGGTGGTATTGAGTTCTTTAGACTGGTAAACCATTATACCGGAAGTGTTGAAGATAGCCACACGCCTGATTTGTGCATCCAATGCATGGATAGTAATCATTTCGTGAGCAGGGTTAGGATAAAGCGAAAGGAGGCTTGCTATGGGAGCCACCTTTTCGTTGGCTGCGTCGTCGGTGCAAACGTAAATGTCATCGATCATAAACATCCAAATGTCTTCCGAAACACACTGTATCGCCAAATGAACTTCCTTGCCGGAGTATTCGGTAAGGTCTATGTTCACTTCTTCCCATGCGTCTGCCGGAGCTTCGCGGGTTTCGCCAATCTGTTCAAAGCTTTCAATGTTGTCGTCTGTGGTAGAAATCCATACATTGTATTCTTCCAAACCGTAGGCATCCGAGAGAGATTTTACAAAGAATTTCATAAATTCCTTGCCTTCCACGATTTTAAGTTTGGGCGAGATTAACCAGTCGTTGTTGGCGCCTTCGGTCGTGGCAAATGCCGCTCCGTAACGTTCTCCGCCGTGGGGAAGCATGGATTCTGCATCGCCCGCTCCGATAGCATACGGATTGAACACCATATATGCCATAGGTTCATACTGATGCGGGAAGGTATAACCCGAGAAGGAGTAGGTTTCGTAGCCATCCACGTCTACCGCTTTCCAAGCCGGATTGAAACCGTCGATAATGAAATCTTCGCAAGATTCAAAATCCAATACATACGGATCGGCAGGTTCCAGCGAATTTACGATTTTGGTGCAGGTGTCGTTGCTAAGGTCTTCATCGCCTTCAAGAGCGGAGAATACCGTAAGAACGTATTCGGTGTTGTAGGCAGAAAGGTCAGCGATAAAATTCACTTCTCCATTGGCATAAGCATCGAGTTCCACCGTATTGGTAGATACCACTTTACCGTTTACCAAAAGCGTAAAGGGAACTTTTACCGCTTCGTAACCACGGTTGCCCACTTTGGCTATCACTTCTTGATTTTCGGCAAACAAACCGGTTTCCTTAGGTTTGGTGATTTCCATTACAACAGCGTCTTTTGCCATCGGCTTGGCATCGGGACCAAAGACGGCGCGAATAGCGGGAGTTCCCAAGTTCTTTTGAAGTACGGGAGGATTAACCGAAGTTACATAAAGACCTCCTGTTTCTATTCCGTCAGCAATAAGACCGATAGAGATATTACCGGGCTGAACGGCAGAAATCATATAATCACCGGCTTCCAAAATAATAGACGGAACTTTGTATTCCCGTTGACCGGCTTCCATGCCTCTGCGAACTTCTGCTTCGTAAATCAGGTCGCCCAAGGTTTGGGTTTCCTTGTTCCATTCTGCGATACGGATACCTATCGTCATATTGCTTTCCTGTGCGCACAGACCCAAAGAAACGGCAGTAATCGTGTCTTTGCTTATCAAGGTAAAAGGAATACCGCAGGCTATAGACGAGGAACCGCCGATGGCGTGATTCTCATCATACATATCTTTGGTAACGTAGTCGTAAGCCATTACGTAATCGTTCACTTCCACCTCAAATTCTTTGGTGTTGTCGTCTAACTGCGCTTCGGCTTCGCCCTCTAAAGCCACATTAGCCGTAAATACAACCTTATCGCCGGTTTTAAGACCGCTTATATTCAAAGAAAGTTCAACATCTTTGATATCACCGGGTTTCAAACCGCTTACTTTTTTGCTTCCCAATTCGGTTTCGCCCATCTTGACGCTAAGCGTAGCTTCGTCTATATCGAGGCTTCCCCTGTTTTCAACCGTAGCGGAAACAGTAACGGTGCCGTTTATCTGTCTGGGGGTCGTTAAACGGGGCAACCCGGTGTTAAAGGCGTTCAAACGGGCATCGTGATCTACCACTTCGGTAATGGAGATATTTCTCAATCCCATATAACCCATGTAGTCAGCCGAAAAATAAATGGCGTATGTACCGGTAGTTTTAGGCTCGAGCTGCACATCCTTAACGCTCCAGTTTTGTTCAAACACCTCTTGTTCTTCCAATACGATGTCCCATTCCGACATAGGTTCGGAAGTTAAACCGAAACCGATATGGTAGTCTTCGGGAAATTCAAACATATAAGCCAATCCTGCCCAATATTCGTAAGACAGACGGTAAACCTTACCGGCTTCCAAGTCGAAGCATTTAGAAACGAGGGGTACTTCGTATTCAAAGTTGGCTTCGGCATAAGAACCGTCTTCGTCTTCGTCAAACAACCATGCATAGGGCGATGCCGGAACAAAGTCATAATTATTAAAGTCGAAAGTATAAGGCAAGGTTTTCAAACCTTCGTTCTTTGCAAAGCAGCCGAGCGCTTCGTTGTCTTCGTCTTCAAGTTCTCCTTCGAGCGGATAAACCAATGCGTAAACCGCATACATCTTACCTTCTTCTATTTCGGTCAGTTTTTGGGTAAAGGTAAACGTACGGGTTTCTCCGGCTTCCAATGTTTCGGTAAAAGTTTCTTCAACAAATTCGAGATCGTCGGGATCAAGATCCGGATCGTCCCAGTCTACAAGAGCATACGCCAAGGTAAATTCTTCGGCTGCGGCAGTACCGTTGTTGGTTACGGCAAACTTAACTTCCACTTCGTCGCCTATTTCGCAACTTACGGGAAATTCGAGAGAACCAGCCTTAAGGTCGTGAGGACCGATAAGCGTACAATCGTCAAAAAAACCATCTAGGCTGATTTCAAAAATATAGGTATAGCCTTTTTCAAATTCAAAATCGTCTATGATGGCATTTCCTCCCGCTACAAATATGTAGTCAAAATCGGGCGTGGGATTCAAAACGAGCACATCGTAAACTCCCGGCTCTATTTGAACCGAAGCACTCTGCCCATCCATCACATAGTTTTCCATAAGCAAAGCGTCTTCGGGCACTTTGTACTCTGCCATATCATAATATGCGCGCAGGTTGTCCTGGTCTATGCCATAATAAAAACCCGTATCGCAAAGCGTGGCATCCGCGTCAATCAGCAACTGATAACCGGAACCGTCGCCCCAAACATCGCCTACCCGCAATTCAAGCGTAGCCTTTTCGGGATCTTCCGCCGCATAGGTGGCTACATGCTTTATGGCAGGATGTCCTCTTTTGATAGGAGCGGTGGCATGTTTTCTGAACTCATTGATAGCAAATTTTTCTGCTATCTTGGGATTCATTTCCTTTACTTGTTTTTCCGATGCCTTTGCCATTGCGGTGGCAGGCGTTACAGAAGCGGCAATTTTCTTTTGCATAATCTGCGCAAAAGAAACAGACATGAGAACGGTCAAAGACAGTCCTACTGACAAAATCAGCTTTTTCATGATTTAATGTGTTAGTTAATAATAATTGATTTGGTTGATAATTAATTAAATTATTCCCATGTTTGCACCTTAACGGGGCGAACCCTTGCCGTGCAATACACTCGTAAAGTTAACAATTTTTTTAATAATGGAATTTAAGCTTATCAGGAAATGAGTTCCGGGGCAAAAAAAGGAGGGGTGCGGCGAATGCCGCACCCCTCCTTTTACGTGTCTTTGAAAAATGGTGTATCTACTTATTGTACAACAAATTTCATTATAACTATGCCCCGGTCGGTAAGCACGCGGGCAAAGTAAAGACCCGAGTTAAGACCCTTTACGCTGTAGCGATAGTTGGCGGTATTGAGATCCTTTGACTGATAAACCATCGTACCGGAGGTGTTGAAAATCGATACTTGGTTGATTTTCGCATCCTGTGCGTAGATGTAAATCATTTCGCTGGCAGGATTGGGATAAAGCGAGAGGAGGCTTTCCAATGGCGCCACCTTTTCGGTAGCCACATCTTCTTCATCATCACCATCATCATCTTTATCTTCCTTACCAACGGTAATGTCGTCGATCATAAATACCCAAAGGTCGTACGAAACAACCTGAATCGCCAAATAGACTTCCATGCCGGAGTATTCGGTAAGGTCTATGTTCACTTCTTCCCACGCGTCTGCCGGAGCTTCGCGGGTATCACCTATCTGCTCAAAGCTTTCGAGATTGTCGTCTGTGGTAGAAATCAACACATTGTATTCTTCCAAACCGTATTCGTCGGTAAGAGACTTTACAAAGAATTTCATATACTCCTTGCCTTCCACAATTTTCAGCTTGGGCGAAATCAACCAGTCGTCATTCGAACCTGTTCTCGTGGCAAAAGTGGCACCATATTGTGCGCCGCCGTGCGGTTTCATAGGTTCGTTTGCGCTTTGACCGATAGTTGACGGATTGAATACGATAAATCCAAAGGGTTCTCCCATATGGGGGAAACTTATTTCTTGGAAAGGATAGGTAATCTCTCCGTCGGCATCCACCGTTTTCCAAACCGGATTGAAACCATCGGTGGCAAAGGCGTCGCAATATTCAAAATCCATAACATAAGGATCGGCAGGTGTTACCGAATGTACGGTTTTAGTGCAGGTATCGTTGCTAAGGTCTTCATCGCCCTCAAGAGCGGAGAACACCGTAAGAACGTAGTCTACTTCGGGAGCGGAAAGGTCGGCAATAAACGTAACTTCCATTCCGCTGGAGTAGGCGGCGAGTTCCACCGTCTTGGTGTCTACCACCTTACCGTCTACCATAAGCGAAATCGGAGCGCTTACCGCTTTATACCCCTTATTGCTTACCTTAACCGTTACTTCCTGATTTTCGGCAAAAACTCCCTTTTCCTTGGGTTTGGTAATTTCCATTACATAAACATCTTTTTCTACCGGCTTGGCGTCGGGACCAAAAACGGCGCGGATAGCAGGAGTTCCCAAATCGGTTTGTAAAGCAGGAGGATTATACGCGGTAACATAAAGACTGCCTGTTTCGCTGAAGTCGGAAATCAAGTAGTAAGAAATATTGCCGTACTGAACGGCAGAAATCATATAGTCGCCGGCTTCCAGAACAAGGGAGGGAACTTCGTATTCCCGCTGCCCGGCTTCCTTGCCCCTGAGAACTTTGATTTCGTAAATCATATCGCCCAAGGTTTGGGTTTCCTTGTTCCATTTTTCGATACGGATACCTATCTCCATATCGTTTTCAAGTTCACTCCAACCCAAAGAAACGGCTGTAAGCGTATCTTTGTTCATCAAGGTAAAGGGAATACCGCAGGATATGGAAGCAGAAGCTCCGATAGCATATTTCTTTTCGTACATATCTTCGGTAACGTAGTCGTAAGCCATTACGTAATCTCCCACTTCCACCTCAACGGTTTGGGTATTGTCGTAACAATTCGCTTCGGCTTCGCCCTCTAAAGCCACATTAGCCGTAAATACAGCCTTATCGCCAGTTTTGAGACCGCTTATATTCAAAGAAAGTTCAACATCCTCGCTGTCGCCCGATTCGATACCGCTTACCTTTACTTCGGTCAATGCCGTTCCGTTCAGCTTAACGCTAAGCGTAGCTTCCTCTATATCGAGTCTGCCCCTGTTTTCAACCGTAGCAAAGGCGGCAACGGAACCGTTTATTTGCTTGGGAGTGGTCAGACGAGGCAAAATGGTACTGAAGCTGTTCAAGCGGGCATCGTAATCCACCACTTCGGTAATCATAACTTTCCGAACGCCCATATAGCCCCGCACATCGCCTGAAAAACAAATGGAATATTTGCCGGAAGCTTGGGGAGTAAACAAAACGTCTTGGGCAGTCCATTCTTCGATATAAACATTTTTTTCAAGCAACAGGGTATCCCATTCCGATACAGGTTGTGAAATCAAACCTAAACCGATATGGTAATTTTCTGCTAAGCGTATAGCACCCATGTAATTCTGACCTGCCCAATATTCGTAAGACAGGCGGTAAGGCTTGCCGCTTTCCAATTCAAAGCAGTTGGAAACAAGGGGAACTCCGGCTTGGAGATTTGCCTGTGCGAATCCATTGGTTTCATCAATCAGCCATGCGTTGGGCAAGGCAGGGAAAAAGTCGTAATCAGCCATATCGAATTCATAGGGCAAGTCGCTCAAACCGTCATTTCTTACAAAGCACCCCCGGGTTGCGTTGTCGTTTACATTGAGTTCTCCTTCGAGAGGCTTGGCAAAGGCATTGACCGTATACAGTTTACCTTTTTCAATACCGGTCAGTTTTTGGGTAAAGGTAACCGTAGTGGTTTGACCGGGTTCCAAGCTTTCGGTAAAGGTTTGTTCAACCGTATCGGGTGTAACTTCCGGATTGCCTGAAGCAAGGCTATAGCCCAAAACAAATTTCTGCAAGGGTGCAGTACCTCTGTTGGTTATGGTAACTTTCACCTCCGCTTCTTCGTCTATCTCGCAACTTGCAGGAAATTCGAGAGCGTTTGCCGTAAGGTCGTTCGGACCTATGAGGTCCACATTATCCGTATTGACATTAAGATATACTTCAAAAATATAGGCATTGCCCTCCACGAACTCAAAATCGTTGAGCAGCCCTTTGCCACCCGCCTTATATATCCACCATCCCTCGTCTTCTTCCCCTTCATTTTCGAGCGTGGGGTTGAGCACGATTACATCGTAAACACCCGGTTCCACTTCAATCGACTCTTCTTCTCCGAAAACAAGTATGGCATCGCCGTTAGGTTCGGCGTTTGCGGGCACCGAGAAATCCGCCCCTTCGTAGATTTCCGGCAAAAGTTTTTGGTCGAGACCTCTGGTAGGATCAATGTTGTCGCAAATCGTGGCGTCTTTGTCTATCAACATATGATAACCGGAGCCATCGCCCCAACTGATATTTACCCGCAATGTAAGCTTAACCTTTTCGGGATCCTCCAAAGCATAAGTGCCTATATGCCTTATGGCGGGAACTCCCTTGGTAGCGGCTGTTGCCTGTTTTACAAATTTGTCGATGCCAAATTTTTCGGACGTCGGCGTGTTCATTTCCCCTTGAAGCCTTGTTTGGGCTTTTACCATTGTGGAGGCAGGCGCCGGAGGAACGGCTCCCTTCTTTTGCACTTGTGCAAAAGATGCCGGCAATAAGACAGTCAACGACA
Source organism: Lentimicrobiaceae bacterium (assembly GCA_022510485.1). Taxonomy (GTDB): domain Bacteria; phylum Bacteroidota; class Bacteroidia; order Bacteroidales; family P3; genus Pullibacteroides. The sequence goes on along the minus strand of JAFLTI010000029.1, from coordinate 14,651 downwards.
ATCCTACTGCCAAAATCAGCTTTTTCATGACTTGAAAAATTAGTTTGTATTTGGTTTTGTTATTGACACCTTATGGGGCGAACCCATTGTTGTGCAATACGATTGTAAAGATAATACAATTTCCGTTTATAAAAAAGACACAACCAAATCAAAATCTTAAAAAAACTGTTCCGACTTGGCACGCAGATACTTACCTATATCAAAAGCTTTGTTTTTGCAGAGTATCTGCAGTGTATTCCGTTTTTCGGTAAAAAAACGCTTTAATTCCGATTTCTTTTCTAAAAGCCGTTTCTGTTCCTTTGGGCTGTCTATCTCCACCGAAAGGCGGGGAATAAGGGTTTGCAATATGCTTTCGAGCTTTGGCAGAAAATAAGCCGCAGCCTTGAAACAACGCTCGTCTTGGTGGGCTTTTTCGCAGCGTTCCAAACGGTTTATCTCTATATAGAACCTTTCTCCCACATCGAAAATATCCCGCTCAAAATCATCAACAGCATGCAAAAGGTCTTGGTAGAGACGCGGATATGCCTGCGGCAGCACCTTGCGGGCAATATCGGCTGTTTCCTGCAGGCTTTTTCTCAAAGCCGAAAAATTAAACTGCTGCCGTATCAGGTCAAAGCGATAGCGCGTTTTGCAATCGTTTAAGAACTCCGTATCGGAACGAAAATCCGAGTATTGATAAAAGTTGTCGATGCGGTTATCGCCCACCATAGCTTCGGGCGCAAGGGGTGAACGCAACACTATGCCTTCCAAGCTGCGGCAACGGCTCAAAGCCACATACACCTGCCCGTGAGCGAAAGCACGCCCGGCATCAATAACCACTTTGTCGAAAGTAAGCCCTTGGCTTTTGTGAATGGTAACCGCCCAAGCCAAACGCAAGGGTATCTGCTTAAAACTGCCCTCCACCTCAGACTTTATCTCTTTGGTTTGCGTGTCTATCACATACTTGGTGTTTTCCCAAACTTCGGCTTCCACCTTGATTTCTATGTTGTCCCTCTCTTTATCCCTAACGTAAACGGCATCCTTTTCACAGCGGGTAACAAAGCCTATCTTGCCGTTGTAATAGCGGTGTTCTGCGGAAGAATCATTCTTGACAAACATTACCTGAGCCCCCGGCTTAAAGCGCAGAAGGGCGGCGGTAGGAAAGGAAGTTTCGGGAAAATTTCCGTTTATCCGCGCCTCGTAAATCTGCTCTTTTTGAGGCAGTGCCGCCAAACTGTCTTTGTTGATGCGGTCGCTCTGGTAGTTGTGCGTGGTAAGGGTAATATAGCCGTCTTTTTCGGGAGGAACAAAACCGGGAATATAGCGCGAATGAAGGAGTTCCATCACCTCGCGGTCAACATTCCGGGTTCGGATTTTTTCTAACAGCCCGATAAACGAAAGGTCGCTCTGCCGATATATCTTATGCAGTTCCACACACGAAAAACCTACGCTTTTCAGGGCTTCGCTCTCAAAAAAATAGGGCGAGGCGTAGTAGTTTTTCATCTGTTCCCATTCGTCGTCTTTAACAATGGGCGATAACTGTTGCAAATCGCCTATAAGCAGCAGCTGCACGCCTCCAAAAGGGCGGTGGTCGTTGCGGTAGCGTTTCAAAATGCCGCTTATCTCGTCTAAAATATCGGCACGGAGCATACTCACCTCATCAATCACCAGCAAATCTATGCCGCGCATAAGGTTTATCTTTTCCTTGCCAAGGCGGAATTTGTTCTTGCGGACATAACCGGGCAGGTAAAGCCCGAAAGGTAGCTGAAAAAACGAATGGAGCGTGCTGCCGCCGGCATTGATGGCGGCTATTCCCGTAGGAGCGAGTACCACCATTCGTTTTGTCCTGCGCTTTACCAACTCTTTAAGGAAGGTTGTTTTTCCGGTACCCGCCCTGCCGGTAAGAAACAGATTTCGGTCTGTCTGTTCCACCATATCCATAGCGAAAGCGAACTCCGGATTTATTTCGGTTTTCATGCCACCTATTTTGAAATGCCGCATTGAAATGCCGCGCACCCCAAAATTAAGTGTTTTTTACGTAGCCCCGATTAATAGTTTACCGTACAGGGAGCCGAATATTCAGACCACAGTCCGTCGGCATACTCAAACTGTATAACGTATGCGTATTCGGTGTTCATCTTTACCGAAAAATCGGTGTAGTAAGCCTCCTCTGCCGCCTGCGCGTCTAAAGTAGCCAAAAGCCGCATCTTATCTTTTTCGGCACGGCGGTACACAAACACCCTCCGCAGCGGTTTGGCGGTTTTTTCTTTCCATTGCAGCTGTATGTAACGGTTATCGGAATCCACTACGGCAAAAGGTGTGGGCGGCTTAAAAGCGGGCGTATGGCTTGCCGTATAGTAGAACGGAGAACTTACCGTATCGCGTTCCTTGTCGGAACCATACGCCACGATGTTGAAAATGTAGCGCGTGCTGTAGAGGCGGTCGGGAAAACGAAAGCTGAACGAAGACGTTTCGGGTACAGGCGCGTTTTCTTTGAGCGGAAAATCCTTGAGCAGAAACCAAGAGGAAGAATCGCAACGATAATACAGCGCATGACCGCGCACATTGGAGGTTTGGCTGTTATACCACACCAAGTCTACCCTATCGCTCTCCACTTGGCTCCTGCGCGAAAAAACGGCAGGGGCAGGCTTGTCGGGCAAAAGGTTCCTTACCGCCAAGAGTTCGCTTGGTTTAGACAGGTTTCCGCTGGCATCGAGGGCACGCACCGAATAGTAAAAACTTTGCAGGGTGTTGAGCGAAACGGTATCGAAAAACACCGTATCGCCAAGGGTCTGGCTCGTTACCTGCACCGGTTCCGCATTCCTGTCGGTTTGGCGGAACACGCGGTAACCCTCCACATCGGCGTCGACAGAGGCTTTCCATGTAATGCAGGCAATACCCACGCTGTCTATAGTATAGGCAAGCCCCGTAGGTGGAAGCGGCGGTATGCTGTCTTTTTTCCAATAAAAATAGGAGCGTGAAAGGGTGGTCTTACCCTCCTCCCCTATTGCTTTTACATAAAAGTAGGTAGAAACCCCCAAGCGGTCGGGATTTACCGCAAGACGGCGCGTTTGGGGCGGCAGCTTGGCGGCAAGCAAATTGTTTTGGCTATCCTCCCAATCGGGTTGTGAACCGGCATAGACCTCAAAAGCTTTTACCGAAGCCGCGCTTTGTTCGGGATAAGACCAATGGAGGTATCTTTTGCCCTGCTCATCCTCTTTTACCGAATCGATTTGCGCCATTGCCAAAGGCATAAGCCCGCTCTTGCCCAAACGGCTCTGCGCCACCACAAACTCCTCTCCGAACAAATCAACGCCTATTACGCGGTAAGCGTATCGGGTATGCTCGTCGGGCAGACTGTCGGCATAGCGCATAGTGTAAGGATTGTTGTCTTGCAAAACGGCAAGCGGCGTAGCGTTAAGGCGCACATACCGCCTTTCTTCCTTCTTTTTGGTTTCGGCTGCCCTTTCTACATAATAGCCTACACTCTGCTGATGCGCAAAACGGATATTCCATTCCAATGCGGCATACATATAGGCGTACTCCATCTGTATTTCCTGCACAGGCGGGCGGAGGCTGCCCGCTTCGAGGCGCGTAAAATACAGGGCTGTATCAAGGGTGGCGGTATCATGCAAGCCCTTGGCGTAGAGCCGATATAGGTAGTAATGCCCCGGTTGAACGGCTGTGTCTACATAGCCCATCTTGCCAAGGCAAGCCACTGCAAAAGAGCGGTCGTAGGCTACGTTTGCCAGCGCAAAACGAATCTGTTTGCGTTCCATTTCCTTAGAAATCTTATCCCACGGCGATGCCGCGATACCGCCTACCGACAAGGCTATATCGGGATTATACACCGCCTCTCCCAATACGGCGGCATACATATCGGTATCTGCCATAGCCGCAATACGCGCCGTATCGGTTTGTAAAAAGGGTGAGATGTCTATTTGTGTGCGGCTCGGCGTGTATGCCGTGCCCTTGCGTGCGGCTTGCCCCATAGCGAGAGTATCGAAATCGTAGCGTTCCAAAGTCCATCCGTATTGCAAGGCGGTCTGCCATAATTCGGGGGTAGATGCCGCCCAGCGCAAACGCACTTGGTTACCGCAAACTTTGCCGCTCATATACAGGCTTGCCGAATCGGAGGCTTGCGCCCGCACTTCTCCAATAGCCAATGTCGAAAAAACCGACAGCCAAACAATTATCCATTTTGTTTTCATCTTATCTCGCTTTATATTAATATTGTTGATGATGCAACCAATCACTATTCTATTTTATTATCGAACACAGCCCGCTGAACCGAAGTTTGGGTGCCGTCGGGCAGCACATAGCGCAATTCTACGGGATACTGACCCTTTTTTATCGGCACAAAATGTTTGTTGAGCCATTGGTAATAGTAGGGCAAAGTCAGCACGCCCGCGTTAGCCACGCCGATAAGCACATTATCGAAATCTTCCTTATACTGCAAGGGCTGACAATAAATCCAAGGGAAAAGAAGATTATCCTTTTCTTGGTACAATTGCGAGGCGTAAACCGCCCAGTCCGGCACCGTTTGCGGATGTTCTTGGCTACGGTTAAAGCTTACCGCGCCGGCATACGGATAGTGCTCGTAAACCAAAGGCTTGATATGTTGCAGAAAATAGTTTTCGGTGCCCAAACTGGCATAAGCCTGCACCAAAGGCTTGTTCTGAGAGTATTCGGTACCCATGCGTTCTGCCTCGTCAAAAGCCTCGCCCGCCTTCATTTCGGCTTGCAGATAGTGCACATCGGGGGTATTGGTGTAATAGCCGCCGTTTCCGTCGCTATGGATTACAGGCGTGCGGTAGGTGTTCAACAGCCTTGTGGCAGCCAACTTGGCTGAAAAAGTATGGTAGCGGCTGGTGGTAAATTTGTAGCGCAGCACCAATTTGTCTTTGTCGGAGGCAAGGATAGAAGCCTTGCCCAACTTGATGCTTTGCTGCTCCAGCTTGCCGCCCTGCCCTTCGTAAAGCGTAATATCCTGCACCTGTGCCGAACTTCCCGCCGAGGCTGAAACCGCCGCGCCCGAAAGAGCCGGATTGGTAACCGGAGCCGATTCCTGCCCTTTGTATTGCAGCACGAACAAGGCTTCGTATTCGGTTTGCAGCTTGAAACCGGCGCTCGGATAATAGAAAAACAGGCGTTTTTCTGCCCGGTTATAGCTGAAAGCCGAATTTATCGTATCGGAAGCCGACACAAAATAGACCCGTTTTGTATAATCATCATTCGCCAATAAGTCCGCCATACCTTGCTTTAGGTACACAAAACCCGCCTTGTATTCTCCGGGCAAGAAATACTGTTGGTCGCGAACCGGATAAGTACAAAGCACATTAGACCAAGGAATACTGTCGGGAGCCTTGCCTGTTGTAAAGGCATATTTTCTCTCTTCCTGATAAGCCTGCCCGTTGTCGTCTTTCAAATCGGTCCAAGAAGATCCTTTTTTCTCTTTGGCTGCCACAACCAAGCGGTAGTCTAATCTTACCTCCGAAGGCAAAATATCGTGGCTTACAAACTCCACCACCCGCTTTTCTTCATTCCAGTTAAACTTGCCCTCTATCTTTCTGCCTCCGTACCAAAGCTCGTATTGCGATAATTTAAGCTTAAGATCTTTTATCTCGTTGTCGTATTCTTCGCGGATTTCGGTTTCCATAGGCAGGTTAAAAGCCGCCTGCGGAATGGTAAACACGTCTACGTTCTTGGCATCGGCTGCCGGCTGCATATCGGCAATAACTTCCGCTCCCTCGGCAAAGCCTTGGTTAATCATGGTGCAAGACTGTCCCAAATCGAACTCTACATGGAAACGCCCCTTTACCAAACCGTTCAAGATAGAAACGTTTACGCCCAAACCTCCGGCAAACGAAGAGGGATTGGGCAAACCTGCCTTCAACATAGCCCCCACCTCGCCGCGCAAAACCGAAAAATTGCGCTTTTTGCCGAACAATTTAAGATACAGCCCCATATCGGTCATCATATAGGCATACGCCTGCCCTTGGGCATACCAACCCTTGATGCCGGGCTGTTCTCCCGTTTCGGCGCAAAGCGCATTCGGATATTTTTTCATCATAATGTCAAAGCCCAACTCGGCATCAAAAGAGGCATAAAAAATCAGGAGGGGAATAGTGCCAGTACCCAAACTGAAATTGGAACCGAAAGCAAAGCCCGCCCCCTTTTCCAATTGCGTTAAATCGGGGGTCTGATAATTGGAACTGCCCAAAAGATTAGCCACTTTCTTGGGCATGGCAGGAAATGCCGGCAAATGGCTTCCGGTCATAAAATACGAGCCTAAGGAAGCCTGTACGGGACCCACTTTAAGCTTCATCGCCAAAGGATATGCCGGTTCGCCCACCTTGATATACCAATTGTGGTCTTCTCCGCCAAAAGCCATACCCATGCTGCCCAGTTTTCCACCGGTTCCCGCCCCTTTGATAATGCCTAAATCCATAAAGGCATCGCAGTTGGCGGTAAAGCGTTTGTTGGTAAGGTCCATGTGCAGGTCCACCTCGGCGGTGATGGCGGCTTCTTTAGAAACGGCACGCCTTTGGTCTTCTAAAGACGGCTGAACCTTAGATGCCAGCTGGTTTACTTTCTGCACAAAGCGGTTCAAGCCTGCAAATTCGGTAGACATAAGTTGTCCTGCCCCGCGCAGCGAAACATCGGAAAGCCCTCCGTGACTGTTAAACAGCATCTCGAAGGTAAGTTCGGCATTAAAGGCTTTATCATCGGTAGTTGCCAATAAAACGGAGGCTTTTAGTCCAAACGATTTATCTTGGTCGGGAACATAGCTAAGACCGCTTTTGTTGGGTGAACCCGAAGCCTGCTCAAAGCGCATTTTTCTATACGCGCCACCGCCCAAGCCCGAAATCTTGAAACCCGGAAAAACAGGAATATCGGTAGGTCCGAGCGTGGTCATCACATCTACATACCAATAGCGGAAATCGGTTTTTCCTATCATCATATTGGCTTCTGCCGAAAAATTGAGGGACTTGATGCCCAACTTTACCCCTCCCTGAAAGCCGTCGCCGTACACCGGGTCGTTGTCTTTCATACGCAGGTAGCCGCCAAAAGAAAAGAAAGCGTTTGAAAAATCTATCGTCGCCTCGCTTACCTCAAACCCTTTGTAATTCCATTGGTGTTTGCCCTCTTGCTGTTCTATAGCCGAATGGATGCCCATAGCGAGTTCTCCCCCGAAATTCCAGTCCGCATCGCTGCCAAAATGCACCACCGTCTTAAACGCAAGCGAAATATCTTTCTGCTGTGCGGAAGCCGTTATATCCTTTATGGAAACAGGAAATTTCTTAATCTGCAAGGCATCGTCCCATTTAATGGTCTTTATGCCGAAATAAGGCGCGGTGTTCTGTATCTTCATTTCGCTGAACTCCACATTGGCAAAGCCGAAATTTTCGTTTTCTTTTGCCACCGGATTAAGCTGCATGTGCCCCGACAGGCAGGCGGTAAGCTGAAAATCCTTGTCTTTTTCTTTCTGAGCCTTGATGTAAGAAGATTTATAGATTTCCACCTCGCGCGACTTGATAAAATCAAACTTTACCTTATCGCCTAAACCCAACTCCATACTCCAAGAACCGTCGCTCTTAAAATAGGCATCGTAACGGTAGGCATTCGCCTTGCTTACCGGTATTTCGATAGCACCCTCCATACCGCCGCCTTTGAGCTGATTTTGGGTAAACTCCATTTCAAACTTATCGATAGAGAAACCCCAGCCTCCTAAAATCCCCTCGTCTAAGTTAAGCACATCTTCTGCCTCCACCTTGCCGGTAAAGCCTGTTTCATCTATCCAGAGATTCTTTATCATTACAGCAGGCTGCACATTGTTGCGCCGGGTAATGTAGTCGGGAAAAGCAAGCCGTATCTTTTTAAGGTAAAGCCCCTGCCATATCTCGCTAAAATCCACCTCATGCTCCTCGCCTTTAAGGGTCTTGTAGCCTGTAAAACCATCTGCATTGCGGGTCTGGCTAAAATCAAATATCACCTCTTCTGCCGTAAAGGTCCATTCGGGCAAGGATTTCAAGGCAAATTCGGGCAGATTTACCTGCACCACTATATCGTCTATGTCTTTGGCGGTACACGTAAATAAAAACTGCAAGGGATCATCTACCGGCTTGCCTTTTTTAATGGCGGTAAGATGGCTTTCGTTAAGCTCCAGCATCGCGCTTATCTGCAATTCCTTAAAGCCCTCGCAATTTACCACCGCGTAGGTGGGCGGCAAACCGTCGGCAGTGGCGGCGGGAGCACTCTCGTCTTTTTTGCCCAAAAAGCGAAGCCTGAACATATCGCCCTTGCCCTTAAGCGTTATATCGCCCATCAAAGCCAACTTTACATCGCCTATAAAACCGCCTGTCTTACTGATAAGAATCTTATCCGCGCCAAAATACAGCTTGCGTTCCTGTCCCTGCCAATCGGGACCCGAAATGCACAGATAAACCGCCACCTCCGTATTTTCCGCTCCGAACACGGCATCGGTAAGCAAAATATCGTAATTGGTATTGCCTATGGTGGTGCGCAAGCCTATCGGCAATTTTTGCAGTTCTCCGGGCATAACCACATCGGTACGGCCTACGTATTCTTCAAAACGCTCGAACAGTTGCTTTATTTTAGACAAAACGGTGGATTCCGTTCCTTCCTGCGCCGAAATTGCCCCCGACAGCAGAATACAGAGAAAAAGCGGATATAGTAGTTTTTTCATAACGAAAATATTTTAAGATTGGGGCAAAAGTATGCGACAAAAACATTCGGACAACCATATTTTTGTTAAAGTTTTTTAACATTTAGAATCTTTTAACTTAATTCTTGCCATTTTAACAATAAAACCATACAAATTAAGATTTGTTAAGAATGTAAAATTTAGATTTTCCGGCATAAAACAGCACCAAAAGGCACAAAAAAAAGCCGTGCGGATTTCCCGCACGGCTTAAAAAAGTACCCTTAAGACGGTTCCGCTTTAGCGGATAACCACCTTAAAGAGATTCATATCGTTTCCGTTGGCAAACTTAATCAAGTAAATGCCGTTGGAACGGTTCTGCAAATCGAGGGTGTAAGTACCTGCGGCAGGAATTTCAACCCGTTTAACCATTTGACCGGTCATAGAGTAAACTTCCACCAAGCCCTGATGGGCAGCCTGCAGGTAGAACAAACCGTTGCTTGGGTTAGGATATACTTTGGAACGAACCGCCATATCGAAATCTTCCGTACCCACCTCAACCTTCTTGATTTCAAATTCAACGGTAGCCTTTTCAGATTCGCCGCTTTCGTAAACGGCAAGCACAGCGGCAGTGTATTTTCCATTTTCGAGTTCACTGAAAGTATAAGTCTTTTCGGTAAGACCTTCCACCTTCTGTTCGTCGTTAAGGAATACCTTGTAGCCCTGCGGAGTAAATCCTTCGGGCATATCCCATGTAAGAACTGCCATATCTTCTTTAACGGTAGCCGTTAAGTCAACAGGCATGGCTTCTGCCGAAATCTTTACGCTTTCTTCAACCAACTTAGAAGTACCGCTTGCGTAAACGGCTTTTACACCCACTTTGTGTTCTCCCAAAGAAAGATTGCTAAAGGTGTAGGTAAGCACATCCGCTGCTACATCAGCCACTTTTTCGCCGTCTAAATACAGTTCGTAGCCGGTAGGATTGGCAGGATTTTCTATAGTGTACGACAGATTATCCGCCAAAAGACCGAAAGCATCGTCGGAAGTGCAGCGCAAACCGATATACTTGGCGTCTTGCGGAATACTGAAAGTACCTCTTGCCCAAGTGGTGCTTGCAAAGTTTGCCACATTTCCGTTGGTAAGCGTTTTGAAAGCCGAAAAATCGGCGGTGGTGTTGGAATAAACCACTTCAAAGCTTTCGGGATAAACGGAAGATACCGCACGTACAAAGAAAGTAAAGATACCGCCGCCCTTAGTTACGGAACGAACCAAGTAGTCGTTGTTGACACCTTCGCCCGATACCATCGACAGGAAGTATTTTTCTCCCGAATAGGGAGCCCAGTTCAATGCCGGCGTGGTTTTGGAAGGATTGAACACAATCCAGCTTTGCTGTTGGTCATTATTGGGCCAGTTGCAGTCTTGTACGCCATATTTGTAGGTACCCTGATTAATAATCCACGGATCAACACCCGAAATGGCAAAATCAGGATAGGATTCCACATCGTCGAACCAGTTGTGCAGGTTCACACCATAGTTCACTACCACGTCCATACCTTCCACTTGGGCGGTAAGTTCGGGATCCGCTATGATTTCCTGCAAGGCAACTTCAATAACGGTATCTTGGGTAACATCTATCTTACCTTCTACCAAGCCGTGAAAATCCATGCTCACTTCGTAATCGTAAACACCGCGCCATACCTTTTTGGCTATGGCAGCTACGCCCTGTTCGTTGGCAGTGGCTTCATACTCGCGGGTTTCTTCTTCGTTGAGCATATATACGTAAGCACCTTTGGCAGAACCGGCATTCGAGGTAATCTTAAAGCTTACGGTAAATTCCATACCCTTGTTCAGCACATTGGTAAAGGTAGGTTCGGAAAGATCTTCACCATACCAGTCGGCAACCACCGCATAGTTATATTCTCCAAAAGGCAGCGTGGAATATGCAGCATCGGTATAAGTGGTGGTCTTTACCGTTTGTTCGGTAAGCAAGGTATAGTCTTCAAAATCATCTTCTGCCAAACCGCGATATACTCTATATCCGTTGGCGGCTTCTATCGAAGTGGTGGGATCTTCTACCAAAAGATGAATCAGCACATTACCTTGTCCATTGGTAAACAAATCGGTAATAGGATACCATTTGCCTTGATATTCTATCAGGTTACCTTTTCCGGCTACGGTTCCCGTAGTGGTGGCACCGCAAGGATAGTCTGTGCCGGAAGTTTCCACTATGAGCCACAATTCCTTGTTAAGGTCTATCGTAACATCGGCAGGAATATCTATTTCGCACCATTCGCCATACACCAATTTGTCGGCAGGTACTTGCTGACGGTAGAGTTCGTGCGTGGTATCGGATGCCACAAGAATGCTGTATTCTGCCTCTTCGGAAGTTACAAAGAAACCGAAGCGCAATGCCTTGGCTCCACCAAGCTTCATGGCTGCCAAATCGGCAGGCAAGAAACGCTGGGCATACCTAAACGGAGTTTCGTTGTCTATGGTAAGACGGCGAATTTGAGTAAAGGATTCTACCCAGCTTATCATAACAGAAGCGGCGGGCTGTTTCCAGCTTATAACCGCATTGCCGTCTTGTTCGGCGGCAGTTGCCATAGGAACAGGCATTACATTGTAAGCCATCTCAACGCTTGCAAGCGTTGTATCTTCTTCGCCCAGAACAAAAGGTATTGCAAGGGTATTCATGCCTTGTTTTTCAAAAGAGAGGGTGTATTCGCCCGGGGCAAAAACGCCTTCTAATTCAAATTCGCCTTGGGCATCTGTAGTGGCGGTAAACTCGGCAAGACCGGCTGCCTTAACCGCAACTCCGGCAAGAGCGTTGCCACCCTTGTCTTGTACCGAACCGTTTACATTCACTTCTTTTGCCTTGATGAGCTGAATCGCAATCGCAACGGGCGAAGCGGTAGCGGAAGTAACTTCTACATTCTCAACAACCGCGATATAGGCGGCTTTTTGCACTTTAACTACAAAACGACCCTGCGGCATATAGCCAAAGGTAGCCTTGCCGTCTGCTCCGGTGGTAATCCGGGCATTGAGGTTCTTGCCGTCTGCATTGTCTTCGGCATCGCGTTCAATGTCGATAATGGCATCTTCTACCGCTTCTTGCGATACGGCATCGGTTACCGTAACTTCAAGCGTTTTGAGTTCCGCTCCGGGAGCAGCCACCATCGAAACCGAATAAGCGTTGGGCGTTCCCGTATATTCGTTATACGAACTTACGGTATCAAAGTCTATCGAATTACTTACGGCGCGGTATTTAAGCATATTGTTTTCCGATACGGCAACGTATGCCGCTGCAGCAAAGGTGGTGCGTTCCTGCATGGGTTTTACAATGCTTATCACCAAAGATTTGGTGCCGTCGTAGTAGAAACCCTGCAAGGGCAGTTTAAGCATATTTTCGCCTGCCTTAAAGCGCAGGGTATCGGCAAACACTTGTGTAAGCTGTTCTTTTTCTACAAAATCTTTGCTTGGACTGTTAGTCGTACCACCAAAAGCGGTAAGATCGGTGGTTCCCATATAAATCTTGGTGTATTGCTTAGCCTCGCCTGTGTTGGGAGCGGTGGCAAACAGCAAGAGGGTGTCGATATACATGGCATTATTCGTAGCAGGATAGAGCATTTGCGCAAATGCGGAATTGTTTGCCGTCGCGCTTACGTTCAAAACGCGGGTGTCGGTGGTTCCGGCTCTCGAAACATTGCTGTAAATCATGCCCTGCTGAATACCGCCAAGGGTATTGACAGCCATTGTTTGCGTTGCCGCATTATCTGCAAATTGGAAAGTAAGGGTATGCATACCCAAAGCCAAGGCTTGGGTGGTAAACGTAAGATCGGTGCCGCTATACAGTTCCGTACCGGCAGCATCGCTAAGTTTATAGGTAACCGTACCTATATATCCGCCGTTTTTGGCAACCGGCGCTTCCCATTCCAAACTTACCGTTCCGTCTTGGTTAGGCGTAGCGGTAATAGTTACGGAGGTAGGCATATCCGAACCTATCCAAGGACTTGCCTGATAGTACTGTCCTGTTGCATCGGTATAAGCGGAATAATAAGGACATTCTCCCACTTCGTTAGCTATTGACCCGCGTATATAGTACTTTCCGGCTTTGGTAACAGGTACATTTACATTTATGGTAGCTCCCGGTGTAAGACCTTCGGTTACAAGCTTTGTGGTAGTGTTTGCTGCCGTAAAACTCGATGAAGTAGCAATTTCCAACTCAAGGCTGGTAATCGTTGTAAGCGTTTCTTCCGCCATAGTTTCCGACGGCAAGGTAATATTGATTACCGCTTCCAAAGCACCATTTGGGGCAGCAGTAACATTGTTAACAATAAAGGGTGCCGGCACATCGGGGCTTACCAATTCGGTAATTTCGATATCATCGATATAATATATGGCATTTTGGGAGCTATTCCCATACCCCTGCAAGGTAACCAACATCTGACCGGTAGCGGTAGCCTCATAATAATTACTATACTGTGTCCACTTGGAAGATTGTGTAGCATAGGCAGTTGTAGGACTGGCACCATCGAATGTTACTATCAATCCTTCTTGGGTTACGTTTGTCTTGTGCCAGAAAGAAATTCCATAAACACCGCCTTTTTTGACAGGAACACCCATAATATTCAGTTTGCGTGGATCACCGTAATAGTATGAACCCGCCATTTTGAAACTATAAGAACCCTCATGCGCTTGATCTTGGGTACGTTCCATACCTCCTTGATTCTGCGGGTCGACAACTACGATAGCCGCCATAGGATCCGTAGCATCGGTTTCAAATCCATTGACATAAGGAAGCGTTATATCAAAAATGAGGACACTTGCCGTAGCAAGAGCGGAATACTTACCATTGGCATCCTTAACCCGTATGCCCAAAGTAACGGTTTCTCCGCTGTTTCCAACATTTTCCAAGTCAATTGAAATCTTTTCTCCAACCGTAGGATTCTGCTTTGACCAAATCCGAGATGAAGTGTTTCCTGTTACTTTAACGATTTCAACCGTATCGAGACTTTCTATAACATCGCCGTTCATAGTTAATGTTGGAACGGTAAAGCTGGCGTTTACTTTTCCACCACTGTAATTCAAGCCAAAATCCGCAATAGCTATCGGTTCGTTGTTAGGATAGTAGAAAGAAGCCATACAGGTCAACTCGTTTTCAAATTCTCCCAATATAGTGGCTTCTCCTGTTGTAGCATTCACCTCCGCAATTCCCATATCTTCATTTTCATCATAATAGTTCCAATACAACTTTCCTGTAACATAGTCGGCTGCCATTGCTTGATATGTATCGAAAGGTGTAATTTTAGTATCTCCCACCTCGGTAGCCTCCCAAGTAGTGGTATTGATGGTGTACAGCTTGCCATCAAGAGCAATTACGTACATCGTACCCTCTTTGGTCATAGTCATAGCGATAATACCGGTAGTAATACCCGATACCTTGCCTATCCGTGTATACACACCTGTATTGGGTGCAGCCGTGAGTACCTGAATGGAATCGCATGCCCATACGCCCTGTTGGATTTGTGTTTCATATTTTTGCAGGGCATAATTCACTCCTTTTGAATAATCGTAGGCAATGTATGCGCTGTATGGACTGCTAATACCTGTTGCCGCTACAGTTGACTGAAGTTGTCCAACTTGGTCGGTTGCCGGATCGTAAATGTAATAGCCAAAGAGTCCAGCTATTTGTCCTTGTGCAGGTGATCCCAAGTAACCTATAGCAGCCCACATACCTTCAAAATACTTTCCATTCCACGTTCCATAAAAAGGAAAGCCATTGTAAGAACTGTTGTATATGGGACAGTCCATATCTTCCAATACAGAAGGACCTGTTTCATCAATAGTGAAACGCCCCATAATACCAAAATCAAGTATGTCTATTGAAAGCAACGCACCGCCAATAAATGTTTTTTGACCGGCGGCACCGGCTTTGGGGGCAAATGCTCTACGCATGGATTCTTTTACCATGTTCAGCTTCTGCTCTTGCGTTAAGCCTTGCAGTTCC
>JAFLTI010000028.1 GCA_022510485.1 Lentimicrobiaceae bacterium | reverse complement strand
CGCCGTTTCTATCAAAAACTGACGGACATATATGCGACAAGTATAGACTATAACAGAGATGCTCCGACTACACGGCTGTTCTTTCAAAAGGTGCAGAATAAGATGCACTATGCCGTTCACGGACATACGGCTGCCGAGTTGATAGTTGAGCGTGCCAATGCCGACAAAGAGCATATGGGACTTACTTCGTGGGAGAAAGCACCTCACGGCAAGATTGTCAAGACGGATGTATCGGTTGCCAAAAACTATTTGAAAGAGACGGAACTGGAGTCGATGGGGCGAATCGTCAACGCATTTCTCGATTTGGCAGAAGACAGAGCGAAACGCCATATCCCGATGACGATGGAAGACTGGGCTAAGCGTATTGATAGTTTCCTGCAAGGCGATGATCGCGCCATACTGCCCGATGCCGGTACGGTGTCCGCTGAACAGGCAAAGGAATATGCCGAAAATGAGTTTGAAAAATACCGCATCATACAGGACAAATTGTTCCAGTCTGACTTTGACAAGCTCAGTCTTTTAGAATTCGATACGGAGGATGAAAAATAAGTTTTTGCCATTTCATCACAGCAGGAATACTGGATACGATTATACAAAATTTATCTTCTCCTCAAAGGTATTTTTCCTTATTTTTGCGTTTTATTTTTAATGATGAGACTCATGGAAACAGCGGTTGTGGCTTTGGGCGGAAATGCCTTGCTGCGCAGCGGTCAAAAAGGCACTTTCAGCGAACAGTTGCAGAATGTGGATGAAACCTGCCGCGCCTTGGTTGCCTTGATAAAACAGGGTTACACCATCTGTATAGGACACGGAAACGGCCCGCAGGTGGGCAACGTGATGTTGCAGCACGAAGCGGGAAACAAGACATTCGGCTTGCCTGCCATGCCAATGGATTTCTGTGTGGCGGAAACCCAAGGTTCTATCGGCTATATGATTGAACTCTGCCTGCAAAACCGCTTAAGGGAAGCGGGTATCGGCAAATCGGTGCTCACGCTCCTTACGCAGGTTAAGGTAGACAAGAACGACCCGGCTTTTCAAAAGCCGACCAAACCGGTAGGTCCTTACTACACAAAAGAAGAAGCCGACAAGGTGGCAGCCCAGACCGGAGCCCAGTTTAAGGAAGACCCCAAGGGGAACGGCTGGCGCAAGGTGGTGCCCTCCCCTACGCCTATCGACATAGACCATGTGAATATCATCAAAGATGCCGTAGCCAAAGGACATATCGTAATTACCGTAGGCGGCGGCGGTATTCCTGTAGTGGAAGAAAACAATACCTACAGAGGCATCGAAGCGGTTATCGACAAGGATTTGGCTTCGGCATTGCTGGGAGCCAAAATCGGTGCGGACAAACTGTTTATCCTTACCGACGTGTCGAATGTATATATCCGTTTTCGCAAACCCGACGAACAACGCTTGGAAAGAATCTCCGTTGCGCAGGCAAAGCAATACCTTGCCGATGGCGAATTTGCCGAAGGTTCTATGGCGCCCAAAGTGCGTGCTGCCATTTTCTTTTTGGAACACGGCGGTAAGGAATGTATCATAACGCAGGCATCGGAATTAGACAAGCCCCATGCGGGAACCCGTATCGTAAACGAATAATGATTAACAATTAATACTTAAAGCTATGGCATTTAATTTGAAAAACCGCAGTTTCTTGAAACTGCTGGATTTTAGCCCGAAAGAAATCAAATACCTGTTGGATTTGGCAGCCCAGCTCAAAGCCGCCAAATATGCCGGCACGGAAGAACAGAAGCTCAAGGGCAAAAACATCGTGCTTTTGTTTGAAAAAGACTCCACCCGTACCCGTTGCTCCTTTGAAACGGCTGCCCACGACCAAGGCGCGCACGTTACTTACCTCGGACCTTCCGGTTCGCAGATGGGCAAGAAAGAATCGATGAAAGACACCGCCCGCGTATTGGGCCGTATCTACGACGGTATCGAATACCGAGGCTTTGCCCAGACTACGGTGGAAACCTTGGCTGAATATGCCGGAGTTCCCGTCTGGAACGGTCTTACCAACGAATTCCACCCCACGCAGATTCTGGCAGACTTCCTCACTATGATGGAACACTGCGACAAGCCTCTCAACAAAATGAGCTTCGCTTACTTGGGCGATGCCCGCTACAATATGGGCAACTCGCTTATGGTAGGTGCCGCCAAGATGGGTATGGATTTTCGCGCCGTAGCGCCCAAAGCCTACTGGCCCGACAAGAAATTGGTAGCCGAATGTCAGAAAATAGCCGCTGAAACGGGAGCCAAGATTACCTTGACCGAAAACGTGGAAGAAGGCGTAAAGGGCGTAGATTTTCTCTACACTGACGTTTGGGTTTCGATGGGTGAACCTATGGAAGCTTGGGGCAAGCGTATCAAAGACCTCAAGGGCTATCAGATTAACATGAAGGTTATCAAGGCAACCAAGAACCCCAATGTTAAATTCCTGCACTGCCTGCCGGCTTTCCACAACTTAGAAACTACGGTGGGTCAGGAAGTGTATGAAAAATACAAGATGAACGGCTTGGAAGTAACCGAAGACGTGTTTGAATCGAAATACAGCATTGTATTTGACGAAGCCGAAAACCGTCTGCATACGATTAAAGCCGTTATGGTGGCCACCCTCGGATAGGGTTTCCGTTCCATAACGCAGTTAAAGGGTTGTCGGTAATGCGCCGGCAACCCTTTTTTGATTTGTGCCTTAATTTTACTATCTTCGCGCGCTTGTTTACAGGAAAATAAAAAAACAATATACATGGCAACAACGGCAGACTTTAAGAACGGTTTGTGTATCAATTTCAACAACGAAATTTGGCAGATCGTTGAATTTCAACACGTAAAGCCCGGCAAAGGCAACGCTTTCGTACGTACCCGACTTAAAAACCTCAAAAACGGCAGAGTTTTGGCAAACACCTTTCCCGCCGGTGTAAAAATCGACACGGCAAGGGTGGAACGCCGCCCCTATCAATTTCTTTACAAAGACGATGCGGGCTACAACTTTATGAACTCCGAAACCTACGACCAAATCAATATTCCCGAATTTCTTATCGAAAACCCGCAGTTTCTCAAAGAAGGCTGCACGGTAGAAATTTTGGTCCATGCCGAAACCGAAGAACCGCTCTCCTGCGATCTTCCTGCATATATGGACTTTGAAATTACCTACACCGAACCGGGTGAAAAGGGCAACACCGCCACCAACGCGATGAAAGATGCCACGATTGATACCGGAGCCACAATTCGTGTTCCCTTGTTTGTGAATACCGGCGATAGAGTTAAAGTAGACACCCGCACAGGCGAATATTCGCAACGTGTTTAATTTTCGGTAGATGAAATTCGATAGTCCTCAAACTGTCAAGCAATTGGCAGAGCTTTTAAGCGATGTTCGCATCGTAGGTTCTCCCGATTTTCCTGTAAGGGGTATGAACGAAATCCACATGGTGGAAGAGGGCGACATCACTTTTGTAGACTTGGATAAGTATTACGAAAAAGCCTTGTCTTCAAAGGCCAGCGTGATATTGATTGATAAAGAGGTGGAATGTCCGGCAAACAAGTGCCTGATGATTACGCCCGACCCTATGGGCAATTTCAACAGGCTGACCCGGCATTTCAAGCCTTTTTTGCCGTCTACGGCAATGATAAGTCCCACTGCCAAAATCGGCAAGGGCACTGTTATCCAACCCGGCGTGTTTATCGGAAATTACGTTGAAATAGGCGAAAACTGCATTATCCACGCCAATGTTACGATAAACGATTACACGATTATCGGCAACAATACCATTATTCAATCGGGGGCGGTAATCGGCGGAGACGCCTGCTATTTTCAGCGCACCCAAAACGGTTCTTTCCGCAAGTTTGAATCCAGCGGCCGCACCATCTTGGGCAACGATGTGGAAATCGGAGCCTTGACGGCGGTAGACCGTGGAGTTTCGGGCGATACGATTGTGGGCGACGGAACCAAGATGGATAATTTTGTGCAGATAGGGCACGACACCCATATCGGCAAGCACGTGCTTATCGGCGCCCATTCGGCTATAGCCGGAGTTACGGTAATCGAAGACTACGTATCTATCTGGGCTTCGGTTATGATAAATAAAGACTTGGTGGTTGGCAAAGGAGCGGTGGTTCTCGCCACTTCGGCAGTCGACAAATCTTTGGAAGGCGGCAAAACCTATTTCGGCACTCCCGTAACGGAAGTTCGCGCCAAATGGAAAGAAATGGCGGCACTTCGCGCACTGCCCGATATGATGGCGCAGGTGCAGCGTCTTATCGCAGAACAGAAAAAGCAATAATCTATTCTATCCCCAAAATAGAAACCGCGTGGTCGAGATAAACTCTCCCACGCGGTTTTCTTTTGCTTTACGCTTACCGTACCGACACCTTATAACTATTTGTGCCGACCCTAACAACATACACCCCGCCTGCCGAAGCGGGATAATCGTAGCCTTGCCGCTGTAAACGCATTGCCCTATGGCGTTGAACACCTGTATCAAGCCCCAGTTTTCGGCAGCCACATCATCGGGCACTTTTTTCAGAAAATTGATTGTTGTCGCAATCCAAACTCGTTAAGGCGGTGTTCTTGCTTATATCCAATGCAGTCAATTGATTTTTGTCGCAAGACAACCCCTCCAGTCTGATATTATTGCTAAGGTCTAAAGTGCTCAATTGATTCTCGGAACACCCCAACTCCTCCAAATCAGTGTTATGGCTTACGTCTAACCCCGTCAATCGATTGCCAGAGCAATACAAATACGTCAAGGCTGTGCAGCCGCTCACGTCTAAGCTTGTCAATCGGTTGCCTGTGCACCACAAACACCTCAAAGCGGTGTTCTTACTTACGTCTAAACTCGTCAATTGATTGTTGTTGCACTCCAACCACTTTAAGGCGGTGCAACCGCTTACGTCTAAACTCGTCAATTGATTGTCGCTGCAATACAACTCCGTCAAGGCGGTGTTCTTACTTACGTCTAAACTCGTCAATTGATTGCTGTAGCACTCCAACCACTTTAAGGCGGTGCAACCGCTTACGTCTAAACTCGTCAATTGATTGTCGTGGCAAGACAACTTCGTCAAGGCAGTGTTCCTGCTTACATCTAAGCTCGCCAATTGATTACCGACGCACCACAAATCCGTCAAGGAGGTGCAACCGCTTACGTCTAAACTCGTCAATTGATTTTCATCGCAACCCAAATCTGTCAAGGCAGTGCAGCCACTTGCGTCCAAAGCCGTCAATCGATTTTCGTTGCAACACAACCTCATCAAGGCGGTGTTCTGGCTTACGTCTAAACTCGTCAATTGATTGTGGTCGCAGTCTAACTCCGTCAAGGCGGTGCAGCCGCTTACGTCTAAACTCGTCAATTGATTGTTGTAGCAATCCAAAAACGTCAAGGAGGTGCAACCGCTTACGTCCAAAGCCGTCAATTGATTGTCGTGGCAATCCAACCACGTTAAGGAGGTGTTCTGGCTTACGTCTAAAGAGGTAATAACACAATTATCTCCGGTTTGTATCTTTATATCATAGGAGTTGGAATTGCAAGCCTCTTGACTGAGGTATGCCGAATAGGTGCCCGATTCTTGATAGGTGTAATAGACATAAATCCAAGTATCGGTATTTATTGTCTGAGTGAACTTTCCATTCTTGTCAGGTGTAAACCTGCCCTTGCCCGAACCATCAGCGGAAACCCATTCTATTTCTATGCCCTTTCTTACCTTTTCTGAAAAATAATACTCTATGCTGGATTTTCCGTCGGGCTTGACCTTAAACCTTAGGATATCGGTTTGGGTTGGGGCTTGGTTGGAGGGTTCCGATACGGATAATTGTCGTTTCATTATTGTTTATTGTTGTTTTTATCCTTGATTTATATTACTACAATATATCTCCTTGAATATAATACCTTTTCTCGATGAGGAAATATCCAATGCCGGGCAATAAGAAACATATACGCCTCAATCGAAGGTAAAAAAGCGTTTTGGGCGATGGACTGCAAATGCGCGATGCGGAAACAAACCTAAAACGAAAAAGTAAAAAAACATTCTGAATGGCAAGACGCAAGGCGCGTGCAGCAGGTTTCGAGGGAGCTTACGCCTCAATCGAAAGTAAAAAAAGCGTTTTGGGCGATGGGCTGCAAATGCGCGATGCGGAAACAAACCTAAAACGAAAAAGTAAAAAAGGTAAAAAAAGCGTTTTGGGCGTGAGCTGCAAATGCGCGATGCGGAAACAAACCGAAAACGAAAAAGTAA
Organism: Lentimicrobiaceae bacterium; assembly: GCA_022510485.1. Classification (GTDB taxonomy): domain Bacteria; phylum Bacteroidota; class Bacteroidia; order Bacteroidales; family P3; genus Pullibacteroides. The sequence continues at coordinate 17,590 of JAFLTI010000028.1, read as the reverse complement.
AAAACATTCTGAATGGCAAGATGCAAGGCGCGTGCAGCAGGTTTCGAGGGAGCGTACTTGGGTACGTGACCGAGATAACCTGCTGCACAGCAACGCCGCAGATTGCCGTTCAGAATGTTTTTTTTAGAGGGTTCCGCCAATAAGAATAGTAACCAACAACGCAATAATAGCGTACAATTCCGGGAACACCGCCAAAATCATCGTACTGCTGAACAGGTTGTGTCCGGAGCCGATGCCGTTGATACCGTCGGCGCAGATTTTAGACTGACGGATAGCGGAAAGGAGAGCCACGCAACCTAGAGCCAAACCGGCTCCGAAAACAGCAGCCGCCTGAAACCAAGTGATTTCGGCAGTGATTTTGGTGTAAGTGAGGAAGAATCCCACAAAACCGTATAGACCCTGCGTAGCGGGCAAAGCACTCAAAGCGATGCAGGAACCCAGAGCATCCGGTTTCTTTTTTAAGGCACCCAAGGTGGCGCTACCGCTTATCGACACGCCATAGGCACTTCCGATACCCGAAAGGATTACCATTACGGCAATACCCAAATAAGCCAAAACAACAGCTTCCATAATCTTTATTTTTATTGTTTATTAAAATCCGTTTTCTATTTGTTAATTCTAAAGGGAGCATATTCCTTGCCACCTCCGGCAAAGCCCGCGTTCTTATAAAATTCCACAAAGGTGAGCCGCAAAGGATGCACTACCGAACCCAACACGCAAAGCGCAAGGTTCAAGCTATGCCCAAAGAGCAGTATAAACAGCATGATAAGCTGGCTCACCACCGGCACGCCTACCCCATTTGCCGCATCCAAAGCCAAGGTGTTGAACACCGAACCGAGAATACCGCCGGTAAGACCGAGCGCGAACAGACGGATGTAGGACAGCAAATCGCCTACCAATCCCGTTGCCGTATTATAGGTATCCCAAAGCCCCAAGCCGAGGTTGAACAAGGGGTTCTTGTCCGGATTGTTGTAAAAGAGAGCCAGAATGGCTCCGGCTATCACCAAGCCTTCTAAGCCATACACAACATATACGGGCAAAGACAGCCCCAACATAGGTGCGCCCACCAACAAACCGCCGCATACGATAACCGCCAGCCAGCCTATACGGTGCAAGGCATACTTGAATCCCTTTACCTTGGTGAGCCTAAATACGTTCATCAACATACCGAAAAGAATCTGCACCGCCCCGATTACAAGGGACAGGGTCATCATCTTGTTGCTGTCGAATATATAGGAACGCAAATTGCCCAAAGCCTCTATATTGACTAAACTGATGCCGAAGAACGTACCCGAAAGCGTGCCGAATATCACGGTGGCGAGTCCGAACCAGAAGCAGAGCCAGCCGTAGGACTTGGCTGCCGGAAATTTCTTAACGATAAACAATGCCGCCGCCATAAGCAACAGCCCGTAGCCGGCATCTCCAAGACAGAAACCGAAAAACGCCATAAAGAAAGGCGCCAGCATCGGGGTAAGGTCCAATTCCCGGTAATTGGGCAGAGAGAACAGGCGGGTAATCGGCTCAAAGAGTTTGGCAAAACGGTTGTTGCGCAGCAATACCGGAATATGCGGCGTTTCCTCGTCGGGCAGTTTGTCTGCCTGAACCGATTGGTAAACCACTTCCTCCCTTTCCAAAAATTCCTCAAAGGCGGCAGTCTGTTCGGTAGGCAGATAGCCTTCTACAAAACGCAAAGAGCCTTCTGCCTGCTGCGGCACATTCAGAGAAACCGTTTTATAGCTGAGACTGTTCAACAGGCGGTTCTTTTCCTGCTTCAACACCTCCGCTTCGGGCAACAATTCCATTATCCTGCCGTCTATCTTTTGATATTCCTGCTGTAGGCGGGCGTATTCGGTCTGCAAAACATCCAAGGGCTGTTCGGGAGCGGTACGGATAGTTACCGTAAAGCCCATACGTTTGGAAAGGCTTTCGGAGGTAAAGACTTCGCTTGCCTCGCCCACCCATACAATATAGGCTTTGCCTGCCACGCAGTTTATCACTTCTACCGGAAATTCAGCTTGGAGCTTCTCGGTATCCTGCACGTTTTTCAAGGCGGTTTCGGCAAAAACAAAGCGCAAGCCGGCTTCTTTTTCCAAATGCGAAAGTTCCTCTTTGTTAAAGCTGCGCCATATCCCGGCTTCCTGCAACAAAGCTTCTATCTCTTTAAGCTCGGCAAGGTTGTTGCGCTTGCTTTCCAAAACAGTTTCACATTCGTGCAACAACTTTTTGGCATCCGTACCGCCACTTTTCTCCCTCGTGGAATCCACCACCCTGCCTTGTTTCTTGCGTTCCTTAGCCTCCCGCTTAAATTCAGCCAATACTTTTTCGATACGCTGCACCTGCGGGTAGAACTCCTCGTCGGATTTTTCGCTGTAAACTTCCTCTTGGCGTATATCCAACAGCCCCATCTGCTGCAAGCGTTCCATAAAGGCAGCAAAGTCGCGGTGATACACCAAAACGGAATAGCGTGTCATGGGTACAATCATGGTTCCACCTCCTCTGCATGACGGTTTTTAACAATCTTCTGCGCCGATTTGGCTAAGTTTTCCTCGTCTTCTATAAAGCGTTTAATCTTACGGATCGCTTCATTGTAGCCGGGAATCTGCACCTTTTCATACAAGTTCACCTTTTGGGTGGTCTTTTTGCGCGCCGTATCCAAAAGCTGCATCTTATACGTAAAAATCTCGCTTTCGATGCCTATCCGCACCAAATCTTTCAACAAGCCCAACCCATCGGCATACCAAAGCGGCGCACCGAAAAGCTTATACGGCTTTTCCGAAAAATCGATGCCTGCCAATCGCGGAATCTTAACCCCCGCAATCTTGTAATATTCGAGCTGCACGTCTTCCACCCGAATCAAATCGGGTCGGAACTCGGTAAAGAGGCGGGCAAAACCGTCCATCTGCCGCAGTTTTTCCGACAGTTCCCTATCTTTTGCCTCCGCTTCTTCCTTGGCACGCTTTACCTCGAGCCGCAATGCCGACTCCTTGTTCTTTATCGTAGGCAAAGCCCTCGTGCGTGCCTTGAGCTTTTTATCCAGCTCGTTGAGAGCGGTTTTGTTGTATTGAAACTTTATCGCCATATCCGCGCCCTTTATTTAGGCCAATACCGATCCATCAACTCTTTCTTTATAGACACCTCGGTCTGCGTAAAATACTGGGCGAACATACGCCACAGACGGTCTAACATCTCGGTGGTATCGATATTGATGTCGATTGCCAGTATATTGGCGGCGTAATCTTTGGCAAAAGCCAAGGCTCGCTCATCGTAATCGCTCAGTTCAAACCCATTTTCAAGCTTGGTCTTGGCGTTTGCCGCATCGGCATAAAGACGCACGGCGGCGTTCATTACCTGCGGATGGTCTTCTCGGGTCTGCTTGCCGATAACCAACTGTTTCAAACGCGAAAGCGAGCGGAAAGGATCCACGATAACCTTGTTTACGTCGCTGTCGTTACGCAAGAACAGCTGACCTTCGGTAATATAACCCGTGTTGTCGGGAATGGCGTGGGTAATGTCGCCCCCGCTCAAGGTGGTTACCGCCAAAATAGTGATAGACCCGCCCGAAGGCAACTGCACCGCCTTTTCGTAAATCTTTGCCAAGTCGGAATAGAGCGAACCGGGCATACTGTCCTTAGACGGAATCTGGTCCATACGGTTGCTCACAATACTGAGCGCGTCTGCATAAAGGGTCATATCGGTAAGCAACACCAGCACCTTTTCGTTCTTGTCTACCGCAAAATATTCGGCGGCGGTAAGCGCCATATCGGGAACCAAAAGGCGTTCTACAGGAGGCTGCTCGGTGGTGTTTACAAAACAGATGATTTTGTCGAGCGCACCGGCATTCTCAAAAGATTTCTTAAAGAACAGGTAATCGTCGTTGGTAAGCCCCATACCGCCCAGTATAATCTTGTCTACCTTGGCACGGAGAGCCACCATACTCATCACTTGGTTATAAGGCTGGTCAGGGTCGGCAAAGAAAGGAATCTTCTGACCCGAAACCAAGGTGTTGTTCAAGTCGATGCCCGCAATACCGGTAGGAATAAGCTGCGAAGGCTGCTTACGCTTCATCGGGTTTACCGAAGGACCGCCTATTTCCCTCCATTCGCCCTCGGTAGGCGCGCCGCCGTCGATAGGTTCTCCATAGGCATTGAAAAAACGGCCTGCCAAATCCTCCCCTACTTTCAAACCCGGCACCCTGCCGGTAAAAACCACTTCGGAATCGGTTGCCAAACCCTCCGTTCCGGCAAATACCTGCATGGTAACCTTGTCGCCGGCAATCTTGACCACCTGCGCCAAGCGGTCGCCCACCATAGCAAGTTCGTCGTTTGAAATACCCTCCGCCTTAACCGTTACGGTGGCTTTGGTTACGGCTTCCAGATGCGTATAGATGCGTTGAAAAGCTTTATTGTTCTGCATGGTTTCGTGTTATTGCGCTTTTTGTTGGCGGCTGTTTAACATTTCGTCTATCTGACTTTCGTATCCCCTGAATTCCTCGCTCTTGAACTGCGTATAGTTCATCTGACGGAACACATTTATCAAACCTTTGTAAAAGTCCACACATTCTACAAAAGTGTCGAACTCATATTCCCGGTGGCAAACATCCATCACCTTTTCAAACATATATTTCTGCCTGTCCATCGGGCAAAGGCTGTCGGTCTTGTCAAAAGCGTCCTGTTGCAGGATCACGAAGTCAATCAGCTCCGATTTCCAGTAACGGTCGTGATAAGAAACCGGCACGCCGTCATCGCCGAGAATGTTAATCTGTTCGTAGGCTTCCTTGCCGCGTAGAACAAAGTTCTTGCCCTCGTTTACCAAAGGCACCCACTCGGGCCCCATTTTCTTATCAAAGTATTCTATGATTTCGGGATATTCCAGATACTTGGAATAACTGTCTATGGGGTCGATAGCCGGATAACGCTTGCTGTCGGCACGCGCCTGCGAAAGAGCGTAGAAACAGCGCGCAGCCTTTTTGGTGCCTTCGGTAACGGGTTCCTTAAGGTTACCGCCCGCCGGAGAAACCGTACCTATAAAGGTAATGGAACCGCTTGCGCCATTATTCAGATAAACATAACCGGCACGCGCATAGAATCCCGAAATGATAGCCGGAAGGTCCATCGGGAAAGCATCCTGACCGGGAAGTTCTTCCAAACGGTTGCTCATTTCGCGCAAAGCCTGCGCCCAACGCGAAGTGGAGTCGGCAAGCAGCAAGACCCTTAAGCCCATAGCGCGGTAGTATTCACCTATGGTCATTGCCGTGTAAACCGAAGCTTCACGGGCGGCAACGGGCATATTGGAGGTATTGCAGATAATGGTGGTGCGTTCCATCAGGCTGCGCCCCGTGCGCGGGTCTTCCAAAAGCGGAAACTCGGCAAAGATTTCCACCACTTCGTTGGCGCGTTCCCCGCAAGCCGCCATCAGGATAACATCTACGTTAGCCTGCTTGGAAATGGCGTGCTGCAACACGGTTTTACCCGAACCGAAAGGCCCCGGAATAAAGCCTGTTCCGCCCTCGGCTATCGGGTTAAAGGTATCTATCACGCGCACGCCCGTTTCCAAAGCCTGAAACGGACGGGGTTTTTCCTTATACAGGGTAATGGGCACCTTGACCGGCCATTTCTGCGCCATCTTTACAATCTCTTCCTTGCCTTTGGCATCCACCAGTACGGCAATCTTGTCTTCGATGGTGTAGCTGCCCGCCGCAACAATCTCCTTTACCGTGTAATCGCCCTTGAGCTTAAAGGGCACCATAATTTTGTGAGGCAGCCAGCCCTCCTTGACCTCGCCTATCCAATCGGCTGCCTTTACCTTGGCACCGGCTTCCACCAAGGGCTTAAACTCCCATGTGCGGGAAGAATCCAAAGCCGGCGTATAACAGCCGCGTTGCAGAAATACGCCCTCCATCGTGGCAAGGTTGTTCTGCAAACCGTCGTAATTGCTCGAAAGCAGACCGGGACCCAAGGTGGCTTCGAGCATCTGCCCCTCAAAGGTAACATCGCAGCCCACCCGCAATCCGCGCGTGCTTTCAAAAACCTGCACATAAGCCGTGTCGCCGGTTATCTTGATAACCTCCGCCATCAGCCTTACGTTGTCCAACTCGATAAAGCATATTTCATTCTGGGCAACGGAACCTTGTACCTTTACCATCACCAAGTTTGAAACAATACCGCTTACTTTGCCTTTTGTCTTTTCCATATCGCTTTTTGGTAAGGAACGCGCATTTAAGCATCCGTTCCCTGCAAGTTAACTTTTCTCATTTCCGTCACCGCCTCGCGCAGGTATGCCCTGCCCGATTCGGCATCCATTTTTTGCCAGCGGCGCAAGATGCCCGCCTGCAACATATAACACAGCACTCTGTCTAACTGAAAATCCTTTCCGTTTACTATTTCTTCCGCCATTTTCCAACGGAAACGGTCTATGGCACATTCCCGCTCAAACACATCGGGCAGATTCAGTGCCGCAAACAAATCCTCCGCATAGGCAAGCCGCAGCTTAAGCCCGAAATCGCCCTCGTTCAGGTTTTCTTTAATCCACTCCAGCAAGGGAGCGGAAGCTTCTTCTACAAACTCCTCCTCGGGAGAACGCCCCTGCTTGCGGGCGGCAAAAGCCACCAAGGTATTTTTGAGTATGCCGTCGAAAGCGAACCACTTGCGCACAAACGCATTGCCGTGCCTAAGCGCGGCTTTGTAAAAAGCATTGTCGAAAATCCGCAGCAGCGCGCGTTCCACATCTTCGGGCGTTTCGTCTACCTTAAGGTCTTCTTCGCCGTAGAGCAACACAGAAAGGCTTGCACGGAATATCTTTTGCTGATATGCCGGCAGCGCGTGGTCTTGCAGATATTGGGCTTTATCTTCTTCGTCTTTTAAGCCAAGATATTCCCCGACCCGTTCCCCATGGGTATCGAAAGCGAGAAAAAACGCCAGTACCGCCCGGTCTGAGGGAGTAAGCAACTCCACTACCTGCGCATAAATCTCCTCATAAGAGAAACCCGAAAGATCCATACCGAAATCCAATTCGGGCAATCCGCTCAACAGATAAGGATAGTAGCCGCTCATAGCAAAGGCTTAAAAAAGGAGTTGTTTAAGCTTGGGGCGGGCATATTCCTTAAAGAGCGTCAAAAAGTCGTCTTCGGTAAAACGCAAAAGGTAGCCGCCCTCACGGTTCTCAATCTTGAAACCGCCCTGCAAGTCGCCGTCAAAAGCAACCGAAAGCCCTTCTTTAAGCACATTTCCCGTCAAATCTTTCAAAAAGGCATCGTATTTAGCCCTGTCGGCTTCGGGCAGAATCAACTGCAAATCGGGAACCTGATTTCCCGAAGCGAATGTAGAAACCGCCTTAAGAATCAAATCCTGCATAAAACTCTGCTGTTCCATAGCCGAATGAATACCGGGCTGCACCACCTTGTTCATCAATTGCTCTTCCACTTCGTTCTTCAAGGTAGAAATCATCTGCCGGGCAGTGATTTTAATTTCGGTCAAGGCGTTGTTCCTAAGATCTTCGGCTTCCTTGCGTGCCTTTTCTATAATTTCGTCTGCCTTGCGGCGGGCTTCCTCCTGCAACGTGCGGCTCTGTTCTTCCGCCTGCGCCAGCAGCCTTTCGCCCTCTTGCTTGCCTTTGCTCAAACCCTCTTGATAGAGTTTGTCGGTAAGCGCCTGTATTTTATTTTCCATACGGGTTGGAGTGTGTATGTGTTATTATTTTGTGCGAAGTTAATTATTTTTAAGAACTAAAAAAAGCATTTAGGGCGGCAATCTGCTTCGTTGCTGTGCAGCAGCTTATCTCGGTCACGTACATCAGTACGCTCCCTCGAAACCTGCTGCACGCGCCTCGCATCTCACTGCCCTAACTGCTTTTTTACCTTTGAATTTAACTTTCCTCTCACACCCTCACCGCTTCCGCCTTGCATCTTACCATTCAGTTTACTTTTTTACTTTTGAATTAGGATTAGTCCTTAATTTCTCTCTCCTTTTCTCGGGCTGCGCCTTGCATCTTGCCACCCTAAATGCTTTTTTTACCTTCGAGTTATTTTTTCTTCGATTTACATTTTCGATGCCCAAAAACAAGGGGAGGTCTGCTTTGCAGCCCTCCCCTCTCCATTTCTAAATAACCGGAGTAAAACCGATTACTTTACAATCACCTTATGGCTGTTTACCCCTACGCGGACAACATACACCCCACTCTGCCGCACAGGAATTATCGTGGCATTGCCGCTGTAAACGCATTGCCCTACGGCATTGAATACCTGCACCAAGCCCCGGTTTTCGGAAAGGATTATGTTATGGTCTAACACATACACCTTAAAATGGTCGCTTTCCATGCTTTCGGTGGCTACATCGTCGGGTAACTTCTCAAAATAGGCAGTCAATTCCATATCTTCCGTAACGAATAGGGTATGCAAAGCTTCCTTGCTGAACTCCGTACCACCTTTAGTCCAATTTACAAAGCGGTAGCCCTCTTTCGGCAATGCTAAAATCATTACTTCCTCACCCTCCTCGTAGGTGCAGTTATTACCGCTTCTGAACACATAGCCCTGTTCGGGATTGTCGGCGAAAAGGCTCAGCCTAAAGCCCTCCGCTTCTTCCGGATCTTCCTGAATCTTCTCAAAATGGGCGGTCAGTTCAAGGTCTTCACTTACCATAAAGGTATGCACCGAATCGGTGCTGAACACCTCGTTGCCGTTTGTCCAATTCACAAAGCGGCAGCCTGCCTTGGGAGTGGCGATAATCGTAACATTTTCACCTTTCTTGTAAATACCATTGCCCGGGCTTGCTGTACCCCATTCGGATTTATTGGATGCAACCTGTATTGTGAAATAACCCTCGGGAATTTGATCCACCACCGAAATATACCAAGTAAAGGTTGCAGGTTTATCATCAGATGCTTGAACAGCCGGATTCTGTAATACTAAGGTATAGGCAAGAGGTTCGTGAAATTGGAATACGAATCTGTTTTCTGTCCAGAAATCGGCAGCAAGCTCTTGTCCGTACCCATCCGTCAACTCAAAAGAGGATATAGTTTGACCTATAATCCGTTCGGTGGATAAATCAAAAGGTTGGTCCACAAGCAGGAGAATTGAATCTGATTGATTGCCAGTCGAAAAACTTTGAATTTGCTGCGAGTAATTATACAATAAGGATAACGGGATACGATTGTTCCCGCAAGACAAAGTCCTCAAGGCAGTGTTATGGCTTAGGTCTAAACTGGTCAATTGATTGTAGGAGCAATACAAAGTCCTCAAGGCGGTGTTCTTGCTTACGTCCAAACTCGTTAATTGATTAGAGTGGCAATCCAAAAACGTCAAGGCGGTGTTCTTACTTACGTCTAAATCCGTCAATTGATTGTATTCGCAATCCAACCACGTCAAGGCGGTGTTGTTGCTTACGTCCAAACCCGTCAATTGATTATCGTTGCACCACAAATTCGTCAAGGCAGTATTCTTGCTTACGTCTAAACTTGTCAATTGATTGCCGTAGCAACTCAAATACGTCAAGGCGGTGTTCTTGCTTAGGTCTAAACTCTTCAATCGATTGTTGTAGCAAGACAAATACGTCAAGGCGGTGCAACCACTCACGTCTAAACTCGTCAATTCATTGTGGCAAGACAAGCTCGTCAAGGCGGTGCAGCCGCTTACGTCTAAAGAGGTAATACTACAGCGTCCAGCAACAACTATTATATCATCATTACCAGAATAATAATCATCAGACTCCCTGAGATATGCCGAATAGGTACTGCCTTGTTCGTAGGTATAATAGATATAACCGGTTCCGTTGCCGCTTATGCTTTGGGTGTATTTGCCGTCGGCATCGGGGCTGAACTTCTTGCTCTTCGTGCCATCGGCGGAAACCCATTCTATTTCTATGCCCGTTCTTACAGTGGTGGAAAACCTATAGTCCAAAGTTCCGGACCATGCCTCTGCCTCAAACTTGATGGTGTCGGTCTTGGTTTGGGCGTGGTTGGGGAGGGCAAAGGCTAAGAGCAGCCCCAATAGGAGTAAAAGGCGTTTCATAATGTTTGTAGTTTGTATTTGTTTTGTATTAATACAATGTGCAGCCTTGAATATATTTCCAAGTTTTGCAAAAACGCAAAGATAACATATATTTTAACAAGCAAAAATGTAAACTTACGATAAAACCTTAAATTTATATTATTATAATTTTCAATACATTAGCAAAGCAAACTCACTACAATCACATTTTCAAACTCTTACACAACACACTATCCAATTATAATAATATAAATTTAAGCATCCAACAAAATTATTTATTTTTCAACAAGGCGATAAACTTCTCTTTTTTTATGCCGAATCCCCATAGGTGCAAAATCAACCCGCCCAAGGTGTCTGTAACGAATGGATTTCTCTTATATAATACTGTTTACCAATAAAATATATTATAGCAATTTTCTTAATTCATCCACATCAGGAAGGGCTTTGCGTAGTTTTTCCGGCATTTCTTCACTGAATCGATATGTAGCGACCCCCATTGGCTTGGCATAATCTTGAATAACATACTCTACAAAGTCTTTGTCTGCGGTCTTACATAACACTATGCCGATTGATGGATTTTCGTGCGGCTTTTTTAGCTTATCGTCAAGAATACGAAGATAGGTCATCAATTGAGCAAGATAACTGGACTTAAAATCCCCTGTCTTCAATTCCACAACTACAAGACAATTAAGCTCACGGTTAAAGAACAGCAAATCGGGGAAAAACTCATGTTTGAATGCCTCCAAATGATACTGGTTGCCAACGAATGCAAAATCGTGTCCAAAGGTCATAATGAACTTCTTGATATTATGCACAATTTCTTTTTCAACAACGCGCTCGTCAACATCTTCAATATCTCGGACTCCTATCTCCTCTACATTAATGAAATCCAACAGATATGTATCCTTAAACATATTAAGTGCCTTTATTGCATCGCCCGAATCTCGTATAGTCGTACTGAAATTAGACGGCATTACGCCATACTTGTCGACTGCATTATCTTTGATCTGCTGCTGCAAATATCTTGCACTCCATCTGTTCTCCAAAGATAAACGTATGTATTTTATTCGTTTAGAAGCATTCTTTTCTCCATTTAATATTGTAATATGATGAGTAAAATCAAGGCTCAGAAAACATTCAAAATCGTCAGTCGAAACTGACGATTTTCCCGGTAACAATAACTTCGTTTCAATTTTGTCAGTCGGAACTGACAAAATAGTCCGTTCAATCTCCTTTTGCTCAAATACAGGACTCCACTCTTCGTAAAAAATCCTCATATTCTTAAGATTAGTTTCCGAGAAACCTTTAAGCCCCGGCAATTCCCTGCGCAAACGTTCCGAGATAGTCTTGATAGCCCCTGTTCCCCAAAATCCATCGCGAGAGTTAGCAGATATATAACGACCAATGCCATAATATAACGAAAGCATTTCACCATTGACCAACCTCGCCGCTTGATACTGGCTACGCAAGATTGCCTCTTTTATCATAGTAACTGCTACCGTGTAGTCGGTCGGATTTCGCTTAATCAGCTTATCTTTTGTCATATCAAGTATAAAATATAAAGGAAACACATAAAACAAAGACCTGCCACAATCTATATCAAATTGTGCACATTAGAAGCAAACAACCTCACCGCCATCGCCAGCAAAATCACCCCGAAGAAACGGCGGGAAATAGAAATGCCGTTCCTGCCGATAAGCCTTTCCACTATATCTATTTTGCGTATTACGAAATAGACGATGAGCATATTGAGCAGCATTGCCAAAAGGATGTTTTCGGCGGCATATTCGGCACGTAGGGACAAGGCGGTGGTAAGCGTTCCGGGTCCTGCCACCAAGGGAAAGACCATAGGCACCAAGGTTGCCTGCCCTGTTGTGCCGTCGTTCTTGAACAATTCCACATTAAAGGTCATTTCTACCGCCAAGGCAAACAGCACCAAAGACCCTGCCACCGCAAAGGATTCCACATCGATATTAAACAGATGCAGCAAGCGTTCTCCCACAAAGAGGAACGCCACCAAAATAGCCAATGAAATGCCTGCCACCTTGCCTGCGTGCACTTTTTTACCTGTGCTGTTCAGGTTCACGATGATAGGAATGGAGCCGGTAATGTCTATTACGGCAAAAAGCACCATAAAAGTGGTGGAAATCTGACTTATGTCGAAATGCAGGTTCATATCGCTTAGTTTTTAGGCTTAAGAAGCAAAGGTACGCCAATCCTTCCAAAAAACGCTCGTTATATCGTGCAGCTCACCGTTTTCGACCCTATAAAGGCGTTGGTTGGTGGCTGGCGAAGATAATCCGCCCAATTCTTCGCGGTAGGAACCTATCTTGATATAGTCAAAATTTTCAAGACGGATGCCGGAAGCGAGTTTGTCCATACCCGAATACCATGCCGTCTTCAAGTTTCCGTTGCCAAGGCGTTTTACAAAAAGCGCACTTGTTTCTACCTCTTCAGGGCTGGCATCTCCGCCCATAAAGCAAAAACAGCTTACCGCGCCGCCATATTCCTTTATCAGGGCGGCAATCATACTTTCATCCAACACCTCTCCCCTGTCTTCCCGAAGATGCGGACTATGGCATCCTTTGCAGGAATTCGGACAATTGCTAAGGTTCACCGCCAAACTTATCTCTCCGGGAATCTCCTGAAAAACGATATCATAACTGGCTAAGCGTAGCATAATGGCGTTTGGCAGCCTCCTTCTGCCGGGCTTGAGAAAAATTGCTTATCCGTTTCATATAGCCGATAATCCGGGTCAGATAATCGAGGTTCTTGCCATTGCAGGCAGGACATTCCTTAAGGTTGCGCTTGTCGATATGCCCGCAGTCGTTGCAGACCGTATTGGGAATATTGAACGTAAAGTAATTGCAGCCCTCCTGTGTAGCCACCCTTAGCAACTGACGGTATTGTTCCTTGCTCAGATGCTCGTTCAGGTTCAGATGCAGGGCAGAGCCTCCGGTAAGATGTTCTATGTATTTACGTCCGTGCAGGCGAAACTTGTCTACAATGTTCAGCCTGTCGTCTTCCACAATGTAGAAATAACTGTTGTAGCAATCCCGAGGCACGATATAGCCGTCTTGCCTATCCCATTTGGCGTGTTTCACTCCCACGTTTTCGGCAGGTATCATCTCGCAGTTGAACATCACATCTTTGGTGCGGTAACGGCGGTTGCAGTCTTCTATCATACCCAGCACCTGCTGCACAAACTTTTCGTAACGCGGATTGTCATTGATTTCGATGCCTAAAAATTCGGCGGCTTCCACCAATCCGTTTACCCCGATGGTGAGATACTGCCTGCCCAAATTAATGTAGCCTGCGTCGAAAAGCGGCAACATACCCTTGTCGTGCAGATATTTCAGATTCTCGTTATAGGCAAGTTGCACCCGATGACAAAAATCCACAATGTCTTCCAGAAACATCATATAGGGCATATTCTGCCGCACGGCATACTGTATGCAGCGGTTCAAGTTTACCGTAAGCACGCTTTTGGAGCCGGTAGAAACGCCTCCGGCTCCCAGCGTGTAGCTGAATCCGTTGTCTTGTATCTCATTGCGTAAACGGCAACAACTGCTCAACGAATCGGCGTTGTCGCTCATATAGGTAAAGAATGAATGGCCTTCGGCATACATCTGCGCGGTAAAATCTCCGTATTCGGTATCTTTGGCATCTCCGTTTTCGGTAAGGAGCGCCATCGTTTCTACCGGAAAAGTAAGCACGCTGCGCAAGCGTTCGGCATTGAACCATCTCATAAAACGTTTCTGCAACCAGCTGAGCGATTCCCAGCAGGGGCGGCTGCCGTCGGGAAAATAGAAATTACCGAAAAGGCTCTCGAAATAATAGCGGTCGTAATACGAGATATTCCAAAACACCGCCTGATAGTTACGCGCTCCCGTAGGCTGGTTTATCGAATACACTATCTGTTCAAAGCAATCGGTTATCACCTTGTCTAAGCTGCGGCGTTTTTTAGAAAGGTCTACCACTTCATCCGCACGCAGATAATAATCCTCCCCGTATTCCAAACCGATAAAATAGTTCATATACATTAAAAATTCGGGGGTGGCGCAAGCTCCGCTCAACATGCTCGACACCATAAACACCATATTCACGAAGCCTCCGCAAAACGACTTGAGGTTGGTGGGAGCCTTAGAATTGCCCCCTATCGAAATCGTACCGCCCGTGAGCCATGGATACATGGTAATGCTGGCGCAGTAATTGGCAAGGCTCGTTTCGTCGTTCTTGTAGATATAGTGATTGTTGAGCAATTCGATATAGCGGTCGGCAACTTCCTTGCCGTACATATCCTTAAGACGGTCGGTAAGCATACGGCGGTTGAGCCGGATAAAATTCGACTTGGGCAATTCCCCTATCAGCGTGGCAAGGTTCTTGTTCTCCACATTGGCGTTGGCATCGTACTTACTGCCTGTGGCGGCATTCTGAGCATCGCAGTAATCGATAAGAAACTTCAGTTTGTCGCGCACCTCCCTGTCTTCTATATGTTGCTGCCGGTACAGCATATAGGCTTTTGCCACCGTATAGTAACGCTCCGCCATAAGCGCCACTTCTACCTGATTCTGAATTTCCTCCACGGTCATTTCGTTGGTAATGCTTACCCTGCTGAGGATATTGGCAATCACGTCTTGGGTGGCGAAACTGCCTACCGAAAGAAAAGCTTTGGAAATCGCTTTCTTGATTTTGTCGAGAGAAAAGGGTTCTTTCTTTCCGTCCCGCTTAATGATAAAAAGTTCCATATCTGCCTGTTTTTGCAAATTCAACACATCGGATTTATCCGAATGAACCCTTATGCACGATTTTGGAAAAGACGGGAGGATATGCCCGGAATTGAGAGAATACCGAAATCCACTCCGTCGCCTTTCACCCGAAGCGCAGGATTCTATACGGTAAACGGCAGGTCTTCTGACTTGTTTCCGAACATACGACCTTCCCAGTTTAATCCAGTGGTTTTCCGTATGTTACCAACCAAAACTTACAGCTACGGGGATAGTTCCGGACTTGCACCGGATTCCCTTTTCATCCGCCCTAAAAAGACTGTTCAGAAAAATCTTTTTGGCGGAACCGTTTCCGAATACAAAGGTACGGCAGCAAAGACCGGAAAAAACAAGGAGCGGAAAAAAATTATGAAAAAGTTGTGAACAGAAAATTTGTGAACTCGAGGGGAGTCGAACCCCTATCGTCAGAACCGGAATCTGAAATTCTATCCATTGAACTACGAGTCCGTTGAGCGGCAAAGCCGGTATATGGCGCGAAAGTACGAAAAAGATTGCAAATTCATACTATTTTTGCCGCCCGTACATCTAAATTCCAAGAAATGGAAACACCTGACGAAAACAATTTTCGATATACCATAGACCGTTTTGCCGACTTAAAGGTAATGCGCTATCGTGTGCCCGGCTGGGAAAACCTTGCCCTGCAACAGAAGGAACTGCTTTATTGCCTGAGTCAGGCGGCAAATTTTGGCAGAGATATTCTCTTTGCCCAGAACTATCGCTACAACCTGCTGCTAAAAAGGGTTCTGGAAGCCATTTACAAAACTTTTTCAGGCGCGAGAGATACCGAAGATTTCCGAAACTTTGAGGTTTACCTAAAACGTTTCTGGTTCAGCAACGGCATACACCACCATTATGCCTGCGACAAATTCCTGCCCGATTTTTCGCCTCAATATCTCCAAGAGTGTATGGAAAACTCCGACTTGGCGGAGGTCTTGCGACAATTGAGGGATTGTAAGGAAAACGCCTGCCATTTCAATAATACCGAGGAACTTTACGCCTTTATCCGCGAACTAATTTTTAATCGGCAGACGGCTCCAAAACGTATCAATCTCGACCCGCAGAAAGGCTTGGTGGAAGCCTCTGCCTGCAACTACTACCATAATGTAAGCACCCAAGATGCCGAAGCCTTTTACGATGCCTGCCGGAGCGATTACGAAAAAACGCATCCGCAGGCAAAAGACCGCCCCATTTCTTATGGTCTGAACTCCCGTTTAAGCTCCGAAAACGGACAGATTACCGAAGAAGTGTGCCGTATCGGCGGCCTCTATTCTGAGGCTCTTGAAAAAATAGTCTTTTGGTTGCTGCAAGCCGCGCAGAAAGCCGAGTCTGAAGCGCAGAAAAAGCATTTGGAACTCCTTGTGGAATATTATCGGAGCGGCAATCTCGAAACATGGGATCAATACAATATTCTTTGGACCCAAGATGCCGACAGCTTTTCCGACTATAACAACGGTTTTATAGAAACCTATGGCGATCCCTTGGGCATCAAGGCCAGCTGGGAGGCTTTGGCTAATTTCAGAAACGAGGAAGCCACGCGCAGAACCCATATCATCAGCCAAAACGCCCAGTGGTTCGAGGATCACTCGCCGGTTGACAAACGCTTCAAGAAAGAAAAGGTTACGGGCATCAGTGCCAAAGTTATCAATGTAGTGCAGTTGGGCGGCGATTGTTTCCCCACTCCGCCTATCGGCATCAATTTACCCAATGCAGACTGGATCCGCCGCGATTACGGCAGCAAATCGGTAACGATAGAGAACCTTACCGATGCCTACGACAAAAGCGCCAAGGAACAGGGCGGTATGTTGCAGGAGTTTGCCTTTAGCCAAGAAGAAATAGAGCGTGCCAAAGCGTATTCCGCCTTAGGAGGAAACCTGCATACCGACCTGCACGAATGTCTGGGGCATGGTTCGGGTAAACTCTTGGAGGGGGTGGCATCGGAAGCCCTTAAAAGCTACGCTTCTACTTTGGAAGAAGCCCGTGCCGACCTTTTTGCCCTTTATTATTTGATGGACGATAAAATGCTGGAATTAGGGCTGATGCCGGATAAAGAAGCTGCCAAAGCCGAATACGATTCGTATATGCGCAACGGATTGATGACCCAATTGGTCCGTGTGGAATTCGGTAAAGAAATAGAAGAAGCCCATATGCGTAACCGCAGCCTCATAGCACACTGGGCATACGAACAGGGAGAGAAAGAAAAGGTAGTGGAAAAGATCTGTAAGGAGGGAAAGACTTACTTTATAATAAATGACTACGAGAAATTACGCGGCATATTTGCCTTATTGCTTGCCGAAGTGCAGCGTATTAAATCGGAGGGCGACTACCCTGCCGCTCAAGCTTTGGTAGAGAATTACGGTATAAAGGTAGATGCCTGCCTGCACCGCGAGGTGCTTGACCGCTACCAAAAACTGAATCTCGCTCCCTACGGTGGTTTTGTGAACCCCGACTTAAAGCCTGTTTACGCTCCCAACGGAAAGCTGTCCGATATAGAAATCTCTTATCCCGACAATTTCGCAAACCAAATGATGGAATACGCCGAAAAATATTCCACCCTACCGATTCTGAATTAGCAAATATCCAAATAGCAAACATCCAAAACGGCAGGAGAGCCACGCGGAGGGGTACTCCGCGTGGCTCTCCTGCCGTTTCTCTTGGTCGGGATGACAGGATTTGAACCTGCGACAACACGCCCCCCAGACGTGTACTCTACCAAGCTGAGCTACATCCCGCTTTCCGAAAAAGCCCGGCTCTCGCGAACCGGGCTCTCCGTATGGGCGGCGACGACCTACTCTCCCACACTTTAGATGCAGTACCATCGGCGCGG
>JAFLTI010000027.1 GCA_022510485.1 Lentimicrobiaceae bacterium | reverse complement strand
GGCCGAGTGGCTAGGCAACGGTCTGCAAAACCGTGTACAGCAGTTCGAATCTGCTTGAGACCTCAAAAGCAAGCGTTGAGGATTCAACGCTTTTTTTGTACGTATTCTTTTCACGAAAAAACTTAATACCATGGATTTGTTTGAACAGGTAAACAACGACATCAAGGCAGCCATGCTGGCGCATGAAACGGTAAGATTAGCGGCTCTGCGCGGAGTAAAGAAGGAATTTTTAGAAGCCAAGACCTCCAAGAACGCCAATGGCGAACTCACCGACGAAACCGCCGTTAAAATCCTGCAAAAAATGGTAAAGCAGCGCAAGGAATCGGCGGCTATCTTTACCCAGCAGAACCGGGCTGACTTGGCAGAAAACGAATTGGCGGAAGCCGGTTTTATCGAAGCCTATCTGCCCAAGCAGCTCTCCGAAGAAGAAATAGAGGCGGAAGTAAAGAAGATTATGGAACAGACCGGCGCTTCCTCTATGAAAGATATGGGCAAGGTAATGGGCGCGGCATCCAAGGCCTTGGCAGGCAAAGCCGAGGGCAAAGTAATTTCGGATATTGTTAAGAAACTGCTGGCATAATTGCTCTTGGTATGAAATCGCTTCTTTCTAAAACGGTAAGTGTGGGCAACCTGCTTATAGGAGGCGGCAATCCGGTGGCGGTTCAGTCGATGACCAATACCGATACCTTAGATACCGAAGCCACCGTTGCGCAAAGCCAACGGCTGTTCGACCTCGGCTGCCAGTTGGTACGCATTACCGCACCCGGACTAAAAGAGGCGCACAATCTCGAAAACATCAAGAACCGCCTTGTGCAAAAAGGCTATACCGGCCCGCTCTGCGCCGACATTCATTTTTTGCCCGAAGCGGCTTCGGTAGCGGCGCAAATAGTAGAAAAGGTGCGTATCAATCCGGGCAACTACTGCGATAGAAAGACCGGAAAAACAGAATTTTCGCCTGCCGAACAGCAGGCAGAGCGCGAGCGGATACGCGAGCGCGTCTTTCCCCTTTTGGAAATCTGCCAAAAGCACCGTACCGCTATCCGTATCGGAGTAAACCAAGGTTCCCTTTCGGAACGCATGATAAGCCTTTACGGCAACACGCCACGCGCTATGGTTGAAAGTGCCTTGGAATTTACCGCTATCTGCCAAGCCCTTGGCTTTGACCAAATTGTGGTTTCGATGAAATCGAGCCGAGTGCGGATTATGAACGAGGCGGTGCGTATGCTTGCCGCACGTATGCAAGAAAACGGAACAGTTTACCCCCTGCACTTGGGCGTTACCGAAGCCGGAAACGGAGAAGACGCCCGATTGCTTTCCTCTATCGGCATAGGCGGCTTATTGGCAGACGGCATAGGCGACACGATAAGGGTTTCGCTTACCGAAGAGCCTGAAAACGAAATTCCCGTAGCCAAGCGCATTGTGAACGCCGCCCGAGTAGTGCAGGAACTTCCGCAGGATTCACGGCAAGAAAAGCACCTGAGTTTAGACGGGCAGCCCCTTTCGGAAGAACAAAAAACGCTTGCCGCCATCCGTTTGGGAAAACTTATGCTGCAGGGCGAAAAAGACGGCTTCTATATTAATACA
Organism: Lentimicrobiaceae bacterium; assembly: GCA_022510485.1. Classification (GTDB taxonomy): domain Bacteria; phylum Bacteroidota; class Bacteroidia; order Bacteroidales; family P3; genus Pullibacteroides. The sequence goes on along the minus strand of JAFLTI010000027.1, from coordinate 22,316 downwards.
AAAGATTCGACGGAGGGAGAACGTTTGCTAAACGATTTATTGCAGGCGGCGGGCATCAAATTTCATAAAACGCGCTTTATCGCCTGCCCCTCCTGCGGTCGTACCAAATACGATATTCAAAAAGCCTTGGCGCAGGTAAAAGCCATGTTTCCCGACTATCCCAACCTTACCATTGCCGTAATGGGCTGCGTGGTAAACGGCCCGGGCGAGATGGCGGATGCCGACTTTGGCTACATAGGCTGCGGAAACGGCAAGGTAAACCTTTATCAAAAAGGTATCGCCGCCCAACGCAACGTGCCCGAAGAAAAGGCACTCGAAGAACTTAAAAAGCTAATCCACTCTTCTGCAGACGCTCCATTTCGGGATAATCCGTCCAGTCGAAATGCAGAGGCGTAAGGGTAATGTAACCCTCGTCTAAGTAATGTAAATCGTGGTCCTTGCCGGTGTCTTTATTGATAAAGTCACCCATAAGCCAATAATACTTGCGGTGAGCCGGGTCGGTGCGTTCCACCGCATCTTCGTCCCAAAAAGCCTTGGCCTGGCGGCAAATCTTAACCCCTTTGAGTTCCGCCCTGTCGGGGCAATTCACATTCCAGCATGTATCTTTGCTGCCCAACTCGATGCAGGCGCGCATAATTTTTTCTACATAAGGCAGAAATGCCGAGAAATCGGCTTTGAGCGAATGGTCGGTAAGGGAGAACGCCACGGAGGGAACGCCCGTAAGGGCGGCTTCCATCATACCCGCCACCGTGCCCGAATAAACGGCATTAGACGAAGCGTTGCTGCCGTGGTTGATGCCCGAAAAGATATAGTCGGGCAGTTCACCGCCATATACCACCTTGATAGCCAATTTTACACAATCGGCAGGAGTTCCGCTGCAACTGAAATAACGTATGTTGCCTTTTTCTTCCATAGGATTGAGGCGGAGCGGTTCTACCAAGGTTACCGCGTGCGACTGGCCTGAGCGTGGGCTGTCGGGAGCCACTACCACCACCTCGCCGAACTTGGCGGCTATCTGTGCCAGATGCTTTATTCCCGGGGCAAAAATCCCGTCGTCGTTCACCACTAAAATTCTCATCTCGCTTCTTTTTGATTACCGCACGATAACCTTATAACTGCTTATGCCGACCCTTACCAGATACAGCCCGCTGCGGCGCACCGGAATAAGGGTGGCGTTACCACTGTAAACGCATTGTCCCGCCGCATTAAACACCTTTACCTCTCCTCTGTTTTCCGAAAGAATGATATTGCGGTCTTGCGCATAAACATAGAAACTATCGTCTTGGCGGTTTTCGTTAGCCGCATCCTGCGCAAAAACGGCAGTCAACTCAAGATCTTCCGTTACCGTAAAAGTATGTTTGCTCTCCGTGCTGAACACCGCACCGCCTTTGGTCCAATTGACAAAGTGATAGCCCTCGATAGGCGTAGCGGTTATCGTTACCTCATCGTCTTCCTCGTAGGTTCCTGATCCGCTCTGCGAAACACTTCCCCACTCGGGATTGTTAACAGAAAGTTCTACCGTTACTATTTCCCGTTTTTTGAAATAGGCTGTCAGGTGCAAATCTTCCGTAACCTTAAAGGGATATTCAGCCTCTGTACTGAACACCTCTCCGTCATCTTTTTTCCAATCGACAAAGCGATAGCCCTCTCTGGGCGTGGCAATAATCGTTGCTTCTTCTCCGTATGCATAGGTACCGGAACCAATCATAGAAACAACGCCCCATGCAGAATTGCTGGTGGTAACCCTTACGGTAAATTCATTCTTTCTAAAATTAGCCGTCAACTCAAGATCTTCCGTTACTTCAAACGTATACTCAGCCTCTGTGCTGAACACCTGACCGTCTTTGTCTGTCCAATTTACGAAAAGGTAGTCTTCTTTAACAGTGGCACGTATCGTTACGGACGTACCTGCTTGATAATACCTGTCGTTACCTACAACAACACTATCGCCCGCTATCGCAGCCGTACCCCAATCATTATTGTTGGATGCCACTTGTACCGAAAAATACCCCTCAGGCATTTCCGCCAGAATATGCCAAGTAAAAGAAATCAAAGTTCCATTTAGGATAGTATCATTGTTTTCATTTATCACCGTATCGTTGGGCTGTTGAATCTTGACATTGGGATTCATCATCGTCAAGATGTACCCTTGCTCCTTATTAAAATGGAAATTAAAATCTTCTTCGGTATAGTAAGCGGAGGAAAGGATCTGTCCTGAAACATTCGTCATTGTATAAACAGAGAGGCTGTCTCCCAAAATCCTTTCCGAAGATAAATCCAAAGACTGGACAACAGGCCAAATAATGGAGTCAGACTGCCCGGAAGCATTAAAATTATACCAATTAGGGATTTGAGTATAAATTTTGTACAGCACGGATAACGGCATACGATTGTTGGAGCAGAACAATTGCCTGATAGCCGTATTGTGGCTTATATCCAATGTATCCAATCGATTGTCTTGACACCTCAACGCATTCAAGGCTGTACAACCGCTCACATCCAATCTCTCCATTTGATTTCCATAACAATACAGATCCGTAAGGGCGGGAACCCTGCCCAAGTCTAATTCTGTAAACCGGTTATTCGCACAATGCAGAACCTTCAAGGCGTCACAATCACTTACATCTATACTCGTTAATTGATTATTGTTGCAATACAATGCCGACAAGGCAGCGCAACCGCTCACATCCAATCTCGTCAATTGATTGCTCTCACAATACAAAACATTTAATCCGGTACATCCTTTCACCTTCAATTCGGTTAATTGATTGCTGTCGCAATATAACCTCAACAAGTTAGTACAGGCACTTACATCCAAACTTTTCAATTTATTGTTGTCACAATACAAGCTTGTCAAGGCAACACAAGCACTTACATCTAAAGTTTGTAATTGATTGCCAATACACTTTATCTCTGTTAAAGAGGTGCAACCGCTTACGTTCAATTCTATTAACCGATTATCATTGCAGGACAATTTCGGCAATTGTGTGCAACCGCTTACATCTAATCTTTCCAATTGATTTTTGTCGCAATTCAATATTCTTAAAGCTGTACAATTACTTGTATTCAAACTTGTCAATTGGTTGCTGGAACAATCTAACTCGTTCAAGGTCGGGTTGTTACTTACATCCAAACTTGTCAATTGATTGCTATAGCAATGCAAACGGGACAAAGAGTCGAAACCGGTCGCGTTCAAAGTCGTCAATTGATTGCCCCAGCAATATATATTCTTTAAGAACTTACAACCGCTTATGTCTAACATTTCCAATTTATTGCTGCTACAATACAAATCCAGCAAGGAGTCACAATCTTTTACATTCAGGCTTTTCAATTCATTTTTCTCGCAACGCAAATTTTTCAAGAAAATATGGTTGCTTACATCCAAATGTTCCAATTTATTGCTGGAGCAATCCAATTCTTTCAAGTTAGTATTGCCGCTCACATCCAAACTTGTCAACTGATTGAAATAACATTGTAAAACCGTCAAAGAAGTGAGCCTACTTACGTTCAAAGTTTCCAACTGATTGTTGTAGCAAGTCAACCTTGTCAAAGCAGTATTTTCGCTTAAATCCAAGCTATGCAATTGATTCATATCACACTGCAAACTCTTCAAGGCGGTGCAGCCACTTATATTCAAACTCTCCAACAGATTTGAGCGACAGTCCAAAGCATCCAAAGTGGCACAATCACTTGCATCTAAAGCGGTTATGATACGCTTACTGTCTGTTAAAATTTTTATGTCGAACAGAGAACGGGTATTCCCGGTACTGAGATATAGTGAATAAGGAGTGTCTTCGTGCGAATAATAAATATACATCCGTCCTGTATCGGATATGATCTGTCTATGCACGGTATATGTTTTTACCACTCTTTTATCTTCGTCCCTTCCTTCTTCAATCTCTTCATCTCTAAAAAACTCTAAATCACCGTCTTGTATCCCCTTGGCAGATACCCATTCCCAAGTAACATTGTCTTCTATCTCTTTGGCAAAGCAATACTGCAAGGTAGCGGTTACGTCTTCTCCAACCGTATCGGGTTTAATATCAAACCATATCGTGTCGATTTTGGTTTCGGCATAACCAAAAGATGCGAACGTGAGGAACATCCCCATAAGAAACAACAAGCGTTTCATTTTTCTATTTGTTTTATAAACCATTGTATCTTTTGAACTGTTCTTTTTCGTAGGCGCGAAGATAAACTATATTTTTGTAAATTAGATATTCCGTATTTCGATTACCTTTGCAGTCGGTGCGTTCCAAACGTGGGCGCGCTATGTTTGAACCCTAAAACAACAAGAAAATGAGCAGAGTTCTGATTATCGGCGCCGGCGGCGTGGCTACGGTGGTGGCGCACAAAGTGGCGGCGCACCCCGAAGTGTTTTCGGATGTTATGCTGGCTTCCCGCACCCAATCCAAATGCGACAATATTATCAAATCGCTCGAAAGCCGCGGATTGAAAAAGGCACAGTGGCAGAGTGCGCGGATTGATGCCGACAATGTGCCCGAACTGACTGCCTTGATGCAACAGTTCAAGCCCGAATTGGTTATCAATGTGGCACTTCCCTATCAAGACCTGCATATTATGGACGCCTGTCTGGCAACTGGTGTAAACTATATGGATACAGCCAATTACGAACCCTTAGACGAGGCAAAATACCAATACAGCTGGCAGTGGGCTTACCACGACCGCTTTAAGGATGCCGGACTTACCGCCATTCTCGGCTGCGGTTTCGACCCCGGTGTAACAAGCGTGTTTACCGCCTACGCCGCCAAGCACCACTTTGACGAAATTCAATATTTGGATATTGTAGACTGCAACGCCGGCAATCACGGCAAGGCGTTCGCCACCAACTTCAATCCCGAAATCAATATCCGCGAGATAACCCAGCGCGGCAAATACTGGGAAAACGGCGATTGGCACGAAACCGACCCCTTGAGCGTTCACAAAGCCCTCAACTACCCTCGTGTGGGTACCAAAGAATCGTACCTGATGTACCACGAAGAGCTTGAATCGCTCGTAAAGCACTACCCCACGCTTAAACGCGCCCGCTTTTGGATGACTTTCGGTCAGGAATACCTTACCCACCTGCGCGTAATTCAGAATATCGGCATGGACCGCATCGATCCTATCGACTACGAAGGTCATAAAATCGTGCCCATCCAGTTCCTTAAAGCCGTGCTACCCAATCCCGGCGATTTGGGAGCCAACTATACCGGCTGGACTTCTATCGGCTGCCGCATACGCGGTATCAAAGACGGCAAGGAAAAAACCTACTACATCTTTAACAACTGCAGCCACGAGGTGGCATACAAAGAAACCGGCACACAAGGCGTAAGCTACACCACCGGCGTTCCCGCTACCGTAGGGGCGATGATGCACCTCAAAGGTCTTTGGAAACAGCCCGGCGTGTTCAATGTAGAGCAATTCGACCCCGATCCTTTCCTTAAGGAACTCGGACCCGAAGGTCTGCCTTGGGAAGAAATCATAAACGGCGATTTGGAACTGTAGGTTTTCTAAAATCAGTTGTAAGTTTCGCTTTCTCTGAAAGCTAAAGATGAAAGAAAATCACGCGAAATTTGAGGAATTACGCGAGAGGTATCCTTTATTCGTATATCGCTCGTTCAGCCATGCTTTTGATCAAGAAAGGCTGCATATCCAATTTTATTTCTCACTTTGTGATGCCAATGGCAAAGAAGCCTATGCTTTCAGACCTGAGCTGAATATTCCCCTGCGTTCTTTTTATCATGCCGGCTCCGTTCCGGAAAATCTGTTGGAAAACCTGATTTTTCATTGCGGCATGGTAGAATTGATAAGTTATTGGAAATGTGCTTGCTGTCCGCAGGTGCAAATCGACTGCGGCAATCTCGATGACGAACAGACAGCGTGGTTCAAAAAGCTGTATTTTCTCGGGCTCGGCGAATTTTTTTACCTCAACGGCATACATACCGACCGAGATTCATTTATGGAAATAGCCTGCAATCCCGATGCGCCGCGACGCAAAACCGGAGAACAGGAAGATTTTCTTTTGCAAGACAGTTTTCAGGTTCCTGTGGGCGGAGGCAAGGATTCGGTGGTTACGCTCGAATTTCTGCGCACGGCTTTTCCCGAAAAGATACGCCCCATGATTATCAATCCGCGCGGAGCCACCCGCAACTGCTGCCTCCAAGCCGGATTTGAAGACGAAGACTGCATTGTGGTGAACCGCAGTATCGACAAGACTTTGCTGCAACTCAACGAGCAAGGATTTCTCAATGGGCATACGCCTTTCTCTGCCATGCTGGCTTTTACCTGCCTGCTTACCGCCGCGCTGAACCAAAGCCGCCATATCGCGCTGAGCAATGAAAACAGCGCCAACGAAAGCACCGTTCCCGGTATGGAAGTGAACCACCAGTATTCCAAAAGCCTCGAATTTGAAAACGACTTTAGGCACTATACCCAAACCTATATCTCGCCCCGGTTCAACTATTTTAGTTTCCTGCGCCCCTTGAGCGAATTGGGTATAGCCCGATTGTTTGCCTCCCTGCCTCTCTACCACAGCGTTTTTAGAAGCTGCAATGCCGGAAGTAAAACCGACTCGTGGTGCGGAAAATGCCCCAAATGCCTGTTCGCGTTCATTATCCTCGCCCCCTTTATGGGCATTGAAAAAACAAGCCGGCTGTTTGGAAAAAACCTGCTCGATGAGCCTGAACTCATACCCTTTTTAGACGAACTTACCGGAGTTTCGCCAGTAAAACCTTTTGAATGTGTGGGCACCCTGAGCGAGGTGAATTATGCCTTGCAACAGCTAAAGACCTTTGCCGAAAAACACAGCCTGCTGCAACACTATTTTTCTTTGCCTATATCAAAGAATCTTGTTCCCGACAGCGTTTTAGAAGAATATTCACCGCAGCACAACCTTTTTGAAGAGCTTTCGCAAATTCTGCAAAAAGCGGTAAACGATGTGCGGAGCCTGCAAGATGCCGGCAATTATGTTACAGAACCCCTTTCGGAAGATGCCCGAAAAAGATTCAGTCCGTTTTTTGAAAACGCCAAGCAGATTGCCATTGTAGGCTTAGGGCGCGAGGGCATGAGTTCCTACGCCTTTATCCGCCGGCTTTTTCCCGAAAAAACGCTTTTTTTGGCGGATGCCAATCCTGACATCGGCAACAAGCCGCTTTTTGCCAAGGACAAGAACCTTGTTTTTGCCACCGGAGCAGACTATATGCAGCAATTGGTGGAGCGTATGGCAGACTTGGATTTGGTGCTTAAGACCCCCGGCGTATCGTTCAAAGATTACCCGGATTTGCTGGCGAACCCTAAGATCAGTTCTCAAACCGACTTGTTTTTACGCGCCTATTCCGAGCAGATCATCGGCATCACGGGCACCAAGGGAAAAAGCACCACCACCTTGCTCACCTATCATCTGCTGAGCGTTTTTATGCCCTGTATTCCTGCCGGCAATATGGGTATTCCTTTGTTCGACATCATCAACGAAATAAGCCCCCGAACCCGCATTATCTGCGAGTTCTCCGCCCACCAGCTCGAACAGGCTAAAAAAGCCCCGCACACCGGCGTTTTACTCAATCTTTTTGAAGAACACCTTGACCACTACCGCAGTTTTGAAGCCTATCAGAACGCCAAGATGAACATAGCCGGCAACGGCAATCTCTTTATATTTCACGAAAACGACCCGCTCATCAAAGAACGTATCGCGCAACGCAAAGATTTAAGCCAAGTACAGGCAGGATTTCTTACCTACCGTATCGGCGAACCCGTAAAAAACGGGCTTTACTGCCAAAATCACCGGATTCTGACTTCCGACGGAAGCCTTGTATTCGATCTTTCCAAACCGAATCCCTTGGTGGGGCAGCACAATGTGCTGAACCTTATGGCGGCTCTGCTGGCGGCACACAGTGCGGGCGTTCCTTATCAAAAACTTGCCACGCGCATTTCTTCGTTTGTTCCCCTGCCGCACCGCCTGCAATATGTGGGCTGCATAGACGAAAAGCATTTTTTTAACGATTCCATCTCCACCATTCCGCAAGCTGCCATAGAAGCGGTAAGGAGCGTGGAAAGCCTGCCCTTTGTAAAAGGCGTGGACTGCCTGATTTTAGGCGGTTTGGATCGCGGTATAGACTACAGCCCCTTGGTGGATTTTTTCAGAACCCACCCCATACCGAAGCTTGCCTTGACAGGTGAAGCCGGAAAGCGTATAGGAGAGATGCTCTCCGCAGCCAGCCTGCTACCGGTATTACATATACAAAGTAATGATTACAAGCAACTTATTGCTTGGTCAAAAACGCATACCCGTGCCGGCTACGCCTGCGTTCTATCCCCCGCCGCCGCCAGCTACGACCAATTCAAAAACTTTGCCGAGCGAGGTGCCGTTTTTTCCTATCTTTGCACCCTAAAATAGAATGGCAGGAGCGCAGTCCGCCCCGGTTTGAAAATTTTTAACACCTATTATCATAATGAAGAAAATCATTGAATGCGTGCCCAACTTCAGCGAAGGCCGCGACATGACCGTAATCAAGCAAATCACCGACGAGGTTGAAAAAATCGAAGGTGTAACCCTTCTCGACGTAGATCCGGGTGCTGCCACCAACCGCACGGTAGTAACCTTTGTAGGCGAACCCGAAGCTGTGGTGGAAGCCGCTTTCCAAGCCATCAAGAAAGCCGGACAGATTATAGATATGCGCAACCATCACGGAGAACACCCCCGCTTTGGTGCAACGGATGTTTGCCCCTTGGTTCCCGTAGCGGGCATTACAATGGAAGAAACCGTAGAATACGCCCGCGCCTTGGCAAAACGTGTGGGAGAAGAATTGGGTATTCACGTTTACTGCTACGAAAGCGCCGCCTTTGATCCCCGTCGCCGCAATTTGGCTTACTGCCGCGCCGGCGAATACGAAGGGCTTAAAGAAAAAATCGCCACCCCCGACGGCAAACCCGATTTCGGTCCTGCCGAATTCAACGCCTTTTCGGGTGCCACCGCTATCGGCGCGCGCGACTTTTTGGTAGCCATCAACTACAACCTCAACACCACCTCCACCCGCCGTGCCAACGCCATTGCCTTTGACGTGCGCGAAAAAGGTCGTCCCAAACGCGAGGGCGGTAAGGTTACCGGCAAGCCTATGAAAGATGAAAAGGGCAACACCATTATGATTCCCGGTACTCTCAAAAGCACCAAGGCTATCGGCTGGTTTATCGAAGAATACGGCATTGCCCAAGTGTCGATGAACATTACCAATATTTCCGATACGCCGGTACACGTGGCATACGAAGAAGTGTTTGCCAAAGCCGCCGCAAGGGGCGTGCGCGTTACGGGTGCCGAAATTGTGGGTCTTGTTCCTAAGAAATGCCTGATTGAAGCCGGTAAATACTACTTAGCCAAACAAGAACGTTCTTTGGGCGTTGACGAAGCCGAAATCATCAAAATCGCCGTTAAGTCGATGGGCTTAGACGATTTGAAGCCCTTTAATCCCGAAGAAAAAGTTATCGAATACGTAATGGCAGCCGGCAACAAGCGCAAGAAATTGGTGGATATGACCTGCACCGGATTCGCCAACGAAACGGCAAGCGAATCGCCCGCTCCCGGCGGTGGTTCCATCTCTGCCTATATGGGTTCTCTGGCAGCCGCTCTGGGCACGATGGTAGCCAATCTTTCCGGTCATAAAGCCGGTTGGGACGAACGCTGGAAAGAATTTTCCGACTGGGCAGAAAAAGGTCAGGCACTTAAAGACGAGCTGCTGCACTTGGTAGACGAAGATACCGATGCCTTTAACAAGATTATGGACGCTTTCGGACTTCCCAAGAAAACCGACGAAGAAAAGGCTGCCCGTACCGCCGCCATTCAGGATGCCACCAAATATGCCACCGAAGTACCTTTCCGCACCATGAAGACGGCTTTTGCCACCTTTGAACTCGTAAAAGCGATGGCAGAAACAGGCAATCCCAATTCGGTTTCGGATGCCGGTGTGGGCGCACTCTGCGCACGCTCCGCAGTATTGGGCGCACACTTGAATGTAAAGATTAACGCCGCCGGTCTTAAAGACCGCAGCTTTGCCGACAAAATTTTGGGTGAAGCCAAAGCAATTGCCGACAAAGCAATTGCCCTCGAGCAAGAAATTCTTGCGGTGGTGAACCAAAAGATCGAAGCATAAGCTTCGCTTAAGAAATAAAAAAAGCCCGGCTTCGCCGGGCTTTTTTTATTCAACTATAATTGTTGTTATCTTACAACTACACGTTTTACGACTTCTTTGCCGTTGGCGCGTACACGAACAAAGTAGATACCGGAGTTGGTAAGCTGCAAAGCGTTTTCGCCTGCGGCTACTTCCATTTGCTTAATCACTTGACCGTTGGCAGAAAAGATTTCCACATGGGCACGACGGGGAGCGGTTAAGCTAAACACACCGGCGGTCGGGTTAGGATAAACGCTTACACCGGCCAATTCACGGTTTTCGTTGGCTGTACCTTCTTTAGGAATAAAGTGGATGTTGAACTTTATCGTTTGATTATCCGTTTTATCGGTAAGCATACAATGAGCGATAAAGTCATCAAGAGCTTCGTTAGGTATATAAGCAAGGTGCATGGGATCCATTCCTCCTTCAGCTCCACATACCTCTCCCGGTTGCAGGGGTCCACGAGTATTCGGCATCCCTGTTTCAATAACATTGCTGGTAACACATGTCCCAAAACCGCAAAGTGACAAAGAGGCACCTTCAGGAATACCTTCTGCCTCATATTCCAATCTTGCATCTATTTCTTTATCCGAAATATTGGTTATCTGTATAAGGCACTCAATACCAGCCCACTGATCGAAGTCCGGTTCCTGCATGATTATCGTTGCACCATCAGTAATAACCTGACCATTCACTTCCAATTTCAAGTTTTGTGCTGAAACAACGCCCAATCCAACAAAGGCCGCTGCCAACAAACCGAGAATCTTTTTCATTTTATTTTATTTTATAGGTTAATATTTACTTCTTTAAGTGTACTTGAACAGCCTGTAACACTTCCTTGCTGCCCGCATCTACCAATGCCGCAACAACAGTCAGTTTATCAACAGACAGTTTTTTATTGTCTCTCAATTCCAATAACAACGGGTCTACAGACGTGTGGTAAGCCGCAGAAAATTCGGTTCCCGCCGAAGGAGAGCTTGATGCCACCCTATCGCCCCACACATCGCTCAAAGTAGTTATAAGTACATGGTTTTGCACATGCGCTGCTGGATTGGTCGCTCCGAGCTGTCTTGTTACAATGCTGTCGCCAAGCACCATTACAATTACATTGATAACACCGGCGGATTTATACTCCTGCTCGAACCTTCCACTCAAACTTACCTGCAACTCTTCTTCATCCAAAGCAACCGACATCGTCATACTGGCGTAATTATCACCGCCACTGACTACTTCAGCCACAGCACCGCCCCACGATTCCCACGCCAAAACAGACTGCCTGTTTACCATACCGTTGGGAAACTGGTCTACATTAAATTCTCTTGCATACGCTTCGGCTTCCTCTGTCCGTACGTCCGGATCCCCGGGTGCAATATCCGTCAAGCCCGTCGGTGTTTGAGGAAATAAACTCACCACAATAAGGTTTTCTCCAAAAAACTCCTGTAGCTTGTGGGCTTCATTCGCAGCTATGGGACAGTTTACGCAGCGAACTCCGGTAAATTCTTCCAACAAAACCGTGCGTTCCCCGGAGATACTTCCTGTAAACAGAACCTTACGGTCTTGTTCTTTGATAGTATCGCAAGATACGAATGTGAGCAACAAACCTGCCAAGACACATCCGCCTATATATTTTATCATTTTCATGGATTCTTGTCTTTTAGATTAGAATGAAGAACTCATGGTAAGCATTACCCCGTTTGATGCCGGCATTTCGCGGCACACTCCGCCGGCACACATGATACCTTGGCGGATTTTACCGTAAGAGAGCGAAATACGGGTGGCATCGTGGATATAGCCCGCCGACACATAGTAGTAGTGGAGACGACGGCCTTTGTCGTTGTTGCCCACATTCCACTGGTCGGAAACCGATACAAACCAATTGGGAGCGAAAGTATATTCCAAAGTTCCCATCAACCAATCCTGTTCAATCTGTTTGGTGTGCAGATACTGCAATTCCAAACGCAAGGCGTGTTTTTTAAGGAACATATAGGTAAAATCGCCCACCACAGTATGGATAAATGCCTTGGGTTCACCGTGACCTTCCACCACTTCCTGATTGTAGCGTTCAAACATATACATCAAGGTCATCTTAAAGTTCTTGTTGAACTTGTGAGCCACTTCAAAGTTGGCGTCGATAAAATAAACCTCATCGGCGTTCATGTGGAACATACGGCTTTTATATCCAAACGTACCCGCATCGGGTTTAAGCGACCCCGTAGAACTGGTTATATCCGTTCTTTCGGGAGCAAAAGCCACGCTGGCGTTCAATTTCAAATCGGTGCCGTACTTGCCGCCCAAAGCCGTTCCGCGTTTTATCTTATACTGAATATCGGCTTGAAACGCCACTTCGCCCAAAGACTGGCAGGCATACGGATAAAGCGAAGCCAAACTGTAAGCATGCTGACGGGTCAGAGCCGGCATATAGTTAATCAAACCGAAATTTCCCTTTTCGGCCCGGTCGGCACGAAAGCCCATATTGTCTACACTCTTGGCCTGCAACAGCACCCCGAAACCGCGCATGGAGTAACCGGCGTTAAGCAACAAGGCCTGACCGTGACGATAGATATATCCGTTTTCGCCCGAAGGGTCATTGGCTTTATAAACATATTCTCCGCTTAAGGTAAAGCCGTGGCTTTCCAAATTAAGACGGGCTGCCGCCGAACCCACATTCTTTGGCAAATTCAACTTAAATGGAACCAATTCGTCTCCCACTTGGTCTATCACCAATTTCAATTGTTCGTCTTGGTATTTGGAAACAAAACTACCGCCCAAGGTAATGCGGGTTTCCCAATCCTGCATGGGTTTGATAAAGTCGTTGAAAGCTAAATCCAAATCCACGCCTCGGATAAGCCCTACGTGCTCCCAAAAGTGCCGCTGGGTTCCCACTATACCTTTAATGGTAATACCCTTGTAAGGCCGTATAATGGCACGTACCCCGCTAATAGCGTTGTCTATACCGAGATTCCAGTCTTGGTAGGAACGCAGAATCATGCCCGAACCGAACTGTTCGTAGATTGAACCGGCGGTAACATCAATAATGTCACCGCTGAAGCGGGCAAAGTAATAGGGAACGCCCCAGCCGTCTAAACGGGCATCGTACCCCAGCATAGGCTTGAAATAGCCTTCAAAACGCGCTCCCAAGGTAAACTTGCCGTTGGTATATTGCAGATAGGCAAAACTGTTGCTGCGGAACTTTTCGGGAACTTCGGGCGAGCCGATCAAGGAATCCTTAAAGTACAATTGGGCATCCAACTGAATGTTGCCCGAAAGGGTTCCGCGTGCCATCACTTCCTCGAACTTGCTCTGTGCGGAAACTGCCGCACAAAAGGCAAAGCAGGCAAAAACGGCGGTAAATATTCGTCGTGTTATTTTCATCACCGGTTATGATGTATATAGGTTTTTATAGAATAACGGTTATTGAGAAACCGGCTGCGCGGCTGCCTTACGCTTTGCCTTTCGCTCGCCGGCTCCCCATATGGCGTTATATAACGTTCATTTCTGTTTAACTTCTTCTCCGGCATTGAGGCGGCGCACCACTTCGATAAGTTCCTGTTCGCTGCCGTCGGAATAGCCGTTGTGCTGGAACACGATATTGCCCTTGCCGTCGATAACGAACACGTGCGGAGGATTGGCCACGTTCATGGCTCGCTTAAAGTCGCTGTTTTCGTCTAACAATACGTCAAATTCCCAAGCCTGTGCATTGGCAAGCGTTTTTACACGTGCCGAAGCACGGGCATCGTCAATCGAAATGGCATACATCTTTACACCCGTTTCTTCCACCCAATCCAAATAGGCATCGTTAATGGCAGCCAGCTCCTTGAGGCAAGGTTTGCACCAAGTAGCCCAAAAATTGATAATCATTGGCTTACCGTCGTTATTCAAATCGGCGGTATTGATTTGCTTGCCGTTCAGGTCTTTAATACTTACCGAAGGCATTTGCTGGGCAAAGCAGACACCCGCCGCCAAAACCAGAATAGCCGACAAAAGGATTTTTTTCATTGTTCTTATGTTTTTAAGGTTCGCGAATTTAGTCAAAATTCCCATTTATTGTATGGTATAGGCGTAAAATCTGCCTTCGGTCTTGTTTTCCCACACAATATGCTTGCGTTCAGGCTTAAGCCCCACAAACTTGATAACATCTTCCTCGGTGCTGAACACCCATGCCTGCGCTCCTGTGTAATTGCGTTTTAGCACGTTGCCCACCTCGGTATAAAAATCTTCCGCCTCAAAATTTTCGGGTGAACCCACCTTGGGCATACGGATAATGAGCATCCAGCCTTGGCTGTTTTCCATGCCTTCGGGAAGAACCCCCTGCATAAAATCGGCAAGTTGCAGGTTTACATCTAAATGCAGGCGTATTTTTTTCAAGCGCGCTTCGGTTTCTTCTACCGCCAAGCCATCGGAATCAATGGCGATAATCTCGCCCTGCGGGTCGTGTATCGCCTTAATGGCATCGTCTTTAATCTCTTTCCAAAGGTTGGGGTCAAAATCGTTCCAATACTGAAAAGAATATCCCTTTCGATAATAGCCGGCAGGTATATTGCTTGCCTGCATGGCAGCTTCGATAGCCAACACCCCGTTGCCGCAGAAAGGCACAAGGAGGTTTTTGTCTGGAGTCCAGCCGCTCAATGCCAGTAAGCCCGAAGCCAGCACTTCGGTAAATGCCTCCGAATGGGGTTTGCGATAGCCCCGGTTATGCAAGGAAAGCCCCGAAGAATCTAATAAAAGCTCGCAATGGTTGTTGCGCATAAACAGCTCCACCCGAATCGTGTAAAACTCGTTGTCGATACTCGGTCTTTGCCCCAATACACGCCGAAAGCGGTCTACAATCGCATCCTTTACCCGCTGCGAGGCGAAGCGGGTATGCGAAAACACCGAATCGATACAGGTGGCGCTCAAGGTCATAAGGGCATCTACGGGAAATATCTTTTCCCAAGGCACTTCGTAAACCCTGTCGTATAAATCCGCCTGCGTTTCGATGTCGAACGACTTGATGGTCTTTAAGATACGCAAGGCTGTGCGGCATAGGTAATTAGCTTTGTAAAGCACCTTCTGGTTGCCATCAAACAATACCGCCCGGCTCGATTCCTTTACTTCGGTTGCGCCCAAAGCCTTGAGTTCTTTGGCTAAAACAGGCTCCAAACCTTGCAATGTCTTGGCTATGTAGCTCGGCATACTTCAAAAATTATTCCGTTTTCTATCTTGCACATTTAATCTTATTGTCCTCGGCTTTCTGCATAAAGGCTTCCGCCATAACGGCAAAACGCTCGTGACGCGCCGTACCGACCACCGACAGGGCATCGCGTACCTCGATTTCAAACACTGTCTTACGCCCGTCTACCTCTGCAAGCGTGGCGGTACTCGTTAGTTTCATACCGCAAAGGCTGGCTTTGAGGTGTTTTATTTCAAGGGATATACCCACCGTAGTTTCACCCTCTTCCATATAGGGTTCAAGCAGTACGCAGGCGGTTCTTTCCATTAGGGCAGCCATAGCGGGGGTGGCGTAAACCCGCAAGGAACCCGACCCATGCACGCACGCCAAGTCCTGCTCTTCCACCGTTTTTTCCACGCTCGCCGTGATTCTTTCTTTTATCTGTTTCATGGTAAAAGCACCGAATAAAAAAGCCGGCAACCACAAAAGTAGCAACCGGCTTTCAATATTGCAAAAGGAATAACTATTTAAGCACACCCAATTCCTTGCCCACTTTGGTAAAGGCCTGTATGCACTTGTCTAAGTGAGCCCTTTCGTGTCCGGCAGAAAGCTGCACGCGGATACGTGCCTGCCCCTTGGGAACCACCGGATAGTAGAAACCGGTTACATAGATTCCTTCGTAGAGCAATTTGGCAGCAAATTCCTGCGAAAGTTTGGCATCGTAGAGCATCACCGCGCAGATAGCCGACTGGGTAGGCTTGATGTCGAATCCCGCTTCTTTCATCTTGCCGATAAAATATTCGGTATTGGCATGAAGTTTGTCTTGCAGCTCGTTGGTTTCGTTCATCATATCGAACATCTGAATGGCAGCGGCAGCCACCATAGGAGGAATCGAGTTGGAGAACAAATAGGGGCGCGAGCGCTGACGCAGCATATCTATAATTTCCTTGCGACCCGTGGTAAAACCGCCTACCGCGCCACCGAAAGCTTTTCCGAGCGTACCGGTAAGAATGTCCACCTTGCCGCGACAGTTGTATTGTTCGGTAACCCCGCGACCGGTCTTGCCCACTACGCCTGCCGAGTGGCTTTCGTCTACCATCACCAAGGCTTGGTATTTTTCTGCCAAAGCCAAGATTTTGTCGAGAGGAGCCACATTGCCGTCCATAGAGAAAACGCCGTCGGTTACCACAATGCGGAAACGCTGAGCCTGCGCTTCTTTAAGGCAGTTTTCGAGTTCCGCCATATCGCCGTTGGCATAACGGTAACGTTTTGCCTTGCAAAGACGCACGCCGTCTATAATCGAAGCATGGTTGAGCGCATCCGAAATAATGGCGTCTTCTTCTCCTAAAAGCGGTTCAAAAACACCGCCGTTGGCATCAAAGCAAGCCGCATACAGAATGGCGTCTTCCGTGCCGAAAAATTCGGAAATCTTGCGTTCCAGTTCTTTGTGAAGGTCTTGCGTTCCGCAGATAAAACGCACCGAACTCATGCCGTAGCCTCTCTCGTCAAGCGCCTTTTTGGCAGCGGCAATCAGTTTGGGATTGTTGGAAAGACCCAAATAGTTGTTGGCGCAGAAATTAAGCACTTCCTGCCCCGTCTTTACCTTGATGTCGGCTTTTTGAGGAGTAACGATAATCCGTTCTTCCTTGTAAAGGCCGGCTTCGCGGATATTCTTAAGTTCTTGCTGAAGAAAATCCTGAAATTTACCGTACATGATATGTTGTTTTTTTAGATTTCAAGGTTGCAAATATACGAATAAGGCGGAAGTATATTTGGAAAAGTCAAAGTACCAAGAATTGTTATATCTTTGCGAACTTTCTTTCTTCTAAATTAATAACCAAACAATAAATAACAATATGATGAAAAGAAGTTTAATCGTTGCCGCCTCTCTTTTTATATTAGGTATGGCAAGCGCTATTGCCCAGCCTCGTGCTGTGGGTGTGCGTATCGGTTATGGTGTTGAACTTTCCTATCAACACGGTTTAGGAAACAATATGCTGTCGATTGATGCCGGTTTGCCCGGTTTCAACGGTATCGAAGCCGCCGTTACCTACGATTGGATCGACCCTTTCAACACCAAGATTCCATGGAACGAAAAAGGCGAATGGAACTGGTCTCTCGGTGTGGGTGCCGCCGGTGGTTGGTACTGGAAGGGATCCGCTTTTGTAGGGGTGGCTGGTCGCGTAGGCGTGGAATACAACTTCTGGTTCCCGCTTCAGCTTTCAGTGGAATGGCGTCCCTCTTTCGGTCCGTATTTCGGCAAACCCTGCGGCTTTAATATCAATGGTCTGTACGCAGGAGGTATCGCTATCGGAGTCCGTTACAAATTTTAACGGAAATTTCAACGCATAAAAAAAGGAGGTCGTTGACGACCTCCTTTTTTTATTTCTTCTTCCATCTGTTAAAAACTGCAATTCACGCCAATGTTGACCCAAGCCTGCTCAAAGTTTCCAAAATTCAATTCAAGAGACACTCCTATCTGCCGGGTAAAATGATACGTGGTTCCTAAAATAAAAGAGCCCGAAACAAAACCATAATGTTTTTTTTCTTCAAAGGTCTCTTTGTATTCCTTATAGATGTGTTCTTGTTTTGTTCTTTCTAAGGCTACACCTCCGCCAATTCCCACGCCGGCATATACCTCCCACTCGGGAACCACCACATAAAAACGATACGTTGTCCTTATTTTAAAGTCCAACATATCTTTTCGATTCTTATCCTTAAACGAATAGGATACTATGGTATCGTTTTCTTTCTTCATACCGCTAGGGCTATCCCCTCTCCACATATAACCAACCTGTCCGCCAATGGTAAACGTACCTTTCCATACCCGGGCAAGTGCATAATCGTAGGTAACATTTACACCTACTATATTTGAAATTCCAACTCTGGCACCCAAAATAGAAGTTCCGGAAGCCGCGCCTGCGTAAACGCCACCGGCTTTTGCCGTTCCCATCGTTGAAAAAGCAAGAGAAATCGTTGCGATAAGCGCAAACAATTTCTTTTTCATATCTTATAATTTTAAGTTGTTAGTTTTCTGATTGTTAAAAATTTATTCGGTGCGGGCGCAGGCTTCTTCCACCTCCGCCACCGTTTTGGGTATAGGCTGCCCCAACAGCTTGCTGCCCTTTTCGGTAATCAGCACATCGTCTTCAATGCGGATGCCGCCAAAATCCTTATAGGATTCCAACTTGTCGTAGTTGATGTATTGGGTAAACTTATCCTTGCTTTTCCAAAGGTCGATAAGTGCCGGTATAAAGTAAATGCCGGGTTCTACCGTAAGCACGAAGCCGGGTTGCAGACGGCGCCCCAAACGCAGGTAAGAGAGCCCGAACTGGTCGGAACGCTTTATCTCGTCGTCGTAACCGAACAGGTTTTCGCCCATATTTTCCATATCGTGAACATCCAAGCCCATCATATGACCCAAACCATGCGGCATAAACAAGGCGTGAGCCCCTTCGTTCACAGCCTGTTCCACATCGCCTTTCATTAACCCGAGATCCTTAAGACCTTGCGAAATAATCTTGCAGGCGGCAATATGGTAATCGCGGTAAGGCAAGCCGGGTTTAAGCGTTTCGATAACGCTTGTATTGGCTTTGAGAACAATCTCGTAAATTTCTTTCTGTCGGGTGTTGAACTTGCCGCCCACAGGCGTGGTGCGCGTAATATCGGAACAGTAGTTGCTGTGCGCTTCGGCACCCACGTCTGCCACCATCATACGGCCCTCTTTGAGCATATTGCCATGATGATGGTTGTGCAAGGTCTGTCCGTTCATCGAAACGATGGGCGCGAACGACATCGAACCATGATGTTGCAATGCAATGCCCTCCATACTGCCGCAAACCTGATATTCGTAGGCTCCGGGCTTGCACATACGCATGGCAGTGGTGTGCATCTTATAGGCAATATCCATCGCGATTTCGATTTCTGCCAATTCTTCCTTGCCCTTAATCGAACGCTGTTCGGCAATAGCCTTGATAAGTTCCACCGACTGGCTTTCTTTAAGCTTTGCCACCGGAACCGAAATCCATTCAGACAGCTGTTGTGCCACCTGCATATTGTAGGGAGATACAAAATGTATCTTGCGGCGGCTCAACACAGCCTGATGCAGCAGGTTTTTAAGCTCGCTTACGGGAGCCGTATCGGTAATACCCACCTCAGAAGCCATTTCCGACACCGAGGGCAGATGTCCCATCCAGATAATGTCGTCCATACTGAGGTCGTCGGCATAGATATAGTCCTTATCGGCATCCAAATCGATTACCCCATACATATCCGGCTTCTGCAAACCGAAAAAGTAGAGAAAATTGCTGTCTTGGCGAAAGGGATAGGTGTTACCCGCATAGTTGCAGGGCACTTCCGGATTGCCGGGAAACAAAACGATGCCGCCTTTCAGGCTTTGCCTGAGCTTTTCGCGACGGGCACGGTAAATCTTCTTATCAAACATAAAATAATTGATAGTGGCGTTGCCGCCGGTTGCGAACTGCAAAAATACGTAATTATAGTTATAGGAAAAATCCGCCTATCCTGAATACGGCAAACGATACGAGCCAAGCCACCGCCGTAGTGTAAACGGCAGTAAAGACAGCCCATTTCCAGCTGCCGCTCTCCCTCCCGATAGCGGAAAAAACCGCCACGCAAGGGAAGTACAGCAACACAAAGGCGATAAACGAAAGCGCGCTAAGCGGCGTAAATGCCTGCGCCGGATCCATAATAACGCTCATAGTGCTCACCACCACCTCTTTAGCCGACACTCCGGCAAGCAGGCAAACCCCCATCTGCCAATCCATGCCCAAAGGACGGATAATCGGTTCTATACACCTGCCAATTTTACCCAAATAAGAATTTTCGATAGATGCCGAAACCGGAAAATAGCCCAAAGCCCACACCACTACGGAAGCAATCAAGATAACGCCCCCCATTTTTTTGAGGTACTGCATACTGCGCGTGCCCAGACTCTGCCATACCGAACGCCACGTAGGTAAACGGTAGGGCGGCATCTCCATAACGAAAGGACTGTCGAAAGCCTTTAGCAGCGTATGCCGGAACAGCAATGCCGAAAGAATGGATACAAGGATGCCGAACAGGTAGATAAAGAATATGACCGTACCCGCCTTTGAACCGAAAAACATACCGGCAAGCAGTACATATACCGGCAGCCGCGCACTGCACGACATAAAGGGCAGAATAAGCATCGTGATAAGGCGGTCTTTCTTGTTTTCGATAGTGCGGGTAGCCATAATGGCAGGCACATTACAGCCAAAACCGATAATAAGCGGTATAAAGGATTTACCGTGCAATCCTATGGTGTGCATAAGTTTATCCATAATAAACGCCACGCGCGCCATATAGCCGGTAGCCTCCATAAGCGAGATAAACAAGAACAGAATAAGGATATTGGGCAAAAAGACAAGCACGCCTCCCACCCCCTGTATGATACCGTCTACCAAAACGGCGCGCAACACATTATCGGGCATGATGCCGTTGAGCCAACCCGCCAAAGCGTTTACCCCGGCTTCTATCCAGTTCATAGGATATTGCCCCAAAGTAAAGGTGGATTGAAACATAATCCACAAAAACGCCAAAAAGATAGGAAAACCCCACAGGCGATGGGTCAGTATGTTGTCCAAACGTTCCGTAATACGGCTACGGCGGCGCAAATCTGTCGGTTCCGTCTTTTCCTGTGTGTTTTTTTTCTGCAAAGCGCGTGCCGCCGGCTTGTAACATTCTTTTAAGGCACCGCGCACAAAGGCGTACCGATAGTCGGCAAAAACTTGATCTATATCCTCCCCGTACAGTTTTTGCAGATGATTTCTTGCCGATTCGGCAGTCTGTTTTATTCTGTCGGCGTGTTCCAACACCTTGGCGCGGTCAAGCCACCGGGTATCGCCCTCCAAAAACTTTATGGCAAGGTAACGCGAAGAATAGATATTGTCGTACCACGGATCCTGCCAAATAATTTCCTGCAACTCGCGCAGGCTTTTTTCCATTTCTTCGGCATAAGGAATATGCGTATGGCGGATAGTCTGGTCGCGGTCTTCGTTTACATCGATAATCTTATCCAGCAAATCTTCGGTACCGGTGCGGGTTCTGCCGATGGTTGGCACTACCGGCATTCCCAACAGCCTGCCTAAGTAACCGTATTGCAAAGATGCTCCCGAAGCCTTCAGTTCATCGTACATATTGAGCGCCATCACCACCCGGTAGTCCATATCGATAAGCTGTGTGGTCATGTATAGATTCCGTTCTATGTTTGAAGAATCCACCACGTTTACCACCACATCGGGACGACGCTCCAGAAGTTGGTCCATCACTACCCTTTCTTCGGGCGAATAAGGTGAAAAAGAATAGGTGCCGGGCAGGTCGGTAAGGCGTATGCGATGCCCTTTGTAGATAAATTCGGTAGTTTTGGCATCTACCGTTACACCGCTATAGTTACCCACGTGTTCAAAGCTGCCGGAAAGAGCGTTGTAAAGCGAGGTCTTGCCCGTATTGGGATTGCCCACCATACACACTTCGATAACCGAATGGCTGTCGAGTTTCTTTTCTAAAGGATTTTCTTGAGGATTGCCGTGGCAGTTGTCTTTTTCCTGCATATAAAAGGGTTGCAGGGCGGCATATTCCTGCGCCTCAGCGGGAGTGCAAACCAACACCTCTATCTGGGTGGCTTCCGCACGGCGCAACGAAACCTCGCTGTCTAAGATACGGAACACCACCGGATCCTTAAGCGGAGCCGAACGCAACACCCTCACCATCTGCCCCCGAACAAAACCAAGTTCGATGATGCGGTGGCGAAAAGTGCCGCGCCCCCTGATTTTCAGAATCATAGCCTGCTGGCCTTCTGTCAAGTCGTTTAAGGTCATAATTGGTTTTTGCACGTACAAAGGTACGGCACTTTCCACTGTCGGGAAATACCTATTTGCAGGTATTTTTTTGGCAAAACTTCGTTAAAATCCAATTTTGGGGTTATATAAGAAAACAGAGATCAAAATGAAAAACGATGTTGTAAG
>JAFLTI010000026.1 GCA_022510485.1 Lentimicrobiaceae bacterium | reverse complement strand
GGTGTAGTAAACGGAAGCTCCTTCTGCAGCTACTATCGTTACGGTAACTTTTGCACTTTCTTCTGCACTCAATTCGTACGCCGTCTTGGCTTCTTCTCCGACTTTGAAAGTAGGAGTGGCTGTCTTTTCAGGAACAGTAGCCTGTGCTTTCAAGGTAAGCGTAATGGTAAGTACTTCCGAAGTTTCTTCTTCTGCAGTTGCCTGAGCCTCATTTTCAACAGCAGCCGCCTTGAACGCTTTAGCTTTGATAACGAGTGTTTTTGTGTCATCTCCAGTAAACATTTCTGCTGTCAACTCAATAGGAGCAGTGTACTTAGTAGAGAGTCCTTCGCTTTGAGTAGAGACTTCCGGCACTTGGTCTTGCGGCTTGGCAGGTTCCGTATTGCCGTCTGTCGTGTAATAGATTTCGTCAGCACCGGCACAGGTAAGAGTCAATGTGGTTTTTGTATCGGAGCCTGTGCTCAATACCACATCGGAAGCAGAGCATGCGTTGCCTTCGATGTTGCTCAATTGAACACCCTCTCCGGCATTTTCAAGCGAAGCTGTGATTTTCAACTCATCTTGTGCACGGACAAAACCGGCAAAAGAAAAGATCATCGCCACAGCAGCGATTGTTTTTAAGAACTTTTTCTTCATTTTGTTTGTTTTTAATTTGTTAGAATTATTTGATTTAATTGTTTTATTCTATCAAAAACAATATCAGCACATTAAGAAATATCAAAAGTGAATCTCCCTGCCGATACAGGGGCGCAAAGGTAATAAACCGAAAACAAAACCACAAATGTTTTTTGCTAAAATTTTTTATTGACTTTCTAATGGAATTTTGTTTTATTATTCTACGGTCTGTTTGTCATAAATATATGAAAAATCAACATTTTAATTTCTGGAAACACGAAAGCAAAGATACAACAAACTTTGAAAACTCAAAGCCACTCCTCTCCCGAATAATCCTTGAACCGGTCTATTTCGCGACGTTCACGTTTAGTGGGGCGACCCGTGCGGGGATCCCGCCGCTCAAAAGAGGGCGCACGCTGCAAGGCAAGTTTTTCTTTTTCTTCGGGAGAAGTAACATCCAACACATATTCAGGCACTTTTGCCGCTCCCACACGGTTGGGTAATAATTGAAGCACTTTATACGAATACGTTATACCGCTACGGCTCACCGTTACCGTATCGCCCGGCTTTATTTCCTTGGCAGCCTTGGCAAGGTCCTGCCCTATGCGCACCTTACCTGTACGGCAAGCCTCGGCGGCTTCCGAGCGCGTTTTGTACACACGTATCGCCCAAAGAAACTTATCAATCCGCATAAAACGAAAATGCTATCGCTTGTTGAACGCCTGCCAGCCCTGTGCCGTAAGCGGAATCAGACTGCCGTTTTCCGGCACAAGAAAAGTACCTTGCGCCTTTTCTACCATGTGCCCTATTATCTTAATCTTAGCGTTGTCCTTAATCTTTTCGTAGTCTTTCTGCGCCACAGTAAACAGCAGTTCGTAGTCTTCCCCTCCACTCAAAGCCGCCGTTTCGGGCAGAATCTTAAACATTTCAAGAGCCTTGCAGGTTTCCGCATCTACCGGAATCTTGCTTTGGTAGAGCATACAGCCGCAATCCGAAGCCTTGCTTAAATGCAGTATTTCAGAAGCCAGACCGTCGGAAACATCAATCATCGAAGTAGGCACCACATTCAGTTCCGCCAACAAATCTACAATATCCAAGCGCGGTTCGGGTTTTAACTGGCGTTCCAAAACATAAGAAAAATCTTGAAAATCAGGCTGCATCTTGGGGTTGGCCAAAAATTCCCTCTTTTCTCTCTCCAACAGCAGCAAGCCCGCGTAGGCACCGCCTAAATTGCCCGATACGCAAAGCAGATCGTTTTCTTTGGCTCCGCCGCGATACGCCACTTTTTGAGGTTCGGCATAACCGATTACCGTTACCGAAATGGCAAGCCCGGCACGGCTCGAAACGGTATCTCCCCCTACTAAATCAACCCCATAGCGGTCGCAGCACAGGCGCATACCCGCATACAGTTCTTCAAGAGCCTCCAACGAATAACGGTTAGACACCGCAATACCCACCAACACCTGCGCCGGTTTGGCGTTCATAGCGGCAATATCCGAAAGGTTTACCGCAATGGCCTTGTAGCCCAAATGTTTTAGCGGACAGTAGGTCATATCAAAATGCACACCCTCCATCAGCAGGTCTTTAGAAACCAACTGAACCTGCCCTTGGGGCATCTGTAACACCGCCGCATCGTCGCCAACGCCTTTGAGCGTGCTTTGAGGGTTGTGAACGCTAAAACTTTCGGTAAGGCGGTCTATCAGACCAAATTCACCGAGTTCTTCCAATTCCGTGCGGTTCTCGCCGCCTTGCGCTTGATTTTCGTTTAGGTTCTTATCCACGAATTACTTTTTTTGGGTTTATATGATGACGTGTAAGCGATTTTGCCCGACGCGAAAAGATAAACATAGGCAGGGATGCGCCCACCGTCATACAGAGAATCACCGTTACCGTTACAATTACGTTTAGAAAAAAATCGTTCAGATACAGAAAAGCCACGCCGGGTGTGTTGACGTTCTGCATAAAAAGGATTATCGAGAACACCGCCTTGTAAGCATACATTCCCGGCACAAACGGCAGCAAGGCAGGAATATAGAGGGTGGTCATAGGGCATTTTACCTTTCCGCCCAGCCAAAGGCTTCCAAAGCCCATAAGCAGCGATGCCGCCAAGGTTGCCGTAGCAATATCCCAACCCACCGTTTCTATAAGCTGGTAACGGAGCGCGTAGCCCACCGCCGCCAACACCATAATGCACGGCAGGGAACGGCGTGAGGGGTTAGACACCGCACCAAAGCCGAGCGCGGCAAAAGCGGCGCAGACAGCCCGTATTATCGTTTCTTCTATCATAGCTGCAAACTCCCGCTAAAAATAACCATCGATATGGAAAGCCCCACCGCCAAGCAGAGCATGATAAGGATAGCGCGCATAAGGCGGGCAAAGCCTATGAGCACATGATTTTCAAATATGTCGATAACGCCCGTAATGAGCGGCACACCCGGCACCATAAACAGCACGCTCGTAGCCACTGCCACCGTAACATTTACACAACCTGCCAAAGGCGGCAGAGAAGCCAGTCCTATGCAGGCAAAAGAACTGAAAAACGAAACGAGAATCACTGCCAACGAATGGTCTATGCCCCGTTTTTTAACGAACCTCAACAGGCGGAATCCGGCAAAAGTGCTTATAAAGACAAGCCCCATCGCCCCCAAATCACCGCCAAAAAGACGGCAAAAGCAAGCGTTTGCCACCGACACCAACAAGGTTACCAGCCAATGGTTCATACGCGGCTTCTGCATAATCTGCCCATATTCCCGCTTTACCTCGTCAATGCTCAAACGATTGTCGAACACCCGCCAGCTCAAGGCACTCAGTTCGGCGTTCAGCTCAAAGCTTACCGGCAGCTGCCGGATATGCACCACCTCGGTACATATCTCGTCTTGTTCGGGGTCGGAAAGGGTAAGTATGATGTTGGAGGCAAAAATGGTCATAGTAAGCTCCAAGCCGTAAGCCTCGCATATCCGCCGCGAATTGCGCAGCACCCGCGTGCAATGCACTCCCGAACCCAAAAGCACGGCGGCATAGTCGGCTATAAAGCCCGTTGTTTCCTTAATTTTTGCCGATTGGTACATTTTATTTCACTTCCTCAAGGGTTACCAATTTGTTCACGATGGCATAAATGGTAAGCCCCGCCGAACTATGTATCTGTAATTTGTTGGCGATATTGCGCCTATGGGTAATTACCGTATGCTGCGACAGGCAGAGCTTGTCGGCAATCTGCTTGTTGGTGTAGCCCTTTACCACATACGAAACAATTTCCACCTCGCGCTGGCTCAATGTTCTGCCCGAACCGGAATCCTCCTGATGCGTGGGCTTGAGCCTGCCCAACTTTTCGCTCAACTGTTCAAAATCATCGTATAGGGAAACCGACAGATCGAAGCCCTGTGTGTTCTGCGTATCGCGCAAGTCTGTAAGCAGAGCCACGCACAGCATATCGCCACCAAGCGAGGCGGCTTTTTCCCCTGCCCAAAAGCCGGGGTTTACAATCAATACATCGGGGCGTTTCATCTGCAAGTGATTTTCCAACTGCTCCATATCGCTTACCTCAAAAACGCGGAAATCGCCGTTTATCTTCCGCAACACCGCCACCATTCCCTCCCTTATGATGTCGGAAGGTTCCGCTACGGTAAAACTCAAAAACTTCTTCATCGCGCCGACTCCTTTTCTATTCTTTCTATCAACGGAATCAGCAGCACATCTTCTAAGGTGTTGTGTTGCCTTAAGTCTTCGGCACAGGTAAAGATGTCGAACAAGGCGGCGTTGAATTCATGCCCTGTTTTGCCGGCATAGTATTTGAGCAGAATGTCGCGCAGCTCGTTGAGCCGGCTTTCTATCTGATTATGCTGTTTGCGGAAAATTTCGATATGATAGCCCGGATCCGCCTTGCCCCGCACCAAGGCGCGGATATAAGGAAACACCTTTTTTTCTTCATAATCCATGTGCTTCTTAACCTCGTGGGCGTATTCGTCAAAAAAGCGCAGCACCACCACCGCCACATCCCTTTGCTCCTTGCCGCCTATCACTTCCGCAAGCTTGGAACGCAAGGCAGGCAGGCGGTAATTGAGAAAATACTCGTGCGAATTATGCAGGTAGCGCACAATTTCTTCGGGTTTGAGCCTTTTCCCGGCGCAATGGTCAATATGTCCGTAAAGACTGAGGTTCACCACCGCAAGAAAAGTGGGAACATCTATCTTGCACTTGCGGCACACCTCGCCCACCGAAGCCTCCCCGAAACCCACCGGAATACCGAAACGGCTCAACAGAAAAAGCATATAATGATTCTCGCACACCAAAGAGCACATCTTGTCGTCTTCCGTATAGCGGGTCTTGGTATTCATGGCTTTTATTCGTTATTTTGTGGCTGAGGCGTTAAACCTGCAAATTTAGTTATTTATGGAAAGCGGTCAAAAACTACAGCTGCAAGAACTGCTGCAAAGCCTTGAAGAATGGGCACCCCTCTCCCGGCAGGAGAGCTACGACAATGCCGGGCTGGTGCTCGGAAACCGGAACGGAACGGTGAGCCGCGCCCTTATCTGCTTTGATGTAAGCCCGCAAGTGGTGGAAGAAGCCGTAGAAAAAGGGGCAGACCTCATCATTTCCCATCATCCGCCCATCTTCAGGGGCATTAAACACATAGACCCCTCCTCGCGTATGGGCAGAATGTTGTCCCTCTCGCTGCAACACGGCATAGCGTGGTATGCCATGCACACCAATCTCGACAATACGCCCACCGGGGTCAATTCCTATCTTTCCGAGAAATTGGGTCTGCAAGATGCACGCCCCTTAGTTCCCACAGACGCCCAAGGCATTAACGGCGCAGGCGTGATAGGTGTTCTTGCACACCCCATGCACGAAAAAGAACTGCTTGACACACTCAAAAGACTTACGGCGGTGCAGTGCATACGCCATTCGGGCTTTGCCGACCGCAAGATAGAAACCATAGCCCTTTGCGGAGGCAGCGGAGGCGGATTTATCGAAGCGGCAGCCGCACAGGGAGCGCACGCCTATATTACCGGCGATATAAAATACCACGATTTTGTAGATGCCGAAAACACCCCTTGGTTAGTGGATATTGGTCATTACGAAAGCGAGCAGTTCGTAAAAGAACTAATTCTTAAATATATTACCGAAAAATTTCCTAAATTTGCCGCCCATATTTCGGAACGGTCTGTAAACCCCGTTTCTTGCTATTAAACTCTCTGACAAAATGAAAGAAAAAGCCGGAGCCAAAACCAAAGCCGCCTCCAAGAAAGCGGCAGCCAAGCCTGCACAAACCGAAAAACCCAAAGTGGTTTCTGAAGAAAGAGACATTGCGGTAGAACAGAAATTGGTTTCTCTCTACGCCCTGCAAAGCGTGGATTCCGCCATAGACGCTATCCGTATTCTCCGGGGCGAACTGCCTTTGGAAGTACAGGATTTGGAAGACGATATTGCCGGATACCAAAACAAAATCGAAAGGATTAAAGCCGATATGACGGAAATAACCAAAAATATTTCCGACCGCAAAGCGGCTATAACCGACATCAAGGCTCAGATTAAAAAGTACGAAAAGCAGCTGCGCGAAGTAAAGAACAGCCGTGAATACGATGCCTTGAACAAGGAAATCGAATATCAGAACCTCGAAAACCAGCTTCACGAAAAGAAAATCCGCGAAGCCACCATAACGCTCGAAAAACGCAAAGCCGATTTGGAACGCATTGAGGCTGCCTGCGCCGAACGTCAGAAAGATTTGGAAGCCAAAAAGGGCGAGTTAGACGAAATCGTTGCCGAAACCGAAAAAGACGAAAAGGCTTTGGTAAAGAAATCCGAAGAATACCAAGCCAACATCGAACCCCGCTGGCTGCGGCTCTATGAACGTATCCGCAACAACGCCCACAACGGCTTGGCGGTGGTTTGCGTAGAAAGAGACGCCTGCGGCGGTTGCTTCAGCAAGATTCCTCCCCAACGTCAAATCGACATCCGTATGCACAAGAAAATTATCGCCTGCGAATACTGCGGTCGTTTCTTGGTAGACGATACCATTAAGGAAAAAGCCGAAGAAATTACCGGCAAGCTCAAATAAGATAAAACCTCCTTATAAAAAAGAAGCCGATGCGTTGCGCATCGGCTTCTTTTATTTTATGCCGCGTAATCCCTTTTAACCGGCAGGAACAGCCGCAATACAATCAAAAAGTGAGAACGGAGCGTGGCAAGCAAGCCGAAATGGAGCCGCATGATGCGAAAACGTTCCTTCCACGAGAGAACCAACATCTGACGGGATTTTCCACCCTTAAGATAGCACGAAACGATTTGGCGGGTGTTGGCGATGCGCCGCGCCTTTTCGAGAGCCTGCAACACCCAATTGTAGTCGGCAGAGCAACGGTACCGCATATCGTAAGGTTCAGCAATGGCGCGGCGCACGATTACCGACTGGTGGCACACCAACATTCCCATACGGAAACTCTCCGTCTTAAGCACTTTTGGGGCGCGTAAACGCCTCATTCCCGCCGGCTTCCAATCGGCATCAACCAATTGCGTCTGCCCATAATACACATCCGCCCAACCGTCTTCGGTGGCATCGTCAGGACTATCCTGCCCGAACATATCCAGCAAGAAACGCTCCGAATAAATCAAATCCCCCGCGTTCAAAAACCACACGAAACTGCCCGAAGCCATAGCCAAGCCTTTGTTCATAGCATCGTAAATGCCCTTGTCAGGCTCCGAAATCCAACGCGAAATGAGATCCTCGTTTTGGTGTATCAGTTCTAAGGTGCCGTCTTTAGAAGCACCGTCAACCACGATATATTCGATATGAGGATAAAACGCTTTCTGATCCCGCACACTCTTTATGGTCTTGGCAAGATGATTCTTGGCGTTATACACCACCGTGATGATACTTACAACAGGCAAAGCAGCGTTCATGGCTCAAAACTATTCTATAATATCCATCTCTTCCACCAAGCGGGAAGCCCCGGCAAACTTGTCGATAATAAACAGGCAGTAGCGGATATCGAGCATAATATTGCGGCACATTTCGGGGTCGTAGCGAATATCGCTCATCGTTCCCTCCCAGTTACGGTCAAAGTTGATGCCGATAAGGTTTCCGTCGCCATTGAGAACCGGGCTGCCCGAATTGCCGCCTGTAGTGTGGTTGGTGCCTATAAAAGCCACCGGCATCTCACCCAAGGCGTTGGCATACCTGCCATAATCCTTCTTGGCGTACAGTTCCTTTAGCTTGGCTTCCACCACATAGTCGTAAATATCGGGATTCTCTTTCTGCATAATGCCGTCTAAGGTGGTGTAATGCCTGTAACGAACCGCGTCGGCAGGCGTAAAACCCTGCACCTTGCCGTAAGTTACCCTAAGCGTAAAATTGGCATCGGGATAGAAACGCGAACTGCCCACATTGCTCAACACAAGTTTTTTCTGACCGCCTGCCAGCAGGGGCGCAAAGGCACCGCTTTCTTTAAGGGCAAGCTGCCCCTTCATATAAAGACGTTGCAGGCTGTCTATGGTCTTACGGCACTGCATCAACATAGGATAAACCGATTTACTGTATTCGCCGTAAACCCTGTCGGCATAGGCATACACAGGATCCTTTTCAATTGTCTTGTAATCGGCAGCCTTGTATTTATCCAAGAATGTCATCATTTTCTGAGGCGAAGCGAACAAGGATTTTTCATAAAAGGATGCCGCCATTTTCTTAATCTCCGCATCGGACATTCTGTCTTGCGCAGGAACCAACGCCATCATCGTTTCAAACAAGGCGCGGTCTACTTCCGGATTGTAGTCTTTGTAGAATTTTTCGGCTGCGGCGCGGCACCTTGCCAAGGTTTCTTCTAACTTGTCCTGCTCTTTGGATGCTTGGCAAAGCCTTTGAAAAGAATAGGCAAAAGGCACTATTTCGGGTGCTATGGTGTGTTCCTGAAAAATCACAGCCTCGGTAAGATAGGGTTCCATTTCCTGATAGGCACTCTTTAAGGCAGGCAACACGCCCGAATAAGGCGCACCGCTTACCGAACCTGCCCAATCCTGAAACACTTTTTCGTAGTCGCGCTTGCTGCCCGGCACATTGATTCGTTCTATACCCTTGATTTCGCCCATCCATTTTTTCCAGCCGTTGGCTATCGAAGCCGCCTTGGCAGCATACTGTATGCGTGTGGCAGGGTCTTTTTCCATTGCCGCCTTAATCACTTCCAAGCGGGCGGTGCGGGCGGCAACACGCATAGGATCTTCTACCTTGAGAACCTGCTCCACACCAAAGGAACTCAAGTATTCCTGCGTTCTGCCCGGATAGCCGAACACAAACGTAAAATCGCCCTCTTCATAGCCACGCAAGTCTATCTTAAGATATTTCTTGGGTTCGTAAGGCTTGTTGCCGGGACTATAGGGAGCCGGCATATTGTTGGAATCCGCATAAATGCGGAACACCGAGAAATCTCCCGTATGGCGGGGCCACATCCAGTTGTCGGTATCGCCGCCGAACTTGCCGATGTTGGAAGGCGGCGCGCCCACCAGCCGCACGTCTTTGAACACCTCGTAAACAAACATGTAGTATTGGTTGCCATAGTAAAACGGCAGAACCCTCACGTCTATGTTCGCCCCCGCGAACTCCTCGCGCAAACGCCCCGACCGTGCCTTGACGCTATCTTGGCGCGCCGCCTCGGGCATATCGTCAGAAAGCCCCTCAAGCACCGCTTCGGTAACATCGCGCATTTCTTTGAGAAACCTTACTTCCAGTCCGGGACAGGGCAGTTCTTCCTGCATACTCTGCGCCCAAAATCCAAGCGTAAGATAGTCGTGTTCTACCGAAGAATGAGACTGTATATAATCAAAACCGCAATGATGATTGGTAAGGAGCAAGCCCTGAGGCGACACCACCTCGCCCGTGCAACCGCCGCCAAACTGCACGATGGCATCTTTGAGCGAAGATTGATTGATGCTGTAAATGTCTTCTGCCGTGAGCCGCAAGCCGGAACGCTGCATATCCTCTTGGTTCTGCTGCAAGAGGAGCGGCAGCCACATACCCTCGTCGGCAAACACAGGTAAACAAAAAATCATCGCGGCAAAAAGCATTGCCAATTTCCTAAATCTTTTTTCTGTTATCATGGTTTTTATCTTTCTCTAAAATTACTTGCCGTCGGCAGTTTCAAATGCTTTGGTCGCCTTGGTCTTACGATGTCTGTTAAAGGCGTCTAAGTCTACGGTAAGGCTTATGTAATTGGGCGAACCCACCCTATGGTAGCGCGAACGGGAATAGCTGAAATTGAACTTGGAAATACGGAATCCCACGCCCCACGAAAAACCCACCACCCCGGCTTTGGAGGGCTGCATCATATCCCGCGAGCGCATATAGTTGTACGATGCCCGTATGTAGAACCCACGATAGGGAATCAACTCAAGCCCCACCACGATATGACGCCCCAAGTTGTCGAAGAAATCGGCGGCACCGTTGCGTTTCTTTACCTCGCCGGTAAGCAAGTCTTTTTCGGCATAAGGGTCTTCGTAGTTCAAACGCCATTTCTGCAAATTGGGAAATTCAAAGAATACCCGCAAAGGCGTATGGGGAATCCGCTGCGAAAGAGCCACCGCCACCTCAAAAGGCATACGGGTATAGCCGTCGCCCGAATAGGATTTGAGCGCGCCGCCCATATTTCGCAACAAGACAGAAACGGCAAAAAGCCTCGATTTATTGGCATAGGTGGCACTCACATCCACCGCCAGACCAAAGGCGTGATACGCCTCGATGTTAGAATAAATCATCTTGAAATTGGCTCCAATCGTAAAATGAGTGTCTAACTCACGACCCCAGCCAATAATCACTGCCGCATCGTTGGCGGATACGGTTCCCAATTTATTATTATATTCGTCGGTAGCGACAATCTTTCCATACGCCCCGAATTGAGCGTGAATGGCAAAACTGCCCACGTTCTTGAATGTGCGGCTGTAAGAAGCAAAGCCGTAATTGGTGCCGTTAAAGTAATTGACCACGTTTACGGCAAGATGGTTGTGGATTTCGTCGGTAATAAGGGATGGATTGGAAAGGGCAAGCGTAATATCCGCATCGCGCGCCGAAAGAAACTCGGCTCCCATAGCCCCGATACGTGCCGAATTTGCCATATCCAAAAAGGTAAAGGACGAACGCCCGAACTGCGCACGCGCCACCGTAAGGCAGACCGCCATAACAGCCGCCACAACAACCGCCCTTAACATCTTAACTTCTATCCGGCACATATAACGCTCAAAATTACAAAAATTTCACACGTTTCCCGATTCCAGATACCCTGCCATTGCCTGCCATAACACTATACCTGCCGTAACCGAAATGTTGAACGAATGTTTGGTTCCAAACTGCGGTATTTCCAAAGCTCCGCAACAGGCATCCACCACTTCCTGCGCCACTCCGTCTACCTCGTTGCCGAACACAAAGGCTATTTTTTTACCAGTCTGCGGCTTAAAGTCCTGCAAAGGGATGCTGCCGTGAACCTGCTCCACCGCATACACCCGGTAGCCCTCCGCCTTAAGCTGTTCCACCGCCCTGAGCGTATCTTCACAATAGGTCCAGTCAACGCTCAAAGTAGCACCCAAGGCGGCTTTTTCTATCTCGCGATGGGGCGGAACGGCTGTGATTCCGCACAAAAACAGCCTCTCCAAACGAAAAGCGTCGCAGGTACGGAAACAGGAACCTATATTGTGCATACTCCGCACATTGTCGAGAACCACGCAGAAAGGAAATTTTTGAGATTCCTTAAAACTGGCAGTATCCATACGGCACAGTTCCTGCATGGTTTTAATCTTATGCTCCGTCATCAGGGCTTAGAGGGTTTCAAGAATTTCCTTAACCAAGCCAACCAATACCGGCACGGTCTTTTCTACCGCCGCCAACACTTCTTCGTGGCTTACTTCCAAGCTTACTTCGCCTCCGCCCAAATCGGAAATCACCGAAAGCCCCATTACTTTCATACCCAAATAATTGGCTACGATAGTTTCGGGAACCGTGCTCATACCTACCGCATCACCGCCGATAATACGGAAATAACGATATTCCGAGGGGGTTTCAAACGTAGGTCCCGTAGTGCCTACATAAACCCCTTGCTGCACTTTTATTCCAAGGCGGGATGCCGTATCGAGTCCGTGTTTTAGCAAAGCCTTGTCGTAGGCGTTGTGCATACTCGGAAAGCGTTCTCCAAAACGCTCGTCGTTGGGTCCCAGAAGCGGATTGGGCAACAAGTTGATGTGGTCGTTGATAAACATAATGTCGCCCACCTGAAAACCGGGGTTCATACCGCCGGCGGCATTCGACACCAGCATGGTCTTTACGCCGAGTGCCTTCATCACGAACACGGGAAAAGTAACCTCGTGCATGGCATAACCTTCGTAAAA
This sequence comes from Lentimicrobiaceae bacterium, assembly GCA_022510485.1. Lineage (GTDB taxonomy): Bacteria > Bacteroidota > Bacteroidia > Bacteroidales > P3 > Pullibacteroides. The sequence continues at coordinate 14,885 of JAFLTI010000026.1, read as the reverse complement.
ATGAAAACGCCCCTGCATCACCACCACTTTCTTGCCGCTCTTAAGACGTGCAAAGAGCAGCTGCCCTTTGTGACCCGCCACCGTAGACACCGGAAAATGCGGAATATCTTTGTAGAGAACCGTTTTTTCGATATTCAGTTCGTTTACTAAATTGCCCAAGCCGGAGCCGAGAATCACGCCGATTTCGGGAGCATAGTTGTCGGTAGCCTTGTTGATGTAGGCAGCCGTTTCCTTGATTTTGTCAAACATATCCATTTTATCTCACCTATTTTTTATTAATATATTCTGTAATGCGGTCATCAAAGGTTTTAGCTTCTCCAAACAGAAATTCGATGCGCATAGGCAATACGCAGAGCGGAATCCCCGCCAATATTCCTAAATCGGGATGCCCTGCCAGACGTGCAAAATCCTTTTCGGTAGTAAGCAGGCAGGCGGTTCTGTCCTCACGGCAGGTGTTTTTGTCCTGACGGCAGGCGCGTTCAAGGCGCATAAGGTCTTGGCGGGTGTATTCGTGGTGGTCGCCAAAACGGAAATGATGCAACAAGGGAATCCCTTGGCTTTGCAAATGTTCTTCTATCGGTGCCGGATTGGCGATACCGCTAAAAAGCACTACGCCGTTTTCGGGAACAAAGGTCTGGGCGTCTTTAACAGGCTTGATTTCTTCGTAAGCGATACGGCTAAAAAACACCTGTTGCCCCGGCAAGGGTCTGCATTGTTTCAAAAAGGCTTGTTTCTGCTCTTGCGAAAGATCCGGTGGACATTTGGTTACCACGATAATCTGGGCGCGGCGGCTTCCTGCCCTGCTTTCGCGCAAATTGCCTATGGGCAGCAGATAATCACTGAAATAGGGTTTGCGGTATTCGGTAAGCAGTATGTTAAGACCGGCGCGGACCCGGCGGTGCTGATAGGCATCGTCTAAAATCACTGCCCTGCAGTCGGGCGCGTGGGCTTTGAGTTCGGCAATTCCTTGGCAACGGTCTTTGGCTATGTATAGGGTGAAGCCTTGCGGCAGATGCCCAAACTTTTGCAGATACTGCATAGGTTCGTCGCCAATCTGACTTGCTGTCATATTGTCTGTCGCCAACAGGTTTCCTTGGGTTTTGCGTCCGTAGCCTCGGCTTACCACGCCCACAAGGCAGGTGGGAGAAAGCAGACGCACAAGGTATTCGGTCATCGGGGTCTTGCCGCTGCCGCCGGCGCAAAGGTTGCCCACGCAGATAAGGGGAAAAGGAAAGGTTTCCGAGCGGAGGATGCCCCTATCGAACAATCGGTTACGCACAAGCATGGCTACGGCATAAAATGGCGTAACTGGCACTGCGAGAGTGCGCAACAAACGGGCATTGTTTTCTGCAAACGGCATAATCAAGTTTTGAAAAGCGAAGTTACTCAAAATTGGGCTTGCCTCTTATCGTAAAAGTATTACTTTTGCAAAAAAATAAAGGAGGGTCTCCCTATGTATTGGACATTAGAAATGGCTTCAAAACTGGAAGATGCACCCTGGCCTGCATCTAAATCGGAACTAATCGACTACGCTCAACGCTCGGGTCTTCCGCAAGAAATTCTAGAAAATCTCGAAGAATTAGAAGACGAAGGCATCGTTTACGACGGTATAGAAGAAATTTGGCCCGACTACCCCACCAAAGAAGATTTCTTCTTCAACGAGGAAGAGTATTAGTGCCAAAGGTATCAATATCGTGTGGAGCTTCTATATTTGTTTTTATATCAGAACTTCCCTGTAGGCACAAAAGGTTTGGTCTCCAGTCAGCACTATAAGGGAGCTTTTGTTTAATATGACAGGAAAAAATTATAATGTAATTGACCTGTTTTGTGGTTGTGGAGGGTTCTCTCTCGGGTTTGAGAGAGCCGGTTTCAATGTGTTGTTAGGCATAGACGTATGGAAAGATGCGTTAGATACATTCAAATACAATCATAAAAGCAGCGAGACTCTGCAGGCGGACCTGTCATCTTTATCTCCTGAAAAAATTCTTCCTTTACTAAAAAATGAGAAAGTAGATGTGATAATTGGCGGTCCTCCATGCCAAGGGTTTTCAGTCGCAGGGAAGAGAATCGTAGATGACATCAGGAACAAACTCTATAAAAACTTCGTAAGGTTTGTCGAGTTTTTCAAGCCCAAAGCTTTTGTTATGGAGAATGTACCAAATATACTCTCCATAGGAGGCGGTATAGTGAAGGAGTCCATCATAAAAGACTTTGCAGAGTTAGGCTATTCTGTTGAATATAAGGTGTTGACGGCATCTGACTATGGAGTCCCTCAAAATCGCCGAAGAGCATTTTTTGTTGGCTTCTTGAATGGGCACAGATTTGAATTCCCAACTCCATTTGAGACGGACAAGGTAACGTCATTAGAGGCTTTGTCAGACTTACCTGAAGATTCAGTAACTGATGGAGATTCATATCCAAACGAGGCTCTTTCTGATTTTCAGAAACTAATGAGGGAAAATTCAGACAAATTGTATAATCATCGGACGACAACCCATAATCAAAAGACCATTGATATCATTTCATTGGTTCCCGATGGGGGCAATTATAAAGATTTACCCATAGAATTACAAGACACAAGAAAAGTACATATTGCCTGGACACGTTTGAACAGCAGTAAACCCAGTTTCACTATTGATACTGGCCACAGACATCATTTCCATTACTCATATAATAGAATTCCAACGGCTCGAGAAAGTGCAAGAATCCAATCTTTCCCTGATGATTTCATCTTTACTTGTAGCCATACCAGTCAATTAAAACAAATAGGGAACGCCGTTCCTCCCTTAATGGCAGATGCCGTAGCAAAATCTCTTTTAGAACAGTTATGAAAAAGTATTACAAAATCCCAGAAAAGGATTATCTTAGAATCCATTTCGTTAGGCCACGTTTCAAAAGCAATATTGAGAATGTGTTGCTATATATGGCCAATGAGTGTTGTAAGATAGAACCTACAACCTGTTCTGAATATGCTTCAAAAATAAATCAAGCCATCAGGATGTTTCCAGGGAATATTGACCTTACACAAAAGACTATTGATAATTGGCGAACTGAAATTTCAGCCCTATGTGCTTTTTATACAGAGGATAAAATATCAGATAGGACTGAAACCTCAAAACTTTCATTTTTCTTAAATGAAATTCAGGACTTGACACAGTTTTTCAAATTTCTGATGGTTTCATTTCAATTTCCTGGCGGTCATATTAAAGCCTCTGACAACATAGAACTTATTGCCAATGAAGTGAGATTCAAACCAGCCCAATATATTCTTAAAGTTTTAATGGCCGGAAATGAAATATTGGCTTCTATAGGGTCGAAAAAGGAAATGAGTATTTCTGATGAGGAAGCCACCTATTGTATATTTAATGACCTACAAGTCACTACTGGGAAACGAACGCCTAAAGAAGTGGCACAAATAATTCTTGACAATCGCAATAAAAAACTTTCTTATTACAACAGGAATGACTCCAGAGTATTAAATTCCATAGGTAAACCGAGAACAAAAAGTGATGTTGTACGGTACGCTGGGGACATAATGGATTATATGGAGATTGCTTCATTACTTGAAAGGAGAATGGATGGATATTTTATCTTAAAACCAAATGCCTTTGAAGATATTAAGACATTCTTATCTGACAATTCTTATTTCAATGGTTATGAGCAGTTCTATAAGGTAAAGAATCTTAAACCCAGTATGCTGAATCCCATCGAATCTGAATGGTTTGCTTATGTAAATAGTTTGGTTGAACCGAATAAATTTAAGACGGACATACGGGCGATTATAGAGACTTCAGAAATAGAGGTGGTCTTTGACAATCGAATACGAGAAATACTTAAGAATCAATTCACAACCACAAAAGATATTGGGAATATTGGAGAATCAATTATTTACTCTCACGAGAAGCAACGCTTGAAACTAGCTGGTTATAATGACTTGCTTCATTTAATAGCCATAGTGGACAGCCCTTCTTATCATCCTGGCTACGACATTGACAGTCTAGAAGGAGATGGCACCCATCATCATCGGTATATAGAAGTTAAAACGACCATCAGCAGACAGAAAATTAACTTGTATAGTTTCCATATGTCACCAAACGAATGGTTTGTGGCGGAAACTCATCGTGAACACTACTATGTTTATCGTCTTATGCTCAGTGCTGTGGATAAAACACTGTATGTGTTAAGGAATCCTGTTGCGTTATATAAATCGGATAAAGTTGAAGCTTTACCGAGGAATGGTATGGAGATTTCATTTGACTCTTCCAAATTCCAACCAGAAGAATTATTAGTATGGCAAGGTTAAAAGTCGCATCTCTTTTCTGTGGCTGCGGAGGAATGGATTTAGGAATGTTGGGGGGGTTTTCATTTTTGGATACCACTTATCCTCGGTCTGCCTTCGATATCGTTTACGCGGTGGATAATGACGAGTATTGTACTAAAATATACAATGCCAATTTTGAGCACAAGTGTATAATAAAGGATGTAAGAAAGATAAAGCCCTCTCAATTGCCTGATTTCGATGTGTTGATTGGAGGGTTCCCTTGTCAATCGTTTTCTGTTTCCGCACAGAATCCTCCAAGATTAGGTTATAAAGATGAGCGAGGTATGCTTTTCTTTGAGATGGTAAAAATTCTTAAAGAAAAACGTCCACGAGCTTTTATTGCAGAGAATGTAAAAGGATTACTTTCTGCAAATAATAAGAAAGCATTCCCAATGATATTGAATGAATTTTCGGATGCCGGATATGACGTTCAGTGTTTTTTAGTGAATGCCTCTAAATTTGGAGTTCCACAAAAGAGAGAACGTGTAATCATCATTGGTTTCAGGGATAACATAGACAGGGATAATTTTATTTTTTCTCATTATATTCCTTATTCCAGTGTTCTTGGAGACGTGGTTGAAGAAGCTGAGAATACAAATGAATCTCTGTTTTTCAGCGATAGAGCCGTTGCGGGAATGATGGCTGTTAGGGATAAAATGAATAAAGGCAGGGTTCAAGATTTATCAAAACCCTGTAATACCATTAGTGCCCATCTTGCAAAGGTCAGTCTAAATTCTACTGACCCTGTTTTGATGGTGGGTGAAAGATATAGGCGATTTTCTTGTAGGGAAGCTGCCAGAATACAGAGTTTCCCTGATACTTTTCGTCTTGATATTGTTTCTCCAAACAGACAATACAAAGCAATAGGCAATGCAGTTCCCCCGGTAATGATGTGGCACATCGCCAATTCTTTACAGAGGACTTTTGAAGTAACGGATGGAGATTATGATGCGGAATCAGAAAAGGCATCTCCAATGTATGCCTTCCCAGATTATAATTATCTCCAAGGAACACTTTTTGAACAAGCTGCGACCTATGGCTCATAAAGAAAATCCGTTGACTCCATCCATAATGGAAAATATTGCCAAAGTAATTGGAGATACTAATAACGGATACACTGGCTCAGAAATAATGTACAATTTATCATTGAATAATATCCCAGATCCATCATCTCCAAATGAGAAGTTAACGAAATGGGTTAGAATATACAATGCGTTCGTTAATTATCAAAATATTCACCATTGTAGTAATGATATTCTTAAATTCATTAAAGAATATTTCGCTCCAAACCGATTCGTTAACAAACTGGGATTATTTAACGAGCAAAGAGAAGAAGTAAATCTTCAATTACGTTTTTGCGGATATGAAATCACGGAAGAAGGATATATTATTAAAATTCAAAGTGCCACTACCATTTCAGAAGCACAATCCAGAGCAGACTCTTTTAAGCAGAAACTGCATAATCAAAATGCACATCATTCTGTTATCTATTATGCTAAATCCGAATTAATGGTAAATGATTATTTTCATTCGGTTTTGGAATCTATAAAAGGATTATACCAAAGAATAAGGGATTTATCTGGAAGCTCCTTAGATGGAGCCAAGTTAATTCAAGCCGCTTTTTATAATGACCCTGCAATTATCATTAACAATTATGTTACACAGTCTGATAAAGACGTGCATCGAGGTTTTTCAGATATTTTGCAAGGGTTGAACTCACTTGTTAGAAATCCCCAATCACATACCGCAAGAATAGATGCAAGTTTTTCAGAACAAGATGCAATAGAAATTTTTGCTTTAATTTCTTATTGTCATAGAAAATTGGATAATTGTAATGTGATAAAACAGTTGTCATGATCAAAGTTTAATGATATAAAAATGGCAGATAGATATTCAAAATCAATTCATCTGTCATTTTCTTAAATCTCGACCTTAATTATACAAAGTTCATAAAACTGGTCTATTCTGATTTTCATTACTATCACAAAAGCCGCAAAAAATCTTTCATATTGATTATCTTTGCCAAACATAAACAAATAATTATCATGAAAAAAGAACTTTTATTCGCCAAGGGGCTTTTGGCGGCAATTTTGATTTTTGTTACGGCTTGTTCCTGTCCTACGAACAACCAGAGCGAAGACTGCACCCTCGCGGTGTTAGACAATATCGCCACCCGGGTGAGCGTGCGTCAATTTACCGACCGGGCTATAGACAAAGACGTTCTTGAAGATATTGTGCGCGCCGGTATGGCGGCTCCTACCGCTGTAAACAAACAGCCTTGGGCGTTTGTTGTGGTTACCGAAAGGGAAATGCTCGACAGCCTCAACCGCGTTCATCCTTATGCCCACCTTGAAACGGCAACCGCCGCGATTATCGTTTGCGGCGATATGGAAAAGGCACTCGACGGCTACGCACGCGAATATTGGATTCAAGACTGCTCGGCAGCCACGCAGAACATTTTGCTGGCGGCACACGCATACGGCATAGGAAGCGTTTGGTGCGGCGTTTATCCCGACCCGAACAGAATACCCGAAGTAACCCGCGTGCTGGGCTTGCCCGGCGGCATCATTCCCTTGAACATCATCACTATGGGCTATCCCGCATCAGAAGACTTGCAGCCCAAAGACAAATGGAAACCCGAAAACATACACTACCAGCGCTGGTAAAACGCTTTTACCTACCGAACTGAAACAGCAGCCTGCGGCTTTTTTGGCAACTATACCTTGCCGAACTTAAGCCGCAGGCTGTTGCTTACTACCGAAACCGAACTGAACGCCATAGCGGCGCTTGCAATCATAGGATTGAGAGTCCAGCCGAAGAAAGGATAGAACACGCCGCTTGCCAAAACAATTCCGATTACGTTGTATATAAAAGCCCAAAACAGATTCTGCTTGATAATACGGTACGTTCTCCGCGAAAGAGCCACCGTCTTGGGCAAGGCCGCTATATCGTTTTCTTCATCCCCCACCAAAATTACCGAAGCCACATTCATGGCTATATCCGTGCCGCGTTTAAGGGCAACGCTCACATCGGCGCAAGCCAAAGCCTGACTGTCGTTGATTCCGTCGCCCACCATAGCCGTTTTCTTACCTTGTTCCTGCAAAGCCTTGATGTAATCCTGCTTTTCCTGCGGCAATACGCCCGCTTTATAATGCTTAATGCCTAATTCCGAAGCCAAGGCAGCTGCCGCCCTTTCGTGATCGCCTGTAAGAAGATGAACCTCTATGCCCTGCTTTTGCAGACGTTGCACCACAGCTGCCGCACAAGGCTTTATTTTGTCTGAAACGCCGAGCGCGAGCCAAACCTCATCTCCCTGTCCGAAGAACACAAGGCTGTAGGCTTTCTGCTGCCAAGCCTCCGTTTTTTGCTGTAAAATCTCAGACAGAACCGCCTTTTTTTCTTGCAGGAGCGACATACCGCCAATCCAATATTCTTTGCCTTGATAAGAAAATTCAAGCCCTTTGCCGGCAAGCGTTTCGTATTTTTCAAAATCGCCCGACAAAGACAAGGCGGAGGAATCCCCCTGCCCCATATTTTCCACCCATTTTACGGCGGCAAACGCCAAAGGGTGGTCGTTTTTCCGCTCGGCAAGGGCAAATAACGGCAGCCATTCGCTTGCCGGCACATTTTCCGAAAGCCAATAATCGCTCACTTCAGGTCTGCCCATCGTAAGCGTGCCTGTTTTATCCAAAGCCACCGCAGCGGCATGGCAAAGGTTCTCCAATGCCGAAGCGTCTTTAATCAGAATATGGTTCTGTGCCGCACGCCCCATACCCACCATAAGGGCTGTAGGAGTGGCAAGACCCAAGGCGCAGGGGCAGGCAATCACCAATACCGACAGAGCGCATACAAGAGCCCGGTTAAACTCCGCCGTTCCGCCCACTATGAGCCATACCGCCAATGTAAGCACCGACAGCACAAGGATAACCGGCACAAACACCGCCGCCACTTTGTCGGCAATACGCTGCACAGGAGCCTTGCTGCCCTGCGCCTGCCGCACCATACGCACGATTCCCGCCAAAACAGTACCCTGACCCACCCCGGTAATATCCACCTCCAAACGCCCCTTCTGGTTCACCGTTCCAGCCACCACCTTGCTGCCCGCCTCCTTGTAAACCGCAATAGGTTCGCCGGTAATCATACTTTCGTCTACATACGAAGAACCGCCGCTTACCACGCCGTCTACAGGCACCTGCGCCCCCGGATGCACGCTTACCCGCTGCCCCGGTTCCAGTTCAACCACCGGCACTTCCCTTTCGCCGTTTTCCTCTATCAGAAAGGCGGTATCAGGCTGTAAGTGCATCAAGTCCTGCAAGGCTTTTGAAGTTCCGTTTTTGGCACGACCCTCCATCAGTTTGCCCAAAAGCACAAACGCCACAATCATGCCCGAAGCTTCAAAGTACACGTGCGCCTCAAGGTTGTTGCGCTGCCAATATTGCGGAAAACAAAGCGTAAAGAGGCTAAAGACAAAAGAAACCAGCGCGCTGATAGCCACCAGCGTATCCATATTCGCGCTCCATTGGCGCGCCATCATCCACGCGCTGCGTATAAACTGACGGCCTCCGATATAGAGAATAAAGAAAGAGAGCCACATCATAATCAGGTCCTTTCCCGGAAAATGCCAGCCGTGCGCCATACCCAGCACCATAAGCGGCACGGCAAGAATCCAAGTTACAAGCACCTTTTTCTTCAATACGGCATAAAGCCTGCGGTTTTCCTTTTCCTGTTCGGTAAACGGATCACGGTTGTCTATAATCAGGTCGTAGCCGGCGTTCTGTATAACTTTTTGCAGTTTTTCGGGTTCAAACGTGTCGTTGTATTCCACATTGAGCAAGCCGGCGGCAAAATTGGCGGAAGCCTTTTCCACTCCGGGCTGCTTGGCGGCGATATTTTCAACACGGTGCGCACAACCGGCGCAATGCAGTTTCAAAAGAGGATAAACAGCATGCTGAGACATGGCAAAAAGATTTGTTTCGCGTAAAATTACACCATTTTTACGGTTTGCAGATTCAGAAATTTATACTACCTTTGCCCCACATTGCGGGGTAGAGCAGAGGCAGCTCGTCGGGCTCATAACCCGGAGGTCGTAGGTTCGAATCCTGCCCCCGCTACAAAGCAAAAAGGCTTGCACAAGATGTTTGGGCGAGCCTTTTTTTGTAAAATCACCACCCATGCGTAACATCGTAGCCATTGTAGGCAGACCCAACGTAGGCAAATCAACCTTGTTTAACCGTCTTATCCAAAGCCGCGACGCCATTGTAGACGAAACCAGCGGTGTTACGCGCGACCGCAATTACGGCACCGGCGACTGGAACGGTAAGGAATTTTCGGTAATCGACACCGGCGGTTATCTCTTGGATAACGAAGACTCCTTTAACCGCGAAATCCGCAAACAGGTGGAACTCGCCATAGACGAAGCCGATATCATTCTCTTTTTGGTAGACGGCAAAGAAGGCATCACCCCTATGGACGAAGACGTGGCGCATCTTCTGCGACGCTCCGACAAACCGGTTCACTTGGTGGTGAACAAGATAGACAGCCCCGACAAATTTGCCCTCTCCGCCGAATTTTACGCCTTGGGCTTCGACACCCTTTTTCCCCTCTCGGCAGCCAACGGCGGCGGCACCGGCGACTTGTTAGACGAGATAGCGAGCCACATGGACGATACGCACGAAGAAGCCACCGACCATCTGCCGCGCCTTACCGTGATAGGAAGACCCAACGTGGGCAAATCCTCTATCATCAACGCCTTTATAGGGCAGGAACGCAATATCGTTACCCCGATTGCCGGCACCACGCGCGATACGGTGCTTACCCGCTACAATCTCTTCGACTTTGATTTTTACTTGGTGGATACCGCCGGAATACGCCGCAAGCAGAAAGTAACCGAAAACATAGAGTTCTATTCGGTAATGCGCTCCATACGCGCCATCGAAAACAGCGACGTCTGTATTCTCATGCTCGATGCCCAAAGCGGTCTGGAAGCTCAGGATCTGAACCTTTTTAGCCTTTGCCGCCGCAACAACAAAGGGGTGGTGGTAGTGGTAAACAAATGGGATTTGGTGCAGAAAGAAAACAACACGCTCAAAAAGTACGAAGCCCTTGTGCGGGAACGCCTCGCTCCCGACAACGATATACCGGTGGTGTTTACCTCGGTGCTGAACAAGCAGCGTATCTACAAGGTGCTGGAAATGGCAAAGCAGGTGTACGAAAACCGTGCGCGCCGCATCCCCACCTCCGAGCTCAACGACACACTCCTGCCCATTCTCAAACAGACGCCTCCGCCCATCTACAAAGGCAAGACGGTAAAGATAAAATACATTACCCAGCTACCGGGCACTTATCCGGCTTTTGTGTTTTTCTGCAACCTGCCCCAATACGTAAAGGAACCCTACAAACGTTTTGTAGAAAACAACCTGCGGCGTTTATGGAATTTTACCGGCGTGCCGGTTAAAGTTTATTTCAGAGAAAAATAGTTTCTTACTGCCCCTTTACAAGATTGGTAAAGTCCGACCAATCTTCCACCTTATATCCCCGTATATCCCTCACGGATTTTTTGAACCAATCAATGGCAGAAAGATCCATAACCGCCTTTACTAAAGAACCGAGATTATTGTCCCTTGTCATATAAGTGCTGCCTTGCACCCATTCAAACCCGTCTTTACGCAACAATTCCTTTATCTCGTAGTAGGCGTTGTTGTATGGTTTTCCATAGTGTTTCTCAAGCTGAGAAACCATCATATCGAAGCTCAGTGCATACATGGTGCCTGCAACTTAAAAAGGCTTTCTTGGGCAAAATAAATAAGCCCGGCTTCGGTTTTTGCCGACACAACCTTGCCCACAAAAGAATTGTTCTCCACATCAATCACCTCTCCGAAAACCCAATCCTGTTCGTGAGTAACTTCGGGTGAAATGAGTACATTATCGCCAACTTTCATGACCCTGTGTTTTTTACAAAGTTACAAAAAAGCTTATTTCCCAAAGTACTAAAGTACGTGACCGAGGTGTGAATCCCGAGGGCAAGGCAGCAGACCGCCACTAATTCTTCCTGCAATAAGCGGTTTCAAGGATTGGGATGCAACGCTGCCAAGGGTGAACACGAGGGAGCGTACTGAAGTACGTGACCGAGGGAATCCCGAGGGCAAGGCAGCAGACCGCCACTAATTCTTCCTGTAATAAGCGGTTTCAAGGATTGGGATGCAACGCCGCCAAGGGTGAACACGAGGGAGCGTACTAAAGTACGTGACCGAGGCGGGAATCCCGAGGGCAAGGCAGCAGACCGCCCTTGAAACCGCTTATTTCCCGAAGTGTTGATAGAAAGAAGTGATAGTTTCTATCCCGCGATAGAAATTTTCGAGAAGGTAACTTTCATTGGGAGAGTGAATGGCATCCGCTTCCAGACCGAAGCCCATTAAGAGGGACTTGATGCCGAGAACACGCTCAAAAGTGGCGATGATGGGAATACTGCCGCCACTGCGCGTGGGAATGGGCAGTTTGCCGTAAACATCTATATAAGCTTGTTCGGCGGCACGATAGGCTTCCGACTGCAAATCGGCACCGTACGCCTGCCCTCCGTGCAGAATTTCCACTTCCACTTTGACGCTCTTGGGCGCACGCTGCTGCAAACAGTCGGCAACCAGTTTGCCAATCTTTTCCCAATCCTGATTAGGCACCAAACGCATACTTATTTTGGCGCAAGCCACCGAAGGCAACACGGTTTTGGCACCCTCGCCGGTATAGCCGCTCCACATACCGTTTACATCAAGCGAAGGACGTATGCCTGTGCGCTCTATTGTAGAAAAACCCTTTTCGCCCTGCGTCTGCTCAATATCCAAAGCCTTGCGGTAAGCATCTTCGTCAAAAGGAGCCTTAGCCATAGCAGCCCGCTCCTCGGAAGAAATTTCCACCACATCATCGTAGAAACCCGGCACGGTGATATGTCCGTTTTCGTCTATAAGACCGGCAATAAGCTGCGCCAGCACATTGGCAGGATTCGCCACCGCGCCACCGAAGATGCCCGAATGGAGGTCTTTGTTAGGACCGGTAACACGCACCTGCACGTAGCTCAAGCCCCGCAGACCCACCGTAACCGAAGGCACATCGGGCGCAATCATCGAAGTGTCGGAAACCAAAATCACATCCGCCTTAAGCATCTCCTTGTTATCGGCGCACCATTTTTCCAAAGAGGGAGAACCTATTTCTTCCTCCCCCTCGAGCATAAACTTTACGTTGCAGGGCAGGCAGTTTTCCCTTACCATATATTCAAAAGCCTTGGCGTGCATAAACGACTGACCCTTGTCGTCGTTAGCCCCCCGGCAATAAAGCCTGTCGCCTATAATCTGAGGCTCAAAGGGAGAAGTTTTCCAAAGTTCCACCGGGTCTACCGGCATTACATCGTAATGACCGTAAACCAGCACCGTTTTGGCGGCAGGGTCAATGATTTTTTGCCCATACACCACCGGATTGCCCTCGGTGGGCATTACCTCCGCCTTATCGGCACCTGCCTTGATAAGCTGTTCTTTCCAATAGGCGGCAGCCTTTTCCATATCGGGTTTATGCTGCGCCTCGCTGCTGATGGAGGGTATGCGCAAGAGTCCGAAAAGTTCTTCCAAAAAGCGGTTTTTGTTGTCTTGAATGTAGTTTTTTATATCTTTCATTTTGTATTAATTTTAGGGTTATGAAGACACGCCAACACCACGCGGTTAGGCTTGGTGCTGGGGACGGAGCAGGTCGTTCACCGTTTTTACGGGCGTGAACACACTTTGGGGCACTTCCACAAAGAGCGTGATCCACCGCGCCATCGCTCCGTTCCACAAACCGGGCAACTCCATCGCCTTGATGTCCGTGCCTTGCACCGACTTATGCGAAATAAATGCCGTTTGCGGGTCGATAAAGCCGGAGAGGTTAAATTTATCGTGCCGGTAGTTGTAAAGGCTGCAAACCAAGTCTACGGGGTTAAAAAAGCCCGAAGTTTCAAAAATCCTCTTCTGCTCCGCATTAGCCATATCCACCTGCGAAGACTCCACAATTTGCAGCGAAGGCGTCTGTTCCCCCTGCGCAAGCACCCAGAACGGACCGCCGCCCGGCTCTCCTGTATTCTTTACAACGCCGCACACACGGATTGGCCGGTCAAGCGCGTTTTGCAGCGCATTGAGCCGGGAGGCGGCATCCATACTGTCAAAATCTTGAGCAAAGCGTATGCCCAAGCAACGCACAGCAAACGCCTGCACCTCTTTCAAAAATTCTTCGCCAGCCGCCTGCCCCTGCGCGCGCAGGCTTTCTATCTGCCGCAGATAGGCAAACACCGCATCGCGGCGTTCCACCAATACGCCAGCCAGCAGCTCCTTGTAAACCTGCGTGTCGGCGCGCAGAGCCTCCACCGTAATATTGTCTATGTTCTTAATAAAGATAATTTCCGCTTCCTGCTCGCCCAAGTTTTCTATCAGCGCGCCGTGTCCGCCGGGGCGGAACACCATATTGCCCTCCCCGTCGCGGAATATGGCATTGTTTTGGGTAACCGCCACCGTATCGGTGCTTGGCTTCTGCTCCGAGGTGGCAATATGGTAACGCAGGTTATAACGCCTTTCGTATTGCGGCAGCACCTTTTTCAGCCTTTCGTCAAACGCCGCCTTGTGTTCGGCAGAAATGGTAAAATGCAGGCGGCACACTCCGCCCGACTCCGCATAGAGAGCCGCTTCAGCCAAATGTTCTTCCAGTGCCGTAACCGCGCCCTCCTTATAGGCGTGAAACAGCAGCAATGCCTTGGGCAGATGCCCGTAATCCAAACCCTTTTGCTCTAAAAGACATTCTAACACGGCAGCGTATTCCTTTTGCCGCACCGCCTCCTGCAAAGGCTTGCCAAAGGCTTTTTCAAACGCGCTTTCCAATTCGGAATAAAAGGCAAAACGCGGCAGATTGTCAAAAAACAGCTGCACCGGAGCCGGATTAAACGCATACAGGTCTTTGAACATACGGGTAGCCGCCCCCGAAGCTGGAACGAACTTTAATATTCTCTCGCTGCCCGATTTTTCGCGGTACAGACGGCGGTAACGGGCTATTTCCTGCTCCGAAAAGCTTTCTATGCCCTCGCCAATCGAAGCCGGAGCCACCAAACGCGCAAAGGGGAAGCCGGTTTTGAATCCGTCTAACTGTTTTTGCAGGCTTTCCTGCGAAATGCCTTTTTGTTCCAGAAGCCGCAGGTCGGCACAAGAGAGTGTTTCCATAATATTTCGTTTTAGGAAATAAATCGGGCTATAAAGATACAAAAAAAGAAGCCCCCGCTTTCGCAGGGGCTCCAACCGAAACACAAACTAACACTACCGCTACTGTTTCACAATTTTGGTAATGTATTCCTCTCCATTCGTAAGAACGATCCTTACAAAGTAAAGACCAGTCTTGAAGTTAGTCATAGATATGCTTTTGGCGTTGCGTACATCCGAAAGCACCACGCGGCCTGTCATATCGATAATCGACAGTGCGGCGTATTCGCCATCGATATACAGAACATCCTGTACCGGGTTGGGCTGCACCGCTATCGGGCATACGGCTTCCGCCGCACCGTTGG
>JAFLTI010000025.1 GCA_022510485.1 Lentimicrobiaceae bacterium | reverse complement strand
ATGCCGTAGGGCAATGCGTTTACAGCGGCAATGCCACGATAATTCCTGTGCGGCAAAGCGGAGTGTATGTTGTTAGGGTCGGCACAAACGCTTATAAGGTAATTGTTCGATAAGTTATAGCTAATTATATAAAAAGAAGGAGCCACTGCTTTTGCAGTGGCTCCTTCTTTTTTTGGGCGTGTCGGTTAGCCTTTCTTGGTAACGGGAATGGCAAAGCAGAATCTTGCCCCGTCGAGATAGCTTTTGTCCACATAAAGCTCGCCGCCCAAGCGCAAGGCTATCTGACGGCTCAGATAAAGCCCCAGTCCCGAGCCTTGTGAAAAGGAATCCAACTTGACAAAGCGGTCAAAAATGGCTTCTTCCTTACCGGCGGGAATACCGGGACCCGTATCCGAAACTTCAAACACAAGTTTGTTAAGCCCCTTGAAGTGGTAGTTGAGGGTAATGTCGCCTTGTTTGGTAAATTTGGCGGCATTGCTGAGCAGGTTTACCAACACCTGTTCCACGTGTTCGCGGTCGGTGGTAATTTCCAAATCGGGATTGGAGGAGTCAAAACGCAGTTCCACACCCTCTTTAACGCGGTCTTTTACTTCGTTCATCGACTCTTTGCAAAGGTCGTGAATCGACACGTTGTGCGTTTGAGGAAACGCCATCTCATCACTTTCGATAGAGGAAATATCCAAAATATCGTTAATCAGAGTGGCAAGATAATCGGTGTTTACCTTTACCAAATTGGCAAAATTGCCCAACTGTCCGCGCAGTTCTTCGGGAATCTTCTTTACAATCAGCTGGGAGAAGCCTAAGATGGAGTTGAGGGGGGTACGCACCTCGTGGCTCATATTGTGCATAAATTCGCTCTTGGCGCGGTTGGCTTCTTCGGCTTTTTTGTAGGCTACCACCAATTCGGTCTGGGTCTGGTTCAACATATCGCGCTCCCTCACCAATGCCTGACTGTAATGCTGTAGGTGGGCGGCTAATTTGCGTGAACGGAAATAACTGATGGCGGCAACGATAAGCAGAATCAAGGTAATGGCTAATGTGGGAATGGTAAACAGCATGATACGGCGGTCGTGCTTTATCTCGGCTTCGTGCTGGAGCGCGGTGAGGCTGGAGTTTTGTTCTTTGAGTGCCTCTACGTCGTAGCGTATTTGCAGTTCCCTAAAAAACTCATCCGATTTCTTATTCAGGTAGTCTTCCAACAGTACGTTATAGTCGCTAAGAGCCTGAGCCAGCAAGGTATTGTTGCCGGTAATCCCTGCCGCATCCCTAAGCATCCTCAGCATCTTGCGGCGGTTGGTGGGCGTAAGGTTGCCGGCAAGACATTTCTGTATATAGGGTATGGCTTCTTTATAACGTTTGGTGGCAAACAGATAAAAAGCGTCGATGCGGGGGGTGTTTGCACGGTCGTTCTGTACGTCGGGGTTCTTTTTGCAGATTTCAATACATTTGTTGTAATATTCGTCTAACTCTTTTCGGGTCAGTTCGGGATAATTGCTCAATATGCGGCGGTAACAGATATAGTTGTACACATCGTAATTGCGGTAAATCCGACCCATAGCAAAGTAGTGTTCCTCCAATTTTTCGATGAGGCTCAGCAACTCTTTATCGGCGTTGATAGCCTTTTTGTAGTCGTCGTTGTCGGTGTAAACTATGGCTGCGCGTGTGTAGAAATGGTTTCTCAGGGCATACAGCTGCGGCGGCAGTTGGGCAATGAGACCTGCGAGTTTGTCGATATATTCGGTGTACAATATGCCGGAGGAAGTATATCCCAAATAGATACAGAGCGTATTGAGGCGCAGGATACGGGAAAATATATCGTTGTTGGCACTTACCTTAGACTCAAACTCTTTAATGAAGTCGGTGGTTTGCTGTTGTTGTGCGGAAAATCTGGCTTGAAGCCCGATAATCTGTAATTGCAAGAAAACCTCACATTCTTTTTGCTCGTCTGATTCGGGCAACTCTTTCGCGCAATCGACTAAATAGCACAAAACGCTGTCGTTGTTTGAAAAAAGGGTGGAAAGCTGCATAAGTATATCCGTTTCGGATACATAGTCCTTGCTGCGGATGGCGGTTTGCAGCAGTTCCCAACCATACGTCATCTGCATACGGCGAGATGAAATGTCGTAAAGGTTGTAGAGCGCCTTGATGCTGTCTTTGGCATTGGCGGCGGTGCGCAGTTCTCCCAAAAGTTTTTCGGTTAGCGCATCGTTGGTGTCGGCACCCTGTCCGCCCAAGGGCAGGAGCAGGATACAGCAGGCGAGGAGGAGCAGTTTTTTGCCCATGAAAAAAATGTTAGAGGATTAGATAAGATTGGTAATTTCAGTTTCTAATTTTACAGGATTGATAGGCTTGGAGATGTAACCGCTAAATCCAATGCTCATAATCCTTTCCTTATCGGAGGCAAAGGCGTAGGCGGTAACCGCAACGATGGGTATGGTCTCCGAAAGCTTGCGTATCTCTTTGGTGGCTTCGTAGCCGTCCATATTGGGCATGCTTATATCCATCAAAATCAAGCGGGGATTGTGCTTTTTGAACATTTCGATTGCCTCCAGCCCGTCGTGAGCGTGCAATAACTCATATTCATCTTCAAGCATGGCATGGAGAAGGAAATAGTTGTTGTCGTTATCTTCGGCAATCAGAATAAGGGGTCTTTCGCCCGAATTGGCGTGGGCTTGAGGTGCCGGTGCCGCAGCCGGCGTGGGTTCAGGAGCGGGCGCGGGAGCAGGTGCAGGCTCTGGAGCCGGAGCAGGTTCGGGAGCGGAAGAAGCAGCGGCAGGAGCGCCGGTTTGCGACTGTAAAAGTTGCATCATCTGGCGTATGATCTTGCTGTTGCTTTCTATGGTTTCTGCAAACAGCTTCCGCATATTCGGATCCTCGGTTTCGGCAATGCGTTTGGCATAATCCACAATCATATCGAGCGGAGTGCGGATATTGTCGTAGAATGATTTCAATTGTTCGTTATTCATTGCTGTCTGATTTTTCAAATAATGGTCAATCTTATTTCTTTCCTAAAACCGATTCTAACGCTTGCAACAGGTTGGCGGCGTTGATGGGTTTTGAAATATAACTGTTAAAGCCGCTTGCAAGGATGCGGGACTTGTCGGAGGCAAAGGCGTATGCCGTTACGGCGATGATGGGCACCGAATCCGAAATCTTGCGGATTTCATTGGTGGCTTCGTAGCCGTCTTTATTGGGCATCCCTATATCCATCAAAATGGCTTTTGGGTGATATTGCTTAAACATATCCACCGCCTGATCGCCGTCCCAAGCGTGAACTAACTTGTAGTCGGCTTCAAGGATAGACTGAAAGAGCATATAGTTGCTTTCGTTGTCTTCGGCAATCAGAATCGTGTCGTTTTGGTTTTCTTCCGTCTTTTCCGGCTCGCTTGCTTCAACGGCTTGAGGAGTTGAGTCAAGTTGCTCGGTCTGTGCGGCTTGTCCGGCAGGCACCAAGGGCAGCGTGAACCAGAACTTGCTTCCCTTGCCTTCCCCGGCAGAAGTGGCTCCGATACCTCCACCCATCTTTTCTACGATACCTTTGCAGATAGAAAGTCCCAATCCCGTACCTTGGGCAAAGGTGTTGAGCTTGGAGAAGCGTTGGAAAAGTTTCTGCTGGTTTTCAAAAGAAATACCGATACCGGTATCCCTTACATAGAAATAGAGGTTGTTGCCCTTTACTTCGTAGCCAAAGTCGATGTGCCCCTGCGTGGTAAACTTGCAGGAGTTGGTAAGCAGGTTGTTTATAACCTGAGCCACGCGGTTGGGTTCGGTTTCGATAACGCAGGATTCCGCGCCGGTAAAGCAGCGCAGTTCCACTCCGTCTTTTACCTTAAAGCGGATGGATTCTTCGATCTTGTGCATCAGTTCGTTCAAATCCACCGTCTGATAAAAGAATTCGAGGGTGTTCGATTCTACTTTGGCAAGGTCGAGCACATCGCTGATAAGTTGCAGCAAGAGGTTGTTGTTGCTTTCGATAAGCTCGGAATACTTGGTTTTTTTCTGCGGGTCGTCGGTCTTGCTCAAAAGTCCGGAGAAACCTACGATAGCATTCAGAGGCGTACGGATTTCGTGGCTCATGTTAGCCAAGAACGCCGATTTCATACGGTCGGACTCCTGTGCCTGTTCACGGGCGTCGATAAGTGCCTGTTCCTGTTCCTTGCGTTCGGTAATTATCAACAGGGAGCCCGAAATGGTGAGAGGATTGCCGTGTTCGTCTTTTTCGGTAACGGTGGCGTTGATTTCGTACCAGTCGATTTTCTTGCCCTTTGCCTTGAGAACGCGGAACTCGGTTTTTATATAGGGAATCTTGTTTTGGATCAAATCGCTGTAAAGCTTGCGCACCATTTCGTTGTCGTCGGGGTGAACCCGGTTAAAGAAAGTGGCTTCTTTAATGGTTATTACCGAATTGGGGCGAAGTTTGTTCTTGTTTGCAGCATTTTGCAGAGAATAGATATCGCAGCTTATCGTGTGCTTGCTCAAATCCCAATACCAAGGCAGGATACGCGATAACTGCAAGGTAAGCCCCAGTTTTTTGGTCAAGGTGCGCAATCCCTGTTCGGCACGGCTGCGGGCGGTAACGTCGATGGCGAACATATCCACATTTTGGGGTATGCTCCTGCCTATAGCATTATTGTCTTCATCATTCTTTATCAAGCAGAGCACGAAACTGTAATAACGGTCTGTCTTCTTAAAGTGATAGGAAAACAGACAGGGCAGATCTTCCTGCATGAGTTTGTGTACCTGTGCCGCGATAAAAGGCTTGGGAAAAATCTTGTTGGGTCTTCCGGGTATTTCGTTTTCCGCCAATAGGTTCAGGAAAGACTTGTTGCTGGAGTGATATTCCAAGTCTGCAACCCTGCCGTCTTTGGTAAAGAGAATCTTTCCTTGGGTATAGCAGAGGGGCATATTGGAAAGCAGGGTGTTGTACCGCTTAAAGAGCTTGAGCTGCCTTCTCTGTAAATTAATCCAGAATATTACAAAAAGGAATATAACCACCAATATAATCAAGACGGAGATACATTCCGTCTGGTATTTATCCCAAAAAGAGTCCGGCTTATTGATGAACTCGGTATTTTTAGGACAGCGTTCTAATGAAAGATGTCTTTTTTCGAGCAGGGCATAGTCTACAATAGGGTTCACGCGGAGTGCGCTTTCGAGCACGAATGGAATGGTCCGCATTGATTCTCCGCGCAGCATTCTGTTGGTTGCAGATATGAGCGAGTCGTTGATTTGCTTTGTATCGGGAAATACTCCGCCTACCGCCCCGTCGTCAAGATATGCCGGACGGGAGGTAAATACAGGCTGTTCCACAGAGGGAATTAGGTTTACGCCCCCCATGCAGACTTCCGGGTTTCCGAGTGTTCCTTCGCGACCGTAGAACCAAGAACAGAGCAATATGCCGATTTTAGGATCGTATTTGGTAAGGTAAGACCGCATTGCCGACAGGTTCTCGTCCTTGCTCACGAGCCATTCGTGTTCGATATTCGGGTACTTATGCTCTATATATTTTTCGGTTTCCAAAGCAAGATGCCGGTTGTGATAGGTGGCATCCGACAAGATGATGATCTTGCGGATGGAGGGTTGCATCTGCAACATCAGTTCGGTGGTCTGTTCGGGCAGGTCGGGATTCAGAATAAAGGTAAAATTGTATTGTCCGCGCAGCTCTTCGATAGGATGGAGGGGGGTATTGGGATCCGTTTCGCTCGTAAAATAATATTCCGGAGGTCCGAAGAGTCCGGTTTTGGCAACGAGGATAAACGGAATGTCGCCCCATTCTTCCTGAATACGGTCGCGCAAGGTAAAGCAAAGCCCCCCGAACATAATCAGGTAATCGGGTTTGTTGTCTTGAAAATGCTTGAATACGCCCTCTACCGTGCGTTTGTATAGGATAGAGTCGGTAATCAGCGTGGCATTCATGTAGACAGGGTCTATCAGGATGTCCGTGCGGTCGGAGAGGGCAATGGTAAGCTTGCTGAAAGCATTCTGTACCCAAGGAGCCGATTCGTGGTAGGCACTGATAACGGCAAGCCGCTTCCGCTCTTGAGAGAAAGCCGATTGCGAAAACAGGAAAGGCAACAAAAGAACACAGGCTAAGAATGTTGTAACCCGGTTCGTGCAACAATGATGGGAAGTCTTGTACAACATAGTTGAATCTTGATTAGAAGTCAACATATATGGTCTAAATCTAACGCGCAAAGATACAAAAATGTTGGTATGTTTCGGGGGCTGTTCTCAGAATTGTTGCAGGAGCATATAGACCAAAATCCCTAAGTAGGTTCCTACGGCATAACCCAGCAATCCTACCACGATGCCGCTGATAAGGCAGCGGCGGCTCTTGAGCAGGCTCGCCACCGTAGGCACGAAAGGAGGGGAAAAGATAAGCCCGACTGCCGAAATGGTGAATAAGTCGGCATCTACCCGGCAGCATTTGGCAAAGAGCATGTGCAGCACAAAGCAAAGGCACAGCACTACGGCGATAAAGCCCAATAAGCCGCCGGCTTGCCCCGTTATGTTCGACATTTGAAATCGGGATGCCACTACAATGCTGAATACCAAAATAAAATACATTCCCGCCTCAAACATTTTGGGGCATTGTCTCAGTCTTTTCCAAAACGATAATATAATAGATAGTGTGGTAATAATCAATATAATGGATATAACACGATAAGTTTTGCCCACGCAGAGAAAACTAAAAGCGGCGGCAAGGAGGGCTACCGCCACCGAACAGCCCAAGGGCAGCAGCAAGTTTTTTAGACCGTTGGGGGATAGCATGCCCCGGTAGTCTTCAAAGTTGTCGGAGGCATTTACCTTGTCTACGCCTGTTGCGGGTTCCGTATCGGGAACATAGGGCAGAAAGCGGCGTATGGTTTTGTATCCGCCGCCTATTAAAAAGGCGAGCAGAAAGAAAGTGATGAATATCTCGAAAGTGTTGACTAATAAAAAGGTTTCTGAACTGGGCTGCAATGCCATACTGAGGGCTGCCACGTTGGGCGTGCCTCCCGAATAGAAGCCCACCATAAGTCCGGCGGCTTTGTCTAATTCAAAAATGCCCATATTGCGGAACAGCAAAAACGAGATGACCACCGCCGCACAGGAGGCTACGATGCCGCAGAGGAAAGCCGTAAAGGTCTGTTTGAGGCTTTTCATCCAGCCTAAGAAGTCGGAAGAGAACAGCATAAGCGGAATGGCAAGGGGAATGCAGAGGTTTTGCAGCAGGTTCTGGCTTTGGCTTATGCTCTCCGTTTGGGGCGAGGCTTCGGAAACAAGTCCGCTCAAAGACATAATGATGCCTAAGGCGTATGCCAATACAATGGTACCTATCTTAGAAAAAATCCTGAACCGTTCGTATAGCCAAATAATCAGCAGCGGTCCCAAAAGATAAAGAATCAAGACGATAGTCAATCGCATGGGCTTCGTGATATTGTAAAAAACGCTGCAAAAATACACAGAACGGTAAAAAGCCGTACATTCGCGTTATGATGCAAGCCTTTCCCAAAACTGCCGTGGTAATCCTTAATTGGAACGGACAGAAATTTTTGGAACAGTTTTTTCCCATTGTGGCGGAACACACCTGCCGCGAGGGCGTTGACGTGATTGTGGCGGACAACGCCTCCACCGACGGCTCGTTGGCGTATATGCAGAAAAATTTTCCGCAGATAAAAATTGTGCGCAACGCCCGCAACGAGGGTTTTGCCTCAGGCTACAACCTTGCCTTGCAACAGATACAAAAAGAGGCTGTTGCCGGCGGAGAGGCTTATAAATACTTTGTGTTGCTCAACTCCGACATTGAGGTTACGCCCCATTGGGTGGAGCCTGTTGTGGCTGCGATGGAGGCGGATTCCTCGATTGCCGCCGCCCAGCCCAAACTGCTGTCGTATTACGATAAAAAGTGTTTTGAATATGCCGGTGCCGCGGGCGGCTTTATCGACAAGCTGGGCTATCCTTTTTGCCGGGGGCGTATTTTCGATACGGTAGAAACCGATACGGGGCAGTACGATACGCCTTGTCAAGTGCTGTGGGCTACCGGTGCCGCGCTCTTTGTGCGTGCCGACCTTTATTTACAATACGGAGGCTTGGATGCCGATTTCTTTGCCCACATGGAAGAAATAGATTTTTGCTGGCGTATGTGCAATAGGGGCTATAAGATTATGTATGAACCCTCTTCGGTGCTGTATCACGTGGGGGGCGGAACCTTGCCCAAGACTTCGGCGCACAAGACCTATCTTAATTTCCGAAACAATTTGAGCCTGCTTTACAAAAACCTGCCGCAAAAAAGGCTCAGAAAGGTGCTTTTTATGCGCGTCTTCTTGGATTTTCTTGCCGCCTTGATGTTCTTGCTGCACGGAGAAAAAGAAAATTTCAAAGCCGTTTTCCGCGCCCGCAAAGACTTTCGCCGTATGAAGGCAGCCAACCAAGCCAAACGCCAAGCCTTACCCCAGAGGGAAGACCTTGTAGGTGTTTCTGATTATAGTATTCTCTGGCAATACCATATAAAAGGCCGCAAAGTTTTCTCCTCCCTGCCTACGGTTTAGTTTCAGATGACCGAACAAACCACCGCTCGTAACGAAGCAGATTACTTATTATGGTAAACTTTTACTCGGAGAGGCTTTCCAAGGCAAGGATACCAAGCCGATAAGAATCAAGCCCGAATCCCGCAATCGAACCAACGCACGCGGCGCCGATAAAGGAGGTGCGCCTGAATTCTTCCCGGGCTGCCACCTGACTCATGTGAATTTCGATAACCGGCAGGTCGAGGGCTGCCACCGCATCGCGCAAGGCAACCGAAGTATGCGAATAACCGCCGGCATTGAGCAGCACCATACAGCCTTCTTGCTTGCACTTGTGCAGGGCGTTTATCAGTTCGCCTTCGACATTGCTTTGAAAATAACCGATTTCGTGCTGCGGAAACATTTGACGCAGTTTGGGAATGTAGTTTTCAAAAGTTTCGGTTCCGTAGATTTCGGTTTGGCGATGTCCGGTAAGGTTGAGGTTAGGACCGTTCACAATGGCTATTTTCATAGTATTATGGAGTGTTTAGATTCCAGTCGATGGGTTCCAGTCCTTGCTGTTGCAGAATGGCGTTGGTTTGCGAAAAGTGCCGGCATCCGAAAAAGCCCCGGTAGGCTGAGAGCGGAGAGGGGTGTACGGCTTTGAGGATATAGTGCTTGCCGGTATCGATAAGGCTTGCTTTGGCTTGGGCAAAACTGCCCCACAGCAGAAACACCAATCCGTTTTTGTGCTGGGAAAGGCAACGGATAACCGCATCGGTAAAGGTTTCCCAGCCTCTCTTTTGGTGGGAGCCGGCTTGATGGGCTCGCACGGTGAGGGTGGCATTGAGCAAAAACACGCCTTGGCGCGCCCACTTTGCCAAATGTCCGCTCCGGGGAAAATCAATACCTAAGTCTTGCTGTATTTCCTTAAAGATATTTACTAAAGAGGGAGGGAAAGGGCAGCCGTCGGGAACCGAAAAGCAAAGCCCTTCGGCTTGTCCGGGTTCATGGTAGGGGTCTTGCCCTATAAGCACCACTTTTACGCTGTCAAAAGGCGTGCTGTTAAAGGCGTTGAAAATGAGTTTACCGGGAGGATAAACGGTTTGGCTCTGTTTTTCTTCTACCAAAAAACGCTTCAATTCGGCAAAGTACGGGGCTTCGAATTGAGGCCGCAATACTTCTAACCAGCCGGGTTCTATTTGCGGATTAACGTAAGCCATAGCGCATTCCGAATTTGTATTCGATATAAAAGTTTAAGAATCCGAAAGGATTTTTCTTGTGCATCAGGAGCGGAATACGGGTAAAATAAAAATCGTATATCGCGCCGAAGCCCAAGGTATGGCTCAGTTTTTCGGATTTTCCGAACTCAAAATTCATTCCGAATTTGGCATAGATGCCGGGGTAGGGGCGTAGTCCCGAAAAACCCTTTAGGATATGGCTCCGCCTTACGATATAGCCCACATCCAAGTGTTTGGGATTATCGGCGTTCATGCGTTCAAGCTTAAGCGTGCCCAAAGTGTCTTGCAATACATAGACATATTGGGGAAATGCCAATCCGAGCGAGAAACCGCCCCGATAACTGAGCGAAACCTGCACACCGCCCCAATGGGGCTTTTCGCTCAACACTATAAGCCCGCCGTAGCCGGCGCGCAACATACAGAAACTGTTGAGCATTCCGTATTTGTAGCTGCGCCCCTGCCCATACCAGTTAACTGCCTTGGTCTTGGGGTTGATTTGGGTGGAAAATTCTACGTTCCAGCCCGAATAATGAAATTTTTTATTCAGAAAGCCCTGTTCGTAGCCGAGGGTAAAGCCTCCGGTATGGATTTGGGCATAGATAAAGCGTTCATTTTGGTAGATATGCCCGCGTGGCGGCACGAAATCTTCGTACACAAGCACTTGGGCGTGCAAGGCAAGGGCAGATTGCAGAAAAAGCAATCCTGCAACCACAAGGCGGAAGATGCCGTGACGTTTCATAATCAGTAGGGCAGCGGTTCCACTTTGTAATGGCTGTTGTAGGCAGGGCAAAGGTTTCTGGAATTTGAACAGGAACAAAGCGTGCCCATAGCCAGCAATGCCGCTATCGCTACCGCGCTCCAAAAGAAAATCCGCTTTTTACGCATGAGTAAAAAATTACAGCCTCAAAGATACGGAAAGTCGGGCGCAGAAGCAAAACTTGTTTTGGATCCCCCAAGAATCCGTTATGGAGATAATCGTTATAAATACTTAAATTTGCAGGAAGAACAAGATAGAGTATCTTTGTTGCAAATCAATAGATAAAATGTTGGAAGAAGAAATGAACGCCTATCGGTTTATTTCCGGTGAGGAACCGAGCGATGAGATGTTGAGTCAGTTGATGAAAGAGGTGGCTGAAGAGGCTGTAATCGGCAACCGGGAGGCAGCCGAAATGCATTTGGCAGAAATGGTACGTAACATAGCAGTTAAGAAAGCCAAATGGGAAAAACGAATAAAGGAAACCTTACATGTTGAAAACTGATTATAAACCCGAATTGATTATCATTGCCGGTCCGAATGGATCGGGAAAGACCTCTGTTACGCGCAAGTTTCTACACCACGAATGGGCAGAGGGTACCATATATATCAACCCGGATGAAGTGGCTAAGGAAAAGTTTGGAGACTGGAATTCGCAAGAAGCCGTATTGAAAGCTGCAAATTATTGTGCCTCACTTAGAGAGGAGTGTTTGCGCGACAAAAAAAATTTTGTGTTTGAAACCGTATTTTCCGCTGAAGATAAAATAGACTTTGTTGTTAGAGCCAAGCAGGTAGGTTTTTTTGTTCGATTGTTTTTTATAGCCACGGCGCATCCGTCTATCAATGCGGCAAGAATTGCTGAACGAGTAATGAAAGGTGGGCACGATGTTCCCATAACGAAAATAATTTCACGATATTATAAGTCTATCGAGAATTGTAGTACGGTGGCTTCGTTGGTAGACAGATTATATGTGTACGATAACTCGGTAGATGGCGGAGATGCCAAACTTCAATTTAGGTTGGTGGATGGGCACGTTGCCAAAATATATGTGGATGCCATTCCGCAATGGGCGGAACCATTATTGCCAAATAAAAGATAGAAATTCATAAGATTTTCGATTCGCTTCTATCAGAACTATGAAGTGCGGGCTGTTTGACGTAAGTTGGAGATGGCAGGAGTTGAACTTACTCTTACTATTATGAGCAGGAGGATAATATATAGTTTGTAAAACTGCCGTAAACCGATTACCTTTGCCGCCTGTGTGGGCGCTACGCCCTTTTGTTCCCGAATTTTTAACCTTAAAACCCATATAAAACACATGGCCTCTGTAAAGGTATTGACCGTGAATCCCGGTTCTACTTCAACCAAAATCGCTGTTTTTGTTGACGAAAACAATGTTTTTCAGAAAAACATCAAGCATAGTGCCGAAGAATTGGCGCCCTATGCCGAAATCGCCGACCAATTCGCTTTTCGTCGCGATATGATTATCAATGTTATTAAAGACGAAGCCAAGATGGATTTGTCGGACTTCGACTATGTGGTAGGTCGCGGCGGTTTGGTAAAACCGGTGGCTTCGGGTATCTACGAAGTGAACGAAGCCTTGAAAAGAGACCTCCGTGCCGGTGTAACCGGAAAGCACGCCAGCAACTTGGGCGGTCTGATCGCCTCCGATTTGGCGCAGATGAGCGGCAAGGCAAAAGCCTATATCGCCGACCCTGTGGTAGTAGACGAATTGGATGACGTGGCACGTATTACCGGACATCCGGCATTCAACCGCGTTTCGGTGTTCCACGCCTTGAATCAGAAAGCCATTGCCCGTACCTATGCCAAAGAACACGGCAAGAAATACGAAGATTTGAACCTTATTGTAGTGCATTTGGGCGGCGGTATCAGTGTAGCCTCGCACCGCAAGGGTTTGGCGGTAGATGTAGACAACTGCTTGGACGGAAACGGCGCGTTCAGCCCCGAGCGCAGCGGCAGTCTGCCTTGCGGCGAACTTATCGATGCCTGCTTCAGCGGCAAATACACGCAGGCACAGCTTCGCAAAATGGTGTGCGGACAGGGCGGCTATGTAGCCTACTTGGGCACCAACGATGCCTACGAAGTGGAACTGCGCGTAAAGGCAGGCGACGAAAAGGCGGCATTGATTGAACAGGCAATGATTTATCAGGTTTCCAAGGAAGTGGGAGCGCAGGCTACGGTATTGAAGGGCAAGGTAGATGCGATTTTGATTACCGGCGGTATCGCCCGAGGTAAAGACTTTGTGGAAGGCATCAAGGAAAGGGTATCGTTTATCGCTCCTGTGTTCGTATATCCCGGCGAAGATGAAATGAAAGCCTTGGCGATGAACGCCTATATGTTGCACAGGGGAGAAATAAGCGCAAGGATTTACGCATAATTTCGGTTCAAGCTTCAAAAGAATTGCAGCCATGATAGCAGAACAACTTTTCAAGCCCAAGTCGATTGTGGTGGTCGGGGCATCCGACGATACCTCCAAACCGGGCGGAAAAATCGTAAAACACATAGTAGACGGAAAGTTCAACGGTCCGGTTTATACCGTCAATCCTAAGGCAGATACGATTCAAGGCTTGCCGTGCTACCGCAATGTGCGCGACCTGCCGCAGGTGGATCTGGCGGTGATAGCCGTTGCCGCCAAGTTCGCTCCCGAAGCGGTAAAGGTGCTTACCGAAGAAAAGAACACCAAGGCTATCATTATTATTTCGGCAGGCTTTGGCGAAGAAAGCCACGAAGGCAAGGTGCTCGAAGACCAGATTGTAGATTACTGCAACAAGGCAGGGGCGGCGTTGATTGGTCCCAACTGTACCGGTATGCTTACCGCCTATCACCACAGCATCTTTTCTACGCCTATTCCCGAATACGACCCCCACGGCTGCGATTTTATTACCGGCAGCGGGGCTACTGGCGTGTTTATCCTCGAATCGGCTATACCGGCAGGCTTGCGTTTTGCCAATATCTTTGCCGTAGGCAATTCCGCGCAGCTGGGAGTGGAAGAGATTCTTGAACATTTAGACGAAACCTATGATCCCGCAACCAGCGCGCCGGTAAAGTTGCTGTATATCGAAAATATCCGCAACCCGCAGAAATTGCTCAAACACGCCCGCTCCCTTATCGGGAAAGGTTGCCGTATCGCCGCTGTAAAGGCAGGTTCTTCCGAAGCGGGAAGCCGCGCCGCTTCTTCGCATACGGGGGCTTTGGCATCTTCGGATGTGGCGGTAGACGCCCTTTTCCGCAAAGCCGGTATTGTGCGTTGCTATGGACGTCAGGACTTGATGACGGTGGCGGCTATCTTTCAATTGCCCGAACTGAAAGGCAAGAATATAGCTATCATTACCCATGCCGGCGGACCGGCGGTAATGCTTACCGACGCGCTATCCAAGGCGGGTCTGAATATCCCCAAGATTGATCCTGCCAAAGGGCAGAGCCTCAAAGAAAAATTGTTCCCCGGTTCTTCGGTGGCGAACCCCATCGACTTTTTGGCTACGGGAACTGCCGAACATTTAGGTCTTATTATTGATGCCTGCAACAACGATTTTGAAGAGATAGACGCTATGGTGGTAATTTTCGGAACGCCCGGCTTGGTACGCATCTTTGATGTTTACCGCCTGCTTGACGAAAAGATGAAGACCTCAAAGAAGCCTATCTATCCCGTATTGCCGGCGGTAGTTACCGCAAGGGAAGAAATCGAGGAGTTTTTGAGCAAGAACCATGTGAATTTTGCCGATGAGGTAGTGTTCGGTTCCGCTTTGGGCAGGGTATTCTATACGCCCAAGCCCGAAAACGACTGCATTGACCTGAGCGGTGTTGACAAAACGGCTATCCGCAAGGTGATAGACAATAATCCCGACGGCTATCTCGCCCCGGACCAGATACAGATTCTGCTGGATTCCTGCGGCGTTCCCCGTGCAGGCGAAGCGGTGGTTACCACTGCACAGGACGCGGTGGCTTCCGCCCAAAAGTTAGGCTATCCTTTGGTAATGAAGGTGGTTGGACCCGTGCATAAATCGGATGTAGGCGGCGTGGTCTTGAATGTAAAGGATGCCGCTACGGTTAGTGCCGAATTTGAACGTATGATAAAGATAAAGGATACCACCGCCATTCTGATGCAGCCTATGCTTTCGGGTATGGAAATCTTTGCCGGGGTAAAATACGAACCCAAGTTCGGACACATGATTCTGTGCGGTTTGGGCGGTATCTTTATCGAAGTGCTCAAAGACGTAAAATCGGGATTGGCGCCCATTACTGCCGACACGGCAAAAACTATGATAGAGAGGCTTAAAGGTTATAAGATGCTGCAAGGCGTGCGCGGACAGGAAGGGGTGAATATCGATGCCTTTGCCCGCGTGGTGGAATCCCTCTCCAAGCTGGTGGCGGTAGCACCCGAAATTCAGGAAATGGATATAAATCCCCTGTTGGGCAACGCCAAAGGCGTAGTGGCGGTAGATGCCCGGATTCGTATCGAAAAAAGCAGGTAAGAGAATGAAATTTACCGGTCGGGACTTACTGTTGTGTCTGTTGATAGTGGCATTGTTCCTGCCATTCTTCCTCTCGCAACCGCTCTATGCGGCGTATCATGATTTTAATGCACGCCACGCCGTGTTTTTAGGCGGCATCAAGTTTGCCGTGCTCTCTACGATAGGAGAGGTAATAGCCTTGCGGATCCGTACCGGTTCGTATGCAGACCTCAAGACTTTCGGGGTAGTGCCGCGTATGGTGGTGTGGTTCTTTTTGGGTGCGTGGATTGTAATGGCTATGCGTATTTTCGGAGCCGGAACGCCGCCTCTTGCCGATTACATTTGCAGTGCCGACGGCAAGATTGTAGAAGCGATGAAAGGCGGTGTGAGTTGGTACAAATTAATAGGAGCGTTTTCTATTTCTTTGTTGCAGAACACGGCTTTCGCTCCGGTATTCATGACCCTGCATAAGATTACCGATACCCATATTATGAATTGCGGCGGCAGCCTGCGGGCATTCTGCACGCCCATGCGGGTGGGCGACATTATGGCGGGCTTGAACTGGAAGGCGCAGTGGTCTTTCGTATTCAAGAAAACGATACCTTTCTTTTGGATTCCGGCACATACGGTAACCTTTATGTTGCCGGGCGAATACCAAGTGCTCTTTGCCGCATTTCTCGGTATTGTGCTGGGCGTGATTCTCGCTTTTGCCGCCAATAAATAGGTAAGGAAAGATTTTGTTGTAAAAATAATTTGTTGTAAATCAAATTATTTCGGTTGACTGCGAGGCTTGATGCAAAAAAAATGCAAAAAAATTTTTGCAGGTATCAAAAAAGATGTATCTTTGCACCCTCTTTCGCCAACAAACCGAAAGATGTATCGCCGGCCCGTTCGTCTAGTTGGCCTAGGACGCAAGGTTTTCATCCTTGAAATCAGGGGTTCGAATCCCCTACGGGCTACCAAAATTTGAAATAGAAATGGCAAATCACAAATCAGCTGCAAAACGTATCCGTTCGTCGGCTACCAAATACGAACACAACCGTTATTACGCCAAAACCATGCGTAATGCCTTGAAAGAATTCCGCGCCATTACCAACAAAGCGGAAGCGGCTGAAAAGATGAGCAAGATGGTTTCGATGATAGACCGTTTGGCAAAACGCCACATCATCCACAAGAACAAAGCCGGCAATCTCAAGTCGGAAGTAATGTTGCAAGTAAACAGATTGCAGGCGTAAGTCCGGCAGTCCGATATTTTGAAGATAAAGCGAAAGGGGTTTTCCAAACGGAAAACCCCTTTCGCTTTATATATGTTAATTTATTGATTGTATGTTAATAACAAGTGGATAAAATCGCTTGTAAAATTTGTAAAAGTCACAAAAATTTTGTTCCTTTGCACCAAGTTTAACCAACAAAAAATAAGAGATCATGTCAGAAATTGCAAATGATGTAAAAGCTATCATCGTTGACAAGCTTGGTGTAGACGAAAAGGAAGTTACGCCCGAAGCAAACTTCACCAACGATTTGGGCGCCGATTCATTGGATACTGTAGAATTGATTATGGAATTCGAAAAGAAGTTCGGTATCTCCATTCCCGATGACCAAGCCGAAAAGATTGCCACCGTTGGTGATGCGATCAAATATATTGAAGAGAACAAGAAGTAAGATTCTGTTCTTGCAATAATATCAAGGAAGAGGCGGGAAGCAACACCATTGTTTTCCGCCTTTTATGCTTAAAAAAAAGACGGCTCGAGAGAGCTGTGGATAATACCTTTAGTTGTATGGAATTAAAGAGAGTGGTTATTACCGGGATGGGGGCTCTTACACCGATAGGCAACAATCTCAATGACTATTGGAATGCCCTTTTGGCAGGCACCAGCGGCGCCGCGCCCATTACCCGTTTCGATGCGAGTCTTTTCAAAACCCAGTTCGCTTGCGAAATAAAAGATTTCGACATCAATAATTTTATGGATCGTAAGGAAGCCCGCAAACACGACTTCTTTTCACAATATGGCATTGTGGCTTCGGATGAAGCCTTAGCCGATTCGGGTATTCTGGAGGACCCGAAATTAGACAAAGACCGGGTGGGTGTTATTTGGGCTTCGGGTATAGGCGGCTTGATAAGCCTCTACCACGAAGTTTCCGATTTTGCCAAAGGCGACGGCACTCCCCGATTCAATCCGTTTTTCATTCCCAAGATGATTGCCGACATCGCGGCAGGCCATATCAGTATCCGCAACGGACTCAAAGGCCCCAACTTCGCTACCGTATCGGCTTGCGCCTCCTCTGCCAACGCTTTGGCAGAAGCTTACCTGTATGTTCGTCTGGGTAAGGCAGACGCTTTTATCTGCGGTGGTTCGGAAGCAGCCGTTACGCCTGCCGGCATAGGCGGGTTCAACTCTATGCACGCCCTCTCCACGCGCAACGATGATCCCAAAACGGCATCCCGTCCTTTCGACAAAGACCGCGACGGTTTTGTGTTGGGCGAAGGTGCGGGCGGTTTGGTAATAGAAGAATTGGAACACGCCAAAGCCCGGGGCGCCAAGATTTATGCTGAAATCGTAGGAGCGGGTCTTACCGCCGACGCTTATCACATGACCGCCCCCCAACCGGAAGGTATCAGTGTGGCAAGGGCAATGCTCCTTGCCTTGGAAGATTCCCACTGCGCTCCCAAAGAAGTAGATTATATCAATACGCACGGCACCTCAACTCCTGCAGGAGATATAGCCGAAGTGCTCGGTATAAAGCGTTTTATGGGCGAAGATGCCTATAAGGTAAATATCAGCAGCACCAAGTCCTGCACGGGTCACCTTTTGGGCGCGGCAGGAGCCATCGAGGCGATTGCTACGGCAATGGCGGTAAAGAATGACATCATTCCTCCCACCATTAACCATTTTACCGAAGATCCCGAGCTGGACAACAAGATCAATTATACTTTCGGAACACCGCAGAAACGCCGTGTGGGTTTAGCCTTGAGCAATACTTTCGGCTTTGGCGGACACAATGTTTCGATGGCGTTTAGAAAATACGAAGAATAATTCGTAAAACCACGAGGTTTTCTATGTTTGGATTTGTTGCTTTCTGCTTTGCAAAAGACAAGAAGCTATACAAGGCCATGAAAAATATTCTTGGGTTTTATCCCGGGAATATTTTTTTGTACCGGCTGGCGTTTATGCACCGCTCGGTTTCGCGTGTGTCGGGTTCTTTGAAAAGCAATAACGAAAGGCTTGAATATTTGGGCGATTCGGTAATAAGCACCGCTGTGGCGCATTACCTGTTTAAGCGTTATCCCAATAAAGACGAAGGATTCCTTACCGAAATGCGCTCCAAGATGGTGAGCCGTGCTACGCTGAACAAAGTGGCGCTCAAGATGGGCTTGCACGAACTGCTCAACATAGACACCAAGTCGGGCGGGTTCAAGTCGGTAGACGGCAATGCGCTGGAAGCCTTGATAGGGGCGGTATTTCTCGACAGGGGCTACCGCTTTACCGAAAAGATTTTGCTTCGTAGGGTCATTGCCCTGCATATCGATATGGACGAAATCGAGAGCCGGGAGTGGAACTACAAGAGCAAACTTATAGACTGGGGGCAGAAAGAACGCCTTAAGATACACTTTCAGGTAATAGGAACCATGCACCAAAAGGGCAAGAAGCTCTACAAGGTTGCCGCTATGGTAAACGAGGAATCTTGGGGCGAAGGCATGGACCAGTCTATCAAAGCCGCCGAACAGATAGCTTCGGAAAACGCCTACAAGAACCGCGTGATTCCCTATATCGAGAAACAGTCTAAGAAAGGCTACCGCACGCCTTTACCCGATGCCGTACCGCAACCGCAGGTAAAAGAAACAAAACAGGCGCAGACTCCTGCCGCAATATTGGTGGCGGAACCTGCGCCCGTTTACAGAATGGCTGCGGAAGCAACCATCAGTGCCAGCCTCTTTGCTGTAGAAGCTCCACAGCAAGAGACCAGCCATTCTGAATCGCTTACTTAAAAGCGATATTTTCGCCTGTAGTAAATTTTTCGCAGTAGCGGCATTTGAGTTTGGTGCCGCCCTCGCCCTGCATCACCGTAAAGTCGGTCTGTATGGCTTCGTGGTTGGTAATGCAGTTGGGGTTCATACATTTTACAATTCCCTTTACCTTGTCGGGCAGGCTTACCTTGGTCTTGCCCACCACTTCAAAATTCTTGATTTCGATAATGGTGGCGTTGGGGCTTACTAAAGCCACCTTGTTGATTTCTTCGGGAGCGAAAAAGCGGTTGGCTACCTTGATGATGCCTTTCTTGCCCAACTTCTTGCTCTCTAAGTTGGAACCCATATAAACGGTTTCGCTGCTTTGGTTCAGATTGAGCAATTGCATTACCCTGAATACTTGGGTGGCGTCGATATGATCGATAACGGTTCCGTTTTCGAGCGCGGAAACGATTAATTCTGTTTTAACCATAATTTCGGAATGTTTTTAGCGTGATACGATATTGTTATTGTTTTGCCCCCAAGATAAGCGACATAAGCGCCTGACGTACGAATACGCCGTTCTTGGCTTGCTGAAAATAGTAGGCATAAGGCGTGTCGTCTACATCGGTGGCGATTTCGTTGACACGGGGCAGGGGGTGCAGAATCTTCATACTGTCTTTGCAGCCTTGCAGCATGGCTTTGTTGAGGATATAGGCGTTCTTAACCTTTTCGTATTCCATCAGGTCGGCAAAGCGTTCCCTTTGAACGCGGGTCATATAGATGATGTCGGCAAAGGGAATCACGTCGGCAAGTTCGGTATATTGGTGGTATTCGAGTTTTTTATCCTTGATGGTCTGCTTTACGTAGCTGGGCAGTTTCAGTTCTACGGGAGATACCAGATGAAAAGTGCAGTTGAAGTTGCACAAAGCCTGCGTAAGCGAGTGAACGGTTCTGCCGTATTTGAGGTCGCCCACGAAAGCTATGTTGAGATTGTCCAGCTTGCCTTGTGTCTTGCGGATAGAATACAGGTCGAGCAGGCATTGGGTGGGGTGCTGGTTGGCACCGTCTCCGGCATTGATTACCGGCACGCCCGCCACTTCGGAAGCGTAGCGGGAACTGCCTTCCTTGGGATGGCGCATCACAATCAGGTCGGCGTAATTGCTTACCATAAGAATGGTGTCTTTAAGCGATTCTCCTTTGGAAGTGCTGCTGCTGGCGGCATCCGAAAAGCCGATGATACGTGCGCCCAATTGGTTTGCCGCACTTTCAAAACTGAGGCGAGTGCGGGTGGAGGGTTCAAAAAAGAGGGTCGCCACCACTTTGTCTGCCAAAATGCGTTGGTGGGGATTCCTTTCAAAATCTTCCGCCACGTCGAGCACGTGCAGCTGCTCTTCTTTGTTGAAGTCGGTAATGGAAATGAGGTTTTTGTTTTTCATGAGTATGAGGTTAACTGTTATGCAAAAGAGGGTGCGGCATTACGGAAAATCCGGCAAAAAAAAAGCGGCCTTGAAAAAGGTCGCCGCCAAAAAAAACGAAGATAAACCCGATACGGGAGCCTTCGTTTTCCGGATGTTTGTTTTCCATTTCATACCGGGGTTCAAAAATAGGGGTTTTATCCGGCACTTTTTCATACCGAGGGCAGAAGTTATCAACAAAAAGCGGAAAACCACGCTCAGCAAATTTCGGCAACCACAAAAGTGCTGCCCCCTACATAAATCAGATCGTCTTTGTCTGCCTGCTTTTTGGCGGCTTCCAATGCCTGCGGCACCGAATCGTAAGCTTTTCCATTTAGACCGTGCTGTTGTGCGGCTTCAAGCAGATCCTGTACAGGCAAGGCGCGTTCTTGGGGTGCCTTGCAGAAATAATAAGCGGCAGAAGCGGGCAGGAGCGACAGTATAGTGCCGATGTCTTTGTCTTTTACCATACCCCATACGATATGCAGCTTTTTGTATTCCATTTTAGAAATCTGCTGCAACACCAAACGGATGCCGGCTTCGTTATGCCCTGTATCGCAATACACAAGGGGATTTGTGTCTAAGCATTGCCAACGCCCCATAAACCCTGTGCTTTGGGCAGCATGGGCTATGCCTTGGCGAATGGCTGTCTGCGGCAGATTGAATTGCTGTTGCAGTATATCCAATGCCGCCATAACCCCGGAAATGTTCTTACATTCGTAGCGGTCTCCGGCAATATCGCAGCAAAGGTTTTCCAGATAAGGCTGTCCGTATTTGAGCAGGTCAAAAGAAAACGATTCCCTTTCGTTGCGTATGTTCTGCAACGAAAATGCCGAATCGGCAAACAGTATAGGCGCGTTTTTTTCTTGGGCAAAACGGCTGAACACAGAATTGACCGACGCTTGGCTTTCGCTGATGACCACCGGCACGCCCTCCTTGATGATGCCGGCTTTTTCGGCGGCGATTTTAGGCAGGGTATCGCCCAAAAACTGCATGTGGTCAAAACTGATGTTGGTGATAAGGCTCAGGCAGGGCGTAATCACGTTGGTGGAATCCAACCTGCCGCCCATACCCACTTCGATAATGGCTATATCCACTTCTTCCTTGGCAAAATAATCAAAAGCCATAGCCACTGTCATTTCAAAAAACGAAGCCTGAACCGAGCGGAACATCTCTTGGTTCCTTTCGTAAAATTCCACTACGGCAGGTTTGCTTATCATCTGTCCGTTAATGCGGATACGTTCCCTGAAATCGCGCAGGTGAGGCGAGGTGTAAAGCCCGGTTTTGTAGCCGGCTGCCTGAAAAACGGAAGCCAGCAGGTGGGAGCAGGAACCCTTTCCGTTGGTGCCGGCTACGTGTATGCTCCTGAACTTACGGTAAGGATGTCCCAAGGCGTCCATCATCTGTTCGGTGTTCTTTAAGTTGGGCTTGTATGCAGCCGCCCCGATACGGTGAAACATGGGAAGACTGTGGTACATCACATCCAAAATCTTCCTGTATCGCAGCTCCAAATCCTGACAGTGCTCGCCTACCACGCATACTTCAGGATTTATCTCCACTTTGAATTTTTGCGCCACGCTGTTTTTGATGCGTATGGCAAGATTCCATATTTCCTCTCCTGTGGCGGAACCGTGGTTCACCAAAACCAAAGCCTGCTTTTGGTAAACGCCCGCATCGCCCTCCTGATAGCCTTTCCAGCCGCACTGGTCTATGAGCCAAGCCGCCGAAAGCTTGAAACCCTCGGAGGTCTTGTGAGCCGGAAGGTCGGGATAGGAGGCCTTGAGTTCGTTATACAGGCTTTCGTCAACTACCGGATTGGTAAAGAAACTGCCCGCGCAGCCCAGCTGCTTCAAATCGGGCAGCTTCTGTTCGCGCAGGCTCGCCACCGCCTTGGCAATGGAGCCAAGGTCGTTTTCCTTGCCTTCAGGCAGGAGTTGGGCAATGCCCGCGTACGCTATCTTGGGATTCGCCAACTTGCTCAAACGCAATATTACCGACCAAACCACTATTTTATCCTGACGTTTGAAGCGGCTTTCGCGGTAGGCGTAGCCACATTCTTTTTGCGGAATTTCGTAAAAACGGCAGGTTTCGGTGTCAAACACCTCCACACTTTCCACACAGTCGGCTATCTCCGCCCCGTAAGCCCCCATATTCTGCACTGCCGCGCCGCCCACGCTGCCGGGAATATCCGTAAGGTTCTCCAAACCCCACCAGCCCTGCTGCACGGTTTTCTTTACCAAATCGCTCCATATCTCGCCGGCTTCCGCGCGCAGCCTTACCGAAATCGAGTCTTGGCTCAGCACTTCGGTTTTTTTGTTCGTCAAGCGGATAACCAAGCCCGGAAAATCACCCAAAAACAAAGTGTTGCTGCCTCCTCCGAGCCAAAATTTCGGCAATGCGCCAAGGCTTTCGTCTGCCATAAGTTGCAGCAAGTCTTCTTTGGATTCCACTTCGGCATAGTAGGCGCAGTCTATATCCAAACCGAAAGTATTGTACTTCTGTAACGGAAAGTTCTGCTTTATTTCCATTTTTACTTTTTCTTTGAGGCTTTGGGCTTCGTCTTGGCTCCGTTTCCGCCCTTGGGCAAACCTGCCGAGGGCAAGGAAATCTTTTCTTTCAAAAAACGCCCCGTATAGGATTCCTTTACCTTAATCAAATCTTCGGGCGTGCCTTCAAATACGATATGTCCGCCCTTTGCCCCGCCTTCGGGTCCCACGTCGATAATCCAATCCGCCAACTTGACCACATCCGGCTGATGCTCTATCACCAGCACCGTATGCCCGCGTTCAATCAAGGCATCGAATGCTATCTGCAATTTGCGTATATCGTGAAAGTGCAGACCGGTGGTGGGTTCGTCAAAGATAAAGAGGGTATGCCCCTTTTCTTCGGCATTGCCCCGGCATAGAAAATAGGCGAGTTTTACCCTTTGCGCCTCTCCGCCCGAAAGACTGCTCGAAGACTGACCCAGATGCAGATAGCCCAAGCCCACGTCTTGCAGCACCTGCAATTTGGAACACAGCCGCCTTACACAGGCATCGTTCAAATCGGCAGAAAAGAATTCCAAGGCTTCGTCTATAGACATTTCCAACACATCGGCAATGTTCTTGTCCCGGTATTTTATTTCCAGCACCTCGTCTTTGAACCGCTTGCCGTGACATTGGTCACATTCCAAAAAGAGGTCTGCCATAAACTGCATCTCCACCTTGATGGTACCCTCGCCCTGACAGGTTTCGCAGCGACCGCCCTGCACGTTAAACGAAAAATAACCGGGAGAGAAAAGCCGTTTTTTAGCCAAAGGCTGGGAAGCGAACAGGTCGCGGATATCGTCAAAAGCCTTGAGGTAGGTGGCAGGATTGGAACGGCTGGAACGCCCGATAGGATTTTGGTCTACTAATTCAACCGCCTGCAAGCATTTATAATCGCCCTCTATTTTGGTATAGCGCAGGTTCTCCCCACCCGAATAAGCACCGGTAAGCCGTTGCAGGGCAGGAAAAAGCGTTTGGCGGATAAGCGAGGTCTTGCCCGAACCGCTCACGCCGGTAACCACCGTCATTACGTTGAGAGGAATGGTAACATCAACATCTTTAAGGTTGTTGCAGTGCGCGCCGCACAAACGTATGCTGCGGCTCCAGCCCCGGCGGCACGGAGGTATGGGAATACACAGTTCCCCCCGTAAATATCGGGCGGTTAGGCTGTCGCCCTTTTTCATCAGTTCTTCGGGCGTTCCGGCAAACACGATTTCACCCCCGAAGCGTCCCGCCTGCGGTCCCACATCAACGATATAATCGGCGGCAAGCATCATCGCCTCGTCGTGTTCCACCACAATTACCGTATTTCCCAAATCGCGCAGTTGCTTTATAACCGCTATCAGGTGTTCGGTATCGCGCGGGTGCAGCCCTATGCTTGGCTCATCCAAGATATAGAGGGAACCCACCAAGGCGCTGCCGAGCGAGTTGGCAAGGTGTATCCGCTGCCCCTCGCCGCCCGACAGCGTGGAAGAACGGCGGTCGAGCGTGAGGTAGGAAAGCCCCACGTTCTGCAAATAAGCCAATCGGTTTTCTATTTCTTTAAGCGTGCGTGCGGCAATGGCCTTTTGATGCGCCGTAAGATGAATGTTCTTAAAAAACGCAGCCAAGTCGCCCACCTGCATACGCACCAAATCGGAAATGCTTTTGCCGTCTATCTTAACGTAGTCGGTGTCGGGGCGCAGGCGTGAACCGTGACATTCGGGGCAGGCGGTAATGCCCCGGTAACGCGAAGCCATTACCCGGTACTGTATCTTGTAGGAATTTTTTTCGATAAACTTAAAGCAGTCGTAAATGCCCTTTACGTGCTTGTTGCCATGCCAGAGCAGGTGTTTCTCTTTTTCCGAAAGAGCCTTGTAGGGGCGGTGTATGGGAAAGTTCTCCGCCTCGGCATGGCGAATGAATTCTTTTTTCCACTCGCTCATTTTTTCGCCCCGCCAGCAAGCCACCGCATCTTGGTAGAGCGAAAGGGAAGTGTCGGGAATAACCAATTCTTCGCTGATGCCGTCTATGGTGCCTATACCGCCGCAACATTTGCAGGCGCCGTAAGGATTGTTAAAGCTGAAGAAATTGGGGCTGGGCTTTACAAAGCTCATACCGTCGGCTTCTAACTTATTGGAAAATTCAAGCAGGCGGGAGTTCCCATCGGGGCTGAGATACTCCAGATAACAGCGACCCTCGCCCTCGTTAAAGGCAGTCTGCACCGAATCGAAGATACGCGAATACAAGGCACCCGGCGATTCCTCGGAACGCACCACCAAACGGTCAACCAAAAGGTAAAGTCCGTGTAAATCGGTTTTTTCGCCACATTCCGAAATCTCCACGATTTTAGAGCGGGCAGCGTTATCGGGATCTGCCTGATACAAACGGCTGAACCCCATTTTTTCTATCAGTTCCAAGTATTGGGGAACGCTTACGCCTTCGCGGATACAGATAGGCGAAAGCACATACAGCTTGCTGCCCTCGGGCAAGGTTACGGCAAAATCCGCCACATTCGCCACCGAATGGCGTTTTACCTCGCAGCCCGAAACAGGCGAATAGATTTTGCCGATACGCGCAAAGAGTAGTTTAAGGTATTCGTATATCTCGGTAATCGTGCCAACGGTGGAACGCGGATTGGAATTGAGCGTTTTCTGCTCTATGGCGATGGCAGGGGAGATGCCGTCTACAAAGTCCACTTCGGGTTTGTTCATACGCCCCAAAAACTGGCGGGCGTAGGCACTGAGGCTTTCCACATAACGGCGCTGCCCTTCGGCATAGAGGGTGTCGAATACCAAAGACGATTTGCCGGAGCCCGACAGCCCGGTAACAACGATAAGTTTTCCGGCAGGAAAACTCACATCTATATTCTTTAGGTTATTTACCCTTACACCGCGCAGAACGATATCGCGCCGGTTCTCTTTTGTTACCACGTTCTACAATTTTACCAACCTAACCGACTTTTCGGCAAAACGAAGCAGATAAACGCCCGATTTCCAGCTTTCGGTATTTAACTCGAACTGGGTCTGTCCGGCAGGTACGGAAACTTGCAGCAGGCATCTTCCGTAAAGGTCAAACACCCTGAGCGCTGCCGCTTTTGCCTGAGCAGGCAGCCTTAGGCGGATTCTGTCTTTGCACGGATTGGGAAAAACCTCCAATCCCGCCTCGCTTTCATCTACAGGCAGCAATCCCGTTTGCGACGTATGCAGCGACAGAATACCTGCAAATTCGGTGGAGATTTCGCCGATACTCAATGCCGGCTGCTGGTTGGTGGCGCACACCACCTTGATAAAGTCAATCTGCTCCAAATGCACGGGATTACCGTCTTTATCCACAGCAAGGTCTATGTCGATGCCACATTCGGGCGTGTTGTTGGGGTGGTTGTCGGCATAACCGTAGGCAAAGCAGCTCATCAGCCACATAAGGCTGCCGTTGATTTCAACCTGCCGGGCGTTGGGCGGCAGCCTTCGACCCACGAAAGTAAGGCTGTCTGTCGATAGCCAAAGCGGAAAATAAGAGGCTTGCGTATGGGCGGAGATGCGGAAAATATATCCGGTGTCGCCCGTGTTGCTCCGATAGGCTATATCGGCATCGGGCTTTTCAGCGTTGAAGTAGTAGGTAAGGGCGTAATCTGCTATGGTTTGCGGATTGTGGTGTTCGCTTCCGGCAATCTCGTACCAAGGGTCGTCGGCAATGCCGTTGCCGTTTTTGTCTTGGCTCACCCAAATAATGCCCGGTTCGGAACTCCCCCCCGGCGTATCGCTCAACTG
Organism: Lentimicrobiaceae bacterium; assembly: GCA_022510485.1. GTDB lineage: Bacteria > Bacteroidota > Bacteroidia > Bacteroidales > P3 > Pullibacteroides. Next base: position 713 of record JAFLTI010000025.1, on the reverse strand, counting down.
AGGCGTATAGGCAGGATTGTAAAAGGCGTTTCCAAGCACCTTAAAATCGTTGCCCTCCCGGTTGGGAATGGGCTTGTTGAGAGCTATCGTGATGCTGCCCCCGAAACCGCCCAAGGAAGTGATGTAGGTAAAATCCGATTCCCTGTAGAGCGAATCCAACCTATGGCAGACCTGTTGAGGTGTAAGTTCCGATGCCGCTTGCCCCGGATAAAGAAATTGCGTGTAGTCTACAAATTGCCCCGGAGCAGGGGAGTAGTCCAAGATGCGGAAAGATTCCTGTGCCACCGTTACCGTACAAGGCAAGAGTGCCAAGGCTAAAATCAAATGCTTCATTTTCTTTTCAATAGAAATATTTCGGCTGCTAAATAACATGGGGCAAAGATACGAAAATCGAGTGCAAAAGCCGAACTTGTCCGGCTTAGGGTTTCTGTTTCGGCAGAGACAAAGTTCACTTTGGCTTCGACGAGCCAGAAACCCTAAGCCAGCCACGTAAACGTGGCTGGCTTTTGCCGAGATGCCATATCTTCAGCGAAGCGCAGCGTAGCTAAAAGTACGAAAATCGAGAGCAAAAGCCGAACCTGTCCGGCTTAGGGTTTCTGTTTCGGCAGAGACAAAGTTTGCTTTGGCTTCGACGAGCCAGAAACAACTTGTGCATTGCCTTAACTCCTCCACGCTATCAGTGCCGCATTGCCGTCGGACAACTCCTCGACACG
>JAFLTI010000024.1 GCA_022510485.1 Lentimicrobiaceae bacterium | reverse complement strand
CGGAATACTTTTACCCCCGGAGAAAGATAGAAACAGCCACCAATAAGCCTTTAGCCACCATACTTCTTTCCGTTAAGAATCTGTTGCTTACGGGAGAATACATAGATACGACAGGCTTGGCGGAAAAACAGGAGGTGAATCCGCGCTAACTGCTTTTTTATTTTCAAATTAGAGTAAGTTCCCTTAAAACCTTCGGTAAAAATACTATCTTTACATATCCTAAAGATGGCTGAATTATGAAAAAACTAATCCCCCTATCTTTGGTTTTATTATGGCTGTGGGCTGACTCACAAGCTTTTGCCGGCGAGGAAAAACGTTCTTTGGGGCGGAGCGTGGAGGGTGCGTGGCAAGTAGTGGAGATGCAGGGTGTAAGGGTGGATGCCGCTGAAGATATTGTTTATATAAACTTTAACGGACTAAAAAAAGCCTTGAGCGGCTTTGCCGGCTGCAATTATATAAACGGCAGTTTCCGCATCAATACGGCAAAGCGAAGCCTGAAGATGGAGGCGGTGGCATCTACGCGGACTGCTTGCCCTCAATTGGATTTGGAATCCGATATTTTGAGTTTGCTGCAAAAAACGGCTTCTTATGATATTGAAAGCCCTGAAAATGAAGGTGATTTACTGATACTTTTCGCGCAAGACGGTTCTATTCTGCTTAAATTGGCGCGTATGATGCCCTTAGACGGCAAATGGACGGTTGTCAAGGTAAATGAAACGGATCTGGAGGATGAGGATAGCGAAATCTTTTTGATTTTCAATTCTTCTCAAAAGACGGTGTACGGCAATTTGGGCTGCAATTCATACCATGCTCCGATAGAATATACGCCTCAAAAGAAATCGCTTATAAAATTCGGCGCGGGCTTAACCACCTTGCGTTTATGCCAAAAGATGGAAATCGAGACACAGTTGCTGCAAGCTTTTCAGTATGTGGTTTCCTACAAAAGATTCTCTGCCCGCAAGGCGATTCTGTGCGATAAGAGCGGCAAGGTGCTGATTGAGCTATCCCGATAATTACTCCCCTACTATTTCGCTCAGTTCGAGCCAACGGTCTTCTAAGTCCGTCAGTTCGGGCAGGATTTCGGCAATACGGCGCGAGGCTTCCGTTATCTTGACCGGGTCGGTTTCGCTGCCCGAAAAAACGCTGTCCAACTGCCTTTTTTCTTCTTCCAAGGCGGCAATCCTAGCACTTATTTCTTCGTATTCCTTGCGTTGTTTGAATGTGGCTTTGGGTTTGGATGCCGGAGACTGACGGCTTTCCTGCCGTGCGCTTTGCCGTTTTTCTCTTTTGTCTTCTTCTTTTTCCTGCCTTTCTTTTTCGGCTTTCTGCCGTTTGTATTCGGTATAGGTGCCGTACCAATCCTTTATCTTGCCGTCTCCTTCAAACACAAAGATGTGGTCGGCTATATGGTCTAAGAAGCTACGGTCGTGGCTCACCATAAGCAGGCATCCTTGATAATGAAGCAGAAAATCTTCCAAGAGCATAAGGGTATAGACGTCTAAGTCGTTGGTTGGCTCGTCTAATATCAGAAAATTGGGATTTTCCATCAGGGTGCGCAGGAGGTAGAGCCGGCGGCGTTCCCCTCCGCTCAGGTTGGAAAAATAGTTGTACTGCGTGGAGGGTTCAAACTGAAAATAATTCAGGAATTGGGAGGCGGAAATCTCGCTGCCGTCTTGCATCTTTACCACTTCCGCCACTTCTTTTACAATGTCTATGACCCGCTTGTCTTCGCGTTGCGGCAGGCCTCCCTGTGTGTAATAACCGAACTGTACGGTCTGCCCTACCTGTATATGCCCTGCATCAGGTCTGAGCCTGCCTGTGAGCATATTCAGAAGCGTGGACTTACCTATGCCGTTGCGCCCTACAATGCCTATCTTCTCGCCTTTCTTAAAGGTGTACGAAAAATCACTCACTAAGGGAACGCCCTCAAAACTTTTGCAGAGGTTGTTCACTTCCAATATCTTATTACCTAAGCGGCGGCTTTCCACGCTCAGTTCCGGCACTTGCCCGTCGGTGCGTTTCAGGGCTTTTTCCTTAAGCTGATCGAAAGCGTCGATACGTGCCTTGGCTTTGGTGCCCCGGGCGGAGGGCATACGGCGCATCCATTCCAATTCGCGGCGGTAGAGGTTTCTGGCTTTTTCTATCTCGGCGCGTTCTATGCTTTCCCGCTCTGCCTTTTTTTCTAAGAAATAGGCGTAGTTTCCTTGGTAGGTATAGATACGGGCGTTGTCTATCTCAAGAATCTTGCTGCATACGTTGTCGAGAAAGGTACGGTCGTGGGTTACCAGCAAGAGGGCGAGGTTCTGGCGTTTGAGAAAATCTTCCAACCATTCGGTCATTTCCATATCCAAATGATTGGTTGGCTCGTCCATCAACAGCAGGTCTGCCCCCTCCACCAAAACCCGCGCCAAGGCTGCCTTTTTCTGCTGTCCGCCCGAAAGTTCCCCCATCTTTTGGTCGGTTTTAGGCAGTTGCAGCCTATAAAGCACTTCCTTTACCTTTTCTTCGTAATCCCATGCCTGCAGGCGGTCCATGCGGGTGGTGGCTTCTTCCAATGCTGCCTGCATGGCGGGCGTATCGCCCTGCTTTTCGATATTCCAAAGCAGCTGTTCGTACTCGCGTGCCGCCTGCAATGCCGGAATACTGCCCGAAAAAACGAAATCCATTACGCTTTGTTCCGGGTCGAACAAGGGCGTTTGGGGCAGGTAGTCCATACGTATGCCGTTGCGCAGCACCACCTGTCCGGCATCGGGCAGCACCTTGCCGCAGATAATGTTGAGCAAGGTAGTCTTGCCGGCGCCGTTTTTGGCTACCAAGGCGGCTTTTTCGCCTTTTTCGAGTCCGAAAGACAGCTCGGAAAAAAGTTGTTTTTCTCCGTAGGTCTTGGCAAGGTTTTCAACCGAGAGGTAGTTCATGGCAGCAGGGTATCTTGCACAAAGGGATTGGAAAATTCGGGATTGTTGACAAATTCTTCGTCACTGAGGGTAAGCAAAAAGGCTTTAAGGCAGTCTTTTTCGCTTTGGGTAAGCTGCACTCCGCCTTGCATTACGTGGTGCATAAGGGGCGAAATGTCGGGCGAATACTGCACATTCTCGCTATAGTGGTCTATTACTTGCTCTAAGGTGGTAAAACGTCCGTCGTGCATATACGGGGCGGTATAGGCTATGTTCCGGAGGGTGGGAACCCGGTAGGCTCCCCTGTCGGATGCCTTTCCGCTAATGCTGTAACGGTCGTGGGGGTCGTTAAAGTTTTCGGGGGAATCCAAGCCGTTTATAAGATTATCGTAGGTGGTAAACAGCAGGTTGCCGTTGCCGCCGTGGCAGTGAAAGCAGTCGGCTCCTTCTTCGGTGGTAAATAGCACGTAACCTTTCATTTCCTGATCGCTCAACTGCGCCTGCCCCACCAAAAAGCGGTCAAATTTGCTTTGACTGGAGGTGAGGCTGCGCACAAATTGCCCCAATGCCATACAGATGCGGTCAAAGCTTACCGTAGGTGTGCCGAAAGCGGCTTTGAACAAGGGCGGATAGAGGTCTATGCCGGCTATCCTTTCTACTATCTCCAATCGGTTGCCTGCAAACTCCGCCGTATCGAGCAGGGTGTTGGCTATAAAAGTTTCCAAACTGCCTTGGGGATATTCCAAGGCGGAAATCCAGCCCAAACCGCGTATATTGTAGGCAAGGTTAACCAAGGGAAGCGGTACGTGTGCCGTAGTGATGCCCGAGGCTCCGAGCATACCGCCATTTTGCAGCCTCGCATTAGACGCTCCGGCATCAAAACCGTATTCCTGCCGGTGGCAGGAGGCACAGGACAGGAGGGAATCGGCTCCATACTTGCCGCCTATCCGGGTATCGTAAAACAGGTATCTGCCCAGCAAGACGCCTTCTTTTGAAAGTGGGTTGTTTGCCGGGATATTGGTGGTTGTGGGGAAATATGGCGGATATTGCCAGTCGATATAATGAATGGAGGGATGCTCCTCCTCTGCCGTTATGACGCAGGAAACCGACAGAAGCGGCATCAAAAGCGCAGGAACAATCTTCAACCGTTTAGCGAATCGAAAAAACATCGTATGCGTTTTCTTTTATAATACGTTGTGCCTCTGCATTCTGCATTACTGAACCGCCAAATTCGGCAAAGTTCCATACATGAGGGTTCTTGAACCAGTTGGCTACTTCCATATTCAAACGGAGGTTTTGGGTAAGTCCGTCGGCAAGGAAAAAGCGTAAGGTATCGCGTAAGGGCAGGTAATTATTATCCATACCGGCGTGAAAACCAAATGGATAAAGTATAGTGTCGGCGGCGGTTTCAGCGTACCAGCCGTTGATTTTGAGGTGGTGGTAGCCTCCACCCATGCTTTCGGGCCAGAACATCAGGCTTTCGGGTACGTTGGAGAACATTCCCGTATGGTTGTATTCCGGAGCCAGTCCGTAAACAAATTCCACAAAATCGTAGATGGCTGCCGGCAAAGTTTCGTCTATATTCCAATGCAGGGTGGCGGGTCGGTCGGAATCCACGTAGTGAATTTTGTTGCTTTCCTTAGTAAACGAATGACGTGAACCGGAGCGGTCAACAAAGACCGGATCGGAGATGAAATATTGAATGTTATCTATCCGTATTGCGTTCTTTGATTCTATTGTATATAATTCATCATCAAATATTAAGGCATTGTTATTAAAAGTAAAGCTAAAAGTTATGGAAAGCTTGCCGTCCATCCCGTTTTTCTTACAGGAGGTAAGTGCCCCAAGTGCTAAAATTCCTACCGAAAGCAAAAATATTCTGGTCTTCATCAGGTGCGAAGTTATGCATTTCTGCCCTATCTTCCTTATCTTCGCAGAACAAAATTTTCGAGCCAAGTGCCGAGCATAACTTTTTCTGACGAAATTAAGGAGACCTTACGTATTCTGCCCCAAAAACCGGGCGTATATCAATATTTTGACGCGCAGAACGAACTTATCTATGTGGGCAAGGCAAAGAATCTCAAAAGGCGGGTCAGTTCGTATTTTCAGAAGGAGCAAGAGGGTAAGGTTTTGGCATTGGTTATGAAAATCAAGCGATTGGAATATATCGTAGTGGATACCGAAGCCGATGCGCTCCTGTTGGAGAACAACCTCATCAAGCAGTATAAGCCTCGTTACAACATTCTTCTTAAAGACGACAAGACTTATCCTTGGCTGTGTCTTTCCAACGAACCCTTTCCGCGCCTTTTCCCAACCCGCCGTATGATTCAGGACGGTTCCCTGTATTTTGGTCCCTATCCTTCGGTAAAGACCCTCCATACGCTTTTGGAAATCATACACGAGATTTATCCCCTGCGCACCTGCAGGCATCGTTTAGACGAGCGCAGCATTGCCGGTAAAAAGATAAAGCTCTGCCTTGAATACCACATGAAGCGTTGTGCCGGCCCTTGTCAGGCTTTGCAGAGCGAGGCGGAATACAACGAACAGATTACGCAGATAAAGACCTTTATACGCGGGCATATCAATCCGGTATTGCAGTCCTTGCACCGACAAATGATGCAGGCGGCGGATAATCTGGATTTTAAGAAAGCGCAGAGCCTCAAGACTAAAATAGAACTGTTGCAGCGTTATCAAAGCAGGTCTACGGTAGTGAACGCTTCCTTGGCAGATGTGGATGTACTGGGTACCCAAGAAGACGGGCAGAGCATCTATTTCAATTACTTACGGGTTGTAGACGGACGAGTCGTGCAGGCGCATACCATAGAGGTAAAGAAAAAATTGGAGGAAAGCCCTGCCGATTTGCTCGAGCAGGCCATTATGGAGTTCCGCCAGCAGTTTAAGAGCAATGCCCCTGAAATCATTCTGCCCTTCAAGCCGTCTTTTGAACTTGAGGGGCTTAAGTGTACGGTTCCCCTTGCGGGCGAAAAAAAGAAGTTGCTGGATCTTTCCTTGCAGAATATCAAGTACTTTGTTTTGGAAAAATCCAAACGTATGGATTTGACCGACCCGGACAGGCGGGGCAAGGAAGTGATGGTTCAGCTGCAAAAGGCTTTGGGTATGGATAAGCTGCCCTTGCATATAGAATGTTTCGACAACTCTAATTTCGAGGGGGACTATCCGGTGGGTGCCATGACGGTGAGCCGCAACGGAAAGCTTTCTAAAAAGGATTACCGGCATTTCAATATACGCACCGTAACAGGTGCCAACGACTATGCCACGATGGAGGAAGTATTCGGGCGGCATTACGGGCGTATGCTCAGCGAGGGCTTGCCTCTGCCGCAGTTAGTTATCGTAGACGGGGGCAAGGGGCAGATTACTTCGGCATACAAGGTGCTGTCGGAATTAGGTATCGAAAAGGAAATATTTTTAATAGGCATTGCCGAACGTCTGGAAGAAATCTATAAGCCGGGAGATCCGCTGCCGCTCTTATTGGATAAAAAGTCGGAGGCACTGCGCCATATACAGCTCCTGCGCGACGAGGCGCACCGTTTTGGCATTACGCATTACCGTAAACGGCACCTGAAGGGGCTTATCAAGACCGAACTGACCGATATAAAAGGTATTGGCGCAGACACGGCTTCGGTACTGCTGCATTATTTTCACTCGGTAAAGAAGATAAAGGAAACGCCCTTGGAAGACTTGCAGGCATGTATAGGCAAGGCTAAGGCGGCACTTGTGTGGAAACATTTCCACGCTTAGGAAACAAAGGCTGCCAAGGGGGTTATTCCGCCCTTTACCTTTTGATTAAGACTTACCTTGATTTCGGCTTTGTCGGGAAAGAATACATCCACGCGGGAACCGAACTTGATAAAGCCTAATTCGGCAGTGGCGGAGACTTCCATACCGGTTTGGGCATAAGACACGATGCGCCTTGCCACGATGCCGGCAATCTGACGAACCAGCACTTCCCTGCCCTGCGGCGTTTTAACCACCACCGTGTTTCTTTCGTTCAGCTCCGAAGATTTTTCGTGCCATGCCACCAAGTACTTGCCCGGATGATAACGGCGGTATACCACCCTGCCCGATACTGGATAGCGGTTTAAATGTACGTTGGCAGGCGACATAAAGACCGAAATCTTAGTGCAGGGAGATGAAAAATATTCGGTTTCTTCTACTTGCGAAATATCTACGATGGTTCCGTCGGCAGGGGCAAGCATCGTTTGGGGGTCGGGAACGGCATATCGGCGGCGCGGCATACGGAAAAAGTATATCACCATAATCCAAAGCAGGATTATGCCAGTCCACAGAAGCCACCAGCCCCAATGGGATTTACCGTCTATAAACGCCACTACCCCGCTTAGTATCATCAGCAGGGTGACAAAAAATATGCTTCTCGCTCCTTCTTTATGCAAATAATATCCCATCTGAAAACAAATTCAATATAAAACAAATAATTAAAGCGACAGGCGCAGCCAGCAAGGCACTGTCGAAGCGGTCGAGCATACCGCCGTGTCCGGGCAGAAACTTACCCGAATCCTTTACGCCCGCCTTACGCTTTACCGCCGACTCCAACAGATCGCCTGCCATACCTGCCACGATAACGGAAACCGAGAGCAGCACCCATTCCCAGCTGCCTGTATCGGGCAAAAACCACAGTTTCCATACATACCCCCACAGCATTGCCAATACCCCTCCTCCTATGGCGCCTTCCCAAGTTTTGGAGGGCGAAATCTTGGGAAATAACTTATGTTGCCCCCAAAGGCTTCCGGTGATATACGCAAATATATCCAAAATCCAAATGAGTACCCAAAAGCCCAAGATTCCATACATACCCATATATTCGTACAGTAGATAGAGGCTTCCCAATCCATTTGTTATATAAAGGATACATAAAAATCCATACAGGGGAGAAGTACGGAGGGAGTAAAGGCGGAGGGTTTCGATGCAACAGCATATCCAGACTATACAGAGCAGGGCGGCAAAAAACAGTTTTCCCGCGAGGACCGATCCCACGATGGCTCCCACTATCACCATACCGGTTAAAGTACGCTTTACAAATTCGATCATTGTTCTTCTAACTGATCTATCAATATCAAATAGATGTTCTTTGGTCCGAAACCCGGCATCGGGTTTCCGTCTACATCTGTAAAACGGCTCAATCCTGTCCACAGGGACATCATAGACGGAAAGTCGTCATCTGCCTGCTGCGTTTTCCAAAAGGTGCGCAAATCGGGCATAATCTGTTTACTCAGGGCAATAAAGATTAGCGTGTCTGCCTGTGCAAAGATACGTCTGCCTGCCGCAACGGAATCGAAAAGAATACTGCCGTCGTTTGCCACCAAACAGCGGCAGGAACATACGCCCACTCTTTTGAGTACGCCGTCTACAGGTTCTTTGCCATACGGAATGCCTGCCCATTGCAGGATATGTTCCACCGATTCATCGCGGCAAAAGATATTGCCGTGCCATTGGTATTTGTCTGCCAAATGCAACAGGGACTGCACGGCTTCTTCCATATTTTCGCAATAATAGACGAACTGCCCGCCCCTGCTGTGCACGAAATTTTCCGCAAAAACCTCAGCCAAGGTGGCTCCGGCAGGCACAAAGACGGAACTTTCGAGGTCTATGGCACGCTCTACCTGTACCGGGGCGGCGGTCAAGGCTTCGCGGATGCGCTTTAATATGCGTTCCTTAGGGGTTATTTCCTGTAATGAACTGGATTCCATAACTTAAGATTCAGTTGGTTCTTCGCCGGGCCGCTTGCCGAATATCTCTTCCAAATCTTCGCGGAACATTACTTCCCTTTCGATAAGCAATGCCGCCAACTTGTCTAATTTCTCCCTGTTCTCGCGCAAGATACGTTTGGCTTCTTCGTAAGAAGATTCTATCAGTCCACGCACTTCGGCATCGATAGTTTCGGCGGTTTTTTCGCTGTACGGCTTGCCGAATGTAAATTCCTGCTCTCCGCTGGAATCGTAATAGCTCAAAGTACCCACCTTGGCGTTCATACCGTAGTACGCCACCATAGCGTATGCCTGCTTGGTCACTTTTTCCAAATCGTTCAACGCCCCGGTGGAAATCTGTCCGAAAACCACTTCTTCCGAAGCCCTGCCGCCCAAAGTGGCTTTCATTTCGTCTTGCATCTGTTCCAAGGTGGTGATTTGCCGTTCTTCGGGCAGATACCAAGCCGCACCCAAAGATTTTCCTCTCGGTACAATCGTTACCTTTACCAAGGGATGGGCGTTGGGCAGCATCCAGCTTACCGCCGCGTGACCGGCTTCGTGGTAGGCTATTACTTTCTTTTCTTCGGCGGAGATAATCTTGCTGCGGCGTTCCAAACCGCCCACGATACGGTCTATGGCATCTAAAAAGTCTTGTTTTTCAACCTGCTGTTTTTGGTGGCGGGCGGCAATCAGCGCCGCTTCGTTACATACGTTGGCAATGTCCGCGCCCGAAAAACCGGGTGTCTGCTTGGCAAGGAAATCCACATCTACGCTATCGCTCAATTTAATGGGAGCCAAATGCACCTTGAATATCGCCTTGCGTTCTTCCAATTCGGGCAATTCCACATTAATCTGACGGTCAAAGCGACCGGGGCGCAACAATGCCCTGTCTAATATTTCCGCCCTGTTGGTGGCTGCCAAGATGATAACGCCGCTGTTGCTGCCAAAGCCGTCCATCTCGGTGAGCAGCTGATTGAGCGTGTTCTCGCGCTCGTCGTTGCCGCCAGTAAAGGCATTTTTGCCTCGGGCTCGGCCTATGGCGTCTATTTCGTCTATAAAAATGATACAGGGGGATTTCTCTTTGGCAGTACGGAACAAATCGCGAACCCGCGACGCCCCTACTCCCACAAACATTTCCACAAAATCCGAACCCGAAATGGAGAAGAACGGTACCTGCGCTTCGCCAGCCACCGCTTTGGCAAGCAGGGTCTTTCCCGTTCCCGGAGGACCCACGAGCAAGGCTCCCTTGGGAATCTTACCGCCCAAGGAGGTATAGCGTTTAGGATTTTTAAGAAAATCCACAATTTCCATAATTTCTTCCTTCGCCTCGTCTAAGCCTGCCACATCCTTGAAAGTGGTGTTCACCTTGGTGTCCTTATCATACAGCTGCGCCTTGGATTTGCCGAAACTGAACATACCCATGCCGCCGGGACCGCCCATAGGACCCCGCCCCACACCTCTGAATATCCACATCATAAGCAGAATCGAGAAGACAATCCAGATGAGCAAGGAAAAAAAGCTGCTATCCCAAAAATTCTTGCGCGTTTCGGGTACAGGTTCCACCGTAGGGGCATCCATAATGGCTTTCTTTGCCGACAACGATTTTCCTACGGTATCCTCCACCTTGGCTTCCCACTGTGCCTTGCGCACATCTTGCTGAAAAGATTCGAGGGTAAGGAACTTATATACGTAAAACTTGGTGTTGGAATGGCCGTCTGCATTACGCAATGCCGCATAAGCGGTATCGGAATAAATACGGTCTGTTTTGAGAAATACTTCGGCAAACTCGCTGTTCACCACCACGATATTTTCAACATCGCCTCTGCGGAGCATCTGTTCTACCTGATACCATGTGGCATCGTAGCTGCGTTTCTCGCCCCAAGCGGAGGAAAATTGCAGGTAAAGGAAAAAGGCGAGAAATGCGGCGTAAATCCAATAAATTCCCCTGAACCTGCCGCCTTTTGGCTTTCCCTGCACGGGTTTACCTTGATTTGTTTTGCCTGGCATCTTATTGTCTGTATTGTTCATCTATTCTTTATCTCCGTTAAAATGTTTGATGCCCGAATCGCCCCAAAGTTCCTCGAGCCTATAGTGCCGGCGTGTGCTGTCTAAAAAGATATGCGCCACCACGCCTCCAAAATCCAGCAAGACCCATTCGGCATTGGCATAGCCTTCTTTATGCAAGGGATCCAAATTGAATTTCAGATACATCTGTTCTTCTATCTCATCGGCAATAGCCCTTACCTGCGGACCCGAAGATGCCTCGCACACCACAAAGTAATCGAAAGAGGCACCGGGAATCTCGCGCAGGTCCATACTGAGTATATCCACCCCCTTTTTCTCGTCCATAGCCTGAACGATACATTCCACACTCTCTAATTGCTTATCCTTTTTCTTTGCCATCTAACTATTGCTGTTGTTTTGTTTGAGGTCTTCCAACATCTTGCGCAGGGATTCGTCCCATTCGGGAATCTTTAGCCCGAACTCTTGCTTGATTTTTGTTTTGTCCAACAGGCTGTATGCCGGGCGGCGGCAGGAAGCCGGGTATTCGGAAGTGCTGATAGGCAGAACTTTGCAATTCTTGCCCGCAAACCGCATGATTGCCGAGGCAAACTCATACCAAGTACATTCGCCCTCGTTGGAATAGTGGTAGATTTCAAACCCCTGCTTCTTGGAAAAATCGGTTTGCAGTATAATTCCGATAATTGCCTGAGCCAGATCGGCACCCCATGTAGGGCTGTTGTGTTGGTCGGCAACTACCGAAACTTCTTCCCTTTCATCCCCTAAGCGCAACATGGTCTTTACAAAATTGTTGCCGAATACCGAATACAGACCGGCTGTGCGTATCACCATGCCGCGTACCCCTTTGTTCCTCATATACTCTTCTCCGGCAAGCTTGGAAAGGCCGTAAACCCCGATAGGATTGGGGGCATCGCTTTCCCTGTAAGGTTCGTTAGCCGTACCGTCGAACACATAATCGGTAGAGATATTTATCATATAGGTACCGCACTCCACACAGGCATCCGCCAATACGCCAACGCCCTCGGCATTAACGGCAAAGGCAAGCGCACGCTCGCTCTCCGCCTTGTCTACCGCCGTATAGGCGGCGCAGTTTACCAACACATCCACCTTGTGCAGATTCATGTAGTTCTGAACCTCTGCCCGGTTGCATATATCCAACACGTTTATGTCCACAAACAGAAAACGGCAAGACGAACAACGGGGCTCTTTAGCCAAACGGCGCAGCTCCGAACCCAACTGTCCGTTGCAGCCTGTTACCAATACCGTGAGTATTTCCGCCATGTCTTTTTTATTAAGCGTTGATACGGCTAATTAAGACCGCGTAATTCGTTTTCAAAATAAGCGATGGTTTTTGCCAGCCCATCTTCTAACTTTATGCGGGGTTCCCAATCTAAGTTCTTGCGTGCAAGGCTTATATCGGGTTTTCGTTGAACAGGATCGTCGGCAGGCAAAGGTTTGTACACGATTTTAGAGCGGCTGCCTGTCATATCGATAACCGTTTGAGCCAACTGCTTGATAGTAAACTCACAAGGATTACCCAAATTGACCGGTCCGATAAACGAATCGGGGGTATTCATCATCTTGAGCATTCCGTCTATCAAGTCGTCTACATATTGAAAACTGCGGGTCTGACTGCCGTCGCCGTAAATGGTTATATCCTCGTTCTGCAACGCCTGAACCACAAAGTTAGAGACCACCCTGCCGTCGTGCATGAACATACGTGGACCGTAAGTATTGAAAATCCTTATAATCTTTACCTTGACCCCATTCTGACGGTGGTAGTCCATACAGAGCGTCTCGGCGCAGCGTTTTCCCTCGTCGTAGCAGGAACGTATGCCTATGGGGTTTACATTGCCCCAATAGCTTTCTACCTGCGGATGCACGTGCGGGTCTCCATATACCTCGCTGGTGGAAGCCTGCAACATAGGAGCCTTGATTCGCTTGGCAAGCCCCAGCATATTGATGGCTCCCATTACCGAGGTCTTTACCGTTTTTATAGGATTGAACTGGTAATGTATGGGAGATGCCGGACAAGCCAGATTGTAAATTTGGTCCACTTCCACAAAATAAGGCTGGGTAACGTCGTGCCTCACCAATTCAAAGAAAGGATTGCTGAGCAGATGCACCACGTTCTTTTTCTGTCCGGTAAAAAAGTTATCCAAACAGATAACTTCGTTGCCTTCCTTCAGGAGCCTTTCGCACAAATGCGAGCCGATAAAGCCCGAACCGCCGGTAACCAATATCTTTTTCATTGCCCGAAAACTATAAGATACCTACTCCGTGATATTCAAAACCGGATTCCGTTAACTGTTTGCGGTCGTAGAGGTTGCGGCCGTCAAACACAATGGGATATTTCAAGGACTGTTTTACCTGTTCCCACCTCGGATTGCGGAATTCGGTCCATTCGGTTACCAAAAACAGCACATCCGCACCGGCAACGGTTTCGTATATATCCTTGCAATAGGTAATGCTGTCGCCTATACGCCGTTTACATTCGTCCATCGAAATGGGGTCGTATGCCTTTACCTTGCAGCCTTCCTGTAATAATTTTTCTATTAATATTAAGGAGGGGGCTTCACGCATATCGTCGGTATTGGGCTTGAACGCCAGTCCCCAAAAAGCCACAGTCATACCCTTGATGTCCTTGCCGAAACGGTTTTTGAACTTGCGGAACAAAAGGCTTTTCTGCTCCTCGTTTACCGATTCTACCGCCTGAAGTACCTGCATATTGTAATTGTTCTGCGCCGCCGTGCGGATAAGGGCTTTTACGTCTTTGGGAAAACAGGAACCGCCGTAGCCTATGCCGGGATAGAGGAATTTGGAACCGATACGGGTGTCGCTCCCTATCCCTTCGCGCACGCTGTTTACATCGGCGCCCACCAATTCGCAAAGGTTGGCGATATCGTTCATAAAGCTGATTCGGGTAGCCAGCATGGAGTTGGCGGCATATTTGGTCATTTCCGCCGAGGGAATATCCATAAAGAGCACCGGATGGGCGTTGAGGGTAAAGGGACGGTAAAGCCGCGCCATTACTTCGCGTGCCTGTTCGCTTTCCACGCCAACTACAATGCGGTCGGGATACATAAAGTCGCGTATGGCGGAACCCTCTTTAAGAAATTCGGGATTGGAAGCCACATCGAATGGGATATTTACCCCGCGTTTGTCTAATTCTTCCTGTATGGCAGCCCGTACTTTCTTTGCCGTACCTACCGGAACGGTACTCTTGGTAACCACCAGAAGGTAGGATTCCATATTCTGCCCCACTTCGCGCGCCACGCCCAGAACGTATTTGAGGTCGGCGCTGCCGTCTTCGTCGGGAGGCGTTCCAACGGCGGTAAACACCACTTCGGCATTCTTGATGCCCTCTTTAAGCGAGGTGGTGAACGAAATACGTCCTTTCTGAATATTGCTGCGGAGCATATCTTCCAAACCCGGTTCATAGATAGGCGGATTGCCTTGCTGCAACATACCCACCTTACGGGCATCCACGTCTACACAGCATACATCCGTGCCCATTTCCGCAAAACAAGTGCCGGTAACCAATCCGACATAGCCTGTTCCTACTATCGTAATCTTCATGATTTCTTTATCTTTTGGTTCATACCCGGCAAAAAACGGATTGCACTCCGCCCCCTGCCGAAAGCACAAACTGCAAATGTAGCAAATTTATCGGCTCTAAGGTATCTTTAACTCCGCTCCGCTCCGTTGAAGATACTCCGGCTCGGCAAACTCCAAGCCAAGTGGACTGGCTTCTAAACTCCGTATCTTTAACTCCGCTTCGCTCCGTTGAAGATACTTCGTTTCGGCAAACTCCAAGCTAAGTTGGGCTTCTAACCTCCGTATCTTTAACTCCGCTCCGCTTCGTTGAAGATACTTCGTTTCGGCAAAAGCCAGCCACGTTGGGCTTCTAACCTCCGTATCTTTAACTCCGCTTCGCTCCGTTGAAGATACTCCGGCTCGGCAAAAGCCAGCCACGTTCACGTGGCTGGCATAGGGGCTATGGCGCGACATAACCCAAGCAAGCTTGGTTTCTGCTGCGCCATAGCCCCTATGCCAAACTTGCGTTTGGCTTTTGCTCTCAACTTTTCGTATCTTTGTCAATTTAGGACGCCGGGGTCGGCGTTTAATATTGATGACTATGGAACAGAGTTTTCTCCGTATAATGGAGAACAGCATAAAGGATAACTGGGAGTTGCCTGCCCTTACCGACTATAAGGGTTCAACTTTTCAATATAAGGAAATAGCCCGCAAGATAGCCAAGCTGCATATCGTTTTTGAGGAGGCTGGCATCCAAAAGGGCGACAAGATAGCCCTTATCGGCAAAAACTCCTCCAACTGGGCAGTGGTGTTCATAGCCACCTTGAGCTACGGAGCGGTTATCGTGCCTATCCTGCACGAGTTCAAACCTGAGAGCGTGCATCATATAGTGAACCATTGCGAGGCTAAACTGCTCTTTGCAGGCGAGGCGGTATGGGAAAACCTCAATCCCGCCAACATGATTCACCTGAGTGCCATCTATGCAATCGATAGTTTTGAGCTGCTCCATACCAACGATGAGAACAACCGCCGTACGATAGAGAACCTGAACCTGCTTTTCGGCGAAAAATACCCCAAATCATTCGGCAAGGAAGACTTGGTTTTTCATCAGGACCAGCCCGACGAACTGGCGCTTATCAGCTATACTTCGGGTACCACCAGCGCGAGCAAGGGGGTTATGCTGCCCTACCGCACGCTGTGGTCTAACTTTATGTTCGCCAAAGAGGTGTTGCCCTCCATTACGCAGGGTTCCAATGTGGTAAGCCTATTGCCTATGGCGCATATGTACGGTATGGCATTTGAGTTCCTTTACGAATTCGGGCAGGGTTCCCATATCTTTTTCCTTACCCGTACCCCCTCGCCCAAGGTTATTTTCGAGGCTTTTCAAGAGATCCGCCCCGATATCATCATTGCCGTTCCGCTTATTATCGAAAAGATTTACCGCAAGCAGATACAGCCTGTTCTTGACCGACCTGCCGTAAAGGCTTTGCTTAAGCTGCCGGTTATCGACACCACCGTTACCGACCGCATTCGCAGCACGCTCGTAGATGCTTTTGGCGGTAAGTTTGTAGAAGTGATTATAGGCGGCGCGGCGTTCAACCGCGAAACCGAAGACTTTTTTAAGCGCATGAAGTTCCCTTATACGGTGGGCTACGGTATGACCGAATGTGGTCCTATCATCAGTTACGCTTCTTGGGCGGAACACCGCTTACATTCCTGCGGAAAGGCAGCTCCCCGTATGGAGATTCGTATCGACTCTCCCTCGCCTGCCGAAATACCGGGCGAAATACAGGTGCGCGGAACCAACGTGATGTTGGGCTACTTTAAGAACGAAGAAGCCACCCGCGCCTCCTTTACCCAAGACGGTTGGATGAAGACGGGCGATATGGGCGTTTTGGATGCCGACGGCAACCTCTTTATCAAGGGTCGCAGCAAGACTATGATTTTGGGCCCGAGCGGTCAGAACATCTATCCCGAAGAAATAGAAGACGTAATCAATTCACTGAATTTGGTTTCCGAATCCTTGGTGATTGATGCCGGCAACGGCAGGTTGGAAGCCCTGATTTATCCCGATTTCGATACTGCCGACAAAACGGGCGTAGATATGGCTCAGTTGCAGACCATTATGGAACAGAACCGCATTGCCGCCAACGCCGTTCTGCCCGCCTACAGTCAGATAAGCAAAGTAAAAATCATGATGGAAGAGTTTGAAAAAACGCCCAAGCGCAGCATCAAACGATTCCTGTATCAAGCCTATAAATACAAAGAGTAAATGGATACCTCCTCAAAGAACATACGCAAGGCTTTTCTCGATTTCTTTGAATCGAAAGGACATCGGATTGTACCCTCTTCGCCTATGGTGGTGAAGAACGACCCTACCCTGATGTTTACCAATGCCGGGATGAACCAGTTTAAGGATATTTTCTTGGGTAATACGCCCCGGCAGTTTCCGCGTGTGGCAGACAGCCAAAAGTGTCTGCGCGTATCGGGCAAGCACAACGATTTGGAAGAAGTGGGTCACGATACCTACCACCACACCATGTTTGAAATGTTGGGCAACTGGTCTTTTGGCGACTATTTTAAGAAAGAGAGCATAGCCTACGCATGGGAGTTCCTTACCCAAGTGATGTGCATAGACAAAGACCGTCTTTATGTTACCGTTTTTGGCGGCGATGCCCAAGACGGCACCGACAAAGATATGGAAGCCTACCGTTTTTGGATGAACCATATTGCCGAAGACCGCATCTTGTTCGGAAACAAGCACGACAACTTTTGGGAAATGGGCGAAAGCGGCCCTTGCGGTCCCTGTTCGGAAATCCACGTGGATATCCGCTCCGATGAGGAACGCGCCAAAGTGGATGCCCGTACCTTGGTTAACAAAGACAATCCTCAGGTTATCGAAATATGGAACTTGGTGTTCATGCAGTTTAACCGTATGGCAGACGGACATCTGGAAGAACTGCCTGCCAAGTGCGTGGATACCGGTATGGGCTTTGAACGCCTTTGTATGGTGGTGCAGGGCAAACAGTCGAATTACGATACCGATGTGTTTACCACGCTTATTTCCGCCTTGTCGCAGAACTGCGGCATAGCCTACGGAAAAGACCCCGGCTGCGATGTTGCCATGCGCGTGATTGCCGACCACACCCGGGCGGTAAGTTTTGCCATAGCCGACGGTCAGCTGCCCTCCAACAACAAGGCAGGCTACGTAATCCGCCGTATCTTGCGCCGTGCGGTGCGCTACGGTTGCAGTTTCCTCAATCTGCACGAACCCTTTATCTGCCGTTTGGTAGATGTTCTTGTGGCGCAGATGGGCGAATCCTACCCCGAACTGGTAAAGCAGAAAGACCTTATTGTAAAGGTAATTACCGAAGAAGAAAACACCTTTCTCAAAACCCTCGAAACCGGTAACCGCCTTTTGGATCAGCTGGCGGAAAAATTACAGGCGGAGGGTAAAGACACCTTAGACGGGGTAAATGCCTTTACCTTGTACGATACCTACGGCTTTCCGCTCGACCTTACCGAACTGATGCTTCGCGAAAAGGGGCTGAAGGTAGACCAGAAAGGCTTTGAGGCGGAAATGCAGAAGCAGAAAAACCGCTCGCGCACCGATGCCGCCGTTTCGTCTGACGACTGGGTGGTGGTAAACGAAGGTACGGAAGTGGAATTTGTAGGCTACGACACCTTGGAGTCTACCGCCTCCATATTGCGCTACCGCAAGGTGAACAAAAAGGGCAAAGACCTTTATCAGATTATGTTCTCGCCCACTCCTTTCTACGCCGAATCGGGCGGTCAGACAGGCGACCGGGGCTTTATAGAAGATTTGCAGAGCGGCGAAAAGATTTCGATAATCGATACCGTTAAAGAAAACAATACCGCCATCCATTGGGTGGAAAAAATCCCCTCCAATCCGAAATCTTCGTTTAAGGCAGTGGTAGACAACGCTATGCGGATTCAAACCGCCTGCCACCATACCGCCACCCACCTGATGCACTATGCCTTGCGCAAGGTATTGGGCACGCACGTGGAACAAAAAGGCTCTTTGGTAAACGAAAAGGAACTGCGTTTTGACTTTTCGCATTTTCAAAAGATGACCCGCGACGAGATAAGGCAGGTGGAACGCATCGTAAACGGTCTGGTTCGGCAGAATATTCCGTTAGACGAACACCGGCAGATGCCTATAGAGGAAGCGCGGGAAATGGGCGCGATGGCTTTGTTCAGCGAAAAATACGGCGACAAGGTGAGGGTTATCCGTTACGGAGAGTCGGTGGAACTTTGCGGGGGAACCCACGTGGCGTCTACCGGACAGCTCGGTTTCTTTAAGATTCTGAGCGAGGGAGCCATTGCCGCCGGAGTGAGGCGTATTACCGCCGTAAGCGGGGCTAAGGCAGAAAACCTTAACTATTTGGTTTATGACCAGTTAACGGAAATAAACGAGTTCTTTAAGTTGGGAGGCGATGTGCTTGCCGATGTGATGGCGCATATCAAAAAGACGATAGAGGGCAGAGATCAGCTTAAAAAAGAGGTGGAAACTCTTATGAACGAACACCTTACGAATATCCATGCCCAACTTATGGAATCGAAAAGGATAATAGACGGCGTTCCTGTAGTCTTTGCCTTGAAATCGTGCAAGCCCGATTTTGCCAAATCGTTAGCGATGTCGTTTAAGAAAGACCTGCCCGACGGACTTGCCCTTATTGCCGGTATCTGGCAGGAAAAGCCATTCCTACAATTGCTTATCGGAGAAGAACTCGTTAAGAAAGGTGCCCATGCGGGCAATATCATCAAGGAAGCCTGCACCAAGATGGGCGGCAAGGGCGGCGGACAGCCCGGTCTTGCTACCGGTTCGGGTTCGGAAGCTGCCAAGTTGCAGGATGCCGTACAAAGCGTGTTCAGCCAACTTAATTTGGATTATCCCCTCAACTTTTAAGCGGGTAAAACCTTATGGCAAAGAAGAAAAACGAAATATACTACCTCGATACCGCCTCTCTTTCGGTAAAGAAAGTGCGGGTAAGCTTCAGACAGCGTCTGTTGAAAGGTCTGCGCTATTTCGTGGTGGCTGTATTTTTCTTCGGAGTGGCTTTGTTTGTGTCGATAAACTTTTTTGAATCCCCCCGCGAAAGGCAGCTCGCCGAAGATTTGGCAGTGGCGCATACTCAATACAACTATTTGAGCAACAGGGTTGATGAACTTGAAAAAGTGGTTACCGACGTGCATACCCGCGACCGCGATCTCTACCGTATGATCTTTGAAGCCGAACCTCCGGTTCCCAAAGCCATTTTGAGGCAGAATTACAGTAACTTTAAGGAAAATACCATTGCCCGCGCCATTATACGTACGTCTGAAAAGGTGGATAAGTTGGCTAACGACCTCTACGCTCAGTCGATTTCTATGGATCAGATTTACGACTTGGCAAAGCAGAAAGAAGAACGTATGCGCTGTGTCCCTGCCATTTACCCTATCAACAAGAACAGCAGCCGTATGAGTTCGGGTTTTGGCTACCGTTTTCATCCCATATATAAGTCTTTGCGTATGCACACCGGTGTGGATATAGCCGCTCCCCATGGAACGCCCATCTATGCCACCGGCAACGGACGCGTTACGGTAGCCGACCGCAGCCCCTTGGGTTATTCGGGCTACGGCATTGTCTGCAAAATAGACCACGGATTCGGTTACGAGTCGCTCTACGCCCACATGAGCAAGTTGGCGGTTCGCCCCGGTCAAAAGGTAAAACGCGGAGATATAGTGGGTTACGTTGGCTCTACGGGAGCTTCCAGCGGTTCGCACGTGCATTATGAAGTGCTGGTGAACGGCAAGCACGTGAATCCGGTTTATTATTTCTTTATCGATATTTCGCCCGAAGAATACCTCGAAATCTTTGAAAAGGCGAAAGAAGTGAACCAAAGCCTTTCTTAGCTATGGACGAACAACCCAAAAAACTTTTCTACACCATCGGCGAGGTTGCTGCATTGTTTAATGTAAACGCCTCTTTGATAAGATTTTGGGAAAAGGAATTTGAAGTAATACATCCACAGCGGAACCGCAAGGGAAACCGCCTTTTTACCCAAAAAGACCTAGACTATTTTCATCAAATCTATCATTTGGTAAAGGAGCAGGGGCATACCTTGCAGGGGGCAAAGGAGAAATTAAAGAGCAAAACTATTGAATCTGAGGATGCCCGCTTAGCCGTAGCCGAGAACTTGCGCAAGATAAAGGCACTCTTGCTTGAACTTAAAGAATTATGTTAAATTACATTATTTGGAATGTTAATCCTGTGGCGTTTAGCCTATTCGGTTTAGAAGTTCGCTGGTATGGCGTTCTGTTCGCCATTTCCTTTCTTTCGGGCTGGTGGCTGCTATCGCGTATGCTCAAGTTGGAGGGCAGAAAACCCGAAATGGCGGATGTGCTGCTTTGGTATGTCGCCATAGCGGTTATCGTAGGTGCCCGTCTGGGGCATTGCCTGTTTTACGAACCTCAATGGTATCTGAGCCATCCTTTGGATATACTTAAAATCCGCGACGGCGGGCTGGCGAGTCACGGGGCGGCTATCGCCATTCTCATAGCCTTGTGGTTGGTGTCTAAAAAATACAAGACCTCCATTTGGTATTGGTTAGACCGCGTGGTGATTCCGATAGCCTTAAGCGGCTTCTTTATCCGTATGGGCAACCTTATGAACTCCGAAATCTACGGTCACGTAACCGCTCTGCCTTGGGGTTTTGTATTTGTGCGTGAAGCCGAAACCCTACCCAAGCACCCTACCCAGATTTACGAAGCCCTGTGTTACCTGCTGCTCTTTGCCGCCTTGCTGTGGCAGTTCTGGAAAAAGAAAGGGCAAATACGTAACGGGCAATTGTTTTCTTGGTTTCTGATAGGTTGTTTCGGCTCCCGCTTTCTGATAGAATTTCTTAAAGAAGTGCAGGTTGGCTGGGAAAACGGCATTATATTGGATATGGGGCAGATTCTGAGCATTCCCTTTGTCTTAGCCGGCATCTTGCTCTTATTGGCATCTCGCAAAGGATTATTGGATAAAAAAGCCTAAATTCGCGATTATGTCCGCTATGCGCTTAAAACGTCTTTTGCTTATCCCGCTGCTTTGGCTGCTTGCCGAGGGCAGTTTGGCGTATGCACAGTTGCGGCAGTACGCCTCTTCGGCAAAAATCATACAGTTTTCGGGAGTCGTGGTGAGCGGAATAGACACTTCGCCCCTGCCCTTTACCACCCTTATTATCGGTTCGCGCCGACAGGGAACGATTGCCGACGCCAACGGCTTTTTTTCTTTCGTAGCCTTGGTGGGCGATACGGTGCGCTTTACTTCGGTTGGCTATCGCCCTCGTTACGTGATAATTCCGGACACAATAACCCACGATGCCTATTCGATGGTAGTACCTATGGAACAAGATACCATCATGTTGTTGGAAACGGTTATCTACCCTTGGCCCAGCAAGGAAAAGTTCCGCGAAGCCTTTGTGAACCTTAAATTGCCTGAATCGGAGTCGGATATTGTGCGCAAGAACTTTGATCTGGCGGCGATACGCGAACAGGCGCGCAACGGCAAGATGAACGCCGATATGAACTACCGTTCGCTTATGCAGCAGCAGTCTGCAAGGCTCTACTATCAGAACCAAGTGGCACCCGTTAACCTGCTCAACCCCTTTGCTTGGGCGCAGTTCGTAAAGCAGATTAAACGCCGCAAAGAGATGGAAACGGTAGAAGGTCAAGACTATAAGCAATACGAATCAACTTCCTCCGGCGCTCTGCCCGAATATAGCGATGAAGAATAGGTTTTTGGTGTTTTTATCGCGTATGGCGGTGGCTTTTCTCTTGGCAGCCCCCTTGACTTCGTATGCACAGAACGCGCAAATCGAGGGCTTCGTTACCGATGAGAACGGCAAAGGGATTCCCTTGGTTTCGGTGGGCGTGGTCAATTTAGAGAAACCCATAGGAACTTCTACTGCCGAGAACGGCTTCTTTTCGCTGTCCGTACCCGCCGGCGTGGAGCTTGAATTGCTTTTCAGCCATACTGCCTATCAGGCTTATAAACAGAAAATCAAGCTTCAACCGAATCAAAAGAAGAAACTGCAACTGAGCCTGCAAGCCGCCACCGTGCAGATGGAAGAGCTTGCCGTGCAGGGGGAACGCCAGCGCAACAACACCTACGTGCACCTATCCCCTATTGCCAGTCAGACCATACCCGGCATTACCGGAGGCGTAGAAGGTTTGGTTATGTCTTTGCCGGGGGTCAACAACAACAACGAACTAAGCTCGCAATATTCGGTGCGGGGCGGTAATTTTGACGAGAATCTGGTATATGTGAACGGCGTGGAGATTTACCGGCCTTTCCTTACCCGCTCGGGCGAGCAGGAAGGCTTGAGTTTTGTCAATCCCGACTTGGTGCAGACCCTTACTTTTTCCGGTGGAGGTTTCGATGCCCGTTACGGCGACAAGATGAGTTCGGTATTGGATATACGCTACCGCCAGCCGCAACAGTTCGGCGGTTCGGTGGGCTTAAGCTTTATGGGCGGGCATCTGCACTTGGAAGGCACTTCCAAAGACAAGAAATTTACCTTTCTGACGGGCTTGCGGCAAAAGAACTCCCAGTTGGTTCTCAAAAAGTTAGACAAGACCGGGCAATACAAGCCTTCCTTTACCGATTTTCAAATCCTGCTCGCTTATCAGGCGGATTCCAAGAACAAGATAGAACTCTTGGGCAATATAGCCCACAACCGCTATAAGTTTACGCCCAAGAGCCAGCAGACCAAGTTCGGGACCTCGGGCAACGCCAAATCGTTTTGGGTAGACTTTAACGGTTTTGAGATAGACCGCTTTACCACCTATTTCGGCGCCTTGGCGTGGACACATCAGGCTTCGGCGAACTCCCGGCACAGCCTTACCGCCAGCTTTTTCAATACCGTAGAGCGGGAAAACTTCGATATAGAGGGTTTTTACCGCCTCAGCGAATCTATGAGCGACAACAACGGGCATGCTGTGGAGGGCGATGTATTGGGCACCGGGCATTATATGGATCACGCCCGCAACTACTTGAACGGCATCATCTCCTCGCTCGACTATCAGGGCAGACAGCAAACCTCCGTAGCGCACGTGCAATGGGGCTTCAAATACCAGTACGAAGATATTATAGACCATCTTGACGAATGGCACATGGAAGATTCGGCGGGCTACAACCTGCCGCAGCCACCGCAGAGCCCGCCGGGTATAGAAAGCCCCTTGGTGGCTCCCGCGCTGCAAAACGTGTACAAGGCAGACCACCATACCGTTTCGCATCGGTTCAACGCCTTTGCCCAAGCCAAATTCGACTTCAACACCCAAGAACGCTATGTACTCGATGCCGGCATCCGCTTTTCGTACTGGACTCTGAACAACGAATTTACATGGAGTCCGCGCCTAAACCTGAACATCAAGCCCGACTGGAAACGCGAGGTTCATTTTAGACTTGCCGTAGGACATTACGCCCAGCCGCCTTTCTACAAGGAAATGCGCGACCTGTACGGACATCTGAACAAGAAAGTAAAGGCGCAGAAATCCATCCATGCCGTGTTCGCTTCGGATCTGTATTTCAAAATCTGGGACAGACCTTTTAAGTTTACCGCCGAAGCCTACTACAAGTATCTCTACGACCTCAATCCCTACGAGATAGACAATGTGCGGATTCGCTATATGGCGAACAACAACGGCAAGGGTTATGCCGCCGGGGTGGATCTCCGCTTAGACGGAGAGTTTGTGCAGGGCGTGAACTCTTGGGTGAGCCTTTCGTTTATGAATACCCGCGAAAACATTACCTATTACGATGCGGATGGCAGCAAATGTCAAAGCGGCTGGGTGCCCCGCCCTACCAACCAGCTGTTTTCGCTCAACCTCTATGTGCAAGACTACTTAGGCAAGAAAAAGAACTTTAAGCTTTATCTCAATGCCGTTTACGCCACCGGGCTGCCTTCGGGAGATTCCAAGCGACTGGAAGACCCTTCCCTGCTCAAAGGCAGAAAGACCCGCCTGCCCGACTACAAGCGCGTAGATGTGGGGCTGTCGGTTTTGCTCAAGGGGCAAGACCGCAAGCTCTCGCCTAAGAATCCCTTGGGCTATCTTAAGGATATATGGCTCACCTTGGAACTCTTTAATATGTTCCAGATGCGCAACACGATTTCGTATATGTGGATTCCCACCGTAGACGGAACCAGCTACGCCATTCCCAATACCCTGACTCCCTTGCAGGTAAACCTTAAGTTAGAGATTACGTTTTGATTACTTGGAACCCTTGGCACGGCTGCCATAAAATAAGCGCAGGTTGCAGGCACTGCTATGTGTATCGGGAAGATGCCGCCTTTGGAACGGAACTCCCGCCTAGTACGGTGCGCAAGACCGCTTCGTTTAACCTACCGCTCAGGCGAGACCGTCAAAAGAACCTTAAATTTCCGTCAGGAACTACTTTTGCGCTCTGTTTTACTTCTGATTTTCTGATTGAGGAAGCCGACCCTTGGCGTGAGGAAATTTGGGCAATTATCCGCCAACGCAGCGACTGTTCTTTCTTTTTCTTTACCAAGCGAATAGAACGCTTTGCCAGCTGTTTGCCCTCCGATTGGGGCAATGGGTACGAAAATGTGGCGGTGGGGTGTACTGTAGAGAACCAAGACCGCGCCAACTACCGTTTGCCGATATTCCTCTCCTTGCCGATACGCCACCGCCTGATTGTGGTGGCTCCCATGTTAGAACGCATAGATCTGCGCCAATATCTTGATCCGGAACGCATTGAAGAAGTTTCATCTGGCGGAGAATCCGGTATGTATGCCCGAACCCTGAATTTTGATTGGATTTTAGACCTGCAAGCCCAATGCCGCGCCGCCAACATACCTTTCTGCTTTCATCAAACAGGCTCCTACCTGCTCAAAGACGGAAAAACCTACCGTATTCCCCGCAACCAGCAACATGCCCAAGCCCGAAAAGCCGGGGTGGATTTGGGGAGATAGGATTTTGCGGCAGATTTTATTTATCGTTTTGTTTATTAAGTAATTCTAAGTAGATATTGTAGTCTTCTTGGAGGAAGCAGCAGATGATTACCTCTCCTGAGTAGCTGCCATTTTCTATATGTTTTTGGATGGTGTTCAGGGCAATTTGTGCGGCTTGGCGTTGGGGATAGCCGTAAACGCCTGTGCTGATACAGGGAAAAGCTATGCTCTTAAGCCCATTGGATGCCGCCAACTGTAATGAGGTATCGTAGCAGGAAGCCAACAGTTCGGCTTCTCCGTGTGCACCGCCCCTCCATACCGGACCTACCGTATGTATCACTTTGCGGCAAGGCAACCGATAAGCCTCCGTTATCTTGCTCTGCCCGGTCTTGCAACCGCCCAAGGTACGGCACTCTTCTAACAGCTCCCGCCCCGCCGCCCGATGAATGGCGCCATCTACGCCCCCACCTCCCAACAAAGTGGTATTGGCAGCGTTAACAATAGCATCGACCTTAAGTTTGGTTATATCGCCTAAGTGGAGGGTTGGAGTTTGCATGGGGTTAATAGTTAAAACAGCCTCAACAGCGGACAAAGATTACATAATTAAAGGATTACACTTTTCTAATAGCAGGTACGGAAACCCAATTGTTCCTCTAACCCACCATATCGTTTTTTCATACTGTCAAGTAGTGTCGGTAACTGTTTCTTCGTAAGCAATTCTCCAATCAAAGCAATATCGTGTATTGCAGAATCATTGGAATCAACAGATTTCGTGTACCCTGATACCATTTTAGCTTTTGTTTGTTTTTTAAACCTTTCGATAACCGATTCGGAACCGATCAACGTACGGCAGCTACTAAAATGAACATATCTCCCCCTAAACACGTCACCACCGATTTCACTTAGTTCTTCCAGCGTTAATTCCTGTTTCTCACCTTCAAGTATTATGGCATGTTTTTTGCCATGAAAACTCAGATACAATACACTATGTTTCTTTCTTTTAAAAAATTTCAAATAGTATTCCAACTCCGTTCTTGTTGCAACACGTCGATAGATGTATGGAACATCATACATTTCACTTATATATTTCACCAATGGCTCTGTATTCAACGGACTCCTATTTTTTCTCTTGGTTATCTGCCATTCGGTCTCGATACAAATAATTTCATATTTCATATGCTTTGTTTTTGAGCGAAGTTAACAATTTTATCCCATTCTTAGACCTTTCTTTATCTTACACTCTTATTTTGTAACTTCGCCGACAGTAGTAACAATAATATCTTAATACAAGATAAGATATGTCCGACACGATGACACCGGAGCAAAGGAGCCGCTGTATGGCGGCTATCCGCAGCAAAGACACCAAGCCTGAGGTGCTGGTTCGGAAATTCCTTTTTGCAAAAGGGTTACGCTTTCGTGTCTGCAACAACAAACTCCCCGGCACGCCTGATATTGTGTTACCCAAATACAAAACGGCTATCTTTATAGATGGTTGTTTCTGGCATGGGCATGAAGGCTGCAAATATTATCGGCTTCCTAAATCCAATATAGACTTTTGGAAATCAAAAATTGAGACAAACAAAACTAGAGATATAAAAGACACCAATGCGCTTGCCAATATAGGCTGGAATGTTATCCGTCTTTGGGAATGCGGAATCCGACATAAAGAAACTCGCGAAGCAATACTTGAAAACCTCTATGAGCATATTACCGGCAATCCACAGACTCATAAGTCCTACCCCACACCAATCACAACACTACCCCTGGCGGCAGAACCAGCATCTTCTTATGGATTCCCCTATCGCCTATCGTTAAGCAAGAGCGAAACCATCCAAGATAATGTATCAATAACCTTTATCGAGCAGAAAGACTAAAATTGCCTGCTTTCCCCTCTCAGCACCCCTCGATTGCCTCGATAAACGGAACATCCATAGGTTCGCAGGAACGAACGGATATCGTTCTATCGGAGCGCGTTCATCGGCACGATAACCTATACCGGCACAAAAGGCAAGAGCTTCCGCCTCCGAGTCAAAATATTCAGGTTCCCCGAAATCAAGCGTATCATCCGCTGCAAGGTACTCTTTGAATCCTTCAAGGTCGTTATCTTGCAATAATTCTATTGCCGCAACGTCTTCCACAATGTAAACTTTGATTGACAAAGCCTACGTCTACTCTATCTTTCAAGAAGAACTTCGATGTGGAACCTTGCGCGGAGTTACGGAATAATGTGCGCCGCCCTACTCCATTTCAGTAGGAAGATCTACCCATGTAAAAGTATGAGCCGTTGCCGGAACTACCTTTTCGAGCAGGTCGTTCAGCGAAAGGGCTACC
>JAFLTI010000023.1 GCA_022510485.1 Lentimicrobiaceae bacterium | reverse complement strand
GAAAAAGCCATTATGATTCGCATAGAAAACATCTGCAAGAAATACGGGCAGTTAGAAGTGCTCAAGTCGGTGAGCCTTGAAGTGGAACAGGGCAAGGTGCTCTGCATTACCGGAGCATCGGGGGCAGGTAAGACCACCCTGCTGCAAATTATGGGAAGCCTCGACAAACCCGATTCAGGTTCTGTATTTATAGACGATACCGACTTATACCGGCTATCGGCAAAGAAATTAGCGGCTTTCCGCAATCAGAAAATCGGCTTTGTATTCCAGTTTCATTATCTCCTACCCGAGTTCAGCGCATTGGAAAACGTAATGATGCCGGCACTTATCGGCAAGACAAAGCCTCACGATGCCAAAGAACGCGCCATAGAACTACTGCGGTTCTTGGGACTTGAAGACCGCAAAGACCACAAGCCCTCCCAACTTTCGGGCGGAGAGCAACAGCGGGTAGCGGTGGCGCGAGCCTTGGTAAACCGCCCTCAAGTGGTTTTTGCCGATGAACCTTCGGGAAACTTAGATACGGCAAATGCCCTCTCGCTCCACAAACTGTTTTTTGAGCTGAAAGAAAAATACGGGCAAACCTTTGTTATCGTAACCCATAATCAAGATTTGGCAGCCATGTCCGACCGCCGCATCGAAATGAAAGACGGACGTATCGTTTCCGACTCGAAGAAATAAAACTTACAGCCCGCGATTCTTGAGCAAGGCTTGCACATCGGGTTCGTGACCCCGGAACTTAACGTACATCGTCATAGCGTCGTACATTCCGCCGTTTTTCAATATCTCGTTGCGGAACGCAGAAGCAATCCGGCGGTTAAAGAGATCCCCGCTTTCCAAGTAAGCCTCAAAGGTATCGGCATCCAATACTTCTGCCCAAGTATAACCGTAATAGCCCGCGCTGTAGCCACCGCCCATAGTATGGGCAAAATAATTGGTTTTGTAGCGAGGGTAAATCTCGGCAATCAGACCACGTTTTACGGTAGATTCAGCCTCAAAAACCGCCGGGTCGAAATCTTGCGGCAATTCGCTTATCGTATGGTAATCCATATCCAGCAAGGCAGCCGCCAAGAGTTCGGTAGTGGCAAATCCCTGACCGTAAAGTCTGGCTTCCTGTATGCGGTCTATCAGCGTATCGGGAATAGGCTCACCTGTTTGATAATGGCGGGCATACACCTTGAGCATCTGCGGATGCAAAGCCCAATTTTCCATTACCTGCGAGGGCAGTTCCACAAAATCGCGCGGCGTTTCGGCAAGTCCCTTGTATTTTACTTCTGAGAACAAAGTATGCAGGGCGTGACCGAATTCGTGGAAAAAGGTTTCGGTTTCGTCTATGCTCAACAATACCGGCTGTCCCTCTGCGGCTGGGGTATAGTTGCAAACGATGGAGGTTACCGGCGTAAGGCGTTTGGCGCCATCGTAAGCCTGTTCCACATAGGTGGTGTTCCAAGCCCCGCCCGATTTATAGCCGGGTCTTGCCGTCATATCCAAAAAGAGAATACCCAGCACACTGCCGTCTTGGTCTTTGCATACGTATGCCGAAGTATTGGGCGTAGGCATTTTGGCTTCGGCATAGGGTTCAAACGTAATGCCGTAAAGGCGTTCTGCCAAATAGAACACTCCTTTGCGAACACTGTCGAGCGAGAAATAAGCCTTTACCGCATTTTCGTCTAAATTGTATTTTTCCGCCCTTACCTTATCGGCATAATAACGCCAGTCGGAAGGCAGAAAATCGGAGGTTATGTTATCGTGAGCGGCGCGGTAGGCTTTCATTTCCGCCAACTCTTCTTTGGCGCGTTGCAGGGCGGCGGGCCAGATTTTATCCATAAGCGCGTAAACTGCCTGCGGTGTTTTTGCCATACGGGTCTGCAAGGCATAAGAAGCATAATCGGGATAGCCGAGCAAGTGAGCCTTTTCCATTCTCAGGCGCACGATGTCTTTTACTATGGGCGTGTTGTCGAATTCGCTGCCGGCTGCGCAGCGGGCTGTATAGGCATCTAAGATTTCCTTACGCAGAGCGGCATCCTTTACGTATTGCAGAAATGGCATAATGGTGGGATTGTCCAAACCGAACAGATAGCCTTCCTTGCCCTGTTCCTGCGCTTTGGCGGCAGCCCTTTCCATATCGCCCTTGGGCAGACCTTCCAAACGGGCGGCATCTTCCACCAACAGCTCGTATTTAGCGGTGGCGAGCAAGAGGTTTTGCGAAAACTTGTTTTCCGCCTCGCTCAACTTGGTGTTTATTTCGCGTAATTTTTCCTGATCCTGCTCCGAAAGTTCGGCACCGTTAAGCACAAACTGACGGTAGGTATCTTCTACCAATTTGCCCTGTACCTCATCGGCAAAGGCAGCCTTTTCCTTAACCTGCCTAACCCTTTCAAAGAGCGCGGGGTTCATATACACACGGTCGTTCTGCGCGCTCAACAGCTGTATGGCCTCGCTTGCAATATCGCGCAAGCTTTCGGTGGAATGAGCTTCTACCACATTGAGCAATACGCCTGCCACTTTTTCTATCAATTCGCCGCTCTGGTTCAAGGCAAGCACCGTATTTTCAAAATCGGCATCTGCCTTATTGTCTACAATGGCTTGTATAGCCTCGTTCTGCTGACGTATGCCCTCCTGCAATGCCGGCAGGTAGTGGGCTTCTTCTATACGGTCAAAGGGAGGTATACGGTAGGGATTGTTTTCCCAAGACTCAAAAAACGGATTCTTTTGAGCAGTCTGTGTGCAGGCGGTCATAATAAAAAAGCTTAACAGGAATAAGCGCGTTTTGTTTTTCATGGTTTTGGTTTATATATAACGCCCTAAGCAAAGCGTTGGGTGTCCATTTTAATAAAGATAAACAGCAAGAGCGTAAATGCCCAAAGGGAAGAGCCTCCGTAGCTGAAAAACGGCAGCGGAATCCCGATAACGGGCAGCAGCCCTATGGTCATGCCCACATTGACGAACAAGTGCATAAAAAGAATGCACGCCACACCATAGCCGTACACGCGGGCATAAGTGTTCCTCTGCCGTTCCGCTATTTTGAGTATTCGCAGCAGCAAGGCAAGGTACAGAGCCAAGAACACGGTGCAGCCCACCCAGCCCCATTCTTCGCCCAAGGTGCAGAAAATAAAGTCGGTGCTCTGTTCGGGAACAAAATCAAACTTGGTCTGCGTACCTTGCAGATACCCCCTACCCGCAAACCCGCCGCTGCCGATGGCGATTTTAGACTGGTTTACGTTATATCCGGCGCCCTTTATGTCTACATCTTTACCCAAAAGCACATTGATACGTTGCTGCTGGTGGGGGCTGAGCTTGCTAAAGGCGTATTCCACACCCAAGGTATAGAAAGAGCATAATCCAAAGAGCAGTACGGCAAGCGTAATGTTCTTAAAGTTACGTTTGTTGCATAACAACAAGGCGAGCACCGCCACAAAAATGACGCCTATAAGCACGTATCGGTTCAACAGCAAAGCCGCCACAAACAAAACCACTGCCACCAAACCCGCCAACAGCACCTTGCCCGACATTCCTTCGCGATATAACACAAATACAAAAGACACGAACACAAGCGCGGAACCGGCATCGGGCTGCAAGAGGATAAGCCCCATAGGGAACAGGAACCAAAGCGAGGCGGCTATCTGGTTCCTTACCTTTTTCATATTCATTGCCGGCTGCGAAACATACTTTGAAAAAGCCAGACAGGTAGCCACTTTGGCAAATTCGGAGGGCTGGAAAGAAAGAGGGCCTAACTTGATCCACGACTTGGCACCCGAAATCTGCGCCCCGAACACCAAAACCGCCAATAGCAAGACTATGGCAATACCATAATAAAGATAGGCAAACTGCGTAAAAACCCGAAGGTCGGCAATAAGTACCACCGCGCCCAAAATCAAGGCGAAGCCTATAAACATAAGCTGCTTGCCGTAACGGGTGGCAAACGAGAATCCGGTGTTTTCGGGGTCATACACCACCGAATAGATATTGAACCATCCCGCTATTACCAGCAAGAGATAGATAAGCAGCAAGGGCTTGTCCATGTTCCTTAATGTGTTTCCTCCTGCGTTCATAAGTTTTCGGGTGTGTAAACGGTAAATTCCCTTACTTGGTCTTCCAGCCATTTGCGGGAAACCTTGCCGGTAAGGTACTTTTCTATGAGCAAACTTGCCAAAGGCGCCGCCCAAGTGCCTCCAAAACCGCTGTTTTCGAGAAACACCGATATGGCTATTTGAGGCTTGTCCTTAGGAGCGAAACCGATAAAAACCGAATGGTCTTTGCCGTGCGGATTTTCTGAAGTTCCCGTTTTTCCGCATACCGCAATGCTGTCTATCTTGGCGCGCCGTGCCGTGCCGTTGGGCAGATGCACCGCCGCATACATACCCTCCACCACCGGGTCAAAATACTTGCGGTCTACGGCTGTGTAATGCGGCACGGTATCCGTGTGCGGATGGGCGCGATCCGCGCCCACGGCGCGCACCAGATGCGGTGTGATATAATAGCCCCGGTTTGCCATAATAGATGCCAAGTTTGCCATCTGCAAGGGTATCAAACCGATTTCTCCCTGCCCTATGCTGAGCGAATAAATGGTGCTGAACGCCCATTGGTTTCGCCCGTAATAGCGGTCGTAATAAGCAGCATTGGGTATCAAGCCTGCCTTTACATCCGTAAGGTCTATGCCCAAGCGCGTGGCAAAACCGAAAGAACGCATCATCGTATCCCATTTTTCAAGTCCCAGACGGCTATCCACAAAGCGGTTGGGATCCTTACCCTGCATGATGATGCGGCGGAAAACCTGATAAAAGTAAGGATTGCACGACATCTTGACCCCTTCCGCCACAGAGAGGGCATCGGGGTGATTATGGCAGCCCACCAAACTCTTGTCGCAGGCAAAACCCGAATTGGGCGAAATAACCTTTTGTTGCATTCCGATAAGGGCCTGCGGCAGCTTGAAGATAGAGCCGGGCGGATAAAACGCCATAAGCGCACGGTTAAACAAAGGCTTCTGTTCATCGTTGAGCAACTTGGCGTAGTTGTTGCTGCGGATACGCCCTACCAGCAGGTTGGGGTCGTAGGTGGGAGCCGAAACCAAGGCAAGCACCTCGCCCGTAGAAGGCTCTATGGCTACCACGCTGCCGCGTTTGCCGCGCATCAGTTCTTCGGCATATTCCTGCAAGACGGCATCCAAGGTAGTGTAGAGTTCCTCTCCCGAAATCGCCGCCGTATCAAACTGTTCGTCTTTGTAGCTGCCTTTATCGCGGTTGAGCACATCCACCATAATCACCTTTACGCCCTTATGCCCCCGCAACTGTTCCTCGTAATATTTTTCAAGCCCGTTCTTGCCGATATAGTCCCCCATTTTGTAATAAGGATTGTCGGCCATCTCCTTTTCGCTTACCTCGCCCACATCGCCCAGCACATGCGCCGCGATAGGCCGGGGATAACGCCTGAGGGTACGGCTCTGCACATAAAAGCCGGGAAAACGGTACGTGTATTCCTGAAACTTGCCGTAAACCTCCTTGGAAATCTGCCGTTCAAACACCGAATAGGTATGGCGCGAATACGCCCTCGCCTTTTGGTATCGCTCTTTGGCACCCTCCTCCGTAATTTCGAGCAAGGCAGCCAAGGCAGCCCAATCTATATCTTTTGCCTGTCCCGGCACAATCATCAGGTCGTACACCGCCTCGTTGTAAACCAAAATCTCGCCGTTCCTATCGTAAATCAGCCCCCTGCCGGGATATTGCACCTTATTGCGGATAGCGTTGCTCTCGGCATCTATCTTATAGCGGTCGTCCAGTATCTGCAAATGGAAAAGTCGACCCCAGTAGATAAGCGCAACCACTACGAAGATAGCGGCAACAACCCTTTTTCTATTGAATCCCGTGCTTTCCATTCCTTACAATTTTATCGGGTCGGTATAAACTACATTGCTCTTATGCAAGGCGCGGTCGTAAAGGTAAAAGCCGTAGCGCACCGTCTTGCCCCGCATAAAGAAAGCCGTGCTTGCAAAATCATCCACCTGCCATGTAATGGTGCCGCTTAAGGAATTATTGCCGTTAACCGGTTCCATATAATGCAAGTGATACAGATAAACTATAGGGTATCGTTGACCCGTGCTGTCTATTTGGTAAACCTGTTCGTAAGTGCTGTCGGATAGCATTTCCTCTAAATTGAAATGCAGGTTATGAAAATACTCGCCCACATAAGGCTCCCTTTCCACCTCATCTTTTCTGCCTATGTCGCCGTCGCCGTCTTGAAAGTAAAATTCAACCGCCAAGGTCAAGACCGTATCGCCGCCCACACCTTGTTCCGCTCCCAAAATATTACGCCGGAACTCCAAGTAGGGTTCGGGCGGAAATTCCTTATGCTTAACACAGGAAACCGCCAAAAGAGCCGCTGCCGTTATCAGCCAAATTTGTACTTTTGGTATTGTATGCAATTCCCAAATAGGTTTTAATAAATTATAAACCAAAATTTTACAAAGCAGAAAACATCTGCATTGAGAGCATACCCAAAAATACAAAAAATGTTGGCTCATAAAACGGTACAATCGCTTATAGAACGTATCTTCAAGATTCAAAGCCAAGAGGATTTTAACAGTCTGGCTGTAGATATGTTCCGCCTGCACCGGGAACACAATCCAGTGTACAGCCGTTTTGTGCATTACCTCAAACCTGACTTGAAGCCCGAATCGGTAAGTAATTACTACGAAATACCCTTTCTTCCCATCGATTTTTTCAAAAGCCAGCAAGTGCTTTTGGATGGTTTTACCGCCCAAGATTACTTTATGAGTTCGGGAACCACCTCGCAGGGAGCCGTGCAGAGCCGCCACTATATTGCCGACCCCCAATTGTACGAGCAGTGTTTTTTGAATTCATTCCGCCTGTTTTGGGGCGAGCCTCAGGATTTTGTATTTCTCGCCTTGCTGCCCAACTACTTGGAACAACCTCATTCTTCGCTGATCTGCATGATGCGGAAACTCATAGAATTGAGCCAAACGCGGCATCCCGAAAGCGGATTTTACCTTTACAATACGCAAGAGTTAGCGCAAACGCTCCGAGCCTTAGAACAGAAAGGCACTAAGACGATGCTTTTCGGCGTAAGTTTTGCCTTGCTCGACTTGGCAGAAAACTTTGCCATGCCTCTTAAACATACGGTGATTTTAGAAACCGGAGGTATGAAGGGGCGGCGCAGGGAAATGGTAAAAGAAGAACTGCATAAGATTCTGCGCAGCGCTTTCGAGCTGCCTGCCATCTATTCCGAATACGGTATGTGCGAACTCTTTTCGCAAGCCTATTCCCTTGCCTCAAACGGGCGTTTTTCTTGCCCTCCTTGGATGAAAATCCTTATCCGCAACAGTCAGGACCCCTTGAGCTGGGAAAAAGAACAGCGCACGGGCGGTATCAACGTTATCGACTTAGGCAATGTATTTTCCTGCCCTTTCATCGCCACGCAGGATTTAGGAAAACGCTACGCTGACGGCAGTTTTGAGGTATTGGGTCGCTTTGACAACAGCGATATACGGGGTTGCAACCTGATGGTGGAATAAGCGGCATCACTCCGATAGATTCCACGTTTCTTCCACCCGCCAATCGGCTTCCGCCCTTATGGTTTTTGGGTATAACCAGCGTTTTTCGGGCTGAATGCCCTGTTTGTGGTCGCCCGCATCCCAGCGATGATTCTGATTACGGTCTTCTATCAATACAAAGCTTACGTAAGCCGGCTGCACATACTCAAAAACCACCTCGCCGTCGGAGGGAACGGGGCGGGATTGAATTACGTTCTTGGCGTTGTCTACCAACTGCAATTCGTAGTTGCCGGGCTGTAGGTTGCGGAGCGATACCGCCACTTCTCCGTAAGTTTCTAAGGCGGGACAGCTCAAAGAAAAAACAGCCGTGTCGGAATGGCGTTCAAAATAATCGGTAAAGCATGCTGAGGGCAGAAAAAGGCTGTAGGAATGATCCGGCTGCCAAGCGTATTTCAGTTGCAGGCGGTTGGGGCGATCTTGAACGGCAAAAATTTCATTTATGTCGATTGGCAAGGTGTCGCGCCTGCCCTCGTCGTCTACATGATAAGCGGTCAGTGTGGCTGTCTGCAAATCGTAGCCTGAAAGCGGAAACGAAAAGTCGAGCAGCAGGCTGTCTTCAAAAAATATTCGGCTCTGCTTGGTAGATACGCGGAATGCCGCCGTGTCTTTCTGTGAAGCCGCGCCCGAGGTAAGCATCAAATCTACCGTATCAGAAAAATCTAAGTAATCTATAAGTAAACGCAAGTCCGTAACCCGATAGTTATCAAAATAAATCTTGCCTGCCAAGGACTTATCCTGCGGTATGTAGTAAAATTGAAGGGAATCCTGCCACAGGAGGTTGGGCATCTCCTCTTTGTCGGCACGCCTGTGCCTTGCGCGCCTTTTATGTTCTTCTTCGGTAGCCGTATCTTCGCTTATAAGCCGGCGTGCCAATTCGTAGTCTTGAAAAGAGGGCAGAAACGAAAAACGGAGACTGCTGTCGGGAGGATAATACCAATTCAGGTCTATCTCACCTTTCTTGCTCCATTTGGCTTCTTTGAGCAGATTTTTTTCGTCTTTATCCTGATACAGATACAGAATCCTGTTTGATGCCGCTATCTCGCCCAAATCTTCTTCCTTTCGGGATTGCAGGGATGCCATATAGCTCTCGAACATCGCCGTGTCGCTTTCCTTTACTCCTTTTTTCTTTTCAAAATAGATAGGTTCTTTGAGCGGAACGGTCTGCCAGCAGCCGGAGGAGAAAGCCGTTTTTTCTTCGGTGGGTTCTATCAAGTAGTTGTGGTTTTCGTCGCTTCCCGCCAGCACATAGTAACAGCCCTCCTGAATGTATTGCAGGCTAAAGATGCCTGCCGTGTCGGTAACGGCAACATAGTCGGGCAGAGTGATTACAGGATATTCCTGTGGTTTTTGGGCATAGAGCATTACCGCCGCTTCTTTAACCGGTTTAAGGTCAAAGGCATCCAACACCTGTCCCGTAAGGCGGCCGCTGTCTATACTTTTGCCGGTGGAGAAAAAATAGGTGTAATCTCTAAGTGGCGTGGATTCGTGCAGGTCGCCTATAGCATCCTTAAAGTTTATGGAATAGGTGCGCGCTATCTGCAAGGTGTCTTCTATAAGGATAGTTACCCTTTTGAGGTTGGACTGATAGGATATTTTTGAAATGGGGGGTGAGCTTACAATCTTGTCGGTATTGTTCAAAACAACATATTCGTCAAAATCGAGCGTTACTTCCCGGGCGGTAAAATCGGTGCTGCCTTCTTGGGGCAGGGCTTTGAGCAGTACGGGGGGGGCGAGGTCCTGTGGACCTCCCGTGGGTGCCGAACCCACGCGGGCGCATGCTGCGCCCAGCCCCCCCATAGCACAGATTATGGATAGCTGAAGTCCCAATGTTATTATCCTGTCCCGCCTTTTCAACATTTTTCTTTTTTTTAGCAAGTGCGCACCTCCATACGGCAATGCCCGCAATCGAAATGCAACGCGAATTTATGCCTACCGTAACACAAATACAAATTACCCGCATACGCTGCCTGCGGCTTTTTTTTAAGGCACTGCCCCAATTGATGGCGTATGCAGTGCTTGCATTCCATAAGCAGCTGCCCCGGTTTTTGTTTTTCCTGCGCCGGCAAGAGTTCAAACGCCTTTTGCACCGAAGCCGCCCCATGCCTGCGGTAAAAGCGTTCCGCATACGAATTGGCGGCATTGGCGCGGTAGTCTGCCACTCCACCATTCAGTTCGGGATAAGGCAATACCTCCCCGGGGCAAAACGTTGCCGGTTGCAGGGGCTTATAGGCATCTTCCCGCATTTTATCCATAGCAGCCACCAATTGCCGCCTACATTCATTAAGCACGGCAACCGGCACAAAAACTGCGTTTTTGCCCGACACTTCCACTTTCCGCGCTTGATAAGCCGTATCGCCGAGCTTTGAGAAAGATCCCTTGAGCATAGCCTCCGCCGTGTCGGCACGTTTTGCCCCTTGCGCACGCCCCTCTTCTATACACGCTTCCGCACTATGCCCGTAATCATCCCTCATCACCACGCCCAAAGAATCGGTATCTATCTTTATATCCACCTCTATCTTGCGGCTCATCTTAGCCTGCCGCCAAGCGTTTTCAAAAGCCGTATCGCGGTTGCGGAACAAAACCGCCCCCGCACGAGGCAGTTCCGAATCATCTTCCATTCCCGGCATCGTGAGCAGAACCGTATTGCCCCTTTTCTCAAAATTCTCCAAGTTCTGACCGCAAAGCTTGCCGTTTTCGCCATAAAAGCACAAGCCGTCACCCTTAGAAAAAACAATGGAGCTATCGGGCAACACGCGCAGCACTAAACCCGAATAACGCCCCGGCTGATGTTTTTCTACCGACAGAATCTTACCCACCCGCGCTCCGATTGCCTTAGGTGTATCAAAAACCGCCCAGTCTCCGCGCTTTCCGTTCAGGTTAAAAGCCGTATATTCCCTATGATAGCTTTTTTCTAAATCCGGTATCGCCCCGCCTATGGTCTTTCCCTGCGAGGGTCTGTGCAAATGGGGTCTTTTATTCAGAATATCGTCCAACCTATGGCGGTAGTAGGCTGTAATGTTCTTTACATACACCGCATCTTTAAGGCGGCCTTCTATCTTGAGGCTATCCACACCGGCATCCACCAAATCTTCTAAACAGGAGGCTACGTTCAAATCTTTCATCGACAAAAGGTATCGCCCTTTCTGTAAGGTTTCCCCCCTCTCGTTCTGCAAGTCGTAAGGCAGACGGCAGGATTGGGCACATTCGCCCCTATTGCCGCTGCGACCGTTCATATAGCAGCTCATATAGCACTGACCGCTATAGCTTACACAAAGTGCCCCATGCACAAAGGTTTCGATTTGAGCCTGCACCGAATCAGCTATACGGCTTATTTCCTCCACACTCAGTTCCCTCCCCAGCACAAGGCGCGTAAAACCCAAACTTTCTAAAAACTGCGCCTTTTGGGGTGTAGTGATATGGCATTGGGTGCTGGCGTGCAGTTCGATGGGCGGCAAACCTGCCTCTATAAGCCCCAAGTCTTGAATCAGGAGGGCATCCACACCCATTTCGTATGCCTGCCGTGCCAAACGTAAAGCCTGCGGCATCTGGTCTTCGTAAACAAGGGTATTGAGCGTAAGGAAACAACGCGCCGCATAGCGGTGGGCATAGCGCACCGCCTTTTCTAAGTCTTGCAAAGTGTTGCCTGCCCGCACTCTCGCACCGAAAGCCGGTCCGCCCATATACACCGCATCCGCACCGGCATCCACAGCCGCCATAGCCACTTCCACATTCGCCGCAGGAGCAAGCAATTCTACAATCCGGGAATTTTTATTCAAGGCAACAAACTTAAAAACAAAAGGGTTGCACAATATGTACAACCCCTTGTCTTAATCAACCAAAAAACACTTTTCTTCTTATCGTTTGGCGCTGATAGTTCCGCCATTGGCAGCCCCTACACGCGACATAGCGCAACGGAAGCCCACCCACGATGCACTCTTGTCCTGATCCATGTAACGGCGGGTAGCAGGCGAGAGGTAATAAGCGCGGTCTTTCCACGAACCACCCTTAATAACGCGCGACTTATCGGAAATCAGCGAACTTGTTCCATATTCATACAAAAGCGAGGTGGTAGATTTGCCGGAAGCAACAGCACCTTCGCCATCTTCTTCATCGGGTTTAGCCAACCAATCGTCTACGATAGCCGATTCGTAATCACCATCAAGGTAGTTGCGGTTATCGGCTTTCTGGAAATTGGCGCGGCCAGCCAATTCTTCATCGGTAAACTCGCGGTAAGCGATACGGCCCAAACTGTCTTTTTCGGCAATCAGACCGTCTTCGTCGCGAACCACAGTGGTATATACATTACCTCGGAAAGGATTGAGATCGTTGGCATCTTCAAAGGTAAGCGGACGATATACATCCAAGCACCATTCGGCTACGTTGCCCGCCATATTGTACAAACCGAAATCGTTGGGAAAATAGGAGTAAACGGGAGCCGTATAATCCGCACCGTCGTTCAATGCACCGGCGGTTCCCATATAGTCGCCACGACCACGGGCAAAGTTGCCCATCATCTGTCCACGATAGGGGTTTTCCGGGTTACGTACCTGCAACGGTTTGCCGTTCCAAGGATAGATACGTCTTTCGGTAACACGTTCCTGATTGCTGGTTCCCATCAGAGCCAAAGCGGCGTATTCCCATTCCACTTCGGAGGGAAGGCGGAGCTTCTCGATTAAGATACCGTCTTTTTTCTGAACACCGCGAGTCTTTTCACTGGCATTGGGGTTCATATCGGTAAGACCCTTGTTGACGATACCGCTATATTGACCGGCAAGATAGGCATCGGTGTTAAAGTTGTTATCTGCCGTCTGTCCCATATCTTTCTTGAGGATTCTGGCTTGATAGAGAATGTACTCGTTGATACGGTCGGTACGCCAGTCGCAGTAATCGCGAGCCTGTTCCCAGCTTACCCCAACCACAGGATAGTTGTTGAAAGCGGGATTTTCAAAGTAATCCTGCATAGGGTCACGATAACCCGAGATATTGTTCCATACCAAAGCATCGGGGCGGGCACGGTCTACCACTTCAGGATAATCCTGTCCGTAGATGCGGTCTAACCAATAGATATACTCGTTGTAATCGATGTTAGACGTTTCCACCTCATCCATATAGAACGAACTTACCGTAGCAGGATGCGGCGCGTTGTGGTGTTCAAACTTAAGGTCTTCCTGATTGCGGCCCATTGTGAAGAAACCACCTTGGATAAATACAAAGCGCAAGGGTACGGGTTGCGTATAGTTATCAGTACGCTGAAAACCTCCCCAAGAGGGGTCATTAACACCCCAGCCGGTTGATTGCGACTGGTTTGTTGACGAAGTACAAGAAGCCATTACGGCTGCGCAGCCGATAACGGTGATTGCCTTAAAAAATTGCTTCAACATGAGTTACTATATTTTAAGCAGTGGCAAAAATAATGATTTTTGGTCAAAACATCAATCGTTCCCTAAAATTTGGGGCAGGGAACCGGCATAATCTCTTTCTGGTGTGAGAATTTTTTGGCACAAGGCAGACGGAATCCCAACGAAATTTCGTGGCTGCCGCCGCTCTTAACAAGTTTGGAAACGGTAAGGTCGTAACTGTATGCCAAACGTACACCCTTAAATTCTCCTCCAAAAAGGAAAATAACCGCATCGGGGTTTGAAAAACTCTGACGGAACCATACGCCCGCCACAAAAGGATAGAAATTACCGTACAGACCGTAGTTGAGTTCGGTAAACTTTCCTTGTTGTGTATAAATAATATTGGGAGAGAGCGAATAGTCGCGTTCGCTATGGCGTTCACCATAGGCTTTCTTAAAGTAAATCATACCCCCTACCTGCCCGCTGAACTTCATATCCATACGGATGCTGCCCATAAACCCTACATCGGGTTTGTTCAGGTGGAGGGCGGCAAAACCTACGTAAAAATATTCACCGTAGAGCGTAAAGCCTACACCCACATCGGCATAATGCTTGCTCATTGGCGTGTTGGGCAAACTTTCCTCGCTTTCCTTTCCGGGAATAAGCCCCGAAAAAGGATCGTACTGGTCGCCGAAAGTAATGGAGTTCCAATTGACGTACTTGTTCATATACGCCCCTTGAACCGCCAAAGTAAGGTAGAGATTGCGACCTATGCGGGCACTGAACGAATACATAAGTGCCGCCGTTATATCGCGGTAAACGTCGCCACCTTGAAAATCGGCATTCACATAAGCCCCTACACCGCCATGCAACGCCTTGAAGTACTGGTCGTAAGATACGGTAGCCATAGAAAAGCCGCCGCCTAAGTTAGGCCATTGATTACGGTAAGCTGCCGTGATACGCCCACATTCGGAGGTGCCGGCAAAGGCGGGATTATTATATAAAGGATTGGAAAACAACTGCGAAAGATGCAAATCCTGCGCATAAACGCCCGACATTCCCACCCATAGGAGCAGGTTCACGATGAGGATACGTATTGCCGGTTTGCCTCGCATAATGTTGTCTTTACACTTGAAACCAAAAGGCAAAGATAAAAATTTTTCGCCTTAATTACCAATGCAAGCTCGATTCATCGAACCAATCGCCCCGCACGCGCATTACCTGCTCTATAACATCGCGCACGCAGCCCTCCCCTC
This sequence comes from Lentimicrobiaceae bacterium, assembly GCA_022510485.1. GTDB lineage: Bacteria > Bacteroidota > Bacteroidia > Bacteroidales > P3 > Pullibacteroides. Next base: position 13,624 of record JAFLTI010000023.1, on the reverse strand, counting down.
CTTTCTTGTGGGATATGTAGTCTGCCACTTCCTGTATCTCCACCACCGCGTCGGCAGGACACGCCCCCACTCCGCTCATCTTCATCACTTCGTAGTCGGGAATATCGTCGCCCATATAAAGCACTTCTTCGGGCTTGATGTTGTTTTCGCGCAAGTATTCCTCGTACTTGTCTTTTTTGTAGCGTACCTGAGTAAACACATCTTTTACACCTATGTATCTCATCCTTTCGTGAATGGAGCGGCTTTTCCCGCCCGAAATCACCGCCACGCGATAGCCTTTTTTCAGGGCATGATGCAGGGCGTAGCCGTCTTTTACATCGGCGTTGCGTATCTGGTTTTCTTCGTCTATCACCCACACTTTGCCGTCGCTCATCACTCCGTCGTAATCAAAAATAAAGGTGGTGATGCCGGGCAGTTTTTCTTTATAGTTTGCCATTGTTACTGTTTTTTTTCGTTTTGAATCGCCTGCCACAGCAAACGATATGCCTCCAGATATTTTTGTCCTTGCCGGGATTGGGAAAGATACCGCAAGTGGTCTTGCAGCACCTTGTCATCGCCTCTCAGGGCTGGACCCGTCATAGCTTGCGCCGGGGGCATCCGCATAGCCTTTTGCAGGGTCTGTTCCATAAGCGGATAGAGCAAGGAAAAATCCATGTTCTTTTCGTTAAAGAGGTTATGGGCTGCCGTGTACATCAAATTAACGTAATTGTTTACCAACACGCCGCCTATATGCAAGGTTTGTCGCTGTTCGGAACTTAAGGAACACACTTTTTGCGAGAGGCGGGAGGCAAGGTCTTGGAGCAAGTTGGCTGTGGCGGTATCGGAAGCTTCTATGCACACAGGCGTTTGCTGTAAGTTGGGCGTGGGGGCTTGCTTGCTGAACGTCTGAAAAAAGTACATAACTCCATAGTGTTCCGAAACCGCCTCTAAAGCAGAAAGAGGCACGGAACCTGCCACGTGAATTACCGTTTTTCCGGGCAGTCGCAGAATTTTGCCTAATGCGGTAACCGCCTGATCGCTTACCGCCAGCAGATATAAATCGGCGGAAGTATCTATGGCTTCGATACGGTCGGTAAACGGAACGCCGCCCAAATGCGAAGATAGCTGTTCTGCATTCGACTGGGTACGGCTATACACCTGCACCCAGTCCACACCCACGCGGCTAAGTGCCGGAGCGATATGCCACGCCACGTTTCCCGAACCCAAAATAACGGCTTTCATGCCTCTCGGCTATTTGCGGGATTCAAGAATCTGACGAACCTTTTGATAGTCAATGTCGGACTTTTCGCCCAAGAGGGTTTCCCTTTCTTTGAAGCGTTGCACGATAGTATCTATCAAAACTTGCGGGTTTTCTACCGAAGGATAGTCGGCAAAGCGGGTTCCCACGCCGAGTTCACGGAAAAATTCTTCAGTTTTCTTCAAGGCTTCCTTAATATCGCTTGTATTCCAAAGGCGTTGGGCGTACTGCAATTGTTTTTCGCGCTTTTCCTCGTGCATAACTTCTTGCACGCCATTCCATACGATAGCCAAGGTCTGCCCATGATCCAATCCTGCCAAAGCAGTGATTTCATGACCGATACGATGGGTAGACCAATCTTCGGGAACGCCGGCGGCAATAAGTCCGTTAAGAGCCAGAGTACAAGCCCACATAATGTTGGAAGCCGCCTCCATGTTTTCAGGCTCTTGCACATACTGCCTGCCGTTATCGAGCAACACGTGCAGAATGGCTTCCGAAAAACGGTCTTGAACATCGCCCTGCACCGGATAGGTAAGGTATTGTTCGGTTACGTGGATAAAGGCGTCTACCACGCCGTTGCCGCGTTGGCGGGGAGGAATGGTAATGGTTACTGTGGGATCCAGCACCGAAAAGCGTGGAAAGAGCAGCGGGCTTGAAAAGGCGAATTTTTCTTGGGTGGAAAGCCGGCTGATAACACCTCCGCAGTTCATTTCAGAACCGGTGGCAGGCATGGTGAGAACCGAAGCCAAAGGCACCGCCTTGTAGATACGGGCGTGCTCGGTGCAGATAGTATAGGGGTCTTCGCCTTCAAAATAGGTAGCGGCGGCAATAAACTTGGTTCCGTCTATAACAGAACCGCCACCCACTGCCAGAAGAAAGTCTACCTTTTCTTTGCGAACCATTTCTACGGCTTTCATCAGGGTTTCAAACTTAGGGTTGGGCTCTATGCCCGAAAACTCCACATATTCAAAGGCAGAAAGTGCCTTTGTTACCTGTTGGTAGATGCCGTTCTTCTTGATGCTTCCGCCTCCGTAGGTAAGCATAACCTTGGAACCTTGCGGAATGTTGGCGGAAATGTTGGCGATTTGTCCGGCTCCGAAAAGAATCTTTACCGGATTGCAGAATTTGAAATGGTGCATGGCTTTATTTTTTTGAAAAACTAAGGCAAATATAACAAACGGATTTCGATAAAAACGGATTTTGGGGTTTTATATATAAAGACCCTGCTATCATGAACAAGAAAATTCCGGGTTGGAAAGCCTTTTTTCTTTTACGGCTCGACCGCCTGCACACCCGCACGGCAAGGCTTTTATACCGCTTTGCCTTTACCAAAAGCGACCGTAGGGCTATCGGCATACTGTCTTTTTTGATTGTGCTTACCGTATTTCTACGTGCCTACGGTCTGGTGAGCCCTGCCAAAGAATGGCGCATCAAAGATGAAGCGGCTGCAATGCCCGAAAGGAATGTACAACCCGAAAGGAACGAGAAGAACGACAATCCGCCGCGAATAAACACATACAAACCTCCTGAATATATGGTTAAGAAAAAATTTATGGTGGAGCTCAACCGCGCCGACACTTTCGATTTGCAGGAACTCAACGGCATAGGTCCTACTTTTGCCAAACGCATCATCAAGCACCGGCAGAACTTGGGCGGATTCGTACACGTGGATCAGCTGCGCGAGGTTTGGGGCGTGGATTCGGCTCTGATGGAAAAAATCAGACCCCATGTTTACATAAAAGAGGCCGGCATTACGAAGATAAACGTAAATACTGCCGACCTCAAAACCCTAAAAAGGCATCCTTATTTAGACTATTACCAAGCCAAGGAAATTTACCTGCACCGGCAAAAGTACGGGACATTTTCCCGTGTAGAAGAGATACGAGGGGTTAACCTTATGGACAGCGGCACTTTTGCCCGTATCGCACCCTATTTGAGTGTGCAGGATTGATGCTGCAAGGCTTAATACGTAATGGTGCGGATTACAACCACTTCGGGCACATGTCCCATGCCCTTAAAGATGGTCTGCTGAATCCAGTTGCCTCGTTCATCGTAGGTGTACTCTATCGTATAGTATTCTACCGCGCCCTCGGCATTGCTCATCGTAATTTGATCGGGCAGCCCCTTGATATTGTAGGAATATCTGCTCTGAGCCACCGTTTTGCCGTTGCGGTCGTACACTATTTCAGAAATCACGAGTCCTTCTTCGTTGTAATCGGTTTCGGTTTCGCTGCGACGGCTGCCCGAAGGATCCAAGCGCACTTCCCTTTCCACCAAATCAAAGGCATTGTAGGTATAGTTATCGGTATATTTTTCCTTACCGCTGCCGTCAACATGGCGGGAAGAAGATATTCTACCCTTTTTGTCGCGCAGAATAAACTCCTGACTTGCCACCGAAAGGTTGGCTTGATTATAGATCCTTTTTTCTTTGAGCGTGTTTTCGTTTTTCGGATTGCCGTAAATAAACTCTTCGCGCAACTGCACGTTTTGGTTCTTGTCTTTTTTGCTTACCGATACCAAATTGCCGTGTTCGTTATAACCCAAGTCGTATTTTTCCTTGAGGTTGCCTTTGGTATCGTATTCCCAGCACGCCGTACGGTGGTTATCCTTAAAATCTACCACCATCACGCTATTGATAAGATTGCCTATCTCTACCCTGAACCCCTTGTCTATCGGTTCAAAATACTTAACCACAATGCGCGAAGGCCGTGTGCCGGTACTTACATCAAACAATTCTTCGGTATATTGCGGCGGCAACAAAGCCTGCCCCGAAACCGACAAAAGCAGAAACAATGCCGTAAGGCCGAAAGAACGCATAATTTTCATAACTCGTATTTTTAAGCGGTGAATAGCTCTATTCTGCAAAAATACGAAAGTTGGGGGCAGAAGCCAAACAAGTTTGGCTTCTGCCCGAAATCTTACCAACCTACTACGAAACGGCTTGTGGAAACCTGCGTGCCGCAAGTAATCTTAAGAATATACATACCGGCAGCAAATCCCTGCAAAGACAGCGCGGATTGCGTGCCTGCAAGACGGTGTTCAGCCATTTTGCGACCCTGCACCGAAAAAATCTCGGCACGGCAGTTTTGTTCCTGCGTTTCTACATACAGCACATCTTTTGCAGGCACAGGATAGAGGCGGCAGAGTACGGCGGGCACCTCATCGCTTACACCCGTCGGGCTTTCTTCAACGCTCAGGTTGTCGATAGCCGCATACAAAGGCAGGTTCTGACCCCACTGCCCTACGCGCGAGCCTTCAAACGTAATTAAAAGCTGCTTTATTTTGCCCAAAGAACTCAAATCCACCCATTCCCAATCGGTAAGGATATAATGACCGGCGGAGTCTTGATCGCGGTAATCGGCAAGGTAAAATTCCATGCTCACCGTATCGTTTTGGGGAGAGATACCGCGTATTATCGCCTTAAAAAAGTCGCCTGTGGTAAAAGGATCTCCGGCAAAGGCATCTCCGTTCATAGCCGAATTATACAGCATTACGTTATTGGTCATGTGGCAACCGCTCAAGGTAACGCCTTGCAGGGTATCGCCCGCATAGAGAATCTTAGCCGTATTATACAGCACTCCGTAAGAAGCCGAACCTTCTGCACCTCCGCCCGCTACATTCTTGTACTGATTGCCGTAGCCCAAGGAGTCGATATATTCACCGGTGGAAATATTGGCGTACGCCACACCGCTCCATATTCCGCCCCAAGCCGTATCATAACTGTTGAGAAACTTGAACGCGCCGCTCTGAAAATAAAAATCGCCATGCGCGTCGCCATGCCAATTTGTTTCCGGCTGCGAAAGCAAACCTTCAAAATCGGCGGTCTGGCTTACGGTCTGAGCCGAAGCCGAACAAAGCAAACCCAATGCCATAAAGGCAAAAACAGATTTTTTGAAGAAATTTTTAGATTTCATAGGTCAAAAAGTTTTTTAATTGTTTTCTCCTTTTAAGACTTCTTGACCCTATATGACACCAAACGGAAAAAGAAATTTCCGTTCTGCTTTTGGCTAGTCTCCTGACTTATCTCTCCCCCGGACGCCTTCCCATATCGAAACGATACAGTGACCTAATTGTCCGGCTTCAACAAGAATTACAGTAGAGGGTACTGTTCCGGATTTACACCGGATTCCTAATTATCGGTCTGCCATAGACAGCCCGACCAAAAAGCCGGCGCAAAGATAGATAAATTTTGAAACTACCAAACCACCTACCGCAAGGAGCAGCCTAATTCGCTTTCCAAGGCCATGCGGATTTTTTCCATAGTCTTTTCAATCTGCTTGTCGGTAAGGGTCTTACCCTCTTCCTGCAAGATAAAGCTTACCGCATACGACTTTTTGTCCGCCGGCAGGTTCTTGCCTTCGTACACATCAAAAAGCGAAACTTTTTTAAGCAGGTTCTTTTCGCTCTTGCGTGCCGTCTGCTCAATTTGCGAGAACTTTATGTTTTTGTCTACCAACAACGCCAAATCGCGGCGCACTTCCGGAAAACGGTTCACCTCCTTGTATTCGGGCGCTTTCTTAGGCATGGCGCGCAATACGGCATCCCAATCGAAATCGGCGTAGAAAACGGGGATTTTTATATCGAACCGGTCGCAAACCGAGGGTTTTACCTCTCCAAATTTTACCGCCGGCTTTCCGGCAAGTTCTAAAGTTAGACCGTAGGAGAAATACGGGCTTTCCAACTCGCTGCAACGGCTCTTAGAGATATCGATACGCAAGAGGGCGCAGATTTTTTCTACAAAAGATTTGAGCGCGTAAAAATCAAACGGTTTGGGCGTATGCTGCCAAAGTTCATCGTAATCGTTACCGCAGAGCCACAGCCCCAAATGGTTTTCTTCCCTATAACGCTTGGTTACCTCGGCAGAAGCATCTGCCCCGGGATTGGCAAAATAAGTGCGACCGAATTCGTAAAAGCGCAGGTTGCCCTGTTTGTGGTGCAGGTTAAACATAAGCGAAGAAAGACCGCCAAAGAGCAAATCGGTGCGCAGCAGGCTCATTTCCTTACTGAGCGGATTAAGCATCTTTACCGTGTCTTGCAGATTGAACCACTCTATATAATTTTCGGAACACAGGGAGTTGTTCATAATTTCATCAAAGCCGTTGTGGCTTAAGAACTCCGAAACCTTAGTTACCGTGCGTTCCGGTTCGGCACTTGCCTCGGCGCGCATACCGTACGAAAGGCGGTTGCCCGATTCAATGCGGTTGTAGCCGTAAATGCGCAAAAATTCTTCCGCCACATCGGCAGGGCGCGTAACATCGGGCTTGTTGAGGGGCACGCTTACCTTGTAAACTGTTTGCTGCGCGTTTTCGCCCTTAGTCATCTGCACGGGCATCTCCAAGGCTTCCAGCACTCGTTTTACTTCTTCCGCCTCGATATTTTGCCCAACCAGACGGTTGATATAATCCAAGTTAAATTCTACCTGAGGTTTTTGAATGGGAGCGGGATAAGAATCTACAATACCGCTTGCCGTCTGCCCGCCTGCCACTTCCTGCAGCAGGAGAGCCGCACGTTTAAGCGCGTACAGGCATATATCGGGATCCGCACCACGTTCATAGCGGAAAGAAGCATCGGTGGCAAGTCCGTGTTCACGCGCAGTTTTGCGTATGCTTACCGGATTAAAATAGGCACTTTCCAAGAAAACATCGGTAGTGCTGTCTGAAACGCCCGAATCCAAACCTCCGAAAACCCCGGCAATACACATCGGTTCGCTCTCGTTGCAAATCATAAGGTTCTGCACGCTCAGCCTGCGTTCCACCCCATCGAGGGTAATCATTTTTTCACCCTCGCCGGCAGGGCGCACCACAATTTTGTTGCCCTTTATCTTGCTTATATCGAAAGCGTGCATGGGCTGCCCCATTTCCATCAATACAAAATTGGTAACGTCTACCACATTGTTTACCGGGCGCAGACCCACGCTCAAAAGTCTTTTTTGCAACCATTCGGGCGAAGGCTGAACCTTTACGTTACGCACGCACACACCGCTGTACCGGGGGCAGTTTTCGGTATCGCGCACCTCAATATCCACGTGCAAGCCCTCGCCGGGAGTAAAGGCATCTACCGAAGGATAATTTACCTTTACAGGCTTATTGTTGCGTATAGTTGAGAGAGCCGCCAAGTCGCGAGCCACGCCGATATGCGAAGTGGCATCCGAGCGGTTGGGCGTAAGCCCTATTTCAAAAACCGTTTCGCTCTGCAAATGGAAATATTCGGCAGCCGGCATACCCACCGGCGTATCTTCGGGCAACACCATAATACCCTCGTGGCTCGTGCCTACGCCTATCTCGTCTTCGGCGCAAATCATACCGAAAGAATCGCAGCCCCTCAGTTTGGATTTCTTAATGGTAAAACTTTTGTCGCCCTCGTAGAGAACCGTGCCCACCGTAGCAACCACCACTTTCTGACCCGCCGCCACATTGGCTGCCCCGCAAACTATCTGCAAGGGTTCCGCCTGCCCCACGTCTACGGTGGTAAGATGCAGGTGATCCGAATCGGGGTGCGGCGCGCAAGTAAGCACCTTGCCGGTAACAATGCCTTTTAAGCCGCCGCGTATGCTTTCCACTTCTTCTACGGCATCTATCTCCAAGCCACAGTCGGTAAGGAGTTTTGAAACCTCGTCTACACTCAGGTCAAAATCGGCATACTGTTTGAGCCAGCTGTATGATACTTTCATGGTCTTTTTGTTTTCGGTTGAAAACCAAACGGAAAAGCATTCCGCAACATTCAAAAAAAGGCGACCCTTATAAAGAATCGCCTTTCTGAGTGGCACGAGCTGGAATCGAACCAGCGACACACGGATTTTCAGTCCGTTGCTCTACCAACTGAGCTATCGCGCCTTTTTGAGAGGTGCAAAGATATGCTTTATTTCGCAATAAAAAAAATCTTTTGCTACTTTTGCACAAAATCGCAAGAATGGCTACCTCCAATTTTGTAGACTACGTAAAAATATTCTGCCGTTCAGGAAACGGAGGTGCCGGTTCCTGTCATTTTTTCAGAAGCAAGAAAAATCCCAAAGGAGGTCCCGACGGCGGCAACGGCGGGCGGGGCGGCCATATCATATTGCAAGGCAACGCCCAGCTGTGGACCCTGCTCCATTTGAAATACACCAAGCACATCTTAGCCGAAAACGGAGGCAACGGAGGGGAAAACCGCAGCACGGGTGCCAACGGAAAAGACGTTTTTGTGCAGGTTCCCTTAGGCACCATTGTACGCGATGCCGAAACAGGTCAGATCGAAGCCGAAGTTACCCAAAACGGCGAACAGGTAATACTTATGCAAGGCGGACGGGGCGGCAAAGGCAACGACTTTTTTAAGTCTGCCACGCTACAGGCTCCCAAGTTTGCCCAACCCGGCGAAGAAGGTATCGAGGGTTGGAAGATTTTGGAACTCAAGGTGCTTGCCGATGTAGGTCTGGTGGGATTTCCCAATGCCGGAAAATCCACCCTGCTGTCGGTGGTTTCGGCTGCCAAGCCCGAAATAGCCAACTATCCCTTTACCACCTTAGTACCCAACTTAGGTATGGTAAACTACCGCGACGGCAAATCTTTCGTTATGGCGGACATTCCCGGCATCATAGAGGGAGCCGCCGAGGGCAAAGGACTTGGCTTGCGCTTTCTGCGCCATATCGAGCGCAACTCTATCCTGCTGTTTATGGCAAGTCTGGAAGATGCCGAAAAAAGCATCGAAAAGCAATATGCGGTCTTGTTAGACGAACTTAAACGCTACAACCCCGAACTCTTAGACAAACAGCGTATTCTTGCCGTTACCAAATGCGACTTGCTTTCGGCTGACGAAATAGAAAAAGAAAAAATCCGCTTAAAGAAAAAGCTGCCTCAAAACCTGCCCTTTATTTTTATTTCTTCGGTGGCGAATATAGGAATCGAGGCTCTGAAGGATATGCTTTGGCAAGCGTTAAACGAGTAAGAATCCACAAAAGTAACGCCAGAAATACGCCCCACAAAGCACCGCAAAGCACATCACCCACATAGTGTCTTGCCAAATAAACGCGGCTGTAAGCGATTAAAGCCGCCCACAAGTATAATATTCCGTAGTTAAAAACCTTAAAGCGGCGGCGCAGCGCAAAACTTACGTAAGCTGCAATGGCAAAGCAGTTTGCCGCGTGCGAGGAAATAAAGCCATAGAACCCGCCCTTGCCGTAAGGCAGGCGAACCAGACCATCCAAAGCCGGTTCATGGCTCGGTCTAAACCGCATTATGGTTTCCTTAAAGAAATGAACACTCGTCCAATCCGCTAATCCCACTAACAGCACCACCGCAACAATCACTATCCATGCCGGTTTGCGGTAAGCGTAAATTATCAGACCTACCAAGAGGATATAAAGCGGAATCCAAGTGGCGGTCTTGCTCAAAGTGTGCATAAACACATCCGCCCAAGGAGCATGGCATTGGTTTATAGCCACCGTGAGCCGTTGATCCAAGCCTACAATATCAGAAAACAAGGTGTACGAGTTTTTTAGTTTCAAAATATTCAAGCACGGCGGAAGTCTGTTCTTCTTTGGGGTCAAGACCGAACAATACCGGCAGTTCGTATTGGGTTACCCTGCGCCCGAAAGGCTTGATTTCGTCTTGCAAATCGCCCCCTTTTAGGTAAAGGATGCCGTTGGGCAAGGCATGATGCTGCTTTTTAGATACCAATTTCTGCACCCAGCCGTAAAATTCGGGAAGCCTTGTAACGGCACGGCTCAACACAAAATCGTAAGAACCGCGCAAGGTTTCTGCACGGCAAACCTTTGTCTGCACGTTTTTTAATTCTAAAGCATCGGCTACCGCCTGCACCACCTTTATCTTTTTGGCTATGGAATCCACCAAGAGAAACTGGGTCTGGGGAAACATCACCGCCAAGGGAATACCCGGAAAACCTCCCCCCGTACCCACGTCTATTACGCAACTGTCGGGTTCAAACCTTACCAACTGAGCCACCGAAAGGCTGTGCAAGACATGATGCAGATAGAGATTGTCTATATCCTTGCGCGAGATAACGTTTATCATCGCGTTCCACTCCTTGTAAAGGGGAAACATCTGCCCATACTGCTCTATCTGACGTGGCGTAAGGGCAGGAAAGAAATGCTTTATAAGGTCTATTCCCTGCAAAGACACCGGATTACTCTCCCTCTTCTTCGTCTGCACTGCCTGTGTACCAATCGTACTTACCCTTGCCGAACACGAGGTTTATGCCGAATGTTACGCTTGCCGTGCGCATCTTAGACACATTAAACGAATTGATGCGGTCTACGCCTAAATGAAACTGCACCGGACCCGCGTTAACGGCAAACGACAGACCCAAATTGAGGATATTTCCGCTGGTAAAGGTATTGCTTACGCTCATAGCAAAGTTCTTGCAAGGCATAATCGTGTAAGAAACTCCCAATTCGGGTATAAAGTACTTGTTATAGAACTGCCCGTGCAAGAGCAGACCGAAACGATGCATATCCAACAAGGTATAGGAAAGCCCCACATTGAGGCTTACCGGCAGCATGCGGGTATAACCGCCGCCAATACTGTCGTTTCGGCGAGGTCCCAAGGTATCCCATATCTCAAACAGCATATCCTTTACAATGTCTACCGCCGAAGTATTTTCATCGCGAAGCCTGTTGATGTCTATACCCCTAAAATCCTTTGTAGTCTTTGCGCCCTTGTATTCTGCCGCATAAGAATCCCCCCATACGATAAAACCCAAATCGAGCACCGATACCGATAGATCGAAGCCCGGTTCAAAATGGTAATTTACACCCAAATCGAGCGCCGCCCCCATATTGCGAAAAGGTTCAAAAGCGATAGAACCCAATTCGTAGCCTTTGTCGCGGCTGTGAATAAGCGGCAGGTTGGTGCGGAAAGAACCGTTCATGCGCAGTTCGTACTCATAAGGAACCAAATCGGGATTCGACATATCCTCGTTGAGGATATTGAAATCAAAAGTGAGGTTTTGGGTATGGAAATTATAAAAGCCATGCAGCAACTTAAAGCGACCGCCTACGGTAAAGTTTTTGTTGATAAGGCGGGAATAGCCAAAATAAAGATAGGCGTAACTGTTAAAGTCGAAACGGTTGCCCGGCAAATGGTTCTTGCCGATATGGGCACCGGGACCTTGCAGTAGGAAAGAAAGGGTCTCCTTGCCCAAAATCAGCTGCATATCGGCATGCACAGAAAGCCCTATCACATAGTTGTTACGATTCTTGCGCCAACCCACACGGATTATTTCTTCGTCAAGATTGAACGCAATACGGGAACGGCGGTTAGCCTTACCCACCAAACGCGGCACATCGATACGCAGGCTGTCGTCGGCTCCGCGCACCACCAAAGCGTTCCACGAAAAGAAATTATTGTCTAAGCGGATATTGAGACCCGAAATGCCGGGAATACCTACCGTTAGATTGTAGGGATTAACAAATGCCGGATTAAAGTCGGTGCGCTGCACCTGCACCTCGTTAAAATAGAAATTGCCGTTGTTCTGCGCCTTTGCCCCATACGGAACAAGCACAAACAACACACATAATATAACTACGATTCTTGCTTTCATAACCTAATTTCCCAGCAGTCCTTTCTGCCTTATCTTAACCCGTACTCCAATCTTGGCTTCTACAAAACCCTCTTTTTCACCGTCTACATAAACCTTTACTTTCTGTTGGTCGGTAGTGCTTATCTTGGCATCCACCATCACATAGCGCGCTTGCCGTACCAAAGCCATATCGTCCATATCCAACTTGTCTTCAAAAGTTGCGACAGTCGGTTCTTCCACATGAAGTCCCGGGGCGGGTCCCACTTTGCCGCCACCTATCAGGTCATCGTGGAAAAGAGAAATCAGAGGCTTATATTCTGCATCTAAAAAGTGCAGAGAAAAAACCACATCCAAAGGAAAAGCGTTCTTTATAATTGATTTTACATCAAAATAAAGCAACTCCGTGTTTTCGGGCAAGGCATCCAAAGATACCTCCAAAGTATCGCGTAAGGCGTAATGGTCGGCAGAAAAATGCAAGGGAACATCGCAAGTAAGACCTATCGCTATATAACTGCCCTGCTGCATTGCCTGTAGATTGGTTTTGTCGTTTTCAGGATTGAGCAAGGCATCTAAAGTATAAGTTACTGCATACGGTCTGTCTATCAAAAGATTGCCAACCTCAGTAGATTCTCTGCTCTGTTTTGAGAGCGGATTGTCGGTAACGGCAGGACATGCCACATCGTAATTGGCAGGAAAGAGAGGAACGATTGACTTTCCGCCCTCCATATTATGAATAGCCACTTCCGTCTGGGCAAAGCGTAAAGGTGCGCTCACTCCGTTTACATCAATGTCGGCAATGATACGGGCTTCTTCAAAACTTATATTTTTCATACGCTCCAAAGCCAAGCCCCCGATAGGCATTTCACCTTCAATCCGATGAGAGGCTTTGTCAAAATAGCCATCGGCACGCCAAAACTCCATTTCCTTAAAATTGGCAGCAACATACAAAGACCCTTGGTGAAGCTCATTATCGCCCTCAACCCGGTTAACGTGTACCTTGGCAGCACCTGACAAAACGATATACGCTTTTTGGTCCTCGTTCATCTGCACCTGTATATCATTCATATTGACCAGCGTATCCTTACGGCTTGCTTTCGAAGTCTGATTGCGGTAAACCAGCGGCGTTCCGTCTTGGTTCTTTACGTTACCGAAATTCATTTCCAACTCCATAGGGAAAAGGAAATTGTTTTGGGTATTCATCGCCAACAGGGCAGCCGAGAAATAGAGCGTCTTTATCTGGGCGTCTACCCCCTGCATATCGAAATAAATCGTATCGGAAAAAGGAATCGTTATCAGCGTATCCTTTATACACTTGTACGGAACGCCAGAAACCGAAAGGATAAAAGGCGACACCTGTCCAAACTTAATAACTTCCATCAACTCGGTTCTGACAGGCTCTATGGAATAAATGATATGCAGCAGGCTCGTATCGTCGGGGACGAAAAGACCGCCCTTCAAATCCATCAGATTCGCCATAGTAAGGCGGGTGTCGGTGAGCGGTATCGCTACATCGTATTCAAATCCCGAATCGGCAAACATATCCCGGTTAAAATCCTCCTGTCTATAACATGACCCGCATATTGCCGCCATACACAAGGCAAGCAGGAGGGCGATCCAATTTCTCATTTAATTTCAGTTATTTGTAAAAAAAGAATAATCTTTGCAAAGATATAGATACGGACAATATAAAACAAGGGCGGTCGCGCTTGCGCGACCGCCCTTTCAGTTTTTAGTATTCGGCGATTCCGCCGAATACTAAAACCGGATCAGTTCCTGATTAGCGAACGATAACTCGTCTGATAACCTGTGCGTTTTCGGAGGTGAAGCGTACAAAGTACATGCCGCTGTTGGCAAGCTGCAGGCTGTGAACGCCGG
>JAFLTI010000022.1 GCA_022510485.1 Lentimicrobiaceae bacterium | reverse complement strand
ATCCTCAAACTTTTTGGAGTGTGAGCCGCGTTTGCGTGATCGGCACCAAATAAGATGGAACAGCTAAGATTTCAAACAAAACGCATCGCCGGCATCCTCATAGGGGTGTCGGTGATGGTTTTTTTATTTGCCTGCAAAAGCGATAAGCCGCAGCCTTTCCTCAATCAAAAACAGATGTGCGAATTGATGTGCGATATTCGTTTGGCGGAAGCGCATCTGTATCAGACCCGCGAGAAAAAAGACGAGGCGAACCGGGTTATGATAGAACGCTCGTTAGATGTTTATGTGCCGATTTTTCAGAAATACGGCATCAATTACGAGCAATATCTGGCAATAGAGAACTACTATATGCACCGCCCCGAAAAAATGGAAAAAATATTGCGCGCCGCTGCCCAAAAACTTTCGGAAATGAAAGAGGGGCAAACAACGGAACGCTAATCCAAATCGATGTCCGTGCGCAGGTTTTCCATAATAAACTTTTGGCGTTCGGGCGTATTATCTCCCATATAAAATCTGAGCGTTTCGCGGATTCCCTGTTCCTTACGCATGATAATGGGATCCAGTCGCATTTGAGGTCCGATAAACACCTTGAACTCTTCGGGCGATATTTCTCCCAATCCCTTGAATCGGGTTATTTCTGCCTTGTTGCCGAGTTCCTTGATGGCACGGCTGCGTTCTTCTTCGGTATAGCAATAAAAAGTCTTTTGTTTGTTGCGTACCCGGAACAAGGGCGTTTGCAGGATATAGAGGTGTCCGTTTCTCACTATATCGGGAAAGAATTGTAAAAAGAAAGTAAGCAACAACATACGGATGTGCATTCCGTCAACATCGGCATCGGTGGCTATAACGATATTGTTGTAGCGCAGGTCTTCCATGTTCTCGCTCACGTTCAAAGCCCCCTGCAGAAGATTTAGCTCTTCGTTTTCATACACAACTTTTTTGCTCTCGTCGTAACTGTTGAGGGGCTTTCCTCTCAGACTGAACACGGCTTGGGTATTGGCGTCGCGGCTTTTGGTAATGCTTCCCGTAGCGGAATCACCCTCGGTAATAAATAAGGTGGTCTGCAAGCGCAGATCATGGTTAGAATTGTAGTGAATCCGGCAGTCGCGCAGTTTTTTGTTGTGCAGGTTCACTTTCTTGGCACTTTCGCGGCTCAGCTTCCGTAGGTCGGTCATGCTCTTGCGCTCTTTTTCGCTTTCGATAATCTTGCGCTGCATGGCTTCCGCCACCTCCGTGTTGATATGCAGAAAATTGTCGAGTTTTTTCTTAATAGAATTGCTTACGTAGTTGCGAACCGTTTCGCGGTTTTCGCTGTTCTTCGCCTTTTTCGACTCTTCGCTGTTGTCCATATAGACCGAACCCAGCTTGGTTTTGGTCTGACTTTCAAAAACAGGTTCTATCACCTTGATGCTCACGGCGGCAATCAAGCCGGTGCGCACGTCGGCAGTATCGTAATCCTTTTTGTAAAACTCCTTTACCGTTTTGGCAAAGGCTTCGCGAAAAGCCCCTTGGTGCGTGCCGCCTTGGGTGGTATGCTGTCCGTTTACAAAACTGTAGTAGTCTTCTCCGTATTGCTTGTCAACGTGAGTAAAGGCATATTCGAGGTCTTCGTCTACGATATGAACCACCGGGTAGAGCGGGTTGCCGTCTATATTGCGTTCCAAAAGGTCTTTTAAGCCATTTTCGCTCTTGATGCGGTTCTTGTTGTAGGTAATTGTAAGACCTTGGTTCAGATAGGCGTAGTTCCACAGCATACTTTCCACATATTCTTCAATAAAGTGGTAGTTGCCGAACATCTCTTCATCGGGAGTGAAAACTATTTTGGTGCCATTGCGTTCATTGCTGTCGGTAAGATTTTCCTTTTTCAGAACCCCTTTAACGAACTCGGCATACTTTTTTTTGCCCTCGCGCACCGATTCCACGATAAAGGAACTTGAAAGAGCGTTAACCGCCTTGGTACCCACGCCATTCAATCCCACCGATTTCTTAAATACCTTGGAGTCGTATTTGGCACCGGTGTTCATTTCCGAAACGCAAGCCACCACCTTGCCCAAGGGAATACCCCGCCCGTAATCGCGCACTGTAACCGTGTTTTCTTTAAGCGTTACCTCAATATTCTTGCCGTTACCCATTACAAACTCATCTATAGAGTTGTCAATCACCTCTTTGAGTAACACGTAAATGCCATCGTCCTGACTGGCTCCGTCTCCCAGCTTGCCGATATACATACCCGGACGAAGCCGTATATGCTCGTTCCATGTCAGGGTGCGGATTTTTTCGTCGTCGTAGTCGGCAACCGAAAAATTCAGGGCATTTTGGGGTGTTTCTTGGCTCATGGTTATGCTGTGCGCTAAAAAATAGACTGGCAAAAATACACAAATAGCGAGAATTTAGTAATTTCGCGAGATATTAACTTTAATCCGTTGAGAATGGATACGAAAAAATTTTTTTGTAAGCTTTTGATTGTTTTAAGTTGCGGTTTTGGTTTTTCTGTAAACACACAGGCGCAGGATCCCGCCATTTCTCAATTTCCCTATACGGCAGATTTCGGAACAACGGAGAATCCCGGAGCAGATAACACCCATTGGAGGTTTAAGGCGTTCAATCTTGACGGAAACTTGATAGATGCCACCCAATGGAGCTTTGCTGCATTTTCCAATCAGGAACTGGGGGTTTGTTTTACGCAGGATGATGCAGTTGAAGAACAGTATAAAGCCGCTTTTACCCCCATTTTTCATTTAGAACAAGGCACCAGCTATTCCATCAAGGTTATGTATTCCACTCCGGTTGCTCCTACCAGAGTGGATCTGTTTGTACGTTTACATTCTGTTAAAGAATCGGGAGAGCCTTATTATAAATACCCTGCCGACTATATGAGCGAAAATTTGGTAACAGATGCCGATGGCAGCAGTATTTATCTCCAAGGGATTGCAGGGGTTCCTCAAGGCTCCTCTTCCGAATACACTTACTTTATTTCTCCCGACCAAATACCCCAAACCGGAGATTATAGGGTTGCCTTTATTTTAGAGAGAGGCAGTAGCAAGGCTCCTTCAAACAGAAAAATGTATATCACCGCCTTGAGTGTTGAAAGCATTACCGCTCTCGATTTGGCGGCAGGACAGATTATAAGCCCCTATACCGACCCCAATGCCGGCACCCAGCATGTTTCTGCCTTTGTGTTTAACCGAGGCGGAAGTGTGGTAAACGAAATAACTGCCTGCTATCGGGTGGATAACTCGGAACCGGTAAAAGAAACTTTTTCCGATCTTGCCCTCGCACCGGACAAGGTTTGCAGAATTACCTTTAAACAAGCGCTCGATATACAGCAGAGCGGCAACCATACCATTACGTTTTGGGTCGATGATGACGAAGATACGGATCACAGCAACGATACAACCTCCTGCTCGATAAAAACGGGAAATTCAGCCATCGTTACCCTGCCTGCCGCTTTTAACTTTACCGACGGCTGGACCATGCATAGCGATTCTATCTATGCCGAACCGGCGTGGGGCTTTGTAAAAGAGGGCAACAAGAACTTTCCTTATGCTTCTGCCGATAAGCCGGGGGGCAATAAAAACAACGACTATCTGATTTCTCCGCTTTTCAGGTTTGAAAAAGACACGATGTATCGGATAGAGTTTGTTTACAAGGCAGTGCTCCAAGCCGGTGAAACGATGGGCGACAAGTCTTTGTCGCTGGCTCTCTATGTATGCCGGAATGCAGACAGGGATGCGCTTAGCTCCAAGGAGCTGGTTTGGAAACAAGACCGTTTTGACTATACGGGAGACCGTCGCATGGTGGTGTACTACCGTGCCGGCGAGACGGCTTCCCGCACCCTTGCTTTCCGCACATACGGACCTTCTTGCAAGGGCGGTCTGCAACTGCAAAGCCTTAGTGTTTCTCAAGCGGAATCCAATACAGTAGACTACTTTTTCGGTTTTGAAGGCACAGACGAAGACCCGCAATATTTGGTGGAACAAAATCTGGATTTTGTAGATTACGACGGCAATGTTGACGGCGCAAGATCGGGTATTTGGGAATTGTATAATGGAGAAGCATTCAATAGTTCGTATTCGGCACGTTCGGTAGGCTTGAAAGGAAAAACCGACGACTGGATGATTTTTAAGCCGTTCTATTTGGAGGCGGGTAAAGATTATTATCTGAGCTTCCGTGCTAAAATAAATTCCTCACAGTCCGATGATCAAGGTTCGATAGAATATTATGTACAGAATACAGGTCCCCGTTACGATTTGGCATACGAAGATCAGCCGGGAGTAAAAGGTAAAAAAACCGTTCACTTTGGAGATTATGATACGGTGTACCGGGTATTTACCGTAAGCGAGAACGGATATTATCTGCTTTCGATACGCAATGCCACTAATGTTCCCTTGGCAGATTTTGCAAATGTTTCCGCACGTTTTAGCATGTTTGTAGACAATATTTCTTTGGCAGACAGAGAACGCAACACGGTGCAGGTAATAGACGCCGATGTGCCTTACGAAGCCCGCTTAGGGCAAAGAGTCCGTTTGCGTATGACGGTGCGTAACTTCTCCTTGGAAGATGTGAGCGCAAGTAAAATAAAATATTGTTATCAAATTGATAATGACAATATTGTTCGAGAAAGCCCCATAGCAGCGAACATTCAATCACAGGTAAGCGTTCCTCATGATTTCAGCAACCGGGTGTCTTTTACTAAAGAAGAAGACCAGACGGTAAAGTTTTGGGTTGAAATGGAGGGTGCTGATGAAATTCCCGATACAATAAGCATAAGGATTGCTAAGATTAAAACCTGGGAGCTGCCTTTTGTAGAAAGTTTTGCCGCTAATTCTATGGAAGAATGGAATGTTTATCCGGCTTCGCGCCAAGCTTGGCAGATGCAGTATGGAACCGAAGCCCATTCGCCCGAATATGCAGTTCGCTGCCGGCCGGGCAATTCCGCCGTTGCCGACTTTTTGGTAAGTCCTTTGTTACAGGTTGAAAAAGAAAAAACTTATCGGGTGTCGTTTTTTACCAAACGTGGACAAGGTTCTACCGGAGCTAACGACAGCCTGATTCTTTTCTATGCCTATAACCGTTACGACAATTCGGGCTTCAGCAGACGGTTGGCTGTATTTCCGCAGCCGTTTTCTTCCGAATATGTTTCTTACTTGGCTTATGTCCGTTTTCCCGATTCGGGCAATGTTTTCTTAGGTCTTGAAGCCAAATTGGCAGCCAATACGGCACCGCTTTATATAGACGATTTTATGTTAATGGACAGTGCGCAGAGCACCATTACCTACTACAAGGTTTCGGATCTTCGCGTTTCGGGCGAAATGTCGGAATGTGATACCTCGGCGCATGGTACGGTGTCGTTCAAGATTACGGCAGGCGGTTTTTCAACGCCCGAAACGGTAAATGCCTATATCCGCTACGACGAAGGTTCGGTGCAGGATATTTCGTTCCGGAAAGAGATGTTAGACGGAGAAGATACCGTGCTTACCCTCCCCATGCCGATGTTTTCGGGTGGAAACCACAAGGTGCAGGTGTGGATCGGGCTTCCCGACGAGGCAGACCGCAGCGATGATACCGTTTCGGCAAGTTTTAGGGTGAACAGCCCTCAAGCCATGCCTTTCCAAGCCAATAATATCCGCGTAACGGGTTCGGCGCGTATGACCACCTGTTTTGAAATAGACTCTGCCGCAACCTATAGTGTGCGTTACTTTTACGATGCCACCGAAGCGGAAGGGGCTTCGATGCGGCTGAACCTCCTCCAATATGGAGAAAACCGTATAGTCGGGGTAAAAGAAGTAGATGCCGCCCAAGTTTCCGGCAAACAAACGGTTGAAAAGGCAATCGAAGTAAGCGCACCGGGCGTATATGCTTTCGGAATCGAATGTAGCGGTTTGCCTTCGGGCGGTCTTTTCCTTATCGACAGTATCCGTATAGAGAAAAAACTTGTTTTCGATACAGTGGAAATGCCTGTCTTCTCGCCCGCCGGAGGTGAAGTGGCAAGCGGCAGTACGGTATATATTACCTGTGCTACCCAAGGTGCCACGATTTATTACACCACTAACGGTACCACGCCTACCGAAAACAGTATGGAGTACACCGAGGCTATCGTTATCGACAAGGCAACAACCGTCAAGGCTTTTGCCGTTAAAGACGGTATGGTGAACTCTGCTGTGGCGGAAGCCGTCTACACCGTTAAATCCGATGATACCACAGCGATAAGTGGTTTTGCCGCCCACGAGTTCCGTTTGCAGCCCAATCCGGCAGGCGATTTTGTGGAAGTTATCGTTCCCGAAGATGCCAATCAACTGTATATCTTCGATATGCAGGGTAGGGTATGCCGTCAGATAAGCTTGCAAAGACAAAAGACGGTGCGTTTAGACTTGAACGCTCTCAGTCCGGGCGTGTACACGGTGCGTGTTACAAGCCGGAACAAAGCATCCGCGCTTAAACTTATCAAGCGATAGAATGAAGAAAATAGCCTTTTACGGTAAGGCTGCCAAATTAGTGGAGCTGAGCATGTTTGAAGAACTGCTCTCCGTGCTCGACCAAACTTGGGATGAGCCGGCGAGGTTCTTCTTTGCGCAGGATTTGTCGGAACGGATGCGTAAGGATTTTCCTTCGTTGGCTACACGCTATTTAGACGAACCCGACCGGATTTACACCGACGAACTGCCCGACGGCACCGACCTTTTGGTCTGCCTTGGCGGCGACGGCACCATGCTCGACACCCTGCATTTGGTAAAAGACACCAGCGTTCCCGTATTAGGCATTAACTTCGGTCGGTTGGGCTTTTTGAACGCCTTGAACGCCGATGGCATAAAAACCTATCTCAAGCCCGGTTTCTTTAACCGTTTCAGACGGGAAAACCGTCTGATTTTAGAAGCAGACGAGTTCGATTTTTACGGGGAACAGGAAAACGAGAATCCTTTTCCGTTCCCCTATGCCCTCAACGAGGTTACAGTGTATAAGAACGATGCCTCGCCCTTGGTGTTGCTCGATGTGTTTGTAGACGGTTCTTTTATGAACACCTATTACGGCGACGGAGTGCTGTTTTCAACGCCCACCGGTTCTACCGCCTATTCATTAAGCTGCGGTGGCCCTATCCTGATTCCCTCCGCCGACAATATCCTTATTACGCCCATCGCTTCGCATACCCTTACCGTGCGTCCCATTATTTTAGAGGGTTATCAGGAAATCTTGGTCAAGACCCGGGGCAGCAAGGGCTGTAGGGTAATGCTCGATTCGGCTATGGTGGAAATCGAAGGACCGTTCAGCTTTAAGATTCATAAGGCAGGCTTCAAGTTCATCAACATTTATCCTGCCGAAAGAAATTTCTTCGACGTTATCCGCGAAAAGCTGATGTGGGGGGTGGATATTCGTCATAAGTAAGCCATTTCGTGCTTTTTTCGGCGATTTTCAGTATATTTGCCCGTTTTAGCCAAAATGAAATCATGAGTCGATTTAGAATTGGACTTACGCTTCTGTTGGTGGGCGGTTTGCTCTCCAGCACGGTTCGCTTGCAGGCGCAACGTTCCGAGATAGGTGTCGGTTTGGGGGGATCCTTTTATTTGGGCGACATCAATCCCAAAAAGGTTTTTCATGATACCCGCTTTGCCGCGAGTGTCTTTTACCGCTACAATATTGATACCCGCCTTGCCTTGCGCTTTTCGGGCAGTTACGGGCGGATTACCGCATCCGACAAGAGTTTCAACAATCCCCGCAACCTCAATTTCCGTAATGATTTGGTAGACATCTCCGCCTTGCTGGAGGTTAATTTTGTAAATTTCTTTACCGGAAGCCGTCAGCATAGATTCACTCCTTATTTGGCATTAGGTGCGGCGGTGTGTTTTTCAAACCCCTACGGACGTTATTACGACCCTGTTACACAAGATGCCCGCTGGGTTAATCTGCGCTCCCTGCATACGGAGGGGCAAGGGCTGCCGGGCTACAAAAAAGAATATTCGCTGGCGCAGTTCGCCCTGCCTTTCGGCATAGGCTTTAAGGTAAGCATAGCCAAAGGAGTTTCCTTAGGCTTGGAATGGATGATGCGCCTTACCTTTACCGACTACCTTGACGATGTGGGCGGAGATTATGCCAATGTGGGAGAGGTACGTGCCAATTATGGCGATATAGCCGCTTATTTTGCCGATCCTTCGGGAATGGAACACGCGGTGGGTTCGCAAAGGGGAGACAAGAGTATCTTCGATTGGTATTCGTTTGCCATGATTACCGTGTGCGTACGTCTAAACGGAAAAGAAGTTCCCTGCCCGGCTTATGGCAAACAGCAATACAAGAAAAGGCGTTAGTTCCATGAATTTTTTGCAAGCCATACAGCCCGACAGGGTTCCCGCCCACGTGGCTGTTATTATGGACGGAAACGGACGTTGGGCGCAAAAAAGGGGATTGGAGCGTGCGCAAGGGCATATCGAAGGGGTTAATTCGGTGCGGCGCATTACCGAAGCCGCTTGCAGGATAGGGGTAAAATATCTTACGCTCTATGCTTTTTCTACCGAAAATTGGAATCGTCCCAAAGCGGAAGTAAACGCCCTGATGGGGCTTTTGGTTTCCTGCCTGCACAAGGAAATGCCCTTGTTTATGAAAAACGGCATCCGTCTTAGGATTATAGGCGATATGGAATCGTTTTCGCCCGAAGTGCGGCAGGCTATGAACGAAGCCTTGCAGCATACGCAGGGCAATACGCGCATGGACTTAGTGTTGGCGCTCGGTTACAGTTCTCGCTGGGAATTAACGGAGGCTTTCCGTAAAATGGCAGGAAAAGTAAAAGAGGGTCGTTTGCAGATACAAGATATAGATGCGGAAAAAATCGCGGAGTTTTTAGCAACTTCCTTTATGCCGGATCCCGATTTGTTGATACGTACCGGAGGGGAAAGGCGCGTGAGCAATTTCCTCTTGTGGCAGATAGCCTATGCTGAAATGTACTTTTCTCCGGTGTTCTGGCCCGATTTTACCGAAGAGATGTTTTACGAAAGCATTGTGGAATACCAAAGCAGGGAACGCCGTTTCGGTAATGTTCCCACCAAGCCGGCAGAGGCATAAAACAAAACAAAGGTGAGGGATTTTATAAAAAAGCATATATCGAGAAAGCCCGCCTGCCTGTTCCTTGTGGCGAGCCTTTTGCTTTTTTGCCCTTTGCTCCGGGCTCAGGACATCATGTCCTATACGTTTGTGCGCGAGTATCAGATTGCCGGCATTAGCGTAAGCGGAGTGAGTTATCTTGACCCCAACGCGCTCATACATCTTTCGGGTCTTTCGATAGGCAAGCGTATTAAAGTGCCGGGCGATGCCACCTCCAACGCTATCGACAACCTTTGGAAGCAGGGTCTTTTTGAAGATATACGGATTACTGCCACTCAAATCGAGGGCGACCGTATCTATCTCAACATCGACCTCAAAGAACGCCCCCGTCTGTCGGGCATCACCTACGAAGGGGTTCCCAAGTCCATTATCAACAAAGTAGACGAAGACCTCAAGATAAAAGCCGGCGATATACTTACCGACTACAAGATAAGTCAGGTGGAGAAAAAAATAAGGGAAGCCTTTCTCGACAAGTCTTACTACAACGCCAAAATAGAATTTATAAAAAAAGCGGACACTGTGGGACAGAATGGAGTGATTTTGGTGGTAAAGGCAGAAAAAAACGAAAAGGTTAAGATACAGCATATAGATTTTGAGGGAAATACGGCAATTACACCCCAAGGGGCGAACTTGGATTTCTGGAAAAAGGTAGGGCGGGGGTTCCGCAAGGTGGGCAACAAAGAAAACTTGGCGTTCTCCGACAAACGTCTGCGCCGTATTATGAAATCCACCAAGCAGATTTCGCCCCTGCGTTTCTGGAAAAAATCAAAATACATACCCTCTTCGCTGCAAGAAGATCTTAAACTCCTTTCAAAAGCCTACAATAAAGAAGGGTTTCGCGATTTTCGCGTATTGGGCGATTCGCTATATGTAATCAACAACAAACGCTTGGGTCTTAAAATCAAGGTTTACGAAGGCGACCCTTACTATTTTGGCAATATTACGTTTGTAGGCAACGAAAAATACACTTCCAAGCAGCTGTCGGCGGTAATGAACATTCAAAAGGGGGAACTCTACAACGAAGAAAAGTTTACCACCAACCTGATGATGAACCCCAACGGAGCGGATATCAACTCGCTCTATTTCGACAACGGTTACCTGTTCTGCCAGACCGTTCCGGTAGAAACGCAGGTCTACAACGATACGGTGGATATAGAAATCCGTATCTCGGAAGGAACTCAGGCGCGGTTCAACGAAATTAGGATACAGGGCAACACCCGTACCAACGATCACGTTATCCTGCGCGAATTGCGCACCGTTCCGGGGCAGTTGTTCAGCCGTACCGAAATCATCAATTCGGTAAACACACTCCGCCAGCTGCGCTATTTCAACGATGAATCCATCGCGCCCCAGCCCATACCCAATATGGCAGACGGAACCACAGACCTCGAATTCAATCTCGAAGAAGTGGGTTCCGACCAATTGGAGCTTTCCGGCGGTTTCGGCGGCGGTATGGTAGTGGGTACTATCGGTTTGTCTTTCAATAATTTTTCGCTGCGTAACATATTTAAGCTCGACCGCTGGAAACCGCTTCCCTCCGGCGACGGACAGCAGTTGACCATACGTGCCCAGTCGAACGGAACCTACTATTGGTCGGTGGCAACCTCCTTTACCGAACCTTGGTTGGGAGGTAAGAAACCGCTTGCTTTCAGTGTTTCGTACAATCACTCCCAACAGTCTAACGGACTTTCTAAAAACGACGTCAACTACGGAAAACTTATCGTAGACGGAGCTTCGGTAGGTCTGGGTCAACGCCTCAAATGGCCCGACGACTTTTTTACGCTCTTTCAATCAATAGGCTATGAACGCTACCGTATGCGCAACTACGATATGGATAACGGCGTAACCGACGGGGTGTCGAACAATATCCGCTATAATTTTACGATTCAACGTCAGAACTTAGATGCCGCCATGTTCCCTACCAGCGGTACTTCTATTTCGCTCGGCTTTGAACTTACGCCCCCCTTTACCGCCTTGGGCAGCAAACTCTATAAGAGCAGCAATGCTGAAGACCACTACAAATGGCTGGAATACTATAAAATATCGCTTAAGGCGGGTTGGTATTTCAATCCTGTGGCAAAATTGGTGGTCAATGCCCGTATTAGGGTGGGCTACTTGAGCTACTACACCAAAAAAACAGGTTATCCCATATTTGAACGCTTTTACCTTGGGGGTGACGGTTTGACAGGTTTTGGCTTAGACGGTCGCGAGCTGATAGGTTTGCGCGGATATTCCAACAATTCGCTCTCTCCGGCAGCCGGTGCCACCGCCTACGACAAAATCACGCTTGAACTGCGCTATCCTTTCTCCACCTCGCCGGTGGCTACCGTGTATGCGCTGGCGTTTTTTGAAGCAGGTAACAGCTGGGGCAAGGCTTCCGACCTGAATCCGTTTCAGGTGTATAAATCCGCCGGAGTAGGGGTGCGCCTCTTCCTCAGTTCTATGGGTATGTTCGGCCTTGACTGGGGTTACGGTTTTGATGAGGTGCCCGGCAACAAATCCGCCAATGGAAGCCATTTCCACTTCTCCATCAATCAGTCGTTGGATTGGTAGGGGTGGCATACTATTTGCAATAAAGTGAGCCTTACGGTTTATCCGTATCGCTTAACAAAAAACGATAAGAAAATGAAAAAGATTGTTCTTTTATCCTTAGCGATCTTGTGTTCGCTTGGATTTGTCCGCGCGCAGAAGTATGCGTATGTAAACACCGAATACATTTTGCAGAACATTCCCGAATTTGCCGCCGCACAGGAAGAAATAGACAAACTTTCAGTAGAATGGCAGCAGGAAATCGAAGAAAAATTTGCCGAAATAGATGCCTTATACAAGAAATTTCAGAACGATGCCCCGCTTTTGACGCAGGATATGCGCAACCGCCGCGAAAATGAAATCGTGGTAAAGGAACGTGCGGCAAAAGACCTTCAGAAAAAACGTTTCGGTGTAGACGGCGACCTCTTCAAACGCCGTCAGGAGTTGGTTCAACCCATTCAGGACAAGATTTATACGGCTATAGAAAAACGTGCCAAACAAAGGCAGTACGTATTCGTGTTCGACCGTAGCGACAATACGGGCATTATGTATGCCGACCCGCGCAACGACATCAGCAACGACGTGCTCAAAGACATGGGTTACGAACCGGGTAAGGATACCGAAAAACCGACGGAATAAAAATTTTATACAACAGATAAATGAAAAAGATTCTTTTGACGGTGGCTTTCGTGGCTGCCTTAGTGATGGGTTCGGGTCGCGTTTGCGCCCAGAAGATAGGCCATATAAACGCAATGGAGTTGATTCAGCAGATGCCCGAAGCCGATTCGGTGCAGAATGCCTTGCAGGTTTACGCCAAGGATTTGCAGGATAATATAGCTACCATGCAGACCGAAGTTCAGAACAAGTATGCCGAATATCAGAACAACCAGAGCCAGTGGTCAGACTTAATCAAACAGACCAAGGCAAAGGAAATTCAGGATATGCAGGTGCGTTTGCAGGAATTTTCCGCTCAAGCCGAAGAAGACTATCAGCTCAAGACCCAAGAATTGCTGGCTCCTCTGAGCGACAAGGTAAAGAACGCCATAGAAGAAGTGGCTAAGGAAGGCAAGTTCGCCTATATTCTCGATGCGGGAAGTTCCAATCTTTTCTTGGGTTCCGAAGCCATAGACGTTACCTCTTTGGTAAAGAAAAAATTGGGCTTGCCCGATGTTCCGGTAAGCAAAACTATGCCCCGATAGTTTCGGGTTTGCAGAAATATTATGGCGAGTAAAGTAATAGTTACCGGAGGTCTGGGCTTTATCGGCTCGCATACGGTAGTAGAACTGCAACAAAAAGGTTATAAGGTTATTATAGCCGATAATCTTTCCAATTCCACATTGGAAGTTTTAGACCGCATTGCCCGCATAACGGAACAAAAACCCGAAATGGAGGTGGTCGATTTGTCGGATCGTGCCGCCTGCCTTGCGTTCTTCAAAGCCCATGCCGATGCCGATGCCGTGATTCATTTTGCCGCTTCCAAGGCAGTGGGAGAATCGGTGCAGAAACCCATGCTTTACTATCGCAACAATTTAGATTCCCTGCTTTACACCATAGAGGGAATGCAACAGGGTTCCTGCCGTAAGTTGGTGTATTCCAGTTCGTGTACCGTTTACGGTCAGCCTAAGCAACTGCCGGTTACCGAACAAACTCCGCGCTTGGAGGCAGAATGTCCTTACGGCAATACCAAAAAGATAAGCGAGGATATACTCACCGACCTTACCAAAGGAGAATTGCCTGCCGACGGCAAACCTTTCCGTATCTTGGCTTTACGCTACTTCAATCCTATCGGTGCCCACCCCTCGGCTTTAATAGGGGAACTGCCTAACGGCGTGCCCGGCAACCTTATGCCCTTTATTACCCAAACCGCCGCCGGCATACGCCCCTGCCTGCAGGTTTTCGGCAACGACTACGCTACGCCCGACGGCACGCCCATTCGCGACTACATTTATGTTTGCGATTTGGCACAGGCGCACGTGGCGGCTATGGAGTACTTAGAAAAAGAGCAGGCGGTAGGTATTGATTTCTTTAACCTCGGCACCGGGCGCGGCTATTCGGTGCTGGAAGTAATCGAAAGCTTTGAACGCTCCACAGGTCAAAAACTCAATTACAAGATTACAGGGCGACGCCCCGGCGATATAGAACAAATCTGGGCAGATACAAGCAAGGCAGAACGCCTCTTGGGTTGGAAAGCCAACACCGGTATCGACCAGATGACTTTAAGTGCGTGGAAATGGCAGCAAAGCTTGGAGCGCGCCAAATAGAGGAACTTATCGCTTCCTGCCTCGCCTTTACACCCACTTTCGAGCAAAAGGAACTCATAAAGTCGCTGACGGCTTTTATTATGGATTTCCGCTCGGAGGTGGGTTTTGT
The DNA here is from genome assembly GCA_022510485.1 of Lentimicrobiaceae bacterium. Lineage (GTDB taxonomy): Bacteria > Bacteroidota > Bacteroidia > Bacteroidales > P3 > Pullibacteroides. The sequence goes on along the minus strand of JAFLTI010000022.1, from coordinate 16,281 downwards.
GTTACAAGGCTATGCCGGAACGGGAAAGACCTCGGTGGTGAGTGCCTTGGTAAAGGCTTTGCCGCAGCTCAACATCAACACCGTGCTGCTGGCACCTACCGGTCGCGCTGCCAAAGTGCTCTCTGCTTATTCGGGTCAGAATGCCTATACCATTCACAAGCAAATTTACTATACGGGGCAGGATGCAGAGGGCATTCTACAGACCTCCCTGCGCTCCAACCGCGCCCGCAACACACTCTATATCGTAGACGAAGCCTCTATGATAGGCGAAGAAAACAGCCTGCTTTTCGATTTTTTCAGTTATGTGAACTCCGGCTACCGTTGCCGCGTGCTGCTCTTGGGCGATACGGCACAGCTGCCGCCCGTAGGTTCGGATTATAGCCCGGCTTTGGATATAAATTATCTGCGTTCTTGTTTTTCCGTTGATTTCAGAAGCTTTTGCCTGCAAGAAGTGATAAGACAGGGGAAAGGCTCCTTGGTGCTGGAAAACGCCACAAAAATGCGTCAAAAAACGGCAAAAGAAGATTTTTCCCTGCCCCTGTTCAACCTGCATTATCCAAACACCAATCCCGACTTAAAACGCATAGGAGGCGAAGACCTTGAAGAATGTCTGCAAAATGAGTACGCCCAAAGAGAACGCGAGCAGATAGTGTTCATAACCCGCTCCAACAAACGCGCCAATATGTTCAACAACGAAATCCGTGCGCGTATTTTCGGCTGCGAAGGCGACCTCTCGGCAGGCGATTTGCTCATGATTTTGAAAAACAACTATTTTTGGATTCCCAAGGAGAGCAATATCGGCTTTTTGGCAAACGGAGATACGATGGAAGTGCTGAAGATAAAGCGGCGCGAGGAACGCTACGGCTTTCGCTTTGCCGACATCGAGGCTCGTTTGGTGGACTATCCCGACCAAGCCCCGGTAGAAGTAAAGGTGCTGTTAGATTCTTTAGACTCTCCCGAAGCCAGCCTGCCGCATGCAAAGATGCGGGAACTGTACGGGGCGGTTATGCAGGATTATGCCCATATTCCCCTCAAGAGCAAGCATTTGCAGGCAGTAAAAGAAGATCCGTTTTTCAATGCCTTGCAGGTAAAATACGCCTACGCGCTTACCTGCCACAAGACACAGGGCGGACAATGGCAGTGCGTGTTTATAGACCAAGGCTATTTTACCGACGATATGCTCGATACCGGCTTTCTCCGTTGGCTTTATACGGCTTTGACCCGAACCACGCAAAAAACATACCTGCTTAATTTTTCCGATAAATTTTTCAAAGATGAACCCATATAGCAAAACACCCCTGCCCCTATCCCAAGAAGTCTTGAGCCAACTGCCCAATCCGAGCTATGTGCTCGATATGGATTTGTTAGACCGCAATCTCCAAAAACTCAGGCAATTTGCCGACAATACGGGAGTAGAACTTATCCTTGCCTTAAAAGGTTTTGCCATGTGGGGGGCATTCGGGCGTCTGCGCGATTACGGTTTTTGTCAATCTACCGCAAGTTCTTTGTGGGAAGCGCGGCTCGCGCTCGAAGAAATGGGCAATCCCTCCTATACGTATGCGGTAGCCTACACGCCCGAAGAAATAGAAGAGATAGCCTCGCTCAGCAGCCACCTAACCTTTAATTCGATAGGGCAGTTTGAACGTTTTGCAACCATTGCCAAAGGGGTAAACTCCCGGCTTTCCTTAGGGCTGAGGGTAAATCCGGAAATCAGCTCGGTGGGCGTAGACCTGTACAATCCTTGCGTGCCGGGCTCCCGTTTGGGCGTGCGGCTCTGCGATCTGCCCTCTCCAAAAGAACTGCCGGCTATGATAGAGGGTTTTCATTGCCACGCACTCTGTGAGTCGGATGCCGATGCCTCCTGCAATCTCATAGAGCGTTTTGAAGAAAAATTCGCAGCCTATCTGCCCCGGCTCCGCTGGGTCAATTTTGGAGGCGGACATCTGATAACGCGCCAAGGTCACGATACCCAAAAACTGATTGCCAAGATTAAGGCGTTCAAGCAAAAATGGCAGCATCTGCAAGTAATTTTTGAACCGGGAGCGGCTTTTGTATGGCAAACCGGTTATCTGCTGGCGCGGGTAGAAGACGTGGTGCGGAACGGAGGGCTGCCGGTGGCGGTTATGAACGTATCGTTTACCGCCCATATGCCCGACTGCTTGGAACAGCCTTATTATCCTATGGTTTACGGAGCAGAACACATTATGCCCGACCAAGCCTCCGGTGCCGAAAAGTTTCGCTGCCGCTTGGGTGGCAACAGTTGTTTAGCCGGCGATTTTATGGGCGACTGGCTGTTTGAAAAACCGGTTCAAGCCGGCGATTTATTGCTCTTTAACGATATGATACACTATACTTTTGTAAAAACCACCACCTTTAACGGCGTGCACCACCCCTCGCTTTGTATGGTGCGCGGAAAAGAAGTGGTCTATCGCCGCGATTTCGGTTACGAAGATTTCAAAAGCCGTCTTTCGTAAGCGGTTTGGCGTTTTGCAGTATAGATGCCGTTTCGGGTCCGGCGTTGAACAAAAGATCTAAGATACTCAGATGTCCTAAGGCTTCTTGGCAGGGAAAGGTCTGCAAGTAGGCATCAAAACTAAAGCGGGCTTCTTTTTTAGGGCTGCAATCGGCTGGCGGCGTGTAGTCGGCTTCGTTTTCGGCTTCTTGCCAAGGTACTCTTTGCACCGGCAGTTTGAGTTTTTTGAGCAACATATCTATAATCTGCCCGTTCAGTTCGCACAAGTTCGTGTATTCTTTTTCAAAAAAGGGCGCGATACCGTCTTTGTAGTATAAAAAGAAAGGCGATTTGTTATAGGCGGTGCAGATGCTTCTCCAATGGTCGCGTTGCCAATGCTTGTTGGAATCTATGCCTATCTGAGCCGCAGGTGTATGGTTCCCCAAGGTTTTGACACAAGGAACAGAAAGGTTTTGCACCCCTTGGGAGGTTACAATCATGCAGCGGTTTCTAAAAGTTTGCTTGCGGTAGTGTTCCTGCGTATCTATGGTAAAAACGCCCGCCCTTACTATGGCGGCAAAATAATCCAAAGGAGGAAAATAAGCGGTGCAGAGGCGTAGCATGGCTTAAGGTTTAATGATTTTTTGCACGGCATAATGCCGCTTGGCGTCTTGCAGAAAATAGATACCGGAGGGCAGGCGGCTTATATCCACATAGTGCAGCCCCTCGCTCCATGCAAAACGTTTGAGTAAACGACCTCTGCCATCCATAAGCAGATATAGTCCCTTTTGCGTTATACGCGCATAAAATCCGTGGGCGGCAGGATTGGGAAAGATATAAACGCTTGGCTGGTAAACCGGAGGCTTTTGTTCATTCCTTACTTCTTGCGCCTGCCATTCTTTACCGTCAAGATATTGCAAGCCGCCGCATTGATTGCCTATCGTCAGTTCGGGAAAACCGTCGCCGTTCCAGTCGTAGAGCAGGGGAGAGGCGTGAATCCCCACCTTGACATTCGCCCTGCCCCGATAGCGGAAATTCCCCTTGAGGTTTCCCGCAATGCTGTCGTAAAGCCAAACTTCACCGTTTTCGCTCCCGCAAGCCAATAAAATCTCCCCCTCCCGGTTCTTATAAAAACTCGGTCGGGAATAACCGAAATTAGAAAACTCCCGGTCTATTACATCCACCCCGCCCAAACTATCGCTCACTTTCTCAAATTTCATTCCTCCGGTGTTCTTAAAAAAACTCAGGCTGCCTTTAGTTATGCGGCGCGAGGATTGCTGCCACACGTGCTGTTTTTCGCCCACCACCAAGTCAGGCAAACCGTCTTGATCAAGGTCAAACAGAACAGGAGCCGAAAAACCGCTCAGTGCCGTACCCAAAAAAAGACTGTCCGAAAGTTCCGCGCTCAAACCGTCTTGCTGCAAGCTAAACAGCCACAGCCTGCCGTCTTCCATACCCAACACCATTTCGTCTTTGCCGTTGCCGTCTATATCGGCAAAGGCAGGGTGCAAGGCGCGCAATCCGTAGCGCGACAAGCCTAAATAATCGTCGGTTTTGAGTTCAAAGACAGGTTGATTCTCGCTGCCGATATTTTCTAAAAGAAAAAGCGAGGCGGATTGTCGGGTATGCCAGCTGCCACCTTGGTAAAAAGCATCCGTCTGCCTGCCGTAATTGCCCACCACCAAATCGGTCTTGCCGTCGTGGTTGTAGTCGTATGCCACAGGAACCGCGCCCGTTCCAAAATCCAACATCAGCTCTTGCAAAAAGTCTTTCTGTTGCAAGATAGCGTAAGCCGCGCCGCCTCCGGTATCGGCATAACGCCAAAGGCTTTGCGCTCCTTGAGTGTTGAACGGGTCAATCTCAAAAGGAGATAAGATATAGCAAAGGCTGTCTTTCCAAAGAACAGAAGAGAGAATAGGAAAATTATACAGCCGGCAAGGCTCGGAAAGCGGAAAAACCGTGTCGTAGCTTGTAATGCGTGCCTGTTGGGCGGTTCCACCGTTGTGCAGAAAAACCAATCCCGGATAACCGGCATCGCCTAAGACCAAATCAAAAAGTCCGTTATCGCGATTTTTGAGCGCAAAAATGGTGGAACCGGCGTGCTTGGAAGCGTTTTTAGGCAAGGCAGAGCTTTGCCTAAAGCTGCAACTGTCTAAGATAATGGCGTTCGATTCCTCGTTTTCTACAAAACAGCCCCAGCTCCAATCTTCCGTCTTTAGCAAAAAAGTATCGGCACGCTGCCATTCTTCCATAGCAAAATTGCGGTAGTAAAGTAGAAAGTCGCCCGTAGTGGGAACCCAAAAATTAAGCACGTCTAAATCGCCGTCATCATCTAAATCGGCAATTACAGGATAGTCTGCCCAAGTGCAATACAGAGGCGAAAAAGAGCCGAACATCTCTGCCGGCAGTCCGTTAGAAACAAGTTCAAATTGCAAACGGTAACCCTCCGGTGTGCTTTCGGAAACGTTTTTGTAAAGACTGATGCCCGAAATGCCGTTAAAGGTAAACAGGTCTTGCTTTCCGTCTTGGTTGTAATCGTGCGCCTGCACCCAATAGCGCAGCGGCGGCAGCTGTTTTTCAACATCCGGCAGCAGTTGCCAGTTGTGGGAGAAACAAAGCACACGTTCCCCGATACGGTCAAACGCAACATAATCGTCTTTACCGTCGCCGTTGAGGTCTATGGCGGCAAAATGACAGGCATTCAAGCCGCCCGCCCAAGCCAAAGGCAAAGTTTGATTATTGATGATAACACGCGGTGTTTGCGCTCCGGCAGGCAGAATACCCGAAAGAAAAAAAAGGCAGGTGCAGATACAAAAAACGTCGGACAGAATCCGACGTTTTTCTTGAGTGTTCAACATCATATTTACATAATGAGAGCCTCGCAAGAGATTTGAACTCTCGACCTGCTCATTACGAGTGAGCTGCTCTACCGCTGAGCTAACGAGGCCTATGGTCGGGATGACAAGATTCGAACTTGCGACCTCAACGTCCCGAACGTTGCACGCTACCAACTGCGCTACATCCCGTTTAAGGAGTTGCAAATTTAGTGTAAGTCGGGATAAAAACAAAATTTAGGTTACATTTGTAGTTTTGGCAAAAGCCCCATGCACAAGTTTTACGCACATCAACGATTGCACCTGTATCGCTTGTATCGTCACCGCCTTGAGGTGTGGTGCAGGCGTTATCTTTCCGAGCGCAAACTCATGATAGGGCTAAGTATAGTGGTGGGTCTGCTCAGTGGCTTAGCCGCCGTGCTGCTCAAAAACATGATTTTTTATTTCAGCGATTTCATCATCAACCTCCGCTCCGCCGACACCGAAAATTATCTCTTGCTGTTCTTGCCTTTGGTCGGGGTTACGCTGTCTTATCTGTTTGTTCGTTATGTTGTAAAAGACAACATAAGTCATGGCGTTACCCGCGTGCTGCACTCCTTTAGCCGCAGCCGGGGGCGTATTAAGCGCAGCAAGATGTATTCGTCGGCAGTGGCTTGTACGGTTACCATCGGTTTTGGAGGTTCGGTAGGACCCGAAGCCCCCGTAGTGCTTACCGGAGCGGCGATAGGTTCCAATGTGGGGCGTTTCTTCAATATGGGCTTTCGCAATTTGGTATTGCTTATAGCCTGCGGTTCGGCAGGAGCCATTGCCGGCATTTTCGGCGCACCCTTGGCAGGCTTGGTGTTCACGCTCGAAGTGCTGATGATAGACCTCACTATGGAGTCGCTTATTCCCATACTTATCGCTTCCACTACCGGTGCGGTAACTTCGGCTTTCTTTCTGGGTCGGGCGGCAACCTTCCACTTTGACGTAACCGCCGATTTTATGTTGCAGAACCTGCCGTTTTACCTGCTCTTGGGTATTATGGGCGGCTTTGTTTCCTGCTATTTTCTATTGGTTACAGAACGCATGGGGCAGTGGTTCTCGCGCATCGGAAAACCCATTTGGCGCATCCTTATCGGAGGGCTGTCGCTGAGCTTGCTCATTTTTCTCTTTCCCCCCTTCTACGGCGAAGGCTTCAGTTTTCTTTCCGACGTCTTTACAGGCGATGTTTCCCGCATATTCAACAACACATTCATCTACGATTGGCAGCATAACCAAATTATATTTTTTGGCTTTTTGGTACTGCTTATCTTGCTCAAAGTGGTGGCAACCAGCCTTACCAACGGAGCCGGCGGGGTGGGCGGTGTGTTCGCACCCTCCATGTTCGTGGGCGTTTTCTTAGGGCTTTTTCTGGCAGAAGGAGTCAATGTGCTGTTCGGTTTGCAGTTGCCTATCGCCAATTTTGCTATGGCAGGCATGGCGGCACTTATGGCAGGGGTTATGCACGCCCCGCTAACCGCCATTTTTTTGGTAACCGAAGTAACGGGCGGCTATAATTTCTTTATACCGCTCATGTTGGTCAGCGCATCGTCTTATTTGGTGAGCCGCCACTTCAACCCCCATTCCATCTATACCAAATCGCTCGCGCTGCGAGGCGAGCTGCTTACCCATAACAAAGACGCCATCGTGCTTTCGCTTATGAGCGTAGAACGCCTCATAGAGCGCAATTTCGTTACGGTTTCTCCCGACGATACTTTGGGAACCTTGGTGCAGGACATTAGCCGTTCCTCGCGCAACATATTTCCAGTTACCGGTTCCGACGGCGAATTTTTGGGAATAGTGTTCTTAGACGACATCAAAACCATTATCTTCAAGCCCGAACTTTACGGACAGATTACGGTAAAAGAACTTATGTACACGCCCCAAACCATTATCTACCGTCAAGAAACCATGAAGCAGGTGGCGCGCAAGTTCAACAGTTGCCAAGATTACAATATTCCGGTATTAGACGGCAAAACCTATGTGGGGTTTGTATCGCGCGCCAATGTGTTTTCCAACTACCGGAACAAAGTAAAAGAATTTTCAAACGACTAACATTATAAATATGAAAACGCTCAAAGCTCTGCTTTTCTTAGGTATCGCCTGCCTCTTCTGTCAGGCTGTCTTTGCGCAGGAAGCCCGATTGATTGCCACGCAAGAAGCGGTTAAAGAAGGAAAAAGACTAGAAATAGGGCATTTGATGAATGCTCCGCAATACGATCGCTCCATTTCTCAGTTGCAGTGGAACAGCATGCTCAACGATCCGGCATATTTTTATGTGGAGGGCGATACGCTTAAACGCTTTAGCATTACTACGGGTCTTACCCAAGTTGCGCTTACCTTAGAAGAGCTGAACACCAAACTTTCTACGGAACACCACACCCCCGTAAACCGTTTTCCTCCCATTCTGAAAATAGGCGACCTAAAAGTGATTCTTAAGTATCAACATTGCAGCATCCTTTTCGATTATCCCACCAGAACCATGATTTTTGATGCCTCACAGCATACCGATGCCACAAACTTCGATGTCGAACCCAAAAACTGGCATATTGCCTATACCAACGAAAACAACCTTTACTGTCTCTCCAACGGCGGTATGCGTTTTGCCGTCAGCCACGACGAAAACAAAGGTATCGTAAACGGTCAGGTGGTTCACCGCAACGAATTCGGCATTACCAAAGGAACGTTCTGGTCTAATTCGGGCAATAAGTTGGCGTATTACGTAATGGACGAAAGCATGGTGCAGCAATATCCCCTTACGGTCTATACCGCCGATACCACTTACATCAACCCAACCCGCTATCCGGAAGCCGGCAATCTCATGCATCAGGTTAAGATAAAGATTTTCGATGCCGAAGATTATTCCGAAGTGGAACTCGAACCTTACGCCGACCCTGCCGACAACTACCTCACGAGCGTAACTTGGAGTCCCGATGACAAAGAAATATATGTGGGGCTGTTGAACCGCAACCAAAAGGATTTCAAACTGCTTTGCTACGATGCGGCAACAGGCAAGGTAAAAAAAGTGGTTTTTAGCGAAAGCAGCGAGGTGTATGTGGAACCCGAAGCCGGTATCTTTTTCCGACCCGGCAATCCTGACCAGTTTGTATGGCTTAGCGAGCGCAAAGGCTACAACCACCTATACCTTTACAACACCAACGGCAAATGTATCAAGGCAGTTACTCCCGAAAAAGAGGCTTGGGCGGTTACTTCTTTCGTAGGCTTTTCGTCTGACGGAAAACAGGCTTATTTTATAGGAACCAAAGACAGCCCCCTGCAGGAAAACCTGTATGGCGTGGATATGCAGTCGGGCAAAATAACAAGGATTACTAAAGAAGACGGCGTGCACCAAGTAAAGATGCACGTTTCCGGCAAGTATTTCATCGACAGTTGGTCAAGCCCGCAAATGGGGCGTTGCACGCAGATTATCGACAACAAAGGCAAAGTGGTCAAGGTAATCCAGCAAACCCAAGACCCCTTGGCAGGCTATGTTTCCCCCCAATTCTGCATTTACACCTTAAAGGCTGCCGATGGTGTTACCGACCTCTACGGTCGCATGATTCTGCCTCCCGATTTCAATCCCGAAAACCGCTATCCGGTTATCGTTTATGTTTACGGAGGCCCACACGTACAGCTTATCAATCAAAGTTACAACTACGCTTGCGGCACTTTCCTGCGCTTTTTGGCGCAGCAGGGCTATATCGTATGGACCCTCGACAGCCGGGGTTCGGCAAACCGTGGCTTCGCCTTTGAAAGTGCGATTCACCGCCATGTGGGAGATGTGGAAAGCGACGACCAGATGCGCGGTATAGCGTTCCTTAAAAGCTTGCCCTACGTTGATGCTGACCGTATCGGCGTGGATGGCTGGAGCTATGGCGGATTCATGACCCTTACGCTCAAGACCCGCTATCCGGATGTGTTCAAGGTTGCCACCGCCGGCGGACCGGTTATCAATTGGGAATGGTACGAAGTAATGTACGGAGAACGCTATATGGAAACGCCGCAGACCAATGCCGAAGGCTATAGGAACGCCAACCTGCTCAACCGGGTGGATTCGATTCGCGGCAAGGTAATGATTATGCAGGGCGGCGTAGACCCGGTGGTACTGCCCAAAAATGCCGTGAACTTTGTGCAGCAATGTATCCGTAAAAAGATACCGGTCGACTTTTTCCTCTATCCCGAGCACGAACACAACGTGCGGGGCAGAGACCGCGACCACCTCTTTGAAAAGATTTACGACTACTACCGGCAGAACCTCTAAACTACGCTGATGGCAGCCGTTTCTCCCTTGCGTAAACTGCGGATAGAAGACTATCAATATCCGTTGCCCGAAAACCGTATCGCGCTCTATCCCTTGGCAGAACGCGATGCCTCCAAGTTATTGGTGTATAAAGGAGATAAACCCCAAGTATCGGTTTTTAAGAATATCGGCAATTTCTTGCCTTCCAACGCGCTTTTGGTGTTCAACGACACAAGGGTGGTTCACGCCCGCCTGATTTTCTGCAAGGGTCAGGAAAAAAACGGAGCGCGTATCGAGATTTTCTGTCTGGAACCCACCGCTCCCGCCGAAATTGCCACCGCTTTCGCTTGTTCGGGTTCGTGCCGTTTCAAATGTCTGATAGGAAACAATAAACGCTGGAAAGACGGAGCCTTGCAGATGAGTTTTCCGCAAGGTGTCTTGCAGGCACGTAAAACGGCGGTATTCGACGATTGTTTTGAAGTGGAGTTTTCTTGGCAGCCGGCGCATCTGAGCTTTGCCCAAGTGCTGGAACAGGCGGGCAAGGTGCCGCTTCCTCCCTATATCCGCCGTCAGGCAGAAGATTCCGACAAGGCACGCTATCAAACGGTTTTTGCCCGCTTCGACGGTTCGGTCGCCGCCCCCACGGCAGGCTTGCATTTTAGCCCGCAGGTATTGCAGAGCCTCAAAGATTCGGGCATCGAACAAGATTTTATTACCCTGCACGTGGGGGCGGGCACCTTTCGCCCGGTAAAGGCAGAGCAGATTGGCGACCACGCCATGCACTACGAACATATATTGGCTACGAAAGGCTTGGTTCGCCGCTTGATAGACGCCCTAAAAAACGGCAGACCCATTATTCCGGTAGGAACCACCTCCATGCGCAGCTTAGAAAGCCTGTATTGGATAGGATTAAAGCTTTTGAGGCAGGGCTCTCCTACGAAAGAGGCAGGGGCGCAGCCCGTTTTTGAAATCCATCAGTGGCAGGCCTATGAGGATTTTGCACAGGCACGCCAAGAAATAAGCCCCATAGCCGCATTAGAAGCCGTTTTGGCGTATATGGAGCAGCAGGGAGTGGAGCAGATTCACGGGCATACGGCACTTATGATAGCCCCCGGCTACCAATTTGCGCTCTGCAAGGGTCTTATCACCAATTTTCATCAACCCCAAAGCACCTTGCTTTTGTTGGTGTCGGCATTGATAGGTCCAATCTGGCGCGAACTCTACGCTTTTGCCCTTCAAAACAACTTTCGTTTTCTAAGCTACGGCGACAGCTGCCTCTTCCTCCCCCAAACCTAAAATCCCTGACTTTTTGCAAATTTTATACCTTTGCGAAAGATATAAAATTCTTTATGAAAATTGCTATCTTCGCAGATAGTTAAATCAAAAAAAATCAAACATTCGATAAATATGAAAAACATTTTGTTCACAATCGGGCTGGTTTTGGCGGTAGTTTTCTCCGCACAAGCCCAAAAAGGCGGTAAAAAAGACGACAAGAAAGCCGTTTATCAGTTTACCGATGTAAAAACCATCGACAACACCTCCGTTAAAGACCAGAACCGTTCAGGTACCTGCTGGAGCTTTTCCGGATTGTCTTTCTTGGAATCGGAACTGCTCCGTATGGGAAAAGGCGAATACGACCTTTCGGAAATGTATCCTGTTTACAAATGCTATCTGCTTAAAGGCGACAAATACGTGCGCCTGCATGGCAAAACCGAATTGGCTACTGGTGGAGCGAGCAACGATGTAGTAGATGTGCTTAAAGTTTTCGGTCTTGTTCCCGAAGAAGCCTTTCCCGGCTTGAACTACGGTGCCGATGCCCATGACCACAGCGAATTGGATGCCGTGCTTACCGGCTTTCTCAAGGCAGTGGTAGACGGCAACAAGATTACCACCGCATGGCGTCCTGCCTACAAGGCTATCTTGAACGCCTATTTAGGCGAAGAACCCGAAACCTTTACCTACAACGGCAAGGAATACACTCCGCGCAGTTTTGCCGATGAATTGGGCTTGAACCCCGACAACTATATAAAGTTTACCTCTTACACCCATCATCCTTTCTACACCAAGTACGAAATGGACGTGCCCGACAACTGGAATCACGGTATGGTTTACAATGTGCCTATCGATGAATTTCAACAAATCGTAGACGAAGCCCTCAACAATGGCTATTCGCTGGTATGGGGCGGCGATGTGAGCGACCGAGGTTTTTCGTGGAAGAACGGCGTGGCTATCGTACCCGATATGGAAAATGTTGATTTGAGCGGAACCGACCGCGACAAATGGGAAACGCTCTCTCAGGCAGAAAAACGCAAAAGCGCCTATAGCTTTGAACGTATCGTTCCCGAAAAGAACATTACGCAAGAAGACCGCCAAAAGAACTACGACAACTGGAGTGCCACCGATGATCACGGTATGCACATGGTAGGCATTGCCAAAGACCAGAACGGCAATATGTACTACAAGATTAAGAATTCATGGAATGTAGACAACCCCTACAAAGGATACCTCTATATGTCGGTGCCTTTCTTCCGCTCCAACACCCTCGACATTATGGTTCACAAAGATGCCGTTCCTGCCGCCATCAAAGAAAAATTGGGTTTGTAAACTGATTAATGCCCGCTCTCAGCAGCAGGGCGGGCAGCTTTTTTGAATTTATCCAAACCGATAACCTTGATTTCAATTCCTTCTCCATGTGCAACTCTGGCGGTTTCTTTTACATCAAAGCGTGCCTGTTCCGTACTGAGAAAAGGAAATAAAAAAGCCCGGAGATTACGTTCATAAAAATTGGTGCTCTGTTGAGGTAAGATAAAGGGTTTAGAAAAATTTCCATCCGAAACATGGGATATGTATATTTCGGGAACTCCAAATGTTTCCCGGTTACTGGCAAAAACCATCCAACGACCATTATGAGAAAAGGTGTGAAATGTTTCTGAACCTTCTGTATTGAGGTTTTTAATGGGTTCAATACGGTATCCACATTCCACATCTGCTGGAACCAAACCGGAATGTGTACTGTCGTCAAGATAAATCTTATAAAGATCACCCATTACTTGTACCGAAAAAGTTGTTGTTGGCAAGACACTGATAATTAGATATTTTCCGTCTGGCGAAGCAAAAGGCATGGTGGCGCTCATATTCATAGCTGAAAAGCGGGCCACGGTGCGTAAGTTAGAAAATTCGCGTGTTTCGGGATTAAAATCTATCTGCATTAGATCAGCACGTAATGCGTTGCTCTTTTCAATTTGATCATCAAGTAAGGATAAATAAGCAGGTAAATCTTCCTTGTTTCTAAAAAAAAGAGAATCAGTTGTTTTTGGAATATTTTGCTTTCTGACCTGTTCCAATGTCTGCTGCTCTGCAAAAGATCCTCGAGCCGGAGTCCTACAGAAAAATAGAGAACGTCCGTCTACAGAGAAACAAGGAAAAACATCATCATATTCGTCAGACAGTAATTCATCGCAGGAAAAAAGCTCTAAAGTTTTAGTATCCAAAATAACAATATCGCCTACTGTATCAACGGTTACGATTCCTTTTCGGCGCGGAGTGGAAAAATGTTTTGAGTAAACTTGATTTGTTGAAAAAGCAACAAAATCTCCCCCCTTGTGCCATGAAGGATAAACGAGTCGAAGCCCCGGATAACCCTCAGGAATTTTGAGTTTAATCAATTCTCCGTTCCGGGCAAGCAGGGTTCCCGCTAAAGTTCCGCGCAGATGCACAAGAAAATTATTGATGTTGTTTCCCTCTGTGGCGTGACAATTCATGCAATTGCGGTTCATCATGAAGTTATCCAACAGCGGTTTTGTTTCAAAATTTTCCAGATTTTTCTGTTCTATAACGATGTGGTTGTACGATGCATCCTCAAAGATACTGGTACGGTAAATAATATAAGAATCGATGGAGTCATTGGAAACAAACCAAAGAAAGGGAGAAAATAAAACCGAACTATCAGCTTTGTTATTATAGTAGGCAGTAATGGAAACTCGTATAAAACCATTTCGGGCGTTTGTCAGTAACTTGTGCCATTGTTCAATATCTTCGTTAGAAAATCTCTCCGGAAAAGGAGAAAAATGAATGGAATCAACAGCACGGATATTGTCAAAAATCAAATCACCCATACTGTCGGCAAAAACAAAGCCTCGAAACCAGACATCGGAAATTGTCCAATTCGGATCGGCGGTTGTAAAGCCGAGAGGAGCGATATTGGCAGGCAATACAATACTATCGGAGTAAGAAGGAATGGTAGCCAAGGGTCTATTGCTTACATAAACATACTTTTTTCGTTCTCGTTTTCCTGCCAAACCAATCAGAACTATGCAACAAAGCAAACAAAGCATCAAAAAAGTACGGTAAAAAAGGCGGTTTTTCATAATTCTAAAACCTTTTAATAGATGATACCATCCCAAATAAAGTAAAACAAGTAAGTATTCTTATATTTTTTTTGTATATCAGCCAAACTTATCGCACCGTTCTGTAGAAGCAAAAAATCATTGAACCAACATTCAAAACGCACGATAATATCCGGTTCAATCTGTAAATTTCCGCTTCGCCATTGCAGTAAATCTTCTTTGGAAATGCTGCCGTCAATCAAATAATGTAACGAAAGCAGAAAAGCCTCTTGCACATAAGTCGGCAAACGTTCTGCACCCGATTCACGATAATACTCTATAATAAGAGGCAATAAATCCAATCGTTTGTATAATAGCTGCAACAAGGTAAAATAATCTAAAAGACATGTGGCTTGTTTATCGCTTAAATCCAAAGCCGCTTTTTCAGCAGCATTGGTCGGAAAAAAGAGTAGTACCCAATCGTCTGTTTTATATGGTTCGTGTGGTAGATAATAAGGCAGGCTGTCCCAAGTCCAAAGAACCTGTTTGCCCGTATTCAACTCTTTGTACCACATAGGCTGCTCTTCTTTTGGTAAATAAGCGATATATCGCCTTGCCAAACTGAGCCTGCCTGTTTTTAGGCAAATTTGGGTCAGTAAGCGGGCGGAAAATACATCAAGCCCATATCGGTCGGTGGCGCAGATCATGGTAGATAAGGCAGGAACATACAGTCCGCAAGCCATAGTTAAACAACTATAGGGCTTAGCTATTTCTATGGCAGGAAAGCCAAAAGGCAACATAAGCCCCATTTCCGGAATGTTATGATAAGAAAGAAAATCCTCATTGAGTTGCCCGCTCGTTAAAAGAGCCCATTTTAACGTGGTTGCCATTTCTGTACGGAGCGAATCGTTTTGTGAAGCCATACGAAAATAATGCTCGGTGGCAGTGCGGGCTACCGTTGGATTATTTTGCTCCAAAGCGAACCGTGCAGTCTGTACATACATTGCAGCGGTTGAATCCGCAGACAGAGATACTCGCGTTTTGCCGGATAAATTGGCAAAGAGAATACATATCAAAAAAGGAAGAGTGCACCTAATGCGCTTATTCATAACGCTTAATATTGTCGTGTGGTTTTCACCTTTTCTGCAAAGTTAAACTTTTTAAGGGGTAGAGGCAACAAAAGGAAGCGATTTTTAACTGTCTCCGTAACCTCTCAAAAAAAACGACTTACGGATAAACAAAAATAAAAAACACTCCTCCGTAACTATATTTTTTATACCTTTGCGGAGAAACAATAAAACTATGGCAGCAACCATTATCGGGCGAAAAAAAGAGTGTAAGGTGCTGGATGACTGTTATAAATCAAGCAAGGCGGAACTTATCGCTGTTTATGGCAGACGGCGCGTTGGCAAAACGTATCTTGTAAAATCATTTTTCAAAAACAAGTTCGAATTTTACATAACCGGTATTTACCAAGGAACAAAAACAGCGCAATTAAGTTTTTTCAACAAACAGTTATGTAACTATTCGCAGATTCCCTATCCTCAGGTTAATAATTGGTTTGAGACTTTTGAACAGCTAAAACACTATATATCAAAAATAAAAAAGGATAAGGTTGTTGTTTTTATCGATGAGCTGCCATGGCTTGATACTCCCAAATCGGGGTTTGTAAAAGCGTTTGAACTCTTTTGGAACAGTTGGGCTGCTGAACAGTCTAAAATAAAGCTGATTGTTTGCGGTTCGGCAACAACGTGGATGATTTCCCATTTATTTGGAAGTAAAGGCGGACTGTATAATCGCGTTACGAGAAAAATCAAACTGTCTCCTTTTACTTTGGCAGAAACCGAAGAATATCTCAAATCGCAACAAATCATTTGGAATCGCTACCAAATAGCGGAAGCTTATATGATTTTAGGTGGTACCCCATATTATTTGCAAATGTTGCAAAAGGGATACAGTCTATCGCAAAATATTGATTATCTCTTTTTTTCAAAAAATGCCGAATTGCGTGATGAATATGGATTTTTGTTCCACTCCCTGTTCAACGATTCTTCTATCTATAAGGCAACAGTTGAGTTGCTTAGCAAAAAGGCAAAAGGAATGACGCGGGCGGAGATGAAGAAAGTGCTGAAATTACCCGAAGGTGGTACATTTTCCGAAGTTCTTGAAAACCTGTGTAATTGCGATTTCATACGAAAATACTCTGCATTCGGTAAAAAAGAGCGTGATGCTTTATATCAGCTCACCGACCTTGTTTACATTGTTTTATCTCCGGTTCGTTAAAAACAGCAACGGAAAAGACGAACATCTGTGGTCTAACAGGATAGATTCCCCTGAACGTAGAACTTGGTGTGGATATTCATTTGAACAGTTATGTCTGCATCATATTCCACAAATAAAGACCAAGTT
>JAFLTI010000021.1 GCA_022510485.1 Lentimicrobiaceae bacterium | reverse complement strand
CCCGAAGCGGAAGAAGCCCCGGTAAAGAAACGCAGCACGCGCAAGAAAGCTTAGTGTTGCGGAGTAGCCTCCATTATATTAATACAAGTGAAGATGAGACGCAAGGAGATGATGATAAGCGAAGCCGTTTTCGGCAAACCGCCCCAAAAAGGCTGGAAAAGCTATGCCTTGCGTCTTATGCTTTGGGTCTTCGGATTCTTGTTTTTGGCGGTTGCCGGAGCAAGTGTCTATCTCTATTACAATCAGGAAGAGATAAAACGCTTGTTTATACAGGAAATCAACCGCAATTTAGTAACACCCGTAACGGTTCAGGATATAAGCCTGCAAGCGTGGAAGGAGTTTCCCATGCTCTCGGTGGCATTCTCCGGGGTATCGGCAAACGGGGCGGATTTCCAAGACGAAGAAGAACTTTTTCATGCCCAAAGCATATCCTTGAGTTTTAACTTGCGCGATATTTTCCGTAAACGCTATATCGTGCGGGAAATCATCATCAGGGGAGGGGATTTTAACCTGAAGCATTACGGCAAAGGTCAGTACAACTATATCATTTGGAAAAAGAGAGATACGCTTGCCCATCCGGTAAGTTTTCATCTTAACCGGGTGCTGTTGCGCAACACGCTGGTTCGTTTTCGCGATCTGGCGGCACGCCACGATTTTCAGCTTCTGGCTAAGGACGTGGCTGCCAAGGGCGATTTGTACCAAGACGGACAGAATTTTTATCTGAAAGGTGAGCTGGGCGTTCATTCTATGAAGGCTTCCGGTTTTGTGTTCCTTGCCAAAAGAAATGTGTTTTTGGATGTGCGCTTTTCTAACGAACAGCCACAGAAGCGTTTTAATGTGCAGAAAGGCAGGGTCAAGATAGAGAACTCCTCCTTTTTTACCAACGGCTATGTGTGCTACGACAAGAAAAAGCCCTATATGGACTTTAACTTTACCGGCAACGGCTTGCAGGTAGACGCGCTTTTAGACTTGCTGCCCGCCGCTTCGCGAGCCTATGTGCAGGATTATGTGTTCAAGGGCAGGTTGAAGTTCGATATGAATATCCGGGGCGATTATACGCAGACCCCGCTTTTGGTAAATGCCTCTTTCGACTATGCCGACGGTCAGGTTCGCCACAAAAAGTCTTCTTTGAAAGCCTCGCAGCTTGCTTTTAAGGGCAAGTTTACCAACGGAAATCCCGGCACGCCCGAAAGTTTCCGCTTGGTGTTCGATACCCTTAGGGCGAATCTGCCTACGGGGCTTGTGGCGGGGCGGTTCTCCATACAGAATTTTGTTTCTCCCCATATCGTTTACAGGGGAGAACTCCACGCGGAATTATCCGAATTGCAGGCGTTTCTGAATATTATGCCCGCTTACAGACTGCAAGGCAAAGCCGATTCCCGTCTTGATTTCAGTCATACTTTCCATGCCCTCAATCCTAAGGAATGGAAGTCTGCCGATTTTATGAACGCAAGGGTAAACGGTTACTGTAGCCTCAAGGATTTGCAATTGGATTTTCCCGATGAACGCCGTGTGGAGAGCGACAGCATCTATGTGGAGTTCGGACCCAAGGTGGCAAAGACCAATCTGTTCAATATCCAATCGGATCAGACCCGGATAAAACTCAGGCTTTTTGTAGAAAACCTCTTGCCTTACCTGCTTCTTAAGGGGCAGAACCTCTATGCTACGGCAAAACTGCAAAGCCACGATTTGGATTGGGAAAAACTTTTCCCCTTGTTTTCAGGTTTGAATAATGGGGTAAAAGGCAAGGACAGCCTGCCTGCGGAGGCTTCCTCTCAAGGCAAGAGCCTGCTTGAGGACCTCTATGCCGATGTGGAGGTGGATATAGACAGGCTCTATGTGCCCGACGTGCAGATAAGCCATCTTAAGGGTATGCTTCATTATTCGTGGGAAAATATATCGGTGGAGAACCTGAGTTTTGATGCCTTGCAGGGCAGTTTCTGGGGTTCGGCGGCAATAGGCAGGCAGCAGGAGGGCTATCGGATCAACCTTCATGGTCATGTGCAGGAAATGGATATAAGTTCCTGCTTCAAGGCTTTCAACAATTTTGGGCAAAGCCAGTTTACATACGCCAATATAGGCGGCATCTTCTCCGCCGATTTCCGTATGCGTGCGGATTATATGCAGCAAAAAGGCATAGACCCGCGCAGCCTGCAATTGTGGACTCAATTGAACATAGACAACGGTTCGTTGCAGAATGTGGAAAGTTTGCGCAAGATTTCGCGTTTTACGGGCGAAGACGACTTGCAGGATATTCATTTTGCCAATCTGCACAATGTAATTGAGATAGAAAATTCCACGATACGGATTGCCGAAATGCAGGTGCTCTCTACTTCGGGAAACCTTTCCTTTAGCGGCACGCATACTTTTGCCAACGAGGTGGATTACAAGGTCAATATAGAGCTGTCGGATCTCTTGAGCCGGCGCAGGGCACAGCGCGTAAAGAACCAAGACGAGTTCGGGGTGGTTACAGGAGGGGCTTCCAAGATAAATCTGCCATTGCATATTACCGGAACGCTGCCGGATGTGGAGATTAAATACGATTTTGCCAAGGCAAGGCAGGGGGCTAAGGAACGCTTGCAGGAAAACCGGGGCGAGTTGCGGGAGGCTTTGCGCGAGGAATATTCGGATATGCGCCGCAAAAGGGAGGATATGCGCGAAAGAAAAGAAATGGAGAAGCGGCAGGAAAGCGGAGAGTTCATTATCGACCTTCCCGAAGAAAGCTTGCTGGAAAAGCCTGCCAGTACGCCTGCTGCCGATACGGTTCAAGCCAAAAAGAAGAAAAAGTATAAGACGGAAGAGGATTTCCGTATAGAATTTGAAGAGGAGTAACAGCATGATAAAGTCGATGACCGGCTACGGAAAGAGCCGCAAAGAAAGCGAGGGTAGGATTTTTCAGGCGGAGGCGCGCAGCGTTAATTCCAAAACCTTGGATCTTACCGTTAAACTGCCTGCCGAATATAGGGAACTGGAAACGGATTTGCGCACCAAGGTGGCAGCCGTGCTGGGGCGGGGCAAGGTGGAACTTGTTGTGAGTGTAACCCACAGTGGCTCGGAGGCGGGGAAAAACCTGCTTTCCCTCAATACGGCGCAGATAGAAAACTATCGTAAGGAATTGCAGCGTCTTGGCATGGAGAGTTCTGCCGATGCGTTGCTGCACCTGCCGGGAGTGGTGCTGGAGGCTATGCCTGAGGAGGTATCGGAAGCCGAAAAGGAAATGCTTCTGTTGGTTACCGACGAGTGCTTGGAGATTTTAGACCGCTGCCGTATTCAGGAGGGGGCAGCATTGAAACAGGACTTGGAACTTAGGGTGAGCAATATAGAGGAACTGCTTAGGCAGACCGATGCGTTTGAACAAGAAAGGGTGCCTGCCATAAGGGCACGCATAGAACAGCATCTTGCCGAATGGAACAGGGAGGGGGTGGATGCCAACCGTTTGGAGCAGGAAATGATTTACTACTTGGAAAAATTAGACGTAACCGAAGAAAAGGTACGCCTTGCCGGGCATTGCCGCTACTATAGGGAAAGCCTGCAGGAAGATGCCGCCGGGCGTAAATTGGGCTTTATAGCCCAAGAAATGGGGCGCGAAATCAATACCTTGGGTTCTAAGGCGAACCATGCCGAAATGCAGAAAACGGTAGTTCGCATGAAAGACGAGTTAGAAAAGATAAAGGAACAACTGTTCAATATTTTGTAGCTATGGATAGGAGTCTTACCAAGGGAGCGGTGGATTTTATCGAAGAGGAACGGATATTCGAGGCTCTTTCGCAAAAGGAAGATGCGGGCAAGGTGGCGGCTGTGCTTGCAAAAAGTATGGAAAAGAAGCCGCTTACGTTAGATGAAACGGCAGCCTTGTTGGTGGTGAGGGACGAGCGGCTGCTGGAAAGCCTGTTTGATGCCGCACGCAAGCTTAAACGCGACATATACGGAAACCGTATCGTGCTCTTTGCCCCTCTCTATATAGGCAACCATTGCGTAAACGACTGCCTTTACTGCGGATTTCGCCGTAGCTTGAAAACTACCGTGAGGCGCAGCCTGAGCGATGAAGAATTGGTTAGCGAAGTAAAAGGCTTGGAAAATCAAGGGCATAAGCGGCTTATCCTCGTATATGGCGAATCGCCCTTATACACGCCCGAATACATCGCCCATACGGTGCGTATCGTGTATCAGACCAAAGAAAAGCACGGAGAGATAAGGCGGGTAAACATCAATGCAGCCCCTTTGGATATAGCCGGTTTCAAAACCGTAAAGGAAGCGGGCATAGGTACATTTCAGGTATTTCAGGAAACCTATCATAAGCCCACCTATGCCGAATATCACCCGGCAAATACCATTAAGGGCGATTATATGTGGCGTCTGAACGCTATGGACAGGGCGTTTGAGGCAGGTTGCGACGATATGGGCATAGGCGCGTTGTTCGGTTTATACGACTGGAAGTTTGAGGTACTGGGTTTAATTTCCCATGCCTTGCACTTGCAGGGGCGTTACGGGGTAGGTCCCCACACCATCAGTTTTCCGCGCATACAGCCTGCCAACGGCTTGGATTTTGCGCTTAAACATCCGGTTTCCGATAAGGATTTCAAGCACTTGGTGGCTGTTTTGCGCTTGGCGGTACCCTATACGGGGCTTATTATGACCGCCCGCGAAAAAGAAAGCCTGCGCAACGAGGTAATGCAGTTCGGGGTATCGCAAATCGATGCCGGAACCCGCTTGGAGATAGGTGCCTACCACGAAAAGGAGTCCGCTTCTGAAAATCAAGCTCTTGAAAAAGAGCAGTTCCGCATAGCCGACAACCGGAGCTTAGACGATACCATACGCTGGCTAGTGCGGCAAAAGTTCATTCCCTCTTTCTGCACCTCCTGCTATAGGGTAGGGCGTACGGGAGAACACTTTATGGAATACGCCATTCCGGGTTTCATAGGCAAGTTCTGTACCCCTAACGCCTTGATGACTTTGGCGGAATATCTTAAAGACTACGGCAGCCCCTCTACGGTGGAAGCCGCCAATGAATTGATAAAGGAAGAATTGGCAGCCATGCCGGAGGGAGATTTGAAAAGCCGCCTTTTGGAACGCCTCTCGGATTTGGAAAGGAACGGAACCCGCGACCGGCTTTTTTAAGTTTTTTTAAGAAACATCCTATCAACAGCCATTTGAGGTATAAGCCTTTGTTTCTTACCTTGTTTATTTTTTTATCAACAAATGAACAAGTACCGAAAGAGGAGGCTATGTTAGTAAACAGATTATTGTAATGCAGGGCGGCTTTGTATCTTTGCTCCATGTTAAACGAGATAGCCAACGAACGCAAGCGGGCAGTACGAAACGCCCTGAACAACAATGTTTTATTGGAACAAGGCAAGTTGCCGCCCCAAGCCGTTGATGTAGAACAGGCGGTTTTGGGCGCGCTTATGATTGATCCGGATGCCGTTAACACGGCTATCGACATATTGCGTCCCGAATATTTCTATAAGCCCGAACATAGGGTAATATACAATGCCATATCCAGCTTGTTCAATGCCTCGCAAGCCATAGACATTATGACGGTGGCAAACAAGCTAAAGGAAACGGGCGAGTTGGACGTGGCAGGCGGGGCTTATTACGTGTCATCGCTCACCAACCGCGTGGCTTCGGCAGCCCATATCGAAGAACATACCAAAATCGTGCAGCAGAAATATGTGCAGCGCGAATTGATCAGAATCGGCTCGGAGATTACTAAAAATGCCTATGAGGAAACTTCAGACCCTATGGAACTGCTTGATGATGCTGAATCCAAGCTCTTGACCATAGGCGAAAACAGTTTCCGCAGCGATTATACCGATATAAGCCTGTTGATTCGTCAGGCGATTTCCGAAATAGAGGAGGTGTCAAACAAAGAAGGTGTGAGTATGAGCGGTATTCCTTCGGGTTTTGGCGATTTAGACAGGATTACCAGCGGTTGGCAAAAAGGTACGCTCCTGATTCTCGCCGCCCGTCCCGGTATGGGTAAAACGGCTTTCGCGCTCACGATGGCACGCAATATGGCGGTGGAACACAATATTCCGGTGGCGGTGTTCTCGCTCGAAATGTCTTCGATAGAATTGATTACCCGTCTTATTTCGGCAGAAACCAACCTACGGGGCGAGCAGTTGAAAAAAGGCGATCTTAAGAAATTTGAATGGCAGGTACTCCACGAAAGGGTTGGCAGGCTTTCGGAAGCTCCTTTGTATATAGACGACACTCCGGCTCTTACCATGTTTGAACTGCGTGCCAAATGCCGCCGCCTCAAGCAACAGCACAACGTGCAGATGGTTTTTGTAGACTATTTGCAGCTTATGCGGGGGGGGGATGCCTACAGGGGAAACCGGGAACAGGAAATAAGCCAGATTTCCCGCCAGTTAAAGAGTTTGTCTAAGGAACTCAAGATTCCCATTATGGCTCTTTCGCAGTTGAGCCGTGCGGTGGAAACCCGGGGAGGGGACAAAAAGCCTCAGCTTTCCGACTTGCGTGAATCGGGTGCCATAGAACAGGATGCCGATATGGTTATGTTTATCTATCGCCCCGATTACTACGGACAGACCGACGAAAGCAATATTGATGGGGCTTGCGAGCTGAATATCGCCAAGCACCGCAGCGGTTCTACGGGAACGGTAAAGCTGCGTTTTGAAAAGAGCTACGCCCGTTTTGAAAGTATGTCGGACAACTTTACCGGTGGTTTGTCTATGGCGCCCAATACCAGTTTTGACAACCCGCTTGGCTCGGTGGTAACTTATCCGGCAGATGCCAACGATATTCCTCCCTCAAATAATACAGACGCGCCTTTCTGTCGCACGCGCATTATCAAAAGCAAGGTATAGAATGAACCGCCTGCGCTTGAGTTTAAGGCTTTTGCTGTGCTTGGTGTGCCTTTTGCCACCGGCTGGGCAAAGGCTGTTTGCCGCGCAGTTGCTGCTGCCTATGGACGAGGCTCAGACCAACCATCTCAAGGCTTATGGGGTGGCGTATTGGGTCTTGGCTAACGGGGGACAGATCAGTTGGCTGCTCAATTATCGGGGCGGCAGTTTCCTCTTGCCTTACAGTAGGGAAATCGAAAGCGAGTGCGCCATACGCAATGTGTATGCGCAGGTGCTGCCGGATGCGGCGGTAAACGCCATTCGGGCGCAGATTTCCGATGCGGCGGTCAATATGGATGAAGTGCCTTTACAGAAGGCGCCGCGTATTGCCGTGTATTCACCCAAGAGCAAGATGCCTTGGGACGATGCGGTTACCTTGGTGCTTACCTATGCCGAAATTCCCTACGATGTGGTGTACGACCGCGATGTGCTCAGGGGCGAACTGCCAGTCTACGACTGGCTGCACCTGCACCACGAGGATTTTACCGGTCAGTTGGGCAAGTTCTGGGCATCGCACCGCAATCAGGCTTGGTATATCCAAGACGAGCAGGTGCAAAAAGCCACCGCCCTTGAGTTCGGTTACGATAAAATATCCCAGCTTAAGTTGGCCGTTGCCCACAAGATTCGCGATTTCGTGCTGGGCGGTGGCTTTTTGTTCGCCATGTGCTCCGCTCCCGACAGCTATGATGTTGCCTTAGCCGCCGAGGGGGTAGATATCTGCGACGTGCCTTTCGACGGCGACCCCATCGAGGCAGGTGCCCAACAGAAATTAGACTATTCCAAAACCTTTGCGTTCCGCAATTTCAAAATCGTTACCGACCCATATCTCTATGAGATTTCCGATATAGATGTAACCCTGACCCGCCCGCGCTCCCTCAATGCCAAAAACGATTTTTTCAGCCTCTTTGAGTTCTCTGCCAAATGGGATTGGATTCCCGCCATGCTCTGCCAGAACCACGAGCGCGTAATCCACGCCTTTATGGGGCAGACCACCGCTTTCCGCTTAGAGTTGTTAAAGCCCGGCGTAACTGTTTTGGGGCAGAACGAATCCCTTGGCGAAGCCCGCTACATTCACGGCACTTACGGCAAAGGCACATGGACTTTTCTCAGCGGGCACGACCCTGAAGACTACCAGCATTTCGTGGGCAATCCGCCCACCGACCTCAATCTCTATCCGCACTCGCCGGGGTATAGGCTTATCTTGAACAACATTTTGTTTCCGGCTGCCAAGAAAGAAAAGCAAAAAACTTAATCTAAACCCGATAGGTCTATCTTGTAATAACTTTTAGAGAGTCGCTGTTCTACATTTTGGCGGGTTTGGTATAAGGTTGTCAAAGGGGAATGGTTTGTTTGCCGAAAAGGATTCCGTATCTTTGAAGATTGATTTATAAAAAATTGGTGATGACAATAGATACGCAGCAAGGGTATGTGTATATTCTTACAAATCCTTCTTTCCGTGAGGATTGGGTTAAAATTGGTAAAAGTTCAAGACCGGTAGACATTCGCAGTAAGGAGTTAGATAATACAGCGGTTCCGTTGCCATTTGAGATTTATGCAACGCTTAAAACTTCTAAATACACACAAGTTGAAAAACAAATACACAAACAAATAGATAGGCTTACGGATTTGCGTATTCGCCAAAACCGTGAATTTTTTAATATTGCACCCTCGGTTGCTCTTGATATAATGCGCGATATTGCAGATTTACTTGATGATGCCGAGCTGTCGGTGTATGTTGATGGAAATCCGGTTGTTAGCAAAAGCAAGGATCAAGATAAAAAGATAGAAGCTGAGATAAGGGAGGAACAGAAAAAAAAGCAAAAGCCGCCTTTTAAGTTTCATATGATAGGGTTAAATGTGGGAGATACTATCATATTTGATCCGTGTGATATTCAGGTTACGATAGCCTCTGATGACAAGATAGAATATGAAGGGCGTTTGTATAGCCTTTCTGCTTTTACAGCTAATTTTCTTCCGGAAGAACAACAAAATACTTCGGGCGCATACCAAGGTCCGAGGTATTTTAGCTATAAAGGCAAAACATTGCACCAATGGCGAAAAGATAAGGAAGAACAATAGTTTGGCTTCTACTCTTGACTTTTTGTATTTTTGAAAGACAAGAAAGTGATATGGGTAAGCTCTCTATTCGGTTCTATAAAGACAAGGAAGTTCGCGCCATTTGGGAAGAAGAAAGTTCCAAATGGTGGTTCTCTGCGGTGGATATTGTGTCGGCAATTACCGGTAGTCCTCGCCCAAGGGTATATTGGGGTACATTAAAAAGCCGATTGAGAGAACAAAAAAATGAGTTGTATACAAAATGTATACAACTGAAATTAACAGCGGCTGACGGCAAAAAATATGCCACGGATTGTTATGCCCAAGAAGATGTGGAATTGTTGGTTAGGGCTATTCCCGGTAAAAAGAGCACCGATTTTTTGGATTGGTTCACTTATAGCGACAATACGATAGACGGACGCAGCAAAAAGAAAGCCTATTCGTTTTGGGACAGCAACATGGTGGAAGATGAGGATGTGGGGACGGTTAAGGCTTTACAGCAGATACATGCCTTTCTTTTTGGAGGTCTTTATGATTTTGCAGGGAAAATCCGCACCAAAACTATTTCAAAAGGTAATTTTACCTTTTGTTTAGCTCAATATTTGAATAAAGTATTGCAGGATATAGAACAAATGCCCGAAAATTCATTTGATGAGATAGTTGATAAATATGTGGAAATGAATTTGGCGCATCCATTTATGGAAGGCAATGGACGGAGCACGCGGCTTTGGTTGGATTTGATTTTTAAGAAACGTCTTGGAAAATGTGTAGATTGGAGTAAGATAGCCAAGAACGACTATTTCAATGCTATGATAGCGAGCCATATAGATAGTGCTCCGATTCGGGCGTTGTTACAACAGGCTCTTACTGATAAAATCAATGACCGTGAAATCTTTATGAAAGGCATTGATTATTCCTATTATTACGAACAAGAAGACTAAATGGCAAATCTGCAAAAAAGACAATGGTTGCGATGATTAAGAATATACTTTTGGTGGCGGCAGGGGGAGCCTTGGGCAGCGCGGGGCGTTACGGACTTACCTTGCTTGCTTCCCAGCTTCAGCTCCGTGCCGAATGGGCAACCTTTGCGGCGAATGTATTGGGTTCCTTGCTTATCGGGTTGTTTCTGTGCGGACCCAAGAGCGAGTATTTTCTATTCTACACCGTAGGCATCTGCGGCGGTTTCACCACTTTCTCCACCTTTTCCGCTCAGTCTTTGCGCCTGCTGCACGATGGGCAATATGCGTGGGCATTGCTGTATATAGTAGGCAGCATCGCGGTATCTCTCGCTATGGTGGCATTAGGTTGGTATTGCCGACAGAAAATATGGGGGTAGGCTGGTTTACTATATGCTAATTTGGAGGAACTAAAAATGAAAGAGAGGATAGGATTTTTTGAAAAATATCTCACACTGTGGGTGGCTTTGTGTATCGTGGCGGGTATCGCCATAGGGCAGTTGCTGCCAGTGATACCCCAAACGCTCGGTCGTTGGGAATATGCCAATGTATCGATACCGATTGCCGTGCTGATATGGCTTATGATTTACCCGATGATGCTCAAGGTGGATTTTAAGAGCGTGCGCAATGTGGCGCGGCAGCCTAAAGGAATCATTATAACCTGTGCCACGAACTGGCTGATAAAGCCCTTTACGATGTTCGGAATCGCATGGCTGTTTTTCTTCGTAATCTTCAAGACGTGGATTCCTGCCGCTCTCGCCGATGAATATTTGGCAGGGGCGGTCTTGCTCGGCGCAGCACCTTGCACGGCAATGGTATTCGTGTGGAGTTATCTTACCAAGGGAGATGCCGCCTATACTTTGGTTCAGGTGGCGGTCAACGACCTGATTATTCTGGTTGCTTTTGCGCCGATTGTGGCTTGTCTGCTCGGCATAGGCGGGGTAAGCGTTCCTATGGATACGCTTCTGCTGTCGGTGGTGTTGTTTGTGCTGATTCCGCTAACGGCAGGTATCATTACGCGCATAACGGTGGTAAAACGTCGCGGCATCGACTATTTCAACAATGTATTCGTTAAGAAATTCGGCAGTATCACGATTATCGGCTTACTGCTGACCCTTGTGATCCTTTTCTCGTTTCAGGGCGAGACGATATTGTCTAATCCGCTACATATCGTACTGATTGCCGTTCCGCTTATCGTGCAGACAATCTGTATCTTTTTTGTTGCATACGGCTGGGCAAGATGGTGGAAACTGCCTCATTCGGTGGCGGCTCCCGCCGGCATGATAGGTGCAAGTAATTTCTTTGAGCTGGCGGTGGCAGTAGCAATCTCGCTCTTCGGATTACAGTCGGGAGCCGCCTTGGCAACGGTGGTCGGTGTATTGGTGGAAGTGCCTGTTATGCTGTTCTTAGTCCGCATAGCCAACAACACCCGGCACTGGTTCGGCAAAAATCACTGATTAGCTTTTCTTCTTTTGTTTCAGCTTTATGGGTTGACCGAAGAGGTCTACCGGACCGAATAAGTCTAATTGATTTTCGTCTTGAGGGTCAAGGTCCTCAAGGTCGGCTTGGCGGTAATATTCGCGCAAGGATTTTTTTATCAGTTGTTTGAAACCTATATGTTCGTAGGCACACAGCCGGTCGTAACGCGCCTTTTCCGTATCGGATATACGAAATGAATATTGGCGGAACCTTACTTTTTTCTTTGCCTTTTTGGCATTCTTGCGGGCAGGCATGGCAATGTTATTTCGTTCCCGGTATCTTGTCCCGCTCAGAACCGAAATAGAGCAGACCACCGCTTTGGGCATCCAAACGCAAACGATAATGGCTTCGTACAGGCAGCTGGAATACGTTTCCCCATTGGGCAACAAACACCTCCCGGCTTTCGATCTCTTCTCCGTTGTAAACGAGGCTGGCAGTAGCCATACACGGCATACGGTAATAAAATCCGGCGGGCTTGTCTTTTATCGTGTTCGCTTTCTGAAACTCGGCAGCCTCCGCTCCGGCAAAAGGCAGCAAGGATAGTCTAAATACGAGCTTATCCCCTTCGGAATCTTCCGAATCGGCAGATTCTATGCCGTATTCGGGGCTGAACAGGGCAACAGGATATTCTAAAACGCCCTCTTGGGGAGTGATGTCGAAAGAATAGGAAACCGTTTGATGACGTACCGTACCGGTAAAGCAATCCATATATTCGCGCTCGTTCTTTTCCATCTGCCTATACATAAATTCTATCGTGCCGGCAGGATAAGCCACTTCCTGCAATCCGGAAATCAGTTCGGCTTTGGCTGCCTGAATCTTGAAAATCTGGTCTGCCATCTTGCGTGCCTGTTCGGCAAGGCTCTTTTCGTCTACCACTGGGCGCAATACCTTTTCGATTACGGTGTTGGTATCGGTTTGATAACGGCGTACGATGGTATCGAATTTTTGTCGGATATTCAGGTCTGTTACCTGTAGGGCGGTAACCGGTTTTTCTTCAAAAGATTCCGTACTTTCTCCTTGGAGGCGGTTCCTCCGGAAAGCCTCGTTTTCTCCCCGCTGACGAGGGTGTTCCCTATCGGGTCGGGGATTTTCTATATTCACGCCACGAAGGATGCCGTTTGGGCTGAGGTTCAATGCCGGCAATTCAGTGCCTTGCACACAATAAACCTGCTTGGGGTCTGGCAGAGCCAAAGTCTTGATTTCAATATGTTTGATTTTGTAACTGACCGTATTTTCCTTGATGGCGGGCAGTTTGAGCATCTTTTCGGCGTAGTCGCTGTAAACGCCGCGTTCCCGTATGGTTTCTTCTACTTCTACAGTCAGTCGGTAGGCGTTTTGAGGCAGGCTGTAAAAGAGCGCGTTTTCGATAGGTTTAGCCAGTCTTGCCGAAGCCGGGTAAACGGCATACTGCGCCTTTACCGTTTGCAAGAACAAGGCAAGCGGGGCTGCCGCCAACAGAAATAAGCGTTTCATACTTATCATATTCATGACAATACAAAGCGCAAAGATAAGGTTTTCCGCCTACATCCCGCCCGAAATTTCGCTGGCTTCCTGAATAGGGGATAGCCTAACTTTTTCTGCCTTGAGGATTCGACCGCGCTGGGGGTCTATCACCATTTCGCCAGTTTGGTATTGTCCTGTGGCGTGCAGGTATTCCATACGTTTGAGCACGTAGTTGGTGTAGTCGTTGGCGTATTGGTCGCGGCTTTGGTGCAGGAGGCTTTCGGCATTGAGCAACTCGGTCATCGTGGCTGTTCCTGCCTGATAGGCATCAAGTTGCATACGATAGTTTTCGTTTGCCGTTTCAATCGAAAGTTTAGAAATCTCCACCTGATCGTAATATTCTCCCAATTGATTGTAGAGCTGCTGCATCTGCACCGACAGGAGTTCTCCCGCATTGTCGCGCGTGTTTTCTGCCGCCTGCAAGGCAAGGTTTGCCTTTTTCATCTTTAGACCGCCGCCCCACCATTGGGTAATGGGTATGTGTACCGCCGCAGTTCCGAACCAGAAAGAACGGTCTATTTTGTTTAAGAAATTGTGGTAGGCAAAGCCGCCCCCCACCAAAACACTGGGCAGGTTTTCGCCCAAGGCGAGGCGTTTGCGCAGGCGGGTGGCTTCCACGCTTTTTTCCAGCATAAGGAAGTTGAGGTTGTTGTGCAGGGCTGCCTGATGGTCTACCCGGTAGGTTTCGGGAGAGGCAAGCAGTTCATCTTCGATCGTAATAATGTCAAAGCTGTCTACTGCCATACCTATATATTGCCCCAATACCATTTTGGTAAGGTTGATGCCGTTTTTTACTTGGATAAGCCCGCTTTTTACCTGATTGGCTTTGAGCGTAACCTGCAATTGGTCGTTGCGGCTCTTTACCCCTGCCGCAACGGCTGCTTCCACATCGCCGC
Source organism: Lentimicrobiaceae bacterium (assembly GCA_022510485.1). Lineage (GTDB taxonomy): Bacteria > Bacteroidota > Bacteroidia > Bacteroidales > P3 > Pullibacteroides. Next base: position 17,091 of record JAFLTI010000021.1, on the reverse strand, counting down.
TGAGATTGCCCAAGAGACTGTCCATACTCATCACGGTCTTTTCCTTTTCGCGCAGGTTGAGCAACTGACGGTAGTATTTCTCTACGGTAAGCACCACTTCATCGTGGCTTTGTTGCAATTGGTAGGTCTTTACCTGCTCACCCACTTTATAGAGTTTTTGGGCGTTGATGATCTGCATACCCATAAACACAGGCTGCACAGCGGTAACGGAAGCCCCCAATCCTTTGTCGAGTATTTCCACCTCCCTGTTGCCAAGATTATTGAAATCTTCGATTCCTTGTACGAGTTTTCCGATTTTTTCCTGACCTATGATTTCCTGAATGAGTTGCAGCACTTCGGGTGGCAGGCTTCCCAAAAATTCGGGAGGAAGCGTGGGAATGGTGGGCAGGTCTACAAAATCGCCCAATTTACCGCCCAAGACGCCTTTGTCGGCTATAAAACCAATGCCGGTTGCCTGTATGGAAGGAAAAAATTTGGATATGTTGGCTTGCCGGTCGGCTCTTGCCATATCCACTTCCAAGCGGGCGTTTTTCATCTTTACGTTGTTCGCCAAAGCCAATTCCTGACATTCCTGCAAAGAAAGCTGGATTGGCTGGGCGCAGAGGGTATCGGCTAAGAGCAATGCCGTAAGACCCAAGCCGAATATGATGTTTCTGTTTTTCATTTTAGTTCATGTTTAAAGCATCGGAAAGCGTTTGCATGCTAGCGGTTTTGTCTGCGCTGCGGAAAACGAGCCAATACGAAATCGGCAGTACGGTAACTACCAGAACCATCGAAATAAGCGAACCGAAGCAGATAACCGCGCCCATAGGCGACCAAAGTCCGCTGCCGCCCAAAATCATGGGCACAACCCCCATCGAAGCCGCTGCCGAGGTAAGGAAGATAGGACGCATACGGCGTTGCGCCGAATGTACGGCAGCCTGATAAACGCTCATATTTTCGTGTGCCCGCAGCTGTTGGGCATAGTCGAGCATAATGATGCCGTTACGTACCAAAATCCCCATCAAGGAGACAAAACCTAAAATGGCGGTCAAACTGAAGTCTTTGTTCAAAATCCATAGCCCGAAGAAGCCGCCGAACACGCACAGGGCAATGGAGCAGAGCACCAGCAAGGCAAGGTTTATCTGTTTGAAATGGAACAGCAGAATAAAGAAGATAATGGCGATGGCTATGCAAAGTCCGCTCAGAATACGCGGAATATTGTTTTCGTCAATTTCGCGTGAGCCTCCGTAAGAAACGGAAATACCATTGGGAATGTCTATCTTTTGGAGATTCCTGTCAACCACATTGGTGCGGTCGGTGGTGTTGTAGCCGCGCACTACATCTGCCGAAACGGTAAGCGTGCGTACGCCGTTCTTGTGTATGATGCTGCCGTCTGTCCAGTCGGGGCTTACTGTTGCCACCTGCCGCAAGGGAACCGGCTGCCCGCCAATCAGGGTAGGCAGAAAACCGTTGTTTACATCGAGCAGGTTGGCGGGGTGGTCGCGGTCTGATTTGATAACCACTTTAATCGGATAGTCGCCGTCCCAAAGGGTAGTGATGGGAACACCGTCGCCCATTTGCAGGGCTATCGTGGCAGAAAGCAAAGTCTTATTGATGCCCAAACGGTTGGCTTCATCCTTGTTGATGTCTACATTGATGCCCGGCAGCGAACCGTCGAGCGATTGCCGCACCATACATAGCCCTTCGGTATTGCGCATCATCTGCGTCAGCGTATCGGCAAATCTTTTCAATTCTCCCATATCGTTACCGCTCAGGCGTACTTCAATCGGACTGGCGGCTTCCGAATAGTCCATCTGCTTAAAGCGGATCTGCGCTATGGGAAAATAGTCGGTATAAAGGTTGGCGTATTCGTCTAAAAGTTCTTCGGTAGCCTTTGGACTAATGGTGTTGACGATAAACTGGGCAAAATTGCTGCCTCCGATTTGAGGCGCGTAGGTAGTATGGAAACGCGGAGAACCGCTGCCTACAAATTTGGTGATAGACGCCACCCGCGCATCTGCTTTGAGAATACTTTCCATACTGTCTGTCACCTTTGCTGTGGTTTGGAGCGCAGTTCCGGCAGGCAGGTAAAACTCAACGGCGAACTGATTGCGTTCTGCAGTGGGGAAAAGCCGTTGGGGCAGGCGGAACATGATAAAAAAGCCTGCAATAACCGATAAAAAGCCCACCGTCAAGGTAATGCCGGGACGTTTGAAACAGCCGGCAAGCAGTTTTTCGTAATATTTCTGTACTATATCCAAGAACGACTTGCGTTGCTTTTTCCTTTCGGCAGCGGCTTGTTTGAGCCCCTTGCGGATAAAGCGGTATTGCAGGTAAGGAACCAAGAGTACCGCCACCAAGAGCGAGATGCCCAAAGTAATGATGATAGCCCAAGGGAAAGAGAGGATAAAATCCTTGAACATGCCCTTAAAGGTAAACAGAAACGGTATAAAGGTGATACTGATGGCGCAGGTTGCGCTCAAGATAGAGATAAAAAATTCCTGAGCGCTGCTGTACGCTGCCTGCCAGCGGGGAATCCCTTCGTCAAGGCGTTCCATATAGCAGTCTACAATCACCACCGAGTTATCCACAATCATACCCAAGGTAACGATAAGCGCCGCAAGGGTAACCGTGTTCAGTTCGATGCCGAAAAGGTAGAACACGCCCAAACTCATAAATATGGTGATGGGAATGGTAACGGCAGAAACCATAGCCATACGCAGAGGCATAAGCATTACAACCACCAAAACTACCGCAAGGATGGCTATAAGCAGCTCGCGCAAAAAGTTCATTACCGATTCGTTTACCACATAACTTTGGTCGGTTACGCACGAAAATCTTACATCGGGCGGAAGTTGGGTCTGGTACTCGGCAATAATTTGTTTTGCTTCATGCCCCATTTGCACAATGTCGTAACCTTGCCTCAATTCAATCGAAATCATAACGCATTTGGCACCGTCGGTTTCGATATATGAACTTGGCGTGGCATACTCCCTTTCGATACGTGCCACATCTTTAAGCCGCACCACGTTGCCCAGAGGGTCTGCATACACGATTTGTTCGGCAATATCGCGCTCGGAAGCGAAAGATTGAGAAATATGGATAGGCGCAACAAAAGCGTAGTTTTCCACCTTGCCGCTGAGCGTGGTGAATCCTTGCGAGAACAGACGTGCCGACAGGGTAGGCATACCCATGCCGTAATGCGCCAACTTGGCTTGGTCTAAATAAACCGTAATCTGTTCCGACTGCGATCCGACCCGGCTTATCTTGCTGATGGCTTCTATATTGCGCAGTTTTTCTTCCAAATCGTCTAAATAGCGGTCCAGTTCACGGTAGGTCTTGTCGGTAGAAGACAAAGTGTAGAGCAGAGAAGACGTTTCGCCAAAGTCGTCCATTGCCAACAGGGCGAGAACCCCTTGCGGTAACTTGGTTTTGAACGCTTGTAGTCCGTGCTTGAACTTTGCCCAGAAATCGTTCTTTTCTGCCGTTTCAACGCTTTCGTTAAGGCGCAGCATCACTATCGCCATACCGTCGCGGCATATCGTAAAAGTACCTTCCTTATCTACCTCCTTATACGAAAAAATAAAGTTTTCCAAAGGCTTGGCTAACTGCGCCTCAATCTGAGAGGAAGTGGTGCCCGGATAAACAGCCACTACCACGCCCTGTCGTATCGTAAAGCCCGGAAATTCCTGTTTGGGCATGACCTTGAGCGAATACGCCCCGAAAATCATCATGAGTACCACCACTAAAATCACGATTTGGCGATGGCTCATTGCCCATTCTATAACGCCTCCTTTTTTCATGGCTTATTTTTCGATTACATTGGAACCTTCGCTCACTTTCTGCGAGCCTTCCACAATCAGTTTTTCACCACCGTCAAGACCATTGGTAACCAAAGTTCCGTTTTCGGTCAATCCGCCCAAGGTAATGATGCGTTTGGTCGCCATACCGTTTACTGCTATCCATACAAAAGCCTGTCCGGCATAGTCTATCTGCACGCAGGAGTTGGGAATGATGATGCCCGCCGGATGCTTGCCGTCTACCTTTATATCCACTTTGCATACCATACCCGGCATCAGTTCATGCTCGGGATTGTCAATCGAAATCCTTACATCGTAGGTGCGCGAGATAGGATTGGCGGTAACGCTCTTTTCGGTAATCTTACCTGTAAATTTCTTGTTCTTCAGGGCTGGCACCACAATAACGGATTCCTGGCCGATGCGGGTGTCGGCAATTTCGTTTTCGGGTACGGGAATCTTTACATTTACCTTGTCGATAGTAACGATTTTGAGCACCGGAACGCCCGGCATAACGGTAACACCCGTTTCAATCTTCTTATCGGCGATGATACCGTCAAAAGGAGCTTTCAATACGGCATTTTCCAAGTTTTTGCGGGAAATGGCTTCCATTGACACCGCCTGTTGCAGTTTTGTCTGCACTTCGGTCCACTGTATTTCGGTAAGGCTTCCCTTGTTGTGAAGCTGTTCGTAGCGTTTATAGGCATCCTGCGCCTGACGGAGAGTGGAAAGCGTTGCCTCGTGTGCGTTTTTGAGCGAAACCGGATCCAATTCGGCAAGCTTTTGATCTTTTTTTACACTCATTCCGTCTGAAACATATACTTGCTTGATATTTCCTGCCGCCTGAAAACTCAAGGATGCCGAAGATTCTTCTTCCACCGTGCCCGAATAATTCTGCTCATAGTGCGAACGCGAGTCGGAAACGGTCATTACCTTAACGGAAATGCCTTCAGGAAGCGGAGAAATCGATCTTTTTTCTTTGCAAGCGGGGAGCAATAGAAGCAACGCTATCCCTGCCGCACCTAAGCAAAAGCCTTTCTTTTCCATTTTTATTCTAAATAATTACAATGATTTACAGATAATGATAAATGATGGGCAAAATAATGGAGAAAGAAAAATAGAAACAAGGTCTTTTTTTCGCTAAAAATAGTCTGTTTTTCCTTTTTTGATTTGGCTGAAAATAGCAAATGGGGTATCTTTGCCAAATGAATCCGACCCATATCCGTTTGGAACAGGAAAGTGCCCATTTAGGCTATATAGGCGACGAAGCCGTAATATTGAAGAGTGTGCGCCATTTCGCCACCTATCAGGCTGCATCCCGCTCTTCTGAGATGTTGGTTTTGGCACTCTGCACCAAAGGCAGCGTACAGTTTGAGATAGATAAGTATCGCTATCAGGCGGATAGGGGAGTTATGGTGCTGATTCGCCCGGGTCAGGAGGTGCGTTTTAAGGAAATCAAGCCGCAAAGCGATGGCATAGGTATTGCGTTCAGACAAAAATTCATACAGGGAGCTATGATTGCCTACAGCGATTTATGGCCGCTGTTGCTCGAATTGGAGCAACAGCCCTGCGTAAGGCTCAATGTAGGCGAGATACAGTCTTTGGTTCGCATACACCGGCATCTGTTCGATTCCAGCCGCCTGCCCGAACACCCTTTCAAAACGGAAATGCTGCGTTCTCTTATGCACGCCATGTTTTATCAAGTGGCTATGATGACTTCGGCGCGTATAGAAGAAAAGGCTGTTCCCGATTTGGGGCATTTTGAATTGTATTACCGCTTTACGCAGTTAGTGGCGCATTATTACAGAACCTCGCGCACGGTGGCTTTCTATGCCGATAAGCTTTATGTTAGCCCCAAATATCTCGGGCTTGTGGTTAAATCGGTTTCGGGGCGCACGGCAAACCGCTGGATAGACGAATATGTAACCAAAGAAGCCGGAAAGATGCTTCGGATAAGTTCTAAATCCATACGGGAACTCGCCGATTACCTCAATTTTGCCGATGCCTCTTTCTTTACCAAATACTTTAAGAAAAACGCCGGCATCACCCCAAAAGCCTATCGGGCGCAATACCGACGGTAAGATAGCCTTATTTACTTATTACTGCTTCTGATTTTTGTATTGCAGTACCTCGTTGTGGATATATACCAATTCCACGCCGGCTTGGGCAAACATTTCTTCGGATTCCGCGCCCGCATGGTATTTGTAGTCTGCCACCACTTTCTTGATTCCGCAGTTGATGATAAGCATGGCGCAGGTGCGGCAAGGTGTCATGGTGCAATAGAGCGTGCTGCCGTTTAAGGCAACTCCCCGGCGCGCAGCCTGACAGATAGCGTTTTGTTCGGCATGAACGGTACGCACGCAATGGGTGCTTACGCTGCCGTCTTCGTGCAGGGTCTTGCGGAAAAGATGCCCCACCTCGTCGCAATGGGGCAGGTGGGAGGGCGAACCTACATAGCCGGTAACCAAAATCTGCTTGTCTTTTACAATTACGCAGCCGCTCCGCCCGCGATTGCAGGTGGCGCGCAAGGCAACGCTATGGCAGAGATCCATAAAGTATTCGTCCCAAGAGGGGCGGCGGTGTTCTTTTTCAGACGGCATAAAACGGGCAAGTATTTCATCAATCTTGGTATGCAGGGCATCAAAATCTCCGTCGTTCAAAAGCGTGGCATCCGCCATCGCCATACAAGCCTTGAGGTTTTGTTTATTAGGGTCGGTATTGTCAAATTCCCGCTTCTCGTTGCTTAAAAAGGTTTCAAAGTCTATATGGTCGGTTTCGCTGCCCCGTAAGCGGATACGCTCATAGCGGGTCTTGGCATCGGCATCTACCGCCCAGAGCATAAAATCGCCTTTTTTGCGAAGCGATTCCACCTCGCCCACGGCGCGTATGCTTTCGATAATGGCGTTCTGTCCCGATTGCGCGGCGCGGCGGTAGAGTTCATCTACGATATAAGAAGGAGAATGGGCGGCACGCAGTTCATTGGCAACCGAAGTAAGGCTGTCGCGGTTGGCTTCCAAGCCTCTTTTGCGAACCTCCTCCAATAAAAAATCCCGTACCGAAAAGTAGGCAAAGCTACGCTTGTTGCGCAAGTATTCCACTACAGTTCCTTTCCCTGCGCCAAGGGTTCCGGTAATGCCGATAATAAGCATATCGTATTGTTTTTATTGTATCGTATCTGTTTTTTGAACGGTATGAAAACTGCGGGCGATGCCTTCCAGCTGCATCAACAGGTCGCGTTTGGGTTTGCGCGGCGAATACAGATAAGCATCGAGCATCACCAGACGGGCGTTTGCTGTATCGGCAATCAGGTAGTTTACAAAAGGTCCACCCATAAAATCGCCTTCAAGCCTCCATAAACCTCTTGTTTCTACGGCATAAAAACCGTTAAGGTCTATGACGCGGCAAATCGGGGTATATTCGGCTTCGGCAGTTTCGGTACTCATATAAGAGTCCTCGGCAGGCCCCGGAATACGGCTGCACATAAGGTTTCGGGCAGCAATGATGTTTTCCGGCTCAAACTGGTTTTGACTCCGGTAGGGCATAATCGAAAAGATGATGCCTTGCCCGTAATCCTTGCTTTCCTTGCGGATCCAGCCAAAATCCTTATCGGCGGCAGAAAAATCAAAACCGTCGGGAAACACCAGATCAAAGCCATACCGTTTTTGTAAACCTTCGCTTACGCTAACGGCATGCCCTGCCTTAAAAACCTTTTGAATCCGTTGATATTCTTTGGCGTGGAAAGCCGCCATAAGCCGTTCTTTCTTGGCATCGAACAAACTGTCGAAAACCTTTTGGTTCGGCACGCTGAATTTGGCAACCACCTGCGGATAAGCCCAAGCATCCTGCACCAGTTCAAAGCCCGGTTTCTGCTCCGGTGCAAATTCTACGATAAGCACGTTGCGGTGATGCCTGAACATCTCGCTCTCGTTGAATTGCTGAGGCAGGATATTGACCAAGTCAAAATAAGGCTCAGGCTGGTTCAAACCCGGTTGCACGGCACCCAAAAAGGCGCGTATCGACTTGCCGGTGGCTCCGTCCCAATGGTTTTTGGGCGTCACTACGATTACCTCGCAGGTCTTGCCGCCCGAACCGGGAAGCACCGGTACATCGTAATTGCAGGCGGAGAGCAACACCGCCAAGACAGGTACGAAAAAACTTTTCGTAAGGGATAAAAGATGAGTGTCATTCATGTAGGCAAAGTTAGGTAAATTGCCTTTAATCCAAAATAAACGCTAAATTTGTTGCTGTTTTTGCTTGAAAGAAAAATAAAAAACTACTGATATGAGCATTGCCATGAATCCGCACCCTATGGTGCAGTTCCTTCAAAAACCCGCCAGCGAGTTTACGAAAGAAGACATTCTCCGTTATGTAGAAGAAAACCAGATTGAGATGGTCAATTTCCGCTATGTGGCGGGCGACGGCCGCTTAAAGACCCTCAATTTTGTGGTAAACGATTTGGATTACCTCAAAACCGTATTGAATTGCGGAGAACGTGTAGACGGTTCCAGCCTGTTCAAGAATTTGGATGCCGGTGCAAGCGACCTGTATGTGATTCCGCGTTACAGAACGGCTTACCTCAATCCTTTTGCCGAAATTCCTACGGTAGACATACTCTGCTCCTATTACGACAAAGACGGAAATCCCTTTGAGAGCGATCCGGCGTACGTAATGCGCCGCGCCGGCGAAGTGATGAAAGAAAAGACAGGCTTTGAGTTCTATTGTATGGGCGAATTGGAATACTACGTTATCGGTCCCGAAGACGAACTCTTCAAAGCCGACGATCAGCGCGGTTATCACGAATCTTCGCCCTACACCAAGTTTGAAAACTTGCGTAAAGAAGCCATGCTGGCAATGGCATCCTGCGGCTGCCGTATCAAATACGGACATTCCGAAGTGGGTAACTTCAGTATGGAAGGCAAGAACTACGAACAGAACGAAATCGAATTTTTGCCCTGTCCTTTAGAAGATGCCGCCGACCAATTGATTATAGGTCAGTGGATTTTGCGCACTATGGCTTACCAGCAAGGGCTTTTGGTTACTTTCTCGCCCAAAATCACCGTAGGTAAGGCAGGTAGCGGAATGCACATCCATACCGCTATTATGAAAGACGGCGTGAACCAAATGCTCGACGCCAACCGCAAACTTTCCGATACCGCCAAACGCGCCATTGCCGGTTATCTCGACTGCGCCGCTTCCCTCACCGCTTTCGGCAACACCAACCCGATGTCGTATTTCCGTTTGGTTCCGCATCAGGAAGCGCCCACCAATATCTGCTGGGGCGACCGCAACCGTTCTGCCTTGGTACGTGTGCCCCTCGGCTGGGAAACCGACAGGAATATGGCTGCAAACGCCAATCCGCTCGAACCCAAAGAAGCGCCGTCGTATGTCAACAAGCAAACCGCCGAGTTCCGCGCCCCGGATGGCTCGGCTAACGTATATCTTTTGATTGCCGGTCTTTGCGTGGCAGCCCGTCACGGCTTTGAAATGGAAAACGCCTTGCAGTTTGCCGCCGACAACTATGTGGATGTAAACATCTTTCACGAAGAAAACAAAGAAAAGGCAAAGAAATACCGTCAGCTTCCCGTCTGCTGCGAAGATTCGGCAGACTGCCTTGCCGCCCAACGCGAAGTATTTGAAAAATATGGAGTGTTCAGCAAGAGCCTCATCGACGGTATCATCAAGATGTTGAAAGACTACAAAGACAAGAACCTGCGAGCCGAAGTATCAAAAAGCCCCACCAAGATGATGGAGTTGGTGGAACGCTATATGCACTGCTAAGCGTTTTTGAGCTTGCAAAAGGAAATCCGGACGGTGGTATTCTGCTGTCCGGATTTTTATTTGGTGGTGATTTGTTAAATTTGCCTTTGATGAAAAGACTGAAGAAACTCGGTAAATCCGAAATTGTACGCAGTGTGGCGACCTTAAGCTTTGGCAGCGTGGTATCTCAACTGATTCCCGTGCTGATGTCCTTGGTGCTGGCGCGTCTTTATACGCCCCGGAATTATGGGGATTTCGGTATTTTCATCAATTGCGCGGGTATTCTTGCCGTTTTTGTCTGCGGTCGTTACGACTATGCCATTGTGCTTCCCAAACGAAATGTGGATGCCCTCAATCTGCTGGCGCTGTCGGCTATGGCTGCCGTAGGGGTGAGTGCGCTCACATGGGCTGTGTTCGCTGTGGGAACAGGCTTGCAGATAGAGGCTTTGGCAAATTTTCCCTCAAAATATGCGCTGCCGCTGATACTCCTTTTTATGGCAGGATTTCAGATTTTGGGCAACTACACGCTCCGATGCGAAAAGTATAAGACACTTACCGCAGCCAATATCCTTAAAAGCGTGGTACAGGCTGTTACAAGGCTAAGTCTGGGGCTGATGCGCGTGGAAACGGGTCTGATTGCAGGGGCGGTGGCAGGCTGGGCAGGCGGCTGGGCGGCTTATGCCCCGCAAATCCGCCAGTTGACTTCGCTCAGGCGTTGCTTCTCTTGGAAACGCATAGGGGAATTGGCGTTGCGCTACAAGAATTTTCCCCGATACATGATGATGGGAAACCTTTTGAGTGCGCTGGCAAATAACCTTCCGGTGCTCATTCTCGCCGCCTTTTATGCCAAAGAATCCATCGGCTATTTTTCGATGGCGCTTGCCGTGCTGTATCTTCCCGTTTCGTATATAGGCGTTGCCATAGGACAGGTATTTTATAAAAAGGCAGCCGTATGGCAGAATGAAGATACCAAACGCTTGGCACGCCGCCTGTTCCTGTTCTGCTCCTTGCTGGCATGGCTTATGTTTGCCGTTTTGCTGTTTGGCGGGCAACCTATGTTCCGCTTTCTCTTGGGCGGGGAATGGGGCACGGTGGGGCTTTACGCCATATACCTCTGCCCTTGGCTTATGCTGGTTTTCTGCATCTTGCCTTTGGGGTGGATATTCGATGTCCGGGACAGGCAAAAAACAGAAATGTGCCTTAAACTGGCTTCGTTCCTTGTACGGATTGCGGTGGTTGCCTGCGGAGGCTTGCTGCATCTGTCTTTTGCATCGGTGCTTATATTATACAGTATAAGCGGCGTGGTATTGTGTCTGCTGGAAGGCTATTTCATTTACAAGACCTTAGGTATGACCGCAAGCCTGCGGCAGAAAACGCTGCTTTTTGCCGCATTGGGGCTGATGATGGGCATTTGGCTGCTGCGGATACGCCTGTAAGCTATGCGCAAAAAAGAGTAATTTTGAGATAAAATTTCGAGCGATGAACTATTTGTTGGAAACCCAAGGCGTGGTAAAGCGTTACGGCACCTACACGGCTTTGGACCACGTAAGCCTCCGGATTCCCGAAGGCTGTATCTTCGGGCTTCTCGGACCTAACGGTGCGGGCAAGACCACCCTGATACGTATTATCAATCAGATAACCGCTCCCGACGAAGGCTGCGTGCTGTTGGACGGCGAAAAATTGGCGCAGCATCATATCTACCAAGTGGGCTATCTGCCCGAAGAACGCGGGCTTTACCGCAATATGAAAGTGGGCGACCAAGCCATGTACTTGGCGCAGCTCAAAGGCTTGAGCCGCAAGGAAGCCGCCTTGCGCCTGCACGCTTGGTTCGAAAAATTCGGCATCGACTCGTGGTGGAACAGAAAAGTGATGGAACTGTCTAAGGGTATGCAGCAAAAGATACAGTTTGTGGTAACGGTGCTGCACCGCCCCAAACTGTTGATTTTCGATGAACCCTTTAGCGGCTTTGACCCCCTCAACGCCCAGTTGCTCAAAGACGAGATAATGAACCTGCGCAAAGAGGGCGCAACGGTTATCTTCTCCACCCATAACATGGCTTCGGTAGAAGAAATCTGCGATGAGATAGCCCTGATTAACAAGTCGAAAAAAGTATTGGACGGCAAGGTTGACGACATACGCCGGCAATTCAGCGGCAACGTGTTCCACGTGGTTTTGAAAAGCGAAGAAGCCCAACTTGCCGGATTGCAATCCGATTTGGAAGTGCTTTCTTGCCAACGCCGCGACACACCGGGAATGTACGACCTCAAGATACGGCTGCCGCAGGACAATGCGGGCGGAAATGCCGTTTTGCAAGCCCTGATGAAATACGGGGATGTAAAAGAGTTTTCCGAAAAGCTGCCCGGAATGAACGATATTTTTATCCAAACCGTTAAAAACGCCGAAGAAAATGAAAAATAATACGTTGGTCGTACTCCAGCGGGAGTATATGACGAGGGTCAAGAAAAAAAGTTTTCTGATAGCCACCATTCTGGTGCCTGTGCTGATGGTGGGTTTGGTGTTCTCTTCGGCATGGATAGCCAATATAGGCGGCAGCAAGACCTCATTCGCCGTGGTGGATGAAACGGGGCTGTATGCCGATGCCTTTGTGAGCGATGAATACGACACCTTTGAATACGTGGCAGATACGGCAGAGGCATTTGCCGATATGCGCGAAGGTAAATACGAAGTCCTGCTGTGGCTTCCCGCCGGATCTCAAGACAGCAACCGCCAGCACATAAAGCTTTTCTACGAAAAGACGGAACCCTCGGTAACGAAGCTCGACAAGATAGAAACGATAACCGAAACCCGGCTGAGGATGGAACTGCTGCAAAGGGAGAGCGATATAGATCAGGAAACCTTTACGTATATCAACAACGCCAAGACGGATATCGTTTCGCAGAACCGCAAGACAGGAGAACGCTCCTATACCGAGGTCAAGACCATATTGGCGTATGTGTTGGGTTTTCTCATCTATATGTTCATTTTTATGTTCGGCAACATGATTATGGCAGGGGTGATAGAAGAAAAATCGAGCCGCATCATCGAGGTAATGATTTCTTCGGTAAAGCCTATGCAGCTGCTTATGGGTAAGGTGTTGGGCTTGGTTTTGGTTTGCCTCACCCAGTTTTTGGTTTGGATAGCGCTCACCTCCATACTGATGTTGGTGGTGGGATTGCTGGCGGGCGGCAGTGTGGATGCCGCTCAGATAGCCGCCGCGCAGACCGGTATGCCTGCCGATAGGATGCCGGTGGGCGAACTGCAGGAAATGATGATGGACATTCAATCTATTGTGGCGAGCCTGCACATCAAGCAACTGGCATTGTTCTTCCTCGTTTATTTCTTGGGAGGATACCTTTTGTACGCCTCTTTGTTTGCCGCCGTAGGCTCTGCCGTAGAAAAAGAAGAAGACGCCTCCCAGTTTATGCTGCCCCTTACCGTGCCTTTGATTGTAGCCCTTGTCATCACCTCCAATGTATTGCAGAATCCCTCCGGTCCGCTTGCCTTTTGGGGTTCGATGATACCCTTTACCTCGCCCATCGTGATGCTGGCGCGTATTCCCTTCGGTGTGCCGGCTTGGGAACTTGCGCTTTCGATAGGGCTGTTGGTTATAGGATTCGTGGCTTCCATCTGGGTTGCCTCGCGTATCTACAGGGTAGGCATCCTTATGTACGGCAAAAAAGGCAGCTACAAGGAGTTTTGGAAGTGGATCCGCTATAAAAACTAAGTTCGGATCTGTTAAATCTTAGCGGAAATGGAAATGAAAGGATGCCGTTTGCTGGTGGTGGATGACGAAGCCTTGATACGCAGCAGTCTGCGCGAAATCTTTGAATACGAAGGTTGCGTGGTAGAAGAAGCCGCCGACGGCAAGAAAGCCTTGGCACTCTTGCAGAAGAACGCTTACTCGGCTGTTTTTTGCGATATCAAGATGCCGGGTATGGACGGAATGGAATTGTTGGAAAAAGCCTTCGCCCTGCAAGATATTCCCTTTATTATGGTTTCCGGACACGGCGATATAGAAACCGCCGTGGATTGCATTAAAAAAGGAGCTTTCGACTTTATCGAAAAGCCCTTGGACCTGAACCGTATTCTCGTTGCGCTTAAGAACGCCTTGGATAAAGAGAATCTGGTGGCAAAAACACGGCATTTGCAAAAGCAGGTAGACGCCCGATACCGTATTGTGGGCAGCAGCGGCACATTCGGTCAGGCTTTGGATATGGCAGACAAGGTGGCGCCCACCGATGCGCGGGTCTTGATAACGGGCGAAAACGGCACGGGAAAAGAACTTATAGCCCGTCGTATTCATCAGAAAAGCCGGGTGGGAAACGGAGCTTTTGTAGAAGTAAACTGCGCCGCCATACCCTCCGAACTTATAGAAAGCGAACTCTTCGGTCACGAAAAAGGTTCGTTTACCTCTGCCGTAAAGCAACGCAAAGGCAGTTTTGAACAGGCGCAAGACGGCACCTTGTTTTTAGACGAGATAGGCGATATGAGCCTTGCCGCCCAAGCCAAGGTGCTGCGCGCCCTGCAAGAACGCAACATTATGCGGGTAGGGGGCGAAAAGCCCATATCCGTCAATGCGCGTGTAATAGCCGCCACCAATAAAGACCTGCAGGCGGAAATCGCCGCCGGGCGTTTTAGAGAAGACCTATACCACCGCCTCAGTGTAATCGTCATCAAGGTTCCGCCTTTGCGGGAACATTCTTCCGATATTCCCGAATTGGTATCTTTTTTTATGGAACAGCTCTCGTCTTCTATGGGGCGCACCGCTCCTGCACTGTCAGCCGATGCCTTGCAATATCTAAGCGTGCAGCCGTGGAAAGGCAATATCCGGCAACTGCGCAACCTTATCGAACGCCTGCTCATCCTTTGCCCCGGCACCATCACCAAGCAAGAAATCGAAAAATATCTGTAATTTCGCCATAGGGAATGGTTCGAACTGTCGCTGCAAAGCAGAGGAAAGTCCGGGCAACACAGAGCCACCATGCTTCCTAACAGGAAGGCAGCCTTCGGGCTGACAGCAAGTGCCGCAGAAAATAACCGCCGGTTTTTCCGGTAAGGGTGAAAACGTGAGGTAAGAGCTCACGCGGAGAACGGCAACGTCTCTCCGGGGTAAACCTTATGGGTTGAAAGATCAAATATACCGTATGCCAAGGCGGGCTCGGCCAATGACGGGGGGTAGATCGATAGAGCCGTCCGGTGACGGGCGGTCGAGATAAATGACAGTTGTGAGACAGGACCCGGCTTATAGAACCATTCCCTATTTTCAAAAACGCAGTTAGAACGGCAATCTGCGGCGTTGCAACCCTTGTCTTGTTCGGTCACGTACGAGAGTACGCTCCCTCACCGCCTGCGGGCTGCGCCTCGCATCTTGCCATTCTAACTGCGTTTTTACCTTTGATTGAGCACACACTCTCTTTTCACTCCCTTTCGGAGCAGCACCTTGCATCTTGCCATTCTAACTGCGTTTTACCTTTGATTGGGAACACACACACTTTTCACTCCCTTTCGGGGCAGCGCCTCACATCTTGCCATTCTAACTGCGTTTTTATACTCTCGGAATACGAACAATTTGAAACAACGGCTTGGTATTCCCGATAGTAGGAAAAACAAAAAATAAACTAAGAGGGCGGGCAACCTTACGGTTACTCGCCCTCTTTTTATGATCTTCCGGTTTTACTTTTTGAGGTAGGATATGTGAAGTTCCTTTATTCGTTCACCAGATTTTCCTGAAATGTAAATAGCAGAAACAAAGCCATCTTCCGTATAGTCGTAGGTGTAAATGTTGTAGTAATCTTCCATAGGAAGTCCTTGACATTTATTTCCGAAATATCCATCAGAAAATGCCCACCAATTACCCAAAGATGGAAGGTCAAGAAGAAATTCATTTACTACGAGGTTCCAGTCATGTAGTCTCCATGATTGGAAAAAAGCACCCCAGTCGATGTTTGAATGCTGGGCTTGGTCGATATAGGTTACCTCTTCGTTGTAGATATTGCCGTCTTTCCATTCAAAAGTCCAAAGCAGTTCATCGTCTTTGAATACATTGTGCAGGTATTTGCCACTTGGGTCGTAAGAGAGGCGATAATTATCTTTTCCTTCCCAGCCTCGGTCTAAAACAATCTGTCCATTTTTATTTAGTTCAAAAGTTGTTTCATAGATTTCGTGGCTGGAATCGCGCAGATACAATGTGTTGTTTTGCTTTTTGAACGAAAATATGCGTTGTTCTCCATCCCAATTATCTGCATCTATACTGGTCTCTATAATCGTTTTAAATGCTCCATCACTATTATATTCGCAATAATACGAGTAGAAGGAGGTATCGTGAGGTTCAATTATTGTTTCGTCTATTTTTTCTACCAAGCGTTCACCGGCTTTGTTGGTGGCGTAGATGTCTTTCTTTTTGTCGTCTGACTTCTGACAGGAGGAGGCGAACAACAGGCAGCTCAATGCCGCCAAAAGGGTCGTTTTGATTTTCATAATAAGGAGTATTTGTTTAATATTAATAAAATATTTATCAAAACATACAGTAGTATAACCAATCATATATCGGTTAACATATAACGATAAATCCGTTTTATCGGCGTTTTCATACTGTTCTGTTTTATGGTAAACAAAATTCGAGGTGCGAAAGTACGGATTTTTTGTTGTCGAGGCGCGGAATGTTCTGTTTATCAGCATTTTATTATTATAGTGGGGCGGCAAGAAAAGAGTACACGCATAAGTGCAAAAACCGCCCTACAGACCCCTGTAAGCCCTTTTTTTTCTCTTCCACTATAATAATAAAATGCAAATTCAGAGGCAAAAATTTTTCAAAAAAATTTATCAACACCCTGTTGATAACTATAAACGGTATGGCGGTCGCGTTGTATATATTACCAAATATTGGTAACTTTGTGAAGATTTATTTTAGTTATGAAAACTACATCGGTAGCTCTCGGAAGTTATTTTGAGAACTTTGTCAAGACCAAGATCTCGCAAGGGCGATACAATAATGCCAGCGAGGTTATCCGTGCCGGATTGCGGCTCTTGGAAGAAAACGAAGAACGGATTATGGCACTCAAATCTGCCATAAACGAAGGGATAGAAAGCGGCATTGCCGAAGATTTTGACCCGCAAAGCCACCTTAAAACCCTGAAATCCCAACGAGCCAATGGCTAAGTATCGTTTAACCAACAGGGCGGTGGATGATTTAGCCGATATATGGAGCTACACCTGCAACGAATGGTCGGAACAACAGGCGGATGATTATTACGCTATGCTTATCGCTGCCTGTCAAAAACTCGCCCAACAACCTGAATTGTTTGGCAGAAAGTATGTAAAAAAGCATTTAGAATGGTGAGATGCGCGGCGTCAAGAAGATGCGAAAGGAAACTGGAATCGAAAGGCTACAGTAAGTAAAAAAGCATTTGGGGTGGTGAGATGCGCGGTGTCAAGAAGATGCGAAAGGAAACTGGAATCGAAAGAACTACAGTAAGTAAAAAAGCATTTGGAGTAATAAGATGCAAGGCGCAGCCCGTAGGGCGGAGAGGGAGCGTACTTTTGTACGTGACCGAAC
>JAFLTI010000020.1 GCA_022510485.1 Lentimicrobiaceae bacterium | reverse complement strand
GTAGCGGTCTATTTCCGTTCAAAACGGATGTAGCTTTGTGCCATCGGTTTGTAGGAGGGGTCGTCCCATAGGGTGCTTGAAATCATAAGGTCGGCGCTGATTCGGTTGCAGGCGATGGGCACATTGTGCAAGCGGCATTGGCGCAGCAACATCTGAATGTCGGCTTCGTGCGGCTGGGGATTGAGGTCGTCAATCAGGAAAATCGCCAGATCTATTTCGTGGCGCACCACTTTAGCGGCGATTTCGGCATCTCCGCCCATAGGTCCTGAATGCATACATTCTATATCGGCTTCAATGCCGGCTTCCTTAAACATATCGCGAATCAGTCCGCCGGTGGTTCCCGTGCAAACCAAATGATGCTGAGATAGATAGGTTGCATTGAATTTAGTCCAGTCTACCATATCGGCTTTCCGTTGATCGTGTGCTACAAGAGCTATTGTGAGCCGCTTTTTCATGTGTTTTTATAAATTGTTGTTTTTGAGTGCGTTATACCGCAAAATTACACTTTTCCGACCGAACTTTGCCCTTAGCGGCGAATTTCGGAGCAGAGAATGGCGGCAGCTATGGCGGCGTTGAGCGATTCGGCACCGGTGGCGGAATGTTTGGGCGAGGCTGGAATGGTAATCCGTTTGTGTACCGCTTTTTCAAAATCGAGAGCGATGCCGTGTGCCTCGTTGCCTATGATATACCAAGCGTTAGAGGTATTGAGTTGGGTTTCATAGAGGCTCCCTCCCTGCATAAAGGTGCCGTAAACCTCTACCGGGCAGGGATTTTGCTTTATGATTTCAAGAAAACGGTCGCGCTCCGCCACATATACCGGCACCATGCCCACCGAACCCATCGAAGATTGCACGCACTTGGGCTGGAACGCATCGGCGCAGCCCTCGGTACATAAAATCCTGTCTATGCCGAACCAATCCGCCATACGCACAATCGTACCCATATTACCCGGGTCGCGCACTTCGTCTAAAAGCAGGCTCACTCCCGAACAGATTGCTTCCCCGCTTGGCAGCGCGATATCCGGCATACGGCACAACATCCATACTTCCTGCGCACATTCCAAACCGCTGATACGCTCCAGCTCCTTAGCCGAAATCTCGATTTTTTCTGCCTGTTGCCCGCTTTTTCTTTCTTTGGCGAGCAGGAGCTGCCGGTTCTTTTCGTTTTCCCACCAAGAGGCGAGTGCCAATATCTTTTCTATCCGTATATCCGATTGCAGCAATACTTCAGCCACCTTGGGCGTTTCGGCAACGAACACTCCGTCTTGGCGGCGAAACTTTTTCTGTTGGTAGCTTCTTAACTGTTTTATGAGGGTAGAACCGAGCATGGCGAATAGGTTTTAGGGTGGAACGGATATGAAAAAAGCCGCTTCGGAAAGGAGGCGGCTTTTCTCGTTAACCGATAAAATGAATCCGATTATTCGGCGTAAACATCCAATTCGATTTCGGCTTTCACTTCGCGGTGCAAGTCGATTTTTGCCTTGTGATGACCGATTTCCTTGATGGCTTCGCCGGGAATGGTGATCTTCTTGCGGTCGATGTCGATGTTGTGCTGTTCTTTCAAAGCATCGGAAATCTGAATCGTGTTCACCGAACCGAAAATCTTGCCGCTGGTACCTGCCTTGGCACCGATCTTAACGAGAAGACCGTTCAGCTTGGCTGCCAATTCTTCGGCATCGTTCTTGATTTTTTCTTCTTTGAAAGCGCGTTGTTTCAAGTTTTCGGCACGCATTTTCTTCATGCTCGGCGTAGCCATTACGGCATAACCCTGCGGAATGAGGAAATTGTTGGCGTAACCGTTCTTTACCGTAACGATATCGTCTTTGTAGCCCAATTTGGCTACGTCTTTTATCAAAATAATTTCCATTCTCTTGTCCTCCTTACTTTAACAGGTCACCTACATAGGGCATGAGTGCCAAATGACGGGCGCGTTTGATGGCCTGTGCCACTTTCTTTTGGTATTTCTGCGAAGTACCGGTAATGCGGCGGGGCAGAATTTTGCCTTGTTCGTTCACGAATTTCAAAAGAAAGTCGGCATCTTTATAGTCGATATACTTGATACCGCTTTTCTTAAAACGGCACCATTTTTTCTTTTTGGTATCTACCGCTATCGGGGTCAGATATTTAATGTCGTTATCTACTGCCATCGCTTTACTATTTTTCGGGATTTACAACAGCTTCTTTCTTAGCGGCATGCTTCTTTTCGTTATAAGCGATAGCATGCTTGTCTAATTTGGTGGTGAGGAAGCGCAACATCTTTTCATCGCGGCGGAAAGCGGTTTCCAACACGTCGATTGCCTTTCCTTCTGCCTTGAACTCTATAAGATAATAGAATCCGGTGGCTTTCTTCTGGATGGGGTAAGCCAGTTTCTTCAATCCCCAATCGTCTTCAAAGACGATTTCGGCACCTTGCTCAACGAGCAGGTTCCGGTACTTCTTTACCGCTTCCTTCATCTGATCTTCAGACAAAACGGGAGTCATAATGAAAACGGTTTCGTACTGATTCATCGTTTTACTGTTTATAGGTTAGTAATTGCTCGTGCTTTTTGCGCTTGTGCAAAAAAGCGTGCAAAGGTATAAAAAAAGAATGGATTAAGCAAGGGGGCTTGTAAAATCCGAACAGGCTTGGCTTTTGCTGTCGACTTTTGTAATTTTGTCAGTTCCGCCTTGTCTAAAAGGACAGGGGTGAAAAGGCTGACTTATGGAAGATTTTGTGGTATCGGCGCGGAAATACCGTCCGGATACATTCGATACGGTGGTGGGGCAGCACGCCATCACCACTACGCTGAAAAACGCTATAAAGAACGGGCATTTGGCTCAGGCGTTCCTGTTCTGTGGCCCTCGCGGAGTGGGTAAGACCACCTGCGCCCGTATCTTGGCGCGTACTATCAACTGTATGAATCCCGGTCCCGATTTGGAACCTTGCGGCGAATGTGAATCCTGCCGGGGGTTCAAGAACAATGCCTCCCAGAATATCTATGAGCTGGATGCGGCATCCAACCGCTCGGTAGACGCCATGCGTGCCTTGGTGGAGCAGGTGAGGATTCCGCCGCAGGTGGGCAAATACAAGGTCTATATCATCGACGAGGTTCATATGCTTACCTCCGAAGCCTTCAACGCTTTTCTCAAGACTTTGGAAGAACCGCCTGCCTACGCCAAGTTTATCTTGGCTACCACCGAAAAGAACAAGATTCTTGCCACCATCTTGAGCCGTTGTCAGATTTTTGACTTTAAGCGTATCGGGGTAGAAGATATAGTGAACCACCTCAAAACTATTTGCCAAAAGGAAAATATAGCCTGCGAGGAAGACGCGCTTAGGGTAATAGCCCAAAAGGCAGACGGCGGTTTGCGCGATGCGCTCTCGATGTTCGACCAGATGGTAAGTTTTTCGGGCAACAGCCTTACTTACAAGCAGGTTATTTCTATGCTGAACATCTTAGATTACGAAACGTATTTTGAAATGTTCGGCTATTTCCAAAAGGGCGATGTGTCTGCCTGCCTCAACCTGTTCAATATGGTGCTTGAAAACGGCTTTGACGGTCATGTCTTTGCCGACGGCTTAAGCACGCACCTGCGCTCTCTTTTGTTGATGCAGGATGCCCGCACGGCAGAACTCTTGGAAAGTTCGCCGCAGCTTCGCGAGCGTTACCGTGAGCAGACCTCCCCTTGTTCGATAGCCCAGCTTTTACAGGCATTGGAGCTTTGCAATCAATGCGATTTGCAATACCGGGAAAGCAACAACAAACGGCTTTTGGTAGAAATGTTGCTCCTGCAGTTGGTACGCTTGTTCGCGCCCGCCGCCTTGGGTGCAAGGGGAGGGGAGGCTCCATCTGTTCCTATGGGGGAGCCGGAGGCGCAGCCCGTCAAAGAGGCTGAGGCGGTAAAGAACATTCCCGCCGCGCCTGTTGCACCGGCTGCTACGCCCGCAGAACCTAAGCCGGCAACGCCTCCGCAAGCCACACCGGAGCAAATGCCGCAAGCCGCTTTCCGACCCGCCCGGGGGTTAACCAGCGTAGGTTCCCTAAAGAACCTGTCCTTGCAGGTGGAGGCAACCCCCGTACAGGAACCCACGCCCCAAGCCGATGAACCGGTTCAGGCGGAGAGTTTTATGCAAGTATGGCAAGGCTATTTAGAAAAAATCAAGGATAACCGTCCCAGCCTATACGCCATCTTGTCTACATCCTCGCCCGAATCTTCTCCGGAAGGCAGGATTTTGCTGCACATGGCAAACCAGTCTTCGCGCGACACGATAGAAAAAGACTCCTTGGAGGTGCTTTCTTATTTGCGCACGGAGCTAAAAAATAAAAATATAACGTTTGATTACCATATTGACGAGAATAGGGAGTTTGTTGCCAAACCCTACACGGCAAACGAAAAGTTTGCGCAAATGGTAAAGACTAATGCCGAATTGAAGCATTTTAAGGAAACATTGCACCTCAATTTGGACATATAATAGATTGAAAAGATATATTAAAACATTATAACAGTATGAAAACTAAATTTTTGTATCTTATAGGCTGCTTGTTGGCATTGCCTTTTGCCGCTTCGGCGCAAGAAGCCATAAACTTAGACGACACCTTGCGTTTAGACCCGCAGGTGCGTTACGGCGTATTGGATAACGGCCTTACCTATTATATCCGTCAGAATGCAAAGCCCGAAAACAGGGTTATGATGCAACTGGCGGTAAATGCCGGTTCTATCTGCGAAACCGATGCCCAGCGCGGTCTGGCTCACTTTACCGAACATATGCTGTTTAACGGTACCAAGCATTTTCCCAAGAACGAATTGGTAAACTTCTTGCAGAAGACCGGGGTACGTTTCGGGGGCGACATCAACGCCTACACTTCTTTTGACGAAACGGTGTATATGCTTGAGATACCTACCGACAAGGAAGGTATGTTGGAAAACGGCTTTCAGGTGTTGGAAGACTGGGCGCATTTGGCAAGCCTCGAAACCGCCGACGTGGATGATGAACGCGGTGTGATTATCGAAGAATGGCGTATGGGCTTGGGCGCCGCCGACCGTATGCGCAAAAAGATCTTTCCCGTTATTTTCGGCAACTCGCTCTATGCCGACCGTCTGCCGATAGGCACGGTAGAAAACTTGCGCAGCTTTGACCCCGATGAACTGCGCAGTCTGTATAAGGACTTTTACCGTCCTTCGTTGCAGGCGGTTGTCGTGGTAGGCAATATCGACCCCGATTATGCCGAAAACTTGGTTAAGAAACATTTTGCCGGTATCGAGAATCCCTCGCCGGAAAAGGTACGCGAATATGCCGACATTCCCGACAATGCCGAACCGATTTTTGCAGTGGCAACCGACCCAGAAGCCACTTCTACCGACTTGGAAATCTATATCAAGCATCCGCGCAAGGGCAATATTACTGTAAACGACTACCGCAGCGATATTATCAGTATGCTGGCAAGCCAGCTGATGCGGGCGCGCTTTATGGAATTGGCACAAGACCCGCAATGCCCTATGATTATGGGTTCGATGGGCGAAGGCAATCTTGTACGCAATACGGATATTTTCGTGATTACCGCCATGCCTAAGCCGGGTATGATAGGCGAGGCGTTTACGCTCTTGTTGCGCGAAATGCTGCGTGTGGATAAATACGGTTTTGAACCCACCGAACTGGAACGTGCCAAACAGAACATACAGGCTATGTACGAAAGCGCGCTCAACGAAGCCTCCAACCAGCTTTCCAACAATCTGGCTTCCGAATATGTGGCTCATTTTCTCCAAGGCTCGTTTGCTCCCGGCATAGAAGCCGAATACGCTATTATGCAGGCTGTCCTGCCTGATATTACGGCAGAAGAAGTGAGCCGTTACGTGCAGGAAAAGATTACCGAAAACAATATGCTCGTTATTGTGAACGCTCCCGAAAAGGAAGATGTTCCGGTTCCTTCGGCAGAAGAACTGAAGCAACTCTACGAAGAATCCAAGACGATGGAAGTGGAACCCTATGTGGACCGCGTAAGTATGGAACCGCTTTTGGAATTGCCGGTAAAACCTGCTTCGGGTGCCCGCATCGTTCAAGAAAACAAGGCTTTCGGAATTACCAAAGTGCGCTTGTCTAACGGTATCGAAGTGGTGCTTAAACCCACCGAACTCAAAAACGATGAGATATTGATGTCGGCTTACGCTTTTGGAGGCGTATCCTTGGCAGACGACGACCTGTATATGGATGCGAGGTTCTGCAATAACATACAGGCGCAGTCGGGCTTGGGTAATTTTGACAACGCCATGCTGATGAAACAGCTTACGGGCAAAACGGTAAGCCATAATTTCGTGGTGGGCGACAATACTTCCGAAGTATCGGCTTCCAGTTCGGTAAAAGACTTTGAAACCCTGCTCAAGATCAACTACCTTACCTTTACCGCTCCCCGCAAAGACGGCAATGCCGCCCAAAAAACCATTACCAACGTCAGGAACCAGATCCGGTTTTTGGGTAACAACCCCATGTATTTCTTTATGGATACCTTGGTTAAGGTGTCATCTAACTACAATCCGCGCGTTTTTGTATTGCCTTCCGCAAGCAGCATAGACGCTATCGACAGCAACAGGGCTTTCGATTTCTATTGCGCTCAGCTCGACGATCCGGGTTCGTTCAAATACTATATCGTGGGTAATTTCCAAATCAACGATGATTTCCTTTCCTTGCTCGAAACCTATATCGGTTCCCTGCCCGCAAAAGGCACCAAGCCTGCGTTCAAAGACCGTTCTTTTCCTATGGCTTCCAACACCGTCGATATCCGCGTTCAGAAAGGTTCAGACGAACAAGGTATGGTGGGTATCGTGATGCGCGCTCCCATTGATTGGAAAAAGACAGAAGACCGTATGGCTTTGGATTATTTTAAGGAAATTATGGAAATAAGGATGCTGGAAAAGATCCGCGAAGAAATGGGTGGGGTGTACAGCCCTATGCTGAATATCTCGTTTGCGGTCTATCCTAAGGGAGAGGTAAGCTTTATGGTGATGTTTGGCTGTGATCCCGCCAATGCCGACACGCTTACCGCTGCCGTTTTGGATGAAATAAGGCATATTATGAATCAGGGTCCGGAAGAGGAGGTGATTGCCAAAGTTCGCGAATTGAAAAAACGCAACTTTGAAAGCATGAGTCAGAAAAACGAATCTTGGTTGCTGTGGATCAAGAACGTTGATTATTGCGGTACCGATTTGAACCGCCTTACCGCCGAAGCTCAGGAAAAAGCCGCTGCCGCTATGAATGCCAAGAAGATACAGAAGGCTGTCAAAAAGTATTTCGGCAATATGGTTTATACCCGCGTGGTGCTTGAGCCTGAGCCTGACGAATGGGACGAAGAATAACGTAAACTTATGTTATACGAACAATTAGAGCAGGATGTACGCTTTCAGGAGGGTATGAAGGCGTGCATGAATTGCGGAACCTGTACCGCCATTTGCCCGGCTGCCGAGTTTTACGACTACGACCCGCGCAAGGTGTTGGATTTGGTTCAGCAGAAAAAGGAAGCGGAATTGGAGGCCTTGCTCAAAAGCGATGTGATTTGGTTCTGCGGCGAGTGTATGTCTTGTATTACCCGCTGCCCGAGAAACAATGCGCCGGGCTTGGTGATTATGGCATTACGTACCCTTTCGCAGCAGACAGGCTTGTTCGTGCATTCAATCAAGGGGCGTCAGCAGTTGCTGCTCAAACGCACCATAGGCAGCAATATCCTCAACTACGGATATTGTGTGTATGCGCCCACGATGAAACCCGAAGCACACCCTGAGGCAGGTCCTGTATGGGAGTGGGAACATTCTCATCTGCGCGAGATGTTTGACCGCCTGCACGGTAATTTAGACAAGCGCGGACCGGGTGCCTTGCGCAAGATACCCGACGAGGATTTGGCGGAGTTGAAAAGTATTTTCGATATAACGGGCACTACGGAACTGTTTGAGGATATAGAACGCTATTCGGCACAACAGGCAAAGGAAATGGGTATGGATATGGATGAATATGTGCGTGGCGTGGAAGCAAGTAAGCTATGAATTGGGAAGCTAAAAAATTGATATGGAAAGACTATCAGAAGGAGATTCCCGACGATAGGTATTTTTATGTACGTTCCTGCATACGGCAGAACTTTTGGCCCGCGTCTGAGCACCATTTTCTCAAGATTATGCGGGAAGATTTAGGCAAGGATGTGTACGAAACCGAACATCACACCACTTGCGGGGGAATAGGCTACCACTGCGATATCGTAAAGGTGGAAACGGTTATGGCTATCGTGGCGCGTCAGTTTGCCCTTATGACCGAGGCAGGTTACAAAAACTACGCGGTTTCGTGTATCACCTCTTTTGGTCTGTACACCGAAATTATCCATACTTGGCAAACTTTTCCCGAAATCTTGGAAAGGACCCGCCGTCAGCTTAAGGAGGCAACCGGGCGCGAGTTCGAGATTCCGGAACATGTGGCGCACGCCAGCGACATCATCTACAAACTGCGCCACGAAATCGCGGCAAAGGCTAAGTACAGGCTGGTAAACCAAAAGACCGGAAAACCCTTGAAAGTGGTGGAACATATCGGTTGCCATTATGCCAAGATGTTTCCGCACAAGGGGGTGGGCGGTGCCGAATACCCTTATGTACTGGCGGGTATGGTAGAAGCTTGGGGAGGCGAAGTGGTGGATTATCCCGAAAGGCGGCACTGCTGCGGCTTCGGGTTCCGTCAGTATTTTGTAAAGGCTAACCGAGGTTATTCGCTATCGAACACGCACAAGAAGTTCGAGTCGATGGAAGCCTTTAAGCCCGATATGATTATCACCAACTGTCCGGGCTGCCCCTATTTTCTTGACCGTTGGCAGTATGTGATAGCCGAGAGCGAGGGCAAGACCTATGGCGAGAACGGTCAGGGAATCCCGGTGTTCACCTATGAGGAGGTGGCAGGCTTGGTAATGGGTTACGACCCTTGGGATTTGGGATTGCAGGTTCATCAGATAGGGCCGGAGTCCGTCTTGGACAAGATGGGAATCCCCTACGATCCGCAAGCCAAGTATAAGGGATTGGACGGAAAGGATATAGGTAAACCCGAATTTCCTCAAAACATTATGGGTTGCTGTTAAGGAATAACATTATTATGGAAGATACTATTGTGATTTTGGGCGGAGGACCTGCCGGTATGGAGGCCGCCTTGAGTTTGGCAGGAAGAGGGCACAAAGTGTATATAGTGGAAAAGACCGGGTCTTTGGGAGGCCATCTGTCACGCTGGGACCGTCTTTTTCCCCAGCAGGAACCGGCTCAGGATATACTCGAGGAGCTGCTCAACGGCATCCGCAAGGCCGACGATAAGATAGAGGTAATCTACAACGCGCAGGTGCAGTCGGTAAAACGGCGTATGCGTGGCTTGGAGGTAATGTTGAGCAATCAGCAACTCTTGCTTGTCGACGCGCTTTTGGTATGCTGCGGCTTTGAGCTTTTCCGTGCCGAACGCAAGGAAGAATACGGCTACGGCATCTACGAAAACGTATTGACCTCCGCCGATTTGGAAGACCGATTCAAAAATAGGAAAGTATTGTGTTCCGACGGACGTGTTCCCGAAAGGGTGGCTTTTGTGCATTGCGTGGGTTCCCGCGACGAGAAGGTGGATCATACCTATTGCTCCAAGGTTTGTTGCGTAACGGCGGTTAAGCAGGCTTGCGAAATCAAGGAACTCTACCCGCAGACGGAGGTGTTTAACCTCTATATGGACTTGCGTATGTTTGACCGCTATTTTGAACAGATGTACCACAAGGCGCAGAGCCAGTACGGAGTGCATTTTGTGCGGGGCAGGCTTTCGGAAGTTTCTGAAACGGCAGATGGCAAATTGCAGATAAAGACGGAAGATACGCTTTTGGGTCGCCCGATGAAACTGACGGTGGATATGCTCGTTTTGATGACGGGTATGCAAGCTTGCGCACAGACTGGCGAGTTGTCGGAAAAACTGGATATAAAGGTTTCGCCTTCCGATCACTTTTTTGAAACCAAAGACCTCTTTCTTAAAGGCAACTATGCCCATGCCAAGGGAGTTTTCTTAGCGGGGGCGTGCACGGGTCCCAAATCCTTGCCCGATACCTTGCAGGATGCCCGCTCCGCAGCCGAAAGCATTCATCGGTATCTGACCGATTAAGAAGTAACGCACTATGAAAGATTTTGGTTTTGGTATAAAGAAAAGCAACGTAATCGATTTGGATAAGACCGATTGGACTTTTCTGCGGGAAATCGCGGCAGAAGAGCCCTCTTTTCTGCATTGCTTTTTTTGCGGCACTTGTACCGCCACCTGTAGCGCGGGAAAATATACCGGATTTAACTTAAGGCGTCTGCAACTGCTCATCAGGCGCGGGCAGTTTGACGAAGTGGCGGAGCGGGTGTCGGAATGTATGCTTTGCGGTAAATGTCAATGGGTATGCCCCAAGGGGGTCAATACGCGCCATGTCGTTACGCTTATAAATAAAAAGCTCCATGCACGAAAGATTCGCTAATGCCTACGATCCCTTTGTAATCCCTTATATGATAGGTCTTATCTTTGTTTTGGCCTATTTGGTGATTGCATTGGTTACGGTGATAAAGAACATACCGATGAGTGACCGCAAGAAGATGCTCCGTCACTTGTTCAGTTTCAAGATTTTTATCACCATCAAAGATATTATTGCCGATTGCCTGCTGCATATCAAGATATGGAAAAAGAACAGGCTGTTGGGCTATATGCACTCCAGTATCGCTTTCGGGTGGTTCATGCTGATTGTGGTGGGGCATATCGAGATTTTCTTTTTCGCTCCGCATCGGGTTAACTTGCCTTATTATCCGATTTTCTTCAGGTATTTTATGATGGAAACCGAATCCACCATGAAAGGCAGCCTTTTCTTTTTCCTGATGGACTTCTTTCTGTTAATGGTGCTTTCGGGTATCGCTTTGGCGATGATTAAGCGTATCCGGAGGCGGCTTTTTGGTATGAGACGCACCACACGCCTTAAATGGAACGACCAATTGGCTATGTATTCCCTCTGGTGCATCTTTCCCTTGCGCTTTTTGGCAGAAAGTTTTACCTCCCATATCAGCGGAGGGGGCTTCCTTACGCGCAGTTTCGGTATGATTTTCGACTGGTTCAACCAGTTTATCAATAACGATGCCTTGATTCGCCCCATCTGGTGGGCGTATTCGATAGCCCTTATGGTGTTTTTCCTTACTTTGCCTTGGAGCCGTTTTACGCATATCCTTGCGGAAGCCCTGCTTATCTTTATGCGTAATGCCGGTATTCGGGAAACCGATAAGAACAACGGCTATGCAAGCGTGGAAATATTTTCCTGCTCCCGCTGCGGAATATGCCTCGACCCTTGCCAAATGGTGTCTTCCGCCTCTTTGCGCCCTATGGCTACGGTAGATTTTACACGCAATGTGCGTTTGCGGCAGCATAAGCCGGCAATGGCGGCGGCAAGCTATTGCCTTATGTGCAACCGCTGTGTGCAGGCTTGTCCGGTGGGCGTGAATTCGGTGCGGCTTAAGCTCAACTTAAAGGGTGCCTCTATAAACTACCGCTATCCGAACCGTTACGATTATGTAGAAACGGAAAACAGCAAGAAAAGCGAGACCGTTACCCTTACGCCCCAAGTGGTTTACTTTGCCGGCTGCATGAGTCATCTTACGCCTAAGATAGAGCAGTCTATGCTAAAGATTTTTGAAGCCGCAGGCGTAAACTATACGTTTTTAGACAAGGATGGCGGCATCTGTTGCGGACGCCCCTTGATGCTCACCGGCGACCGGGAGGGCAGCGAACAGTTAGTGGCGCGCAATACCGAGGCTATTCTCTCTACGGGCGCCAAGATACTGGTTTGCTCTTGCCCCATCTGCTACAGGATTTTTAAGGATACCTATAAATTAGAAGGCGTACAGGTGCTGCATCATACCGAATATATACTGCAATTATTGGAGTCCGGTATGATTACGGTGCGCAAGAGTGCGCGTAAAGGGGTTTATCACGACCCTTGCGAACTGGGTCGGAATTCGGGCATTTACCAACAGCCCCGCGATGTGCTCTACCGGGTGCTGAATCTGCAAAAAAACGCCTACGAAGGTAAGGATGCCCTTTGCTGCGGGCATAGCATAGCTGCCGAGGGAATGCCCTATAAGAAACGTCGTATGATAGCCCGCGATGCCTTGCATAAGATGACCGAACAGCCGGTGGATATGCTTATAACGGCTTGTCCCTCTTGTAAAAAGGCATTTGCCGAAATAGGGGAGGCAGATATTCGGGATATAGCGGAAATCGTTTGCGAACAATTGGTTAAACGCCCGTAGGTCAGGCTTGCGAAAATAGCCGCCCCTGCCATGTGTTACGTTCCAAGAGCCGTTGCTCCACCAATTGGAGTATGCGGTCGCTCCTGAGTTTTCCAAAAACAGGACCTGCCTGAAAACGCTCCGGGGCTTCGCCGGCAAAACGTTCCATATGTATGCGGGGAGACAGCCTTTCTAAAAAGTCTACCACAAAATCCACATAAGAATCTACGGTAAAAAACGAAAACTGTTGCGGCTGTTCGGCATATTGTTTTTCTAATGCCGTGCCCTTTATTATTTGCAGCTGGTGCAGTTTTAAGGTGTCCACAGGCAGGCGGGAGAGTATGCCGGCTTGCGCCAGTTCTTCTTCACGGCTCAGTCCGGGCAGCCCAACAATCAGGTGGGTTCCAGTAAAGATGCCCCGTTTGGCGGCTTGCTCAAAGGCTTTTTCGGCTGTGGCAAAATCATGCCCCCGGTTCATCCAGCGCAGCGTTTTGTCGTAACAGCTTTCTATGCCCATTTCCAAATGGATATGCTTGGTTTTCGACAATTCCGCCAAATAATCCAAGATGGCTTCGTCAATGCAGTCGGGGCGGGTTCCTATAGAAAGCCCCGCCACATCCGGAACGCCGAGGGCTTCTTCATAGCGTTCCTTTAATACCTCAAGCGGAGCATAAGTGTTTGAATAGGCTTGAAAATAGGCTATATACCGGGGCGAGTGCCGGTAACGCCAAGCGTGAAAGGCTTTGCCTTCTTCCAATTGTTTACGGATGCCGATATGGGGCTGGCAATAGGAGGGATTAAAGGCATTGTTGTTGCAGAAAACGCAGCCTCCGGTAGACTTGTTCCCGTCGCGATTGGGGCAGGAAAACCCGGCGTTTACCGAAAGTTTTTGCAGGCGAAAGCCGTAGCGGCTTCTCAGATAGTCGCTATAGGCGTTAAAACGGCGGCTGTTGCCCCAGGCAAAAATCTTTTCTTGGGCATCTGCCATTACGCTTACTTGTCTTTTTTAGGATGGTTGGCAGAATTGTAGATTACCGGTTTGTACGAAATCATTACATACCCATAGTGAGGCAATCTCGATTTGCCGGTTTCTATGCCGCTGAGGTTTTCTAATGCCGAGGTGCGTGAATGGATAGCATAGCCAAAATCCAGCACTAAGTCGGGCAGTATGTTGTATTTGTAAGTCAAGGCTATTTCCAAGCCTAAATTCCGGCTGTCTACCGATTGTATTTTGTTGGCAGTCCAGAAATAGCGGGCATTGAGCGAAATGGCGTGATTTTTTGCCGGCAGGCAGTTGATGTTGAGGTAGGGTTGATGGTAGCCTGCCCCCAAGGTAATATCGTTTCTGCCCGAACCGCTAAAGAGGTCGAGAATACCCAAAAACACGTGGCTGCTGCCCATAAAGCGGTTAAAGGAGTGGTCGGTGGCATTTTCAGGAAAGTCAGTCCCGACATTCCGGTTTCCCGAAATGTAATCGTATGCCGCCTTGAGTTCCACCATAGGATGTGGCTTATACGAAAGAATAACCGATGCCATACCCGCCGCGAGGCTTCTGCCGAACATATCTTTGCCGAACTGTCCGTAGGCGTAGACCAAAGCGGAAAACTTACGCTCAGGGCAAATGTCTAAATAAGTACCGACAGCCGTACGCGCATAGATTTTGGTCGGGTCTGTCTTGGTAATGGTTTGGGTCTGCGTGCTGTCGGCAAAAACCTTGTAGTGCTTTTCTTGAAAATCGGTTACCGAGAGCAGGCTCCAGCGAAAATCGGGAGTGAAGGTATGCGACACATACGCAACGAGAAAGTATTTATATAGGTTGTCTAAACGATATGGATTCAAAAAGCGGCTCGCACTGTTGTTGGAAAACGAGCCTACCAGTTCCGCCCTCGTTTTTTTATCTGTAGAGAAATAGTTCAATATCAAGGCATCGGTGGATTTGCCACATTCGTCCCATTGTGAATAGGCAATATAACGCCCGTCTTCGTAAGTAAGAGGCATACGGCCTATCTTTATACCGAAGCCTTTGCCAAAGTTGGCAAAAAACCATGCTTGGGCAATTCCGAAACCGTTGTCGGAGTGTTTTCCGTCGGTTTCACCCCAAATCCTGCCGTCTTCCAGCTGCACGAAAAAGCCGAGATTCTTATGGCTATAGTCAAAGCTGAGCCGGGTACGCTGACCTACCCAAAAAACACCGTGTCGGGACTTGTCTAAAAGCCCCATATAGCCGTGCGAATACAAGCCGCGTTCACGGATTTCGCCCGACAGAGTAAATTGCCCCTGCGCGTTAACGGCACAGGGGCAAATAAACGTGCCCGCACAAAACAGCAGGGCAATACGTTTTAAGAGTTTACGCATCTAAGAACAGTCTGTTATTATTGGATATCCACCATTTCCACTTCAAATACCAAGGTGGTGTAGGCAGGAATGTCTTCGCTTACGGCGTATTCTCCGTAAGCCAGTTCAAAAGGTATGATTACAATAGCCTTGCTGCCTTTGGGCATCATGGTAAGGGCTTCGTCAAAGCCGGGAATCATCTGACCCATACCTGCCGGTACTTCCATCGGTTCGTAAGTCCGTTGAGGCATATACATATTGTTATCTTTGGCAACTTGTTCAATGTTGGTGTCAAATAACTTACCGTCTAAGCGTTTACCTACGTAGTTTACCTTTACAATCTTGCCTTCTTCGGCGGGTTTACCCTTTCCCTTCTGGGTTTCGATAAAGTACAGACCGCTTTCGGTAGGCTCAATATTCAGATTGTTGTCTGCCAAATATTTGGCGATAGCTTCTTTTTCGATTTCTTTAGCTTCGGCGGCTTTGATAAGATTTTCCTGTTGCAGTTCTTCTTCGGTGTAGAATTTATCTACCTTAATCGAATAGATGACATATTTACCGAACATATCGGGAACACCGCCCATATATTTTGCCATAGAGTCGGCGGGAATGTAGAATACCGCACTGTCGCCTTCGTGCAGCATCAACAGCCCTTCGTTAAGGTCTCCCGGAAATATGGGTTCTTGAATCTGCATGAGGAACTCGGATTTGTCGAGCGCAAAGATTATTGAATCTTGCGACGAAAGAGCCATCATACCTTTTACAATATCACCCATTTGGGCAGCCCTGCCTTCGCCTTTTACCAAAAGGTCGTATTTAAGTCCGTTGGAGGTTTTCTTGTGCGAGCCGCAAGCCGAAAGAGCCATAGCCAGCATCAAAGCCATAGTCAAGCAAATGTTCTTTTTCATTGTTATTGTAAGTTAAAGTTTTATCAATTCCTTAGGGCAGCAGGCCGCAAAGGTCGTTAATTTTATTCAATTCTCCGCCATCTGTTCGGGCGAAACCAAAACTTCTTCCACACAAAGCTCGTAAAGCAAGCTTGCCATAGCAGGGACTTCCGCCCCGTTTCCCGAAAAACCGAAGCCGAGGCGGGAGGGCAGAATCAATTGCGCCCTGTCGCCTTTTTTCATCATCAGCACCGCTTCGGTAAGACCCGGTTCGCTTTCGGATTTACCCACCACAAAGGTTTTTAGCCCATTCTGCTCCGACGAAGCGATTTGTTCGCCATTGAGCAGACGCAAGGTATAGCTTAGACGTACCGCATTGCCACGTTCCACCTTCGGTGCCTTGGGGTTAGGGTTTTCCTCTATGTGGTAGTATAGCCCGCTGCCGCTACGTTGCATGGGTTTTCCGCTGCGCTTCAAAAAGGCTTCTATGCTTTCTATTTCCTGCCTTACGGCTATTTCTTGAGCCGAGAGCATATCTTCTTTGGCATTAGAAGCCGATACATTGGGCGCGCTCACCACCACATTGCGCTTACAGGCACAGCACAGCACCGCCAATATCGCCATACACAAGATAAACAGGCGGGACCTTCGGTTGCAGTGCCGTAAATCGGGAAAGCGGTGCATAGGTGTTTATTTTTGCCGTATGGCTTTTTCGTAAAAATCGGGAATCAGCCTTTCAAACTTAGCCAGCGTGGCTTCCAAACTTTCGTTAGAAGACGCTCCGGCTGCATTCGCATGCCCGCCGCCGTTAAAGTGTTCTTTGGCAAAATCGTTTACATCTATATCGCCATGCGAGCGGAAAGAGATGCGTATAGTGTCTTCTTTTTGGGTAAAGAATGCCGCAAAACGGATACCGGCTATGCTTAAGCCGTAGTTTACAATGCCTTCCGTGTCGCCCGGCCGGAAATGAAACTTTTTCATATCCTCCCGGCTCAGATACATATAGGCTGTCTGGTATTCGGGCTTTACCACCAAGCGTTCTCCAAGGCAGCAACCCAAAAGGCGCATACGGCTTTCCGAAAAATTGTCAAAAATATTCTGATGCACCTTTACCGTATCAAGGCCTCTGTTTATCAGGTCGGCGATAGCTAAAAACACTTCCGCGTGCGAGCAGGAATAACTGAAAGACCCGGTGTCGGTACTGATACCCGCATACAGGCAGGCACCTACGTGTGCATCGATATAATCAGGGTTCAGCTCGTTATAGATAACCCGGTAAAGCACTTCGCAGGTAGAGGAAACCTGCGTGTTGGAGAACCCGAGATGAAAACTTTCCGTATCGGGTTCGGGGTGGTGGTCTATCAAAATTCGCGGAATTTCTAACTTTTGCAGCAAGGAAGTCATTTCTGCCGCACGGCTCAGGCGGTTAAAGTCCACTACAAAAAGCAAATCACATTCCGATAGTATAGCCGTTACCTTTTCGGGATGGTCTTTATAATTGAGGGATATACGCTCAGTATCCATCCAGACTAAGTTCTGCGCGTAGGTGTTCGGAAAGATAACGGCACTTTCCTTGCCCATCTTCTGCAAGAAAAAGTGCAGCCCCAAAGCCGAACCCACCGCATCTCCGTCGGGATTGTCGTGGCTTACGATAACAATATGGTGTGCCCTCTCGATATAACTCTTCAGCGGGTGGATTTCCTGACCGCTTTTGGCTAACACCTTGTATGGGGCGCTTTTCTGTTGCGTGGGCAACACGGCATAAGGCATGGCGTTCATATCTTTCAGGCTAATGCTTTGTTCCATTCATAAAGGGCTTAAATTCCGGTTCTTTCAGAACAAGTTGTCTTTGTCTGAAAGAGGTATGCCGGACATGGGGAAATTGTCGGAGGAAGCCCCCAGACAATCGTGCAGTTTTTTAACCGCCTGTTTCCGCAAAGGGTTGGTTTCCCGGGCGGCGACGATATAATTGAGCAATCGTGTAAAATCTTGCAATGCCTGCACGGTATTGCAGATCTGTATCTGTTTTTGCTGGCTGAACACCGGTTCAACGGCAGTACGGTTTATAATGGAACCTTGGTGGGTAATGTCGATGCAGTAACGTATATCGTCTTTAGATACCGATTCCACATCGGAGGTACACGCCAAAAGGTTTACTACCGGCAGGTTCAGCAGAAATACAGGCAAGCCGTTCCTTTCCGCTAAATATTGGTATGCTAACGCCAAGCTGCGGTCGTTGCCTTGGCGGAGATTAAGCAGGTTGGGCAGGAAAAAGTCGGCGAAATTGTAATCCGATACGATTTTTGTACCTAATCGGAATCCGCATTGGTTAAAGAAAAAGTTATTGAATAAAGCGAGTTTGCGCGAAAGGGAGTCCGTTGTTCCGGTTGTGAACCAGCAATCACCGTGCAGACGGTTAAATTCGCTGCATACTCTTTCCCAAGGCAGGTCGGAATAGAAAGCCGAAGACAAAAGATAGAATCCTTTCAAAAGGTTGGGGGAGGCTTCGCCCTTCCAAGCCGAAAGCTTTTTGCAGGCTATTTCCACCTGCAACTCAGAAATAAGCGCATCCATACGGTTCTGCCAGAGAGAACCGCTTTTTTGCAGCCGCGCTTTTTCCAAATAGGGCAAAGCCTCCTCTCCAATCGAAAAGAGGGCATCCTTAAGCGTTTGGTAGATTTCAGTGTCGGTTTCGTCCAACATACCTACCAAGGCCTCCAATTCGGAGTGTCCGGGAATAGGGTTCATTAAGCAGTAAGACGTTTTACCGCCGTTTCAATCAAGCGTTCCATGTGCGGGTGATAATCTTCGCTGAACTTTTTGGTGCAACGGTTAGCTATCAGCAGGCAGATGGTAAGGCAGCGGTGTCCCAAGGCACGGCCTAAACCGTAGAGAGCCGATGTTTCCATTTCCATATTGGAAACTCTGCTGCCCTTAAATGAGAACGATTGCAGCAATTCGTTCTGTTGCGGGTAGGAGAGAGACAGCCTTACCACGCGACCTTGGGGTGCAAAGAATCCGGGTGCGGTGGCGGTAATACCTTTCGCCATATCGAAAGCCACTTGATTAAGCAAGGTGGCGGAGCAGCGAACCACATACGGACGGGCAAAGCCCATAGGCAATTTCAGGTGGGCGTCCAAGGCACGTTCCATATCGTGTTCAAACATCTGATCAGGTACCGAATAATAGTTCATCAAACCGTCTAAGCCGAGTCCGTATTCACCGGCGCAAAACGTATTTACATCCAAGTCGGCTTGAAAACTGCCGCTGGTTCCGATACGGATCAAATTCAGTCTCTGGCGTTCTTCCTTAGGCGTACGGGTTTTCAAATCCACGTTGACAAGGGCATCCAGTTCGTTCACCACAATGTCGATATTGTCGGTGCCCATACCGGTAGAAATGGCACTGATGCGTTTGCCGTTTACAGTTCCCGTATGTGTAACTAATTCACGGTTCTGCACCTTGTGTTCGATACTGTCAAAAAATTTGGAAACCATAGGAACTCTACCCGGGTCGCCCACCAAAATCACATTGGGAGCAAGCTGTTCGGGCTGGAGCGCGAGGTGATAAATGCTGCCGTCGTTGTTCATCGGCATTTCAGAGACGGGAATAGTTGCCATAGTATTCAGTTTTTAGAGTTATTATTTCTGATTATCCTTCGTTTTCAAAAAATCGAGCCATGCTTGGGCTTTTTCGCCCTTCAGCACGCGGGGAAACTTGTTCTGCGCCCCTTCTTTGCCCTGCATACGCATATAGTCGTAAAACACTTGCAAAGGCAATACTTCAACCTCTACGGAACGGATGGCTTCCAAGCGTTCCACCCTGTAGTCGTCGTTAAGCACTTTCAGGTATTCGTCTAATTTAAGGGCGGCTTGTTTGGAATCCAAGGCTTGGTCGCAGCCAAGAAACCACCTATGCCCGAACATACCGTTGCTTTTTACGCCCAATACGGTATATTCCAAAATCCCCACATTCATTTCTTCTCCCAACCTCTTTATGGCGTGGTTCATATTGTCTACCGAAAGATGCTCTCCGCACAGGCTAAGGAAAGACTTGGTGCGTCCGGTAATTACAATTTCGTTATGCGCCTTGCTGGTAAACCTTACCGTGTCGCCGATCATATACCGCCACGTTCCCGAACAGGTAGAAATAAGTACCGCATATTCCTTGCCTTCCTCCACTTGGTCTATGTATAAGGTCTGCGGATTTTCCTTTACCTGTCCGTCTTCATCAAAATTGTGTCCATCAAAAGGTATGAATTCAAAGAACAGTCCGTTGTCGAGCACCAGCTGCATGGCGTTTATTCCGGGGCGGTTCTGAAAAGCCAGAAAGCCTTCCGACGCCAAGTAGGTTTCGATATAGGTGAGGGGGTGCGCCAGCAATTTTTCAAAACTGCCCTTATAGGGTTCAAACGCCACTCCGCCATGCACGTAAATTTTCAGATTAGGCCAAATATCGTGAATGGTCTTGAGGTTGTAGCGTTCTATGATTTTTTGAAAAAGAATCTGAAACCACGCCGGAACGCCTACTACCGCCGCAATATCCCACTTGGGCGCCTTACGCACGATTTCTTCTATTTTGGTAGGCCAGTCCTGTTCGCGGGATATACGCCTGCCCGGTTTGTAGAAATGTTCGAACCAGAAGGGTAGGTTGCCGGTGGTAATGCCCGAAAGGTCGCCGGCATAGTAGGTTCCGTTGTATTGAAGGTGGGTGCTCCCCCCCAGCATCAGCGCGCTTTTTTGAAACAGCTCGTTGGGAAAGTCATACTGCGCCAACGAAAACAGCTGGCGGATACTGGTCTTGCGTATGGCTTTCATCATATCGCCGGTAACGGGAATATATTTGCTGCTGGCACCCGAAGTACCCGAACTGAGCGCGAAATGGGTGTTCTTGCCCGGCCAGGAAACGTAGGTTTCACCATTAAGGCTGCGATACCACCAATCGCGAAACATCTTGTCGTAATCGTATATGGGAACCCGTTTGGAAAACGCCTCCCGCATATTGGGGCTGTCTAAGATCTTCTTAAAGTTGAACTCCTTTCCAAATGCAGTATTGGAAGCTTTCGACAGCAAGCGTTTGAGCACACGGTCCTGAGCTTTCGCCGGATCTTTTATCTTAAAGAAATTTACCAACGGCACTTTATTGGCTCTGAACTCCAGTGCGGCTTTCAAGATAGAACCCACCACCGGTATCTTTCTGCGTATAATTCTAGTTTTTTTAGCTAAATGGGGCATAGGTACACATTAAATAAACCTCAAAGATACGTAAAAACGGCTTGTTGAACAAATAGAAGAAAATTGCTAAATTCGTAGGCTGATCGAAAATGGCTGGCAGATATGAGACGTGTTATCTTTGTTTTCTTGTGGGTTTTGGGTATCTGTCTGAACGCATCGGCAGAAAATGCCTTGCGCTTGGGGGCGGAGCGTTTTGAACTGTATATGCCCCTTTTGCGCGGCAAGAATATTGCGGTGGTGAGCAATCAGACCGGAGTGATTCCGGTTCGGCATCACTCCCTGACAGAGCAAGACAGCGCGGATTACGTTCATATTGTGGATGCCCTGCTTGATTCGGGCATCCATATCAAAAAGATATTTTCTCCCGAACACGGATTTAGAGGGCAGGCGGAGGCAGGCGCGGCAGTAAAAGACGGTATGGATGCCAAGACCGGCTTGCCGGTGGTGTCGCTCTACGGCAAGCATAAAAAGCCTTCCGAAAGCGATCTGCAAGGTATAGACCTAGTGCTGTTTGACCTGCAAGACGTGGGAGTGCGCTTCTATACCTATATTTCTACGCTGCATTATGTAATGGAAGCCTGCGCCGAAGCGAGGATTCCCGTAATGGTGCTCGACCGCCCCAATCCGCACACAGGCTATATCGACGGACCCGTTTTAGATACCGCCTGCTGTCGTTCTTTTGTGGGAATGCACCCTGTGCCGGTGGTTTACGGTATGACCATAGGCGAGTACGCCCGCATGATAAATGGCGAACATTGGCTGGCAAATCAATCCGAATGTAATTTGCAGGTAATTCCGATGGAAGCCTATACCCGGCATACGGTCTATGCCTTTCCCGTTCCGCCGTCGCCTAATTTGCGGAGTATGAAAGCTGTGTATATCTATCCCTCCCTCTGCTTTTTTGAGGGAACGCCTTTGAGCGTGGGGCGCGGCACCTACAAGGCTTTTGAATGTGTGGGATTTCCCGATTGCAGGGTGGGAAACTATCGGTTTACCCCGCGTTCCCTGCCCGGATTGAGCCTTACCCCTCCTTTTCAAGACAGGGAGTGTACCGGATTCTCCGTGCCAGACACCTATGCCGACAGCCTGCCGACTCGCTTGGAACTGTCGTATCTGATGGAGATGTATCGCGCCTATCCCCAAAAAGAAAAATTTTTCAACGCTTTCTTTAGTAAACTGGCAGGAACACGGCAGTTGCAGCGGCAAATAGAAGCAGGGCAGAGCGAGGCAGAAATACGCCGCACATGGCTGCCCGAATTAGAAGCCTTTAACGGCATCCGTCAAAAATACCTTTTATACCTATGATTGTGTTTATTTTGGCAGCCGGCTTGGGAACCCGGCTACGACCGCTCACCGACAACCGTCCCAAAGCCTTGGTGGAATACGGGGGGAAACCTCTTTTGCAACACTTGCTGGAGCGTCTGCAAACTTTCGGCTGCCGTGATTTTGTGCTCAATCTGCATCACTTTCCTCAAATGTTACGCGCTTTTGCCACCGATTACGCCTTGCGGCACAATATTAATATAATGTTTTCGGATGAAACGGAAAAGTTGTTAGATACCGGCGGCGCACTCACGCATGCCTTGCCGCTGTTTGATAAAGAACAAACGGTATTGGTTCACAATGTAGATGTAATGACCGATTTGGATATACTCCGTTTGGAAAGGCAAATGCTTGAATCGGATGCCGACGCGCTGCTTTCGGTGCGCCGCCGCGAGAGTTCACGCTATCTGTATGCCGATGCGCAGGGTAGGCTTCGGGCGTGGAAAAACGTCAGGAGCGGTCAAACCAAAGGCGATGCCATACAGGAAAGTTTTATTCCCCTTGCCTTTAGCGGCATCCATCTGTTAAAAACGGAACTGGTGGCGGAATGGGCTAAAAAATACGGTACCGAAAATCCTTTTTCGGTAATCGACGCCTATATGGAATCCATATATGGCAAAAAAATCCTGCTTGCCGAACAGCAAGGCGGTTATTGGAAAGATATGGGCAAGATAAGCGATTTCTATGAACCGATGCCGGTTCAGAATTGACGGACTTGCAGGTTTCCGGTTTTCTTTTGCCAGAAAATATACAGCAAGGAGAGCAGCAATAAGCCGGTTGTATAGGTTATTTCCGCTCCGAAAGCCACCTCTACCGAACATTTTCCGATATAGATAACGAGCCAGCCGTAGAGAAAATAGGCTATCATATTTATCAGTTCGATAAAGAAGCCTGCCTGCGTGTTTCCTCTCCCTAAAATGGTATTGAAGATAATTTGGGCAAAAATCATAATGTACGTGGCGGCGATGGCTACCGCGCAAGGCATAAGGCTTTCTTGCGCCAACAGGCTGTCTTGGGTAAAGATGCTGAGTATAGGTTTGT
Organism: Lentimicrobiaceae bacterium; assembly: GCA_022510485.1. Taxonomy (GTDB): domain Bacteria; phylum Bacteroidota; class Bacteroidia; order Bacteroidales; family P3; genus Pullibacteroides. The sequence goes on along the minus strand of JAFLTI010000020.1, from coordinate 8,886 downwards.
GAAAGGGGATAAAAATCAGTACGATAAGGCTTACAAAAACAAAGGTGGAGATGCAGGTTTTCTTAACCACTATGGGGATTTCCGAAGTACGGTTCTGCCCGCAAAGGTAGGAAGTGAGCGTTGCCGTGGAGGAACAGAAGCCCCAAATGGGTAGCAGAAACAGCATATACATGCTTCGGGTGATATTGGAGATGGCTAAGGCGCGCTGCCCCAAACTTTCGATAAAGATAAAAAACAGAAAATAACTTGAAAAAGACAAAAAATATTGAATCATAATCGGATAAGAAACTCCTATGAGTTTTCCGATAAGGCGGAGCCTGAAAGGAAAATGTTTGAAAGTATGATAGCGTTGACGGTATCGGGAAAACGCGCTCAGCAGGAAATAACAGATAATGCCCACCGCTTCGGCAACAACGGAAGCCAATGCCGCGCCTCCCATACCCATTTGCGGCAAACCCAGTTTACCGAAAATCAAGCCGTAATCCAACGCCACATTGACCGTGCCCATAATGATGGTGGCAATAGAAATGGTTTGGGTGCGGGCTATCCCGACATAAAGGGCATTGAATGTTACGATGCCGAAAGCGAAAGGCAGTCCGTAAACACGTATCTGCATATAATCGTTTAAGGCCTCAAGAATCGCGGGCGATTTTACCAAATGGGGAAGCAGCCATTCGCCCCATGCCTGAAACGCGCCCCAGCAGAGAAGAGAACAGAAAAGGCAGAACCAAAGGGTGTGTTGAAAAATATTGCCCACTTCGGTGTATTGTCCCTGTCCGACCCGCCTTGCGATAACGATTTGCGCTCCCACGCCGAAACCGAACACCACCATAACCAATACCTGGTAGAATCCCGCCGCCAAAGCCGCCGCGCCTAATTCCACCTCTCCTAAATTTCCCAAAAAAACGGTATCGGCTACCGCGATTACATTTTGCGCCAGCGTGCTTAGGATAATGGGAAAAGCGATACCGAGAATACGCTTGTATGTAATGGCATCACGTTGGTCGAGGGTGGAGGAGGTCATGCGCGAAAGAGGGTTTTATTAATGCCGTTTCCAAAAACTCCGGGTAAAGAGAACAAACACGCACATAATTTCCAAACGACCTATGAACATCAGGGCAGCGCATACCCATTTGGCTCCCGGGCTCATAATGCTCCATGAAAATGCCGGACCGTAAGCTCCGATGCCGGGTCCGATATTGCTCAGGGCGGAGAGGCTACAGGTTGCCGCCTCGGAAAACTCGATTCCGAAAAACATCAGGGCGAGCCAGCCTACAAAAAAGGTAAGCAGGTAAAGAAAGGTAAAGGTGATAAGAATCATCTTTGCCGGTGTGGCAACTACCTGTCCGTTGATGCGCAGGGGAATTACCGCATTGGGGTGCAGCATCTTCTTGGTTTCGTTCCGGGTCATTTTGCACAGCATGGCAATGCGCACCACCTTGAACCCTCCGGCAGAAGAGCCAGCGCAGCCGCCAATTACCATTAAAAGCAACAGAATGGGTTGTAGCTTGGGTGCCCAGAGCATATAATCGTGCGAGCAGTAACCGGTACTGGTGGAGAGCGAAATGGTTTGAAAAGCCGAAAAACGCAAGGACGGTTCCCAGTCCAGACCGTTGTCGAAATGCAGCGAGAGGGCGCAGATAGCGGTGGATATAATAAAGAGAATAGCGTACCACTTGAATTCGGTGTCTTTGAAAAGCCTCTTGAATTTGCCGCGCAAGGCAAAGAAATAAATCAGGTTGTAGTTTACCCCGGCAAAGAACATAAAGGCAATCAGCACATATTCGATACGGGCGGAATTAAAGAACTGAATACTGTCCTGATGGGTGGAAAAGCCTCCGGTGCCTATGCTGGTAAAGGCGTGGTTCACGGCATCAAAAACATTCATACCGCAAAAGTAGAGCGATACCGCGCAGCCTATGGTAAGAACCAGATAAACCGTAAAAATCCATTGGGCAGTGTTGGCGATGCGGGGCTGTAATTTACCGGGCAGAGGGCCCATGCTTTGAGCGGCGAACAGGCTCACATCTCCCATACCGATGCTCGGAATAAGGGCAATGGTAAACAAGATGATACCCAAGCCGCCAACCCATTGGGTAAGGCTTCGCCAGAACAAAAGCGCGTGCGGGCAGGAATCTATGTTATCCATAATGCTTGAACCGGTGGAGGTAAAGCCCGACATACTTTCAAAAAAGGCATCGGTTACTCCGCTTGTGTAGTGGCTCAGCAGATAGGGAAACATACCGATGATCGCAAACAGAATCCAGCTTACCGACACTACGATATAACCGTCTTTGCGGCTCATGTTCTTTTCCGCTCCCTTGCCGGCAAGTGTAAAGAGCAGCCCGGTTCCTATGGCGATACCCAAGGAGACCACAAAAGCCATTGTATCGTCTTCTGCATAGCAGAACGCCATTGCCGTGCAGCATAAAAGGAAAAATGCTTCCACAAAGGCAAGGAGTCCCAAAACCCGTAAGATAAGTTTGAAGTTCACGGCTTATTTGAAATATTTTTCCAATCGTTTTACTTCCGTATCTATGCAGAACACCACCGCACTGTCATCGCTTTCGAGCCGGGTGGAGCCGCTGGCGAGGATGCCTTCTCCGTTGCGTACCAAGCCCCCGATAGTGGCACCGGCGGGCAGGTCGAGTTCCCTGATTTCCTTGCCTGCCGCACGCGATTTTTCGCCCACGATAAATTCCACCACGTCGGCAGAAGATACAGTAAGGCATTTGAGGTTGGAAACATCCGCATCCAGCATCATCTGATAGATATGTCCGGCGGCGATGGTCTTTTTGTTGATGATGGTACCTATATCGAGGCTCTCCGCCATACTTACATAGTCTAAGTTCTCCACCATAGCAACCGTTTTGCGCACCCCCATGCGTTTGGCGGCAAGGCAGGCGAGGATATTGGTTTCGGCACTGCCGGTAAGGGCAACGAATGCCTGCGTGTTCTTGATGTCTTCGTCTACCAGAAGGCGCATATCGCGACCGTCGCCGTGAATCACCATAACCCGGTCGTGAACCATAGAGGTAAGCTGTTTGGCGCGTTCCTCGTCTTGCTCTATAATCTTGATGTTCATATAGTCGGGAATCAGCATCGAGGCTTGTACCGCCGCCTTACCGCCTCCGATAATCGTAATGTTCTTTACTTCCTCGTATTTGTCTTTTCCGCAAAGGGTGCGGATAACCGGCAGATGCTTCTTGGTGGTCATAAAATAAACCAAGTCGCCTTCGAGCAGCATATCGTTGCCTCGGGGAATAATCGTGTTTCGCTTACGTTTGATGGCCACCACGTGAAAAGGCAGGCTCTCTTCGCCCAGTTCTTTGAGCTTGCGGTTCAATATCTGGGCGTTGGCGCGAACCTTTACGCCTATCAGTTCCAAGGCTCCGTCGTGAAATTCCCAAGATTGGCGCACCCAGCTCATCTTCATCGAATCGGCTATTTCCTGTGCCGCCAAGCGTTCCGGGTAAATCAGGGAGTCGATGCCCATTTCCTGAAAATAACGACGGTATTTGGGGTCGAGATATTCGGAATTGTTGATGCGCGCCACCGTCTTTTTGGCTCCCAGACTGTGGGAGAGCATACAGATGGCGATATTGCGGCTCTCATCGGGGGTAACGGCAATCACCAAATCGGCGGAGCCTACGCCGGCTTCCTTGAGTCCGTGTATGGAAGTGGCGGAAATATTGATGGTGAGCAGGTCGAACCTACTGCCCGGTTCCTCTAATTTCGCCGCATCCTGATCAATCAGGATAATGTCGTGTTTTTCTTTTGATAACAAGTTAGCCAAGTGGGTTCCTACCGCTCCGGCTCCTGCAATAACAATCTTCATCGTAACAAATTTCATCCCGACGGCAAGCCGTTCGGAAAATCTGCGAATTTAAGAAATTCCGTAAATTCGCCGGCTCAAAAAACGGAGAGGCGTTGGAAAAAGAGGATTTGCTTCAATTGTATGCCCAAGACGAGCGGGTAAGGCACGCTAAGTCGCTGTTGTTTGAAAAACAGCCTTGTGCCTTGGCTTTGTGCGGTCTTTCAGGTTCCGCCCGGGCAGTGGTGTGTCAGGTGCTTTCGCAAGAAATTTCGGGTAACCAGCTTTTTATTCTCCGCGATAGGGAACAGGCGGCATATTTCTGCAACGACTTGGAAAAGCTTTCGGGCGAAGAACCCGGTCATGGGCAGGGCAAGAAAACACTGTTCTTTCCGGCATCTTACCGCCGTCCCTACGAAAGCGAGAGCGTAGACAACGCCAATGTGCTTTCGCGTACCGAGGTGCTGGAGCGTCTGCAAAGCCGCAAACAAGGTTTACGTATTGTTACCTATCCGGAAGCCTTGGCAGAAAAGGTTATCGACAACAAGCAGCTGTCGGCAAATACGGTCAATATCCATGTGGGCGAAAAAATCACACAGGATTTTCTTACCGAATTTTTGGAACGCTACCATTTCAGTCCGGTGGATTTTGTTGCCGAACCCGGCGAATTTGCCTTGCGTGGCGGTATTCTCGATGTGTTTTCGTATTCCGCCGATTTGCCTTTCCGTATAGAGTTCGATGATGAAAGCGTGCTTTCTATCCGTTCTTTTGAGGTGGGTAACCAACTTTCGGTGGAACGCTTGCAGCAGGTAAGCCTCATTCCCGATGTTCAGCAGTTTGTAAATGTGCGGCAGAGGGTAGATGTGTTCTCCTATTTTGAAGAAGATGCCTGCCTTTGGGTGGAAGATGCCGCATGGTGCCTGCAATCGCTCGATTCATCCATGCAAAAGGCGGAAGATGTCTACGGCAAATTAGACAGGACCGTACCCCGCGCACGCCCCGAAGAACTGTATTGCAGTTCGGAAGAAATAGAAAAAGCGATGAAGCGGCATCGGATAGTGGAAATAGGCTCCGGAATCCGCTTTGCAGGCAACAATAGGGTGGATTTTGCCACTGAACCCCAACCGGTGTTCAATAAAAAATTCGATTTGCTTGCCGACTACATATTAGACGGCACCGATCACGGCTTTACCTATCTGATACTCTCGGAAAACACCAGACAGTTCCAACGCCTCGACCGCGTTTTCTTTGAACTGTCCAAACCCGAAAGACCGATTCGATATACGCCGCTGCCGCTTTCCTTGCACGAGGGTTTTGTAGATAAGGAACGCAAGTTGGCGTGTTTTACCGACCATCAGATTTTTGAACGCTACCACCGTTTTAGCGTGCAGCCGCGCCGCAGCGACAGTCAGGCGCTTTCGCTCAAAGAACTCTATGCGCTCAAGCCGGGCGACTACATTATGCACGTAGATCACGGCATAGGGCGTTTTGCCGGTTTGGAAAAAGTGAGGGTGAACGGCAGGGAACAGGAGGCTATCTGCCTTGTTTACAAAGACAACGATATGCTCCGCCTCAGTATTCACGGCTTGCACAAGATGACCCGCTATACGGGTAAGGAGGGGGTGGCGCCCACCTTGAACCGCATTGGCAGTACCACATGGGCTGTTCAGAAAAACAAGGCGAAGCAGAAGGTAAAGGATATGGCGCGCGAGTTGATAGACCTCTACGCGCGGCGCAAAGAAAGCAAGGGTTTTGCCTTTTCGGCAGACTCCTATCTGCAAAACGAATTGGAATCGTCTTTCTTTTACGAAGATACACCCGACCAGCTCAAGGCATCCAACGAGGTAAAGCGCGATATGGAAGCCGCGCAGCCTATGGACCGCCTCGTGTGCGGCGATGTGGGTTTCGGCAAGACCGAGGTGGCGGTGCGGGCGGCATTCAAGGCGGTATGCGACGGCAAGCAGGTGGCGGTGCTCGTTCCCACCACCATTTTGGCATACCAGCACTACAAGACGTTTAGCGAGCGTTTGGAAAATTTTCCCTGCAAGGTAGAATATATCAACCGTTTTCGTACACGAAAAATACAGAGTCAGATAATTAAGGAAGTAGAAGCCGGCACGGTGGATATACTGATAGGTACGCACCGATTGTTGGGCAGAGATGTAAACTTTAAGGATTTGGGCTTGTTGATAATCGACGAGGAACAGAAGTTCGGCGTAGCGATGAAAGAAAAGCTCAAGACCCTTAAAATAAATGTGGACACCCTTACCCTCACCGCCACGCCCATACCGCGCACCTTGCAGTTTTCGCTTATGGGCGCACGAGATCTTTCCATTATACAGACTCCGCCTCCCAACCGCTATCCGATAGCCACCGAAATCATGCCCTTTTCCGAAGAACGCATACGCGATGCGGTAGAATACGAACTGTCGCGTCACGGTCAGGTGTTTTTTGTGCACGACAGGGTTCAAAATATTATGGAAGTGGCGGGTATGGTGCAACGTCTGGTGCCTGACGCCCGCATTGCGGTGGCTCACGGTCAGATGGAGGGCGAGAAGTTAGAAGAAATTATGCTCGGCTTTATGGAAGGCGAGTATGATATATTGGTCTGCACCAAAATAGTGGAAAATGGCTTGGATGTGCCCAATGCCAATACCATTATCGTAAACGATGCCCACCGTTACGGATTGAGCGAACTGCACCAGTTGCGGGGCAGGGTGGGGCGTTCCAACAAAAAGGCGTTCTGCTATATGGTGGCACCGCCTCCGCATCTGCTTACCGCCGAAGCCAAACGCCGCCTTCGCGCCATCGAGGAATTTTCTGAAATCGGAGGCGGTTTTCAAGTGGCGATGCGCGATTTGGATATACGTGGTTCAGGCAATATTTTAGGAGGAGAACAAAGCGGTTTCATTTCTGAAATAGGCTTTGAAATGTATCAACGCATTTTGGATGATGCCATTCGGGAGTTACGTCAGGAAAGATTGCAGGCAGGCGAGAGCGTGCAGGATGCCTTTGCCTCGAAAAACGGCGGGAACGAAATATTTGCCGCTGCCGATTGCCAGATAGAAACCGACCTTGAAATACTGATTCCCGACCATTATGTGTCGAATATCACCGAGCGTCTTAGTTTGTATAAGGAATTAGACGGTTTGGAAAACGACGAGGCGCTGAAGTCTTTTGTAAGGGCATTGGCAGACCGTTTCGGTCCTGTGCCGGCTCCGACTATGGATTTGATCCGCACGGTGGCATTGCGCCGGGAAGCCAAGAAATTAGGTTTTGAAAAGGTGAGTCTTAAAAACGGCAGGATGAGCGTAACTTTTGCCGCTCCGGATGAATCGGCGTACTATCGTTCGGAAATCTTTGAAAAGATATTGGCGTTTGTGCAGGACCATTCTTCCGAGTGCAGCCTAAAGGAAATAAAATCCAAACTGGCAATCGTATTTGAAGGCGTGCAAGGCGTAAAAGCCGCCGTAGAAAGATGTATGGTTCTGCAAGGGAAAACTAATTCGTAACCCCGGCGATAATTCCGAAAAGAATACCTACGTGAATACCGAAGCCTATGCCGTAGGCTGTCCAGATGCGTTTACTTTTAAGGCGTTTGGCTTCTCTTCGGTAAGTGCCGAAGTAGAGTTCGTCCTGCAGCATATCCACGTCGGAAAGCCCTAAGTTTTCGATGCGGGGCGGGGTAAGCGAGGCGGGAATGGCTACCGAAAGGCTGGCGATAGGGCAGACAATGGTAAAGAACAAGGTTCCGAAAGTGGAGGCTTTCCACATCTTGTAGTTGTTTCTACAGTCGAGTTTGGCAGCCAAGCAGAGTTCGGTAATATATCGGAAATCATCGGGCAGAGCCGGAATAATGGGTTTTACCTCGCCCAACACACTGGCGGTATCGGTATAGATATAGCGGTAGAGGGCAGAGGTCGGCACCACGAAGTTACCTGAAGTTTGGGAGGTGGGACCATAGATATTCAGGCGCATTTCCTTTTCTTTGAGAAAATAGTTGGACTTTCTCACCGGATTGAATCTGAAAGAAGTTGCCCGTGAGGAAAAAGTTTCCTGTGCCTTGACTGCTCCGTAGCCGATAAACAAGCTTACAAGGAGCAAAAGTCTAATCATTCTTTTCATAGCCTGCAAAGTTACGTATTTCTTGGTTATTTTTGCACGTATGCGTGTAGTTGAAAAAAACGGAAAGAAAGAAGTTTACGATCCGATACGCAAAAAATACGTGGTGCTGACGCCAGAAGAACAAGTGCGGCAATTTGTTATCGGATTTTTGACGGAACAGTGCAAGGTTCCCTTGGGCTATATTTCGGTAGAAACGGGATTGAAAGTTTACGGCAATTTTTGCCGAACCGACTTGCGGGTGTACAATAAGAGGCAGGAACCGGTACTTTTGATAGAATGTAAGCAGCCGGCGGTGGAATTGAACGCAGAAGTATTGGAACAAGCCATGCGCTACCATCTTGCCGCTAAGGAACGCTTTGTGCTGCTCACCAACGGACATTCTTTCCGGTGCTATGAACGCCTTTCTTCGGGCGAATGGAAAGAGTGGAACCGCTATCCTGACTGGGAAGAAATGAATGCTTGAAAAATAATTCATTAATTTGTTGCCATATCGGTATTTTTGGCTACCTTTGCGCTGTCGGTAAGAAGCCGGCTTTAATTAAACCTCTTTTATTTATGAACATTTTTGTTGCTAATCTGAACTACAAAGTTCGTAGCGAAAACCTCAAAGAAATCTTTGCCGAGTATGGCGAAGTTACCGCCGCCCGTATTATAACCGAACGTGGCACACGCCGTTCCAAAGGCTTTGGTTTTGTGGAAATGGCAAATGAAGAAGATGCCAAAAAGGCGATTGCCGCTTTGGACGGTGCCGAATGGGAAGGCCGTACCATTATTGTAAAGGAAGCCTTGCCTCGTCCGGAAGCCCCGGCTGCTCCTGCAGAACCCGCTGCCGAACAACCGGTTGTGGAATAAGCACGGATGATTTTTAGAAACTGTTAGCAATCTTAGAAAATTTTAGAGGGGGAGGGGGGGGGGGGGGGGGGGGGGGGGGGGGGGGGGGGGGGGGG
>JAFLTI010000002.1:38286-108345 GCA_022510485.1 Lentimicrobiaceae bacterium | reverse complement strand
AAGCTGAGGATGAGCGACTGCGTCGTTTGATGGAGGTAAAAAATATATTCCCTCGTCTAAAATGCCGAGTGGGGGCAAATACATTCACTTATCAAATTGACAAACCCCAAACGCGTATCGGTAGAGAGCAAGACAATGATTTGATATTAAGCAATGAAAAGGTCTCCCGGCATCACGCGGAAATCATATTTAATGGAAGCGGTTTTGAGATTATAGACAAACGCAGTACCAATAAGGTCATTGTTAATGGGCAATTTGTGGAGCGTGCCACATTGAAAAGCGGTGATATAATCGGATTAGGTAAAGTTGTAATAACATTTTATATTTAAAAACATAACAAGAAAAATAAAATGGAAACAATATTGAAAAGGTCTGGATTTGTTACATTTTGGTTGTGGTTTATGATAGCTGGCAATATCATATCTGCCATACCGTCTATTAGTGAAATGATAAAATATAATGATGTTTTAGAAGGCGCTGTTGTGATATTCAACATAATAAATATTATTGCTATAATCCTCATTATGAAATGGAGAAAGATAGGTTTCTTTATCTTTCTTCTTGTTTGTATTAAAACATTGATATCTTCCATAATGCATCAATCATACTTTAGTAGTGGTTCGCTAATGTTAAGTGTTGCAAGTTGCATTATATCGCCTTTAGTATTATATATTATTCTTCAAAGTAGAAAATACGGAGTAAGTTGTTGGGATCAATTAAAATAGAATGAACTCTCGACAACTATATGAACATGAGAATCAATTTACACTTAGCAAGTTAATGGAATATGGAAAGTGATAATATGGCTGGTGAATTTAAGCAATGTTCAAATGGGCATTATTATCAAGGAGAGACGTGTCCGTATTGTAACGAAAACGAAAAAAGCTCAAATCACATCAATGGCGTTAATTGTGATGTATTAAGAGTTTATGATATATCATATGATTGTATTTTTAATAAAGAATACTCGTTTGATGAAACAATAGCTTATCTGTTTGAAAATAAAATGATTAGTAGTATAGAAGATGCAAGATTAATAGTTGAAAAACTAACTCAATATGCAAAGGCAAAAACAGGAATCTATAGAGATGTAATTTTGGGGCTTATTTTGGGCATTTGTAATATATTTAGACATAGCCGAATGATTAACAAAACCTTTGACATGACTGATTTATGGATTTTTACAGGAATTATCATCTTTATCATATGCAGAATTTTATATAGACAAAGAAAAATAAACAAAAAAATTAAGGATTTCAGAAAATATTTAGCATCACACTAAATCAATAACTCCAATAATAAGATGAGTTTAACGATAATAGACAACAACAATATCTTTCAAAAAGATGTGATTGGTAATGTGCGCACGGCACAAGAGGATAGCCATGATATTGCCGCATTAACACCTAATGGAGATGTCTTCGTTGTGTGCGATGGTATGGGTGGCCATGTCGGAGGCAAACAGGCTTCTTCTATTGCGGTCAGGAGCATTATTGAGTATTTGGGAAAAGAGGTGTATCCGAATCCGGAACAAGCGCTCAATGATGCCCTACAATTTGCGAATATGCAGATTCTCGGTTATGCCAATGAGCATCCGGAACTGAAAGGAATGGGGACAACTGCCTGTATCGTATTGTTGCAGGATTCAGAGGCATATATCGCACATGTAGGAGATAGCCGCATTTATCTGTATCTCGGAAAAGAAAAAGAATTACGTCGCATTACCAAAGACCATTCATTCGTGCAGTTGTTGGTTGATAATGGGCAGATAACTGACGAAGAGGCCGAGCATCATCCGAATAAGAATAGAATATTACAAGCGCTTGGGGTAAAGCCTGATTTATGTCCGTCAACAGCTATAGTACGACCTAAAAATGGTGATGTGTTCTTGATTTGCAGCGATGGATTGAATGGAATGGTTCCCGATTCTAGGATGAGAGATGTTTTGAAGCAAAATACGAGCATTGAGCATAAAGGCGAAACACTTATCAATCTTGCTTTGGAAGCCGGAGGTCTTGACAATATCACACTTGAGTTAATACAGATAGCCAATAGCCCACATACAAAAACAGAATCGCCAGATTATAATCCTGCGACCAACACCGGCGGGTCAAGCGGGTCAAATGGGATTCCTAAAAAAATCAAACAATTAATGATCGCCTTGGGGGGCATTGCTGTATGTGCGGCAATAGTTTACGGAGGCTATTGTTGCTTTTGGTTTGCCGAGCAAAGGAAAGAATTTGGAGATTTGGAAGAGAAAATATCACAGGATAGCATAGCTCTTGTTTCATTAAAAGACGAGTATCTTAAAGACAGTATCAGTTGGGAAGGATTCAAACTCAAAGAAAATGAGGTGTATAAACAGTATGAGAAAGATACATCTAATGTCGATTTCAAGAGATCATATGAAGCCGCCCACCATTTGACAGAGGGTATAAAGGATAGTATGAGCAATAAGTTAGAAATAATAAAAACACTCGAATGGGCTTTACAGCGAAGCAAAGCGCAAAGAGATACATTAATTAAGCAAAAGAGAAAACGATGAAAGTTATTACAATAGGTCGTAGTTCGGAGAACAATATTGTTATCAACGATGCTAAAGTGTCCAGAACACATCTGCAGCTCATTCAAAACGATAACGGAGTTTGTTCTGTTGTCGATTTGAACTCTGCAAATGGGACATTTGTCAATGGACAAAAAATATCGGAAGAGGTACGTTTGCAGCCTCGAGATGTAATTCGTATCGGGAACACCATATTGCCGTGGCAGGAGTATATCAAACCATCTATGGCGATAGGACAAAAGTTAACGGATAATGTTCGTCCTACCCCAAGATCTAAGAAGATATGGTGGTATGTTACAGCATGTGTAGTATTAAGTCTGTTTGCCGGTGGTATAGGATTTTATTACTATTACAATGAGAAAGAGCAGGAAAAGATAGAGGAAATAAAACGAAGACAAGAAGAGATTCGGAAAGAACAACTGTATCAGCAAAAAACGGCAGAGGCAAAGCGTCTGCAAGATGAAGCAGATGAGTTATTTCGTCAAGCGTTGATATCACAAAGTGATAAAAGTAAAGCATTGGCTGAAGCGAAACAAAAAGAGGCTACGGAGGCAAAGAAGCAAGCGGATGCGGCTGTTGCCGATGCTCAACGAAAAGACAAAATAGCTACGGAAGAAAGAAACGCCAGAAAAGCTGCAGAAAAAGCTGAAAAAGAGGCTCGACAAAAAGCTGAATCTGATGCCAAGGCCGCAGAGACCGCTTTGGCAGAAAAAGACAAAGAGATAGAATTAACAAAAGGATTCTATGCGGAATATGCAGTGATGAAGTCCGATTTTGCCAAACAAGTCTACGGTCAGTTACCAAAAGAATTACCCAAAAGTAAAGATGCTAAAGAAGCCCTAAAAGACTTGTTTAATAAATCAGACAATAAGGGCAAACAGGAGATTGTCGAAGCAATACAGGTCGTAAAGCAACAGAATAGCAAAATGAAGGGCAATGAGTCTGAAATAAAATCCGACTCTTTGAGCCTCTAAAAAGGTACAGAAATAACCGACAATAAAAGTTGCTGAAGAAAGAGATGAGTGATTTACCTAAAATACCGCTATATCATGTCGAACACTTGATAGCAGAGGGTGGTACGGCTAGGGTCTATTGGGGAATAGACCTACGTAGCGGTTATCCTGTGGCTATCAAAGAATTGAAGCTTCGGCATTTTAAGAATCCGGTTATACGCGAAAAATTCAAAAAAGTCGAGACCCAGTTATATCTGTATATGCAGCATCCCAATATCCCCAAACTGGTCGATTTTATTGATATACATGAGCGCGAGCAGTTGTATATCGTAATGGAGTTTGTTCAGGGGAAAAGTTTGGATCAATATATATATGAGGAGAACGGGCTGATTCCGGAACAGAAAGCATTACCTATGTTCCTTGAAATACTTGACACTGTGGCGTATCTCCATCGGAATGGAATCCTGCATTTGGATATTAAATCCAACAATGTTATGATACAGCCAAATGGCAGAATCAAATTAATCGATCTTGGCATTGCGTCGAGAATGAGTGATGCCAGCAATAGAGGTTTCGGCACTCCTGCATACATGCCGCCGGAACAAGCGGAGAAAGGTAAATGCGGGAGATATACAGATATCTTTGCATTAGGTATTATGCTGTTTGAAATGCTGACTGGAACACTCCCATTTACAGGAAAGGATACTCGCGAAATACGAGAGAAGATAAAGTATGAACCAACTCCACAAATGAAGTCTTTTTATCCAGCTATTGGAACCGATTTACAATTTATTGTTGATCGGGCATTGGCTAAAGAGCCAAGGATGAGATTTCAATCTTGTGAAGAATTTGGAAACTTTATCAAAGATTATATGCATAAGCGTTGTTTGAAGAAATGAAAGAAGAAAACGATCTCCGGATTCATCAAGCGTTGCAACCTGGAACGGTTTTATGTGATGGTAAATACACCATCGAAAAGAAGATCGGGGAGGGTGGGTTTGGTATAACCTATAAAGCGTTGCAAAGCGGATTAAACAGAACTGTTTGTATCAAAGAATATTTTCTTGCAGGTAGATGTATCCGTGCTACGGATGACCTAACGGTTTGTTTACAAGGCATAAACGAAAATCTATTTGAAAAATATCGACAATCATTCGTAAAAGAAGCCAAATTATTGGCTACGTTGCATCACCCCAATATCGTAGAGGTGATAGATGTTTTTGATGAGAACGGTACTTCTTATATGGTTATGTCATATATAGAAGGTAAGAGTCTGCAAAGTATTGTTGATTCACGTAGATGCATATCGTCTGATGATGGTACTATTTCTTCTAACCTGCAGAATGGTGGCGACTCGACTGGGCGTTTATCCTATCAGGAAACGGTAAATTATATAGCCCAGATATCGAATGCAGTAGCCTATATTCATGAACGCCATATCTTGCATCGCGATATTAAGCCGGATAATATCATGATTACAGTTGACTATAAGGCGATTCTAATAGATTTTGGTTCGGCTCGGGAATTTGAACAAGATAAGACTCAAGTTCATACCTCAATGTTGACCCATGGGTATGCGCCAACGGAGCAATATACAGCAAATAGTAGAAAAGGATCATATACAGATATATATGCTCTTGGGGCAACTATGTATTTCTTACTTACCGGCCAAGTTCCTCTTGAAGCGGCAGCAAGGTTAACGGAATCAATGGCGGAGCCCAAAGAATTGGTGTCCGATATTCCGGATGAGGCAAATCGAACCATTTTGAAAGCAATGCAAATTAAAGCGGAGAATCGACATCAGACTATTCAAGACTTTATGGACGATCTGCGCAATGAAAAGCCATCTACTCCTATTGATCCTCCACCAGGGGGTACAAGTTCTAATAAAAAACTATGGATGGGGCTTATTGGCGGTCTCATTATTGTTGCGTTGCTTATAGTTTTAATTTTGAGGGTCGGTAAGGATGGAAATGGTGAAATTAAATATAAGACATACGATTTTACAGGTATGAATGTTTACCCGATGGTTAAGGTGAAAGGTGGGGGCTTTATTATGGGAGCCGAGGATACGGAAGATGATTGTACACCTCACAATGTAATGCTTAGTGATTTTTATATAGGGCAGTTTGAGGTCTCTCAAGGACTATGGCAAAAAATCATGGGTAATAATCCCTCGAAATATCAATCTGAAGAAAAGAGAGATAGTCTTCCAGTTGAAAATGTAAGCTTTGAGGAAGTTTTGTTATTTATCAAACGATTGAATGAGAGGACGGGGAAAAAATTCTCGTTACCGACAGAAGCTCAATGGGAGTATGCTGCCCGTGGAGGAAATAAGAGCAAGGGAACTGTTTATGCAGGCACTTCATATCCAAATAGGATTTGGTTTGATAAAGACAATCCCGTCAAACTTAAGTTCCCACCTTCGGTAAATGAACTGGGAATATACCAGATGAGTGGTAATGTTGCTGAATGGTGTCTGGATTATTATAATGCCGATTTTTATAAAACCTCTAGTGATGTGAGGGATCCTATTTGTATAAGCCCCAATTTTGCCCAAGATGAACCAAAACATGTGGTAAGAGGAGGTAGTTTTAATGATGAAAATAAAGACTATGTTACGGTTTTTTATCGGGAATGCGATAATGAGGCGCGTTCGTATATCGGATTTAGGCTTGTAATAAATCAATAATCAATATTTTAAATTAAAAGTTTACAAAAATGTTTCGAAAAATGTTAATTATCATGCTGATGCTTAGTCTCAGTATGTTGGTGATTGCTCAGCCAGATATTCGTAGTGACAATCCGATTGATTTGGCAAAGGTCGCTGTTGAAAAGCACCAGAAAGAATTATTGGATAAGATGCAGCGCCGTTTGAAAGATCGAAATGAATCGAAAGTTAAAGATTTTGATAAACTGAAAGAAAATCAACAGTTTTTATATCATGAAGATTCGATCGATTTTGTCTTGAAACCTAAATCACATTCGTTAAAAGATATTTTTGAAAAATTGTGCGATAAATCTAATATACCAACGGCGCTGGATTATGAGGGAATCTTCATAGATGGGATTTCTTATAAAACTGTTGAAGCGGGGAAAAAACAAGGTCAGATAGATTCAACAACCCTTATGGTCCCGGTATCCTTTAAAACGCATACAGTAACAAAAGACAAAAAGAGTGATGTTCGTTATACAACTACATTTACGTGGGAGGTACAGGTTGAGCCAAAGATTATAAAAGGAGTTAAAGTGCAAGGTAACGGATTAAAAGGCTATGGCGTAAAAAAGCTTACACTGATTTCTTCTGTTTCTATGCCTACCGAGATTCCTGTAGTTAAACCAGACAGGGAAAATAAGACACAGGGACAGAAAGTTGTAACCGATACAACAGAAAGTACATCTATTGGGCTGGCAAATGTAGTAGATACGGTGGCTTTAACTATTGATGATACGGAAGAAATGCGTAGCAATAATGCACGAACTGTTGTCAAAGACTTGGCTAAACAGCTCGCTATATACGTAAGTTCTCAAGAAGCAGAACAACGAACAGTCATCGAGAATATGTTTGTTTCAACAGATAGTCATGTTGAAGTGTCTTTTCTATTGAAAGATGGAACAGAAAAAATAAAAAGAGAATCAGTCCGCCAATATCTGGATTTGCTCAGAGGTTCAGTATTGAGTATGACTGTTGATAATTTTGAAGTCTTAAATTCGGATTGGAATTCGTTAGTGTATATTGTTAACCAAAGATATCAAAGTGAGACGTATAGCGATTATACGCAAAAGCGAATCTATCTGGAATATGATGCAACAAAAGGCATATATGTTATCAATAAGATTGAAGTCATACCTAATAGTACTAAAATCGAATAATATATACTTGGCCGGTATGGACAATTGTTTGTTCATACCGGCTATAAAATCATTTGTTATATGAAAGTTATAAAAGTAGGAAGAGCTGCTGATAATGATAAGGTTATAGATGATGACGTTTATGTCTCAAGGTATCATTGTCAACTCATTCGTCATGACAATGGTGCATATGAAATAGTTGATACAAGTACTAACGGTTCATACGTTAATGGTCGCAAAGTAAATCACAGACAGACATTGCACCATGGGGATATTGTAAAGATTGGCAATATATGTTTGCCATGGATGAGTTATTTTAATTCGCAATCTACAATAGATCCACCGTCTGAGTCTTATCCATCACCTCATATCCCTACGCCACCTG
This sequence comes from Lentimicrobiaceae bacterium, assembly GCA_022510485.1. Classification (GTDB taxonomy): domain Bacteria; phylum Bacteroidota; class Bacteroidia; order Bacteroidales; family P3; genus Pullibacteroides. The sequence goes on along the minus strand of JAFLTI010000002.1, from coordinate 100,592 downwards.
TTGTGAATATTCCAGGCGAGATAAATATTAACAAACATGAGGTGTACTCTAACGTTGCAAAAAAAGGTGATGACTTCAAAGTTTCATTTAATCGTAATTTAGGAGATCGAATGGGTAACACAATTGGATCTACATTGGGATGTATTGTTTCAATTATAATTGTAATGGCTTTCATTGCAATAATAATATGGTGGTTCGTTTAATATTATGAAGGGGCTTAAATAAACAATAATAACAAAATACTTATTTTTGTTATAAATTATTACTATATTTTTATAAAAACGTATAAATATAGTAATATGTTAATGTTGTTCGATACCCTGAAGGGGGCGTCTTTAAGGACGAGGATGCATGTCTGCGCTATCTCGAAAGGAAGATGCACCACCGAAAGGGCATATTATCCGATCAGTTGAGCAAGGATATAAGCGTAACTAGAAGATTGCATGGAACATGCTCCACCGTAGGCGCAAGTGTGTCGGGGACATGAATGACACGAAACTTGACGGCACAGTCCAGATAGACGAAATCTTTTGGGATGGCAAGAACACAAACCGCCACTGGGATAAAAAGGTCGAAAATTCGCAGGGGCGCTCTTTCAAGGACAAGACTCCCGTTTTCGATATGCTTCAGCAGGACAGAATGGTTGTCGTAAAAGTCGTTGAGGACACCAAGGCGAAGACATTGAGAAAGGAAATAAACAAGACGATACAGGCGGGAAGTACGATTTTCAGTGATGAGTGGAATTATGGAAATCTGAACAGGAAATACAATCATTCATATGTTGAACACAAACAGAAGCAATACGTTTCGGGAGAGGTTACAACAAACGGAATCGAAAGTTTCTGGGCTACGTTGAAGCGGAGAATCATCGGGATATATCACCATGTCTCGCACAATACCTGCAAAGGTATTTGTGCGAGGGTGCATTTCGGTATAATACCCATAACTTAGAGCCGCGAAATAGTTTTGTACTGTTCCTGAGCAATACCCATTACATCAGACTTAAAAACCTTACTTATGCCTGTTAGAAAACCGAAAACATTATTTACCATGCGTAAATTGTTAGATGCAGGTATCCGACAGAGGAAGTCCGACGATTACTTTGACGTTACTGCTATGTGCATGGCCTGCGACAAGGATTTACAAGACTACATGGAACTCCACAAGACGGAAAGGTTCCATGCGCTTCTGTCGAAAGAACTGAAACTTGATGGGAGCGAATTGGTCGAACCCAAAAACAAGGCAGGGGAGATATGGGTTCATCCCCATGTGGCGTTGAATTTCGCGCAATGGGCATTTGAATAGAAACACGAAAAATTGAAAATCGAGGAAGAGTCCGACAGCTGGATAGACAAGGCTGTTAAGTTCGACCCGAGAAAGAACTAACTTATTCAAGAATAATAGCTGTTGAGCTCTCCCTAAAGTTCAGGTAATATACCTCTCTTTGAGGAATTTCAAACAGCATGCAGTCTCTTGTAGGGACATTCGGTTGAAACATCCTCGTCCCGTTGAATTTGTCAAAATCCCAGTCATCAATGCCTGCCTCATCGCTGCGGAATAGAGAAGTCTTATAGTCTTGGAATGTGTACCACCCTCCGTTTTTGTCCGTAACGTAAAAATCGTTAAAGGGAAACCTGCACGGTGCATCGCTCAGATTCTTTATAGAGATGCTTACGATAAGATAAATGCCATCGGCGGTAGAGCTAAAACCATATCGACCGTCCCCGAAAGATTTCCTGAATGAGAAATTTCTTACCGTGTAGGAAAAGTAATCCGTCCTTACGGTCTGACCTATCGGAAAGACCTCCTTCCTTTTGGACTTCATTTCGGATGAGGCTTGTTGATTCCCATTATTGTAGGAAGTACCACCTGTTATTTCTCTTGCATAGTTTTCGACAAATCTCTGTTTACGTTTATCAAATTCAACCTCTTCCGATATTGGGCGAGACACAAGAAAACATAACGCAAGCGGTATTCCGAGATATGCTGCGACCTGTCTTCTGGATTTACAATAGATAGATGTAGTGTCAATCAATCCGGCAAAAAGGGCAGCAATCATTATAACTATGGCAACGTATAGGCAGATAAGCAGTGTTTCCATTGTGTAAGGAATAATTGGTTACTTGTTGATGTTTGCAAAATATTAAATTTAATTATAACCACATAAATAACCATTCTAAAAATCTTATTTTTAGATAAATAACAGACATTTCTAAAACTTGAAGGAATACATTGGGAAAGATTCGTTGTTTTCCATTCAAGTACAGAATAACTAAATTTGTGCTAAAAATTGCTGCAAATAGGTTCAAATTTAAGCTAGGCGATGTTGTATGCCTATCCTTTGATAGGATATGGGTATTTTTTAGTGAGATACTATAACCATGAAAAGGATGTAGTTGTATTGGAAAATTTTAGTGATTATCAATGCCAATTGATGGAAATCTAGATATGTCCAAAAATGCTTATACTACTTAAAAGTGAAGAATAGTCAAAGCACAATTTGTAATTGAAAAAGCCTCTATCTACATTTGGCGTAATTAAGTATATAAATCCCCACATTAATTATGAAAATAATGGTAATGGAGCCTATGTCCCATCAACACCTAAATCAAGTAACTTTTTGGTATTGGCAATCTTGAGTGCCATGTTCTGTTGCCTGCCGTTTGCTATTGTCTATGTCTCTGAAGTTGATAGACTATGATCTGCCGGAAATTATGCTGAAACTGAGAACGCTGCCAGTGGAACACAAACTTGGTTTTGGAGGTCATTCGTATCAGGACTTTTCCTAGAAATTGTGTATAGTGTATTACTTGTAGTGGGTGCTGTTGCAGGATTATAAAACATTTAGAAAAGACGTTTCCATGGACAGCAACCTAATAAATGTAAAATAATGGGAGACAGGAAATATGTAAGATTTTTACTCCTCCTCAAACAGAAAAATGTCTTCGTTGTCTTTTTTCATCAGGTAGTTTTCTCTGCCGTAGGTTTCAACGAAGTCGAGGTCGGATTTGAATTTTTGTATGGCTTGCTCGTTCTTTTCTATCTCCTTTTGGTAAAAATCGCGGCGGCGTTTGAGTTCGCGCAGTTCGCGGTGGGTGCGGATTTGATCCTGCACCGTGTTGGGCGAAAGAAAGAATATCCAAAGCAGGAACAATAGCGTAACAAGCGCATAGTTGCGGTAAGGACTTTTCCAAAAACGCACGACGGCGTCTGATACTTTTATGTAGGCTGTACGCAGGCTCATGCTTTTCGATGTGCGAAGTTAAGAATTTCGTCGGCATACTGCCTGTCGTTGCTCAGGCGGGGAACCTTGTGCTGACCGCCCAATTTGCCCTTCGATTTGAGCCAAGAGTAAAACGTACCCTCCGGCAGCGAAACGATTTCGGGCATCTTCAGGATCATATTGTTGTAACGCTTGGCATCGTAATCAGAATTGAGTTCCTTTAGCTTGTGATCTAAAATATCGGCAAATGCGGCAATATTCGCCGGGTGTTGCTTAAACTCAACGAGCCATTGATGATGGGCGCAGTTGTCGGCATCTAAAAATACGGGAGCCACCGTGTATTCGTTGATTTCGGCTTTGGTTTCGGCACAGGCTGCGGCAAGCGCGTGGTCGGCGTTGTCTACAATCAGTTCTTCGCCGAAAGTGTTGATGAAATGCGTTGTGCGACCGTTCACCTTAAACAGGTAAGGTTTTGTTGAGGTAAACACCACCGTATCGCCGATCAGATACCGCCACAAGCCGGCATTGGTGGATATAACGAGCGCGTATTGCTTTCCGGTTTCCACCTCTCCGATACCGAGCGTTTTGGGATGAGGTTTTCCGATTTCTTTCATCGGCATAAACTCGTAATAGACCCCGTAATCCAGCATCAGCAGCATGTCGCTGCCGTTGCCGTATTGAATGCCGAAGAATCCCTCCGAAGCGTTGTAGGTTTCCCAAAACCGGCAATCCTCGCCCAAAAGCTTCTTGATGGGCTGGGCATAGGGTACAAAACTTACCCCGCCGTGTATAAACACCTCAAAGTTGGGCCACACCTCGTGCAAGGAATCTTTTTTAGAAAGTTCAAGCACCTTTTCGAGCAGCAGCATACTCCAAGAAGGCACACCCAAAAGGCTCCGGATGTTTTGATGCAGCGTGGCTTGCGCCATTTGCTGCAACTTGCTTTCCCATTCTTCCATCAGGGCTATCTTCCGCTTGGGAGTGCGGAAAATTTCCGCCCAGCAGGGCAGTTGAGAGGTGATGATGGCAGACACATCGCCGCAGCAGATATCGGGATTGTCTTTCCAAGAATGTAGGCTGCCGCCCATCGATATGTTTTTTCCGGCAAATAGACCGCTCTTGGGATTTTCCCGCATATAGAGCGCCAACATATCGCGCCCGCCTTTGTAATGGCAATCTTTAAGAGCCTGACGGCTCACCGGAATATATTTGCTCTGTGAACCGGTAGTGCCCGACGACTTGGAGAAAAACTTTATTTCGTCGTTCCAAAGCAGCTTGTTTTCTCCTGCCATAAGCCGTTCCACATAGGGCTTCAGCTCTTGATAAGAAACCACAGGCACGTTTTGACGGAACTGTTCGGCAGAACGGATATGCTCAAAACCGTATTTTTTTCCGTATTCGGTATGTATGCTTTGGGTAAGTAAATTCGACAATTGATTCTGTTGAACCTCTTCCGCGTTGACGGCAAAACCGTCTATCTCCCGTAAGCGTTTGCGCATAAAGCACAGATAAAAGGAATCGAAAAGAGCCATCGTTTTCTTATTTGGGAGCGATTCTAATCAGATATGCCGTGATGCACCCATAAATTACGATGGGTAGGAATGCCGCTGCCCAGACAGGCATGCTTCCCGAAGTGGCGAACACCTTTGACATCTGCATAAAAAGGATAAAAGTAAAAGCTAAGGCGATACCAAGGGCAAGGTTCTTGCCGATGCCGCGCCGGGTCTTGTTAGACGAGAGTGAAAGCCCCATCAAGGTTAGTATCAGGGCGGAAAGCGGATGCAAGAAGCGTTGCAGGCGTTCATAACGGTAATAGATTACCAAATTGCTGCCACGCAACCTTTCTTTCCTTATCAGCTTATTCAGCTCCGCAAAATCCTGTTCGTCTACCTTTATATAGTCTGCGGCAAAATCCAAGGGGCGTATATCCATTGCCATTTCCGTGCGGTAGCCCGATTCCACTTCTTCTCCTGTTTCGGTAAGCACCCGGTTCACATAATCGGTGAGCCGCCACGTTTGTTTTGCCGAGTCAAAGCGTATGTTGCGCGCGCTCAGTTTTTCCAGCAGACGGTTGTTTTCAATCTTTTCGCGGGTAAAGCGATAGCCTATGTCGGAATAGTTGTCGAAACTTTCCACATAGTAGTAGGTATTGCTGTCGAACTGTATATGGATATTGGAATTGGAGTTGTGGTAGGGCTTCTTTACGTACAGGCGCTCAAACGCTATGCGGTCTTTGTTTACGTTGGGTATTACAAAATTTGCCAGCACTAAGTTGAGCGAACCGATCAAGAGGGCGCAGATGATATAGGGAACCATAAGCCTCCGATAGCTTATGCCTGAGTTCAAGATGGGTACGATTTCGGTGTTCTGCGCCATGCGGGAGGTAAAGAAAATAACGGCGATAAAGATGAACAGCGAGCTGAACATATTGACGAAATACGGAATAAAGTTCACGTAATAGTCGAATATGATAGCCTTGAGCGGCGCGTTCTTCTCTAAGAAACTGTCTAACTTTTCGGAAATGTCGAAAACCACCACAATTGTGATGATAAGTCCGATAGAAGCAAAAAAGGAGCCTAAGAACTTCCGTATGATATACCAATCTATTTTACGCATCTGCAAGGGTGGGTTAAATGCCGAGGCGATGTTTACCCCGTTGCTTGCCAAAAACAAGCGCTAATTGCAAAGGTAGATATAAAATTGCATACAAGGGCAGGCAGATCCAAAGCAGACCTGCCCGCAAGGCGTTTGCCGCCCTCTGCATAAAAATACTCTGTAGAAAGAATTTAATCAGCACGATACCGGCAAATACCACGAACCATAAGGGGAACTGAGGGTAGGCTCCTTGCAGGAATCGGTAGCAGAAATAAGCCACGCCGCCAGCCAAGAACAGGTAAAAGATGGGAGCAAGCCAGCGGTAAATGTGCACTTCCCGCTTTACGGAAGAAGGCTCACTATAGAGGGTGTTTAGGTATTGACGTTCAAACCGTAAAACCGAAGCCAAATCGAATCTGTCGGTATAACGCACCTCCGATTCGGGTGCTAATTGCACGCTTACCACATCGTCTTTGCCGATATGCGGCAATATGCGGTCAAACATACCGGAATTAAGGGCGTAGATGTCGGAATAACCTTGATGTTCCAAAAAGAAGTCCTTGCGATAGGCAATCAAGGCGTGATGTCCCGCAAAGGGTTTTCCCTTAATGGCAAAACCTATGTATTGCATGGCGGTTTCTACCAAACGGTAGTTGAGGAATGAGCAGATTCCGCCTTTTTTCTCGGTGTAGACGGGATGCCCGATAACGACCTTGGTTTTGGGCGTGAAAGCCGCCTGTATATAGTCGATGCAGTGTTCTCCGGTGGGGCGGAAACGAGGGTCGGAAAGTATAACGTATTCGTTGAGTGCCGATTTAACCCCAATCGAGAGCGAAAATTTTTGTTCATCGAAAAAGTTGATGCTTTGATTGGCGTTGATTAACTTTAATTTATCGTAGCGGCGGGCAAACTCCCGAAGCAGCCCGGCAACATCTTCGTCGGTGTTCTCATAAACCACGATTACCTCAAAGTCAGGGTATTTCTGTTCTAACCAAAACGTGAGGTTCTTTTTGAGCTTTTCGTACTGGTTCTTTCCCGAAAGGATTACCGACACCGGTTTCTTTTCGTTTTGCGGTACTGGCGGGATGAATCGGGCAACAGCCACATAAGCACATAGATAGAAGCGTACAAAAAGTACCGCCGTTATCAGCAGGCCTGCCGAAAGCAGCCATTCCCATATATCAAGTTGATAGTAGAAATCCATAACCCGCAAAGGTACGCGAAAGTTTTGATATTGCCGTGTTTGGCAAATCTCAGTCGGAAAACTATCTTTACACCTTGTAAAAGACAAGCAGATATGCAGTTTGAGCTTCAGGCAAAAGACAGCCGCAGCAAGGCGCGGGCAGGCGAGATCACTACCGGGCACGGTAAGATACAGACCCCCATTTTTATGCCCGTTGGCACGGTAGGTTCGGTAAAGGCAGTGCAGGCGGTGGATTTGGTAAAGGATGTAAAGGCGCAGATTATTTTGGGAAACACCTATCATCTCTATCTCCGTCCCGGTTTAGACATTATTAAGAAAGCGGGAGGAATACAGAAGTTCAATGCGTGGAACCGCCCCATGCTTACCGATAGTGGCGGTTTTCAGGTGTATTCCCTTTCGGGCACGCGCAAGATAAATGCCGAAGAAGGCGTGGAGTTCCGCTCCCACATAGACGGTTCAAAACATCTGTTTACGCCCGAAAAGGTAATGGATATAGAACGCAGCATCGGGGCGGACATTATGATGGCTTTTGACGAATGTACGCCTTACCCTTGCGAATACGGCTATGCCAAAAAGTCTATGGAAATGACCCATAAGTGGTTGGACCGCTGCGTAAAACGCTTTACCGAAACGGAGCCTCTGTATGGCTACACTCAGGCATTGTTTCCCATTGTGCAGGGTAGTGTCTATTCCGATTTACGCAAGATCTCGGCAGAAAAGGCAGCCTCGGTAGACGTGGCGGGCGGTTGCGCCATAGGCGGTCTTTCGGTAGGGGAACCCAAAGAAATTATGTACGAGCTTACCGAATTAGTCTGCGATATATTGCCCCAAGATAAACCCCGCTATCTGATGGGCGTAGGAACTCCCGAAAACATCTTGGAGGGCATAGCCCAAGGGGTGGATATGTTCGATTGCGTGATGCCGACCCGAAACGGGCGCAATGCGATGCTGTTTACCAAAAACGGCATCCTCAATATGAAGAACAAAAAGTGGGCGGATGATTTTTCGCCTATTGAAGAAGACGGAGCCAGTTACGTGGACACACTCTACACAAAGGCATACCTGCGCCACCTTTTCCACGCTCAGGAGCATCTTGCCGCTATGATAGCCAGTCTGCACAACCTCGCTTTTTACCTTTGGCTGGTAGGTCAGGCGCGTGAACATATCCTCGCCGGCGATTATCTGTCGTGGAAAAATACGATGGTACCGCAGGTAATGCAGCGGCTATAAGTCCCAGTCCGTTTCGATTTCTATCAGGAGGTTGTCCCGGCAAATATCGGCGTACACAGCCGTGCAAACACAATCTTCAGGGTAAGCCTGCCTGAATATTTTTACAGCATCTTGCGGGTTCTGATCCCTTTTTACATAAAGGCGGGCGCGGCGGCACCGGGCGTCAGGCTCGTTTTCCAATAAATCGCCAATAAAGCGTAGCGTATTCTGAGTCTGCTTGCGAATATCGTGCAAGTCTACGGTTTCTTCCCCCTTGATGGATGCCGTTCCCGAAATCATGGCGATACCGCCCTCTTCAGTTAACAGGCTTCTGCCGCGCTCAAACAAGGGAGCGTTTTTGGTTGCCAGCACCACGCTCTCACCCACCAAAACATTATCCCGATAACGATAGGCGTCTTTCTGAACTCCGCTTCTTATAGGCAGATTGCGCAGAACATGGGGCGATTTTTGTTTGACTGCCACAAAATCAATGCAGATTCCTGCCGTGCCCATACCGATGCCGGTAGCGGCAGGATATTGCTCCCTGTCTTGCTTGTTTTGGTAATAGAGCGCGCGTATATCGTTAAAGTATTGGTAGTTCTGAACGGTTTTACCCTCTATGGTATTTTCTTCCAAGATATTGCCTACATAGTTCCATTGCCTGAAAATCTCGTCGTAGGTAAAGTTCAAATGCTTCAGCAGCCTGTCTAAAGGTTCAAAAGCCTTTTCGGCAGAACCGGCAACGAAGCCTGAGCTCCAAAGTTCGGTAAAGCCTTGATGATTAACTAAAACGTAGGGTAGGTTTTCAAACGAAAGAAAGCGGCAGACGGTGTTTTCAGAAACATTCCATATTTCCGCCAAGAGCGGGCTGTTGTCTGCCGGAGGCTGCACTACGGCAGTAATGACGGGCGTTTTGCCGGGCAGGGCATTTTCTACCGCCTTGATTAACTTTTGTTGATATACAGCCAATCCCTGTGGGGGAACGGCAGCCAAGGCGATATAAATCTTGATAGGGCTCATTTTGTTGCCTTTCATCTCTTTAAGACAAGCAAGCAAGCCTTCTTCCGCCGCGTCAAGCCCCATTCCGGCTTGGGAAAAATATGCGTGATAAAATTTCCGTATCATAATCTTAGCGACGGCTAAGATACGAAAAGCTGAAATTTCGTAAATTAGCAGGTTATTTCAATGCCAATGAAAAGCATCTGTCAGATATACAAAATCGGGAACGGACCATCGAGCAGCCATACTATGGGTCCCATGCGGGCGGCTCATATTTTTGGCAAACGGTATCCTGACGCGGCGCACTATCGGGTCAATCTTTACGGAAGTTTGGGTGCCACCGGCAAGGGACACCTTACAAACGAGACCCTTTTGCATGAATTGGGAGAAGACAGGACCACTCTGTACGAATATCCCGAAATCTATCTGCCCGAACATCCCAACGGTATGCTTTTTCAAGCCTTTGATGCGGATGAAAAACTTTTGGGCGAGTGGACGGTATTCAGTATAGGCGGAGGGGATATACGCGAAAAAGGTTCCGACGGAATATTTTTAGAAGAGGGCAGCCCTTTTTCAAACGAGGATATCTACGAACTTTCTACGATGCAGGATATACTGCAATGGTGCCGTAAAAACGGACGTATGCTGTGGGAATATGTAGACCTGCACGAGAAGCCGGGTTATATGGACTATCTTGCTATGGTGTGGAAGTGTATGAAAGAAAGCGTGGAAAACGGCTTGAAGCACGAAGGAATGTTGCCCGGAGGTCTGCACCTGCAACGCAAGGCGATTCAATACAACATCAAGGCGCAGGGCTACGACCGCTCGCTCAGGACAAGGGGGCTTATCTTCAGTTATGCCCTTGCAGTGGCAGAAGAAAACGCGGGTGGGGGTGCTATCGTTACCGCGCCTACCTGTGGCTCGGCGGCAGTAATACCGGCGGTGCTCTACCATAGCCATAAAAACTACAACATAACCGAAGAACGCATACTTAAAGGCTTGGCAACGGCAGGTCTGATAGCCAATATCGTAAAGACCAACGCTTCTATTTCGGGGGCGGAGGTGGGCTGTCAGGGAGAAATCGGCGTGGCTTGCTCTATGGCGAGTGCGGCAGCCAACCAGATATTCGGAGGCACTATCTACCAAACCGAATATGCGGCGGAGATGGGTTTGGAACACCATTTGGGGCTTACCTGCGATCCGATGTGCGGTTTGGTGCAGATTCCCTGCATAGAGCGTTGCGCCTTTGCCGCAGTAAGGGCTTTCGATACCAATGTGTATGCGGCTCTCTCCGATGGTCACCACCGGGTAAGTTTTGACGAGGTGGTAAAAGTGATGAAGCAGACTGGGCATGACTTGCCCGCCCTTTATAAAGAAACCAGTATGGGTGGGCTTGCCTTGATGAACCCTGACGAAGATTAGTGTTATGGAAAGCGACTGCCTTTTGCCCGAAGCCTTGATGGAATATGCGAGCGGTCATACTACGCCCGCCGATTCCATTTTGCAGGCATTAGAACGCGATACCTACGTGAATGTGCTTTGTCCGCGTATGATTTCGGGTTCTTATCAGGGCAGGTTGCTCGAAATGCTTTGCCGTATGATACGTCCCAAGCGGGTGCTTGAAGTGGGAACCTATACCGGATATTCCGCTATCTGTATGGCAAGAGCCTTGCCGGAGGACGGCAGGATTCTTACCATAGAGCACAACGAAGAATTGAGGGAACGTATCTTGCAGGCGTTTGAAAAAGCGCAGGTGGCGCATAAGATAGACCTGCGTATGGGAGAAGCCGAACTGATTCTGCCCGGATTGCAGGCAGGAGGTTTCGATTTTGTGTTTTTGGATGCCGACAAAGCCAATTATCGGAACTATTATCCGCTTTTGAAAACCCTTCTTGCACCGGGAGGCTGGCTGTTGGCAGACAATGTGTTGTGGAACGGCAAGGTGTACGACCCTGCCTGCCACGACAAAGACACGCTTTCGGTGCGCGGTTTCAATCGGGCGGTGCAGGAAGATCCGGAGGTGGAGAACCTGCTTTTGCCGGTACGCGACGGTTTGATGTTGGTAAGGAAAAAATAAAAAGCCGAGATGAAAAAGAAAGAAAACACGAGCAATGCGGAGATACCCGGTTTGGCAGGGGTCTTGGATTTCTTAAAAGCCTTGTCAAAGAACAACGACCGGGACTGGTTCAATGCACACAAGGCAGAATACCTGCAAGTAAAGGCGCAGGTAGAAACTTTTATGACTTGGCTGCTGGAGCACCTTGTAAAATACGACAAGGATATGGCTTTGGTGGATCCCAAGAAAAGCACCTACCGTATCTATCGGGACACCCGTTTTTCTTCTGACAAGCGGCCATACAAAGGATATATCGGCACTTTCCTTTCTAAGGAGGGGCGGCACGGCTCGTGTTCGGGCTATTATATCCACTTGGAACCGGGGCAATGTATGTTTGGAGCCGGGGTTTACGGGCTTCCGTCAGACAAGCAGAAAAAGGTGCGCGACGGCATCTATTTTCAATCGCAGACCCTTTGGAACATACTCCGTTCACCGGATATAAAGAAAGTGTATGGAGGAAAAATGGACGAAAGCATGCGTTTGAAAGTGGCGCCGAGGGGATACGACAAGGACTTTCCCGATATGGAATTGTTAAAATACCGCCACTATTTTATCTCGCGGCACATAAGCGACAAGGAAGTGAACGCGCCCGATTTTGCCAAAAACTTGCTGAAAGGCTTGGTGGCAGCCGTTCCTTTCAATAAATTCCTGAATGAAACGCTCGAATTTTAGGCAGGTGTTTTTTAAGAAAATATTAGGTTTTTTTAACAAAAGAATGCCGTAATTTTGGGTTCTGAAAACTGAAAAATATACGCGATATGGCAAAAAAAGAGGAAAAAGAGGAGGCAAGACCTTCTGTAAACACAGAAAAACTGAAAGCGCTTCAACTCACGCTCGACAAGATTGAAAAATCCTATGGCAAAGGAGCGGTGATGAAATTGGGCGATAATCCGATGATAGAGAACGTAGAGGTTATTTCTACCGGGTCCATTGGGGTTGACAACGCGCTCGGAGTGGGCGGATTCCCCAAGGGCAGGATCATAGAAATATACGGTCCCGAATCTTCGGGTAAAACTACATTGGCTATTCACGCTATCGCCGAATCTCAGAAAAAGGGCGGTATCGCGGCATTTATCGATGCTGAACACGCCTTTGACCCTGCATACGCTCAAAAATTGGGAGTAAACACCAACGATTTGTTGGTGGCACAGCCCGACAACGGCGAACAGGCGCTTGAAATCGCCGACAACCTGATTCGTTCCGGGGCGATAGACATTATCGTTATCGACTCGGTGGCGGCACTTACCCCCCGCAGCGAAATCGAAGGCGAGATGGGCGATTCCAAAATGGGGCTTCATGCCCGCCTTATGTCGCAGGCGTTGCGCAAGCTAACCTCCACTATCAGCAAAACCGGTTGCTGTTGTATTTTCATCAACCAGCTGCGTGAAAAAATCGGGGTTATGTTCGGAAATCCCGAAACCACCACCGGCGGTAACGCGCTTAAGTTCTATGCTTCGGTTCGTCTTGATATACGCCGTATATCGCAGATTAAGGAGGGCGACAATGTGGTGGGAAACCGCGTAAAGGTAAAGGTGGTAAAGAATAAGGTTTCGCCTCCTTTCCGTCAGGCGGAGTTCGATTTGCTTTACGGACAGGGTATATCCAAGATAGGAGAGATTATCGACTTGGGTGTGGACCTTTCGGTGCTCAAAAAGAGCGGTTCGTGGTTCAGTTACAACGATACCAAATTGGGACAGGGGCGTGATGCGGTAAAGCAGCTTTTGGCGGACAATCCCGAATTGAGCGAAGAATTAGAAGCCAAAGTACGTGCCGCCTTGCGTGCCAAAGAAAATGGCGGAGAGCCCGAATTTACCGAAGGTGAAGAATAGGAGATGTTGAAACTGCTATTGTTGACGCTTGTTTTGGTGGCATTGTGCGTTGCCGGATTGGGCGTGAGGGTATGGCTGAAGAAAAACGGCGAGTTTTCGCACCGTTGCGCGATGCGCGAGAACGGCGGTGCGGAGGCTTGCGGTTCGTGTGCCGAGGTGGGAAAACACGAAGACTGCCCCCATTACGAACTGCATCACGGCAATACGGCAACGCGGCTTGCCAAGGCGGTTACGATGGCAGACGAAAAGTAGTTTGAGATGGAAAAGAAAAAATCGGCGATAATCTATTTGGTTGCTGCAAAGAAGGCTTTGCCGGGAATGAATGTCGAGGAGGCGCGCTATGTGGGCGAGAAAGCCCGGAAAGAAGCGGACTATTGCCTCTTGCCTTACCCTCAATGTCGGGTGGTGGTGTTTGAGCCGCAAAAAATCAAAGAGGAGGCGGAACGCTTAGAAAAGATTCGCCGTACGGCAGCGCAGATATGGTCGGTTTTACGCAAGGAAAAGATTGGCAGGATTGAGGTAGACGGCAGCGCGTGGCGCAATGCAGACGAGATATTGGCTTTTATGGAAGCCTTGTATCTGTCGTCTTATGTATTTGACGAGTTCAAGACCGAAAAGGCACAGGGCGTGGCAATCAGTCTTAAGGCTGCCGCTTCCGTGCAAAAGGAAATGGGGCGGGTTAAGCTGCTCTGCGATGAAGTGAACCGTTGCAAATACTTGGTCGATTTGCCTTTTACAGCCCTGAATGCCGAGGGTTTGGCAAAATGGGCAAAGCAGGATGCCGGCAAGATGGGCGTGGCGGTGAAGTCGTGGTCTAAGGCAGATTTGCAAAAGATGGGAATGGGAGGTTTGCTGGGCGTGAATAAAGGAAGCGTGGACGAACCCTCCTTTACCCAAATGGAGTATCTGCCGCCCAAGCCCAAGAACAAGAAACCGATTGTATTGGTAGGCAAGGGCGTGGTGTTTGATGCCGGTGGCATGAACATCAAGACCGGCAACTTTATGGAGGATATGAAGACCGATATGGCGGGGGCTGCCTTGGCGATGTCCATTGTGCGCTGTGTGGCGCAGATGAAGTTGCCTCTTCATGTGATAGCCCTGCTGCCCGCTACCGATAACCGTCTTAACGGCAATGCCTTGGTTTGCGGCGATGTAATTAAGATGTATAACGGAACAACGGTAGAAATTACCAATACCGATGCCGAAGGTCGCCTGCTTTTGGCTGACGCGGTGGCATACGCGCAGAAAAATCTGAAGCCTGCCTTGGTGGTAAGTATGGCTACCTTGACAGGGGCGGCATCCCGCGCCTTGGGAAGCGAAGGAATCGTTGCCATGCAGGAAAGGGCAGAGCGTTATGTTCCGATGTTGATGGAAAACGGAGAACGTACCCACGAGAGGCTTTGTTTTTTTCCGATGTGGAAAGAATACGAAAAGGAATTGGAGTCGGAAGTTGCCGATTTGAAGAACTGCGCCAAAGGAGCGTCGGCAGGCATGATTACGGCAGCCAAGTTCGTGGGGCATTTTACCGATGCGCCTTTTGTGCATTTAGATGTGGCGGGCGTGGAATTTCTGCATAAACGCGATGCCTATCGCGGTCCGGGTGCCACAGGTTTTGGAGTACGCCTGATGGTACGGTTTTTAGAAGCCTGCTCCCGATTGGATAAAATTTAAGACAGAACAAGTATGGAAAAATCTCGAAACAGAAATATAAGCCGACCCATATTAAAAGGCAGCGCGCAGGAACCGGCGCAACAGACCGAAGCTCCGCAGCCGCAGGAGGTGCCTGTTAAACGCCCATCGGAAAGTTCCCGTTTGCGCGTGGGAATTACCCCCGGCGACGGTTCATCCTTGAACTACGGTGCAATGGCACGCTTGTTCTTTGATAATTCCATATTCGACAGCGTGCTGCCCTTTGTTTACGGTTCGCCAAAAGACTTGTTGCAAGCGGCGGAAAAAGCAGGCAGGGAAGACCTCAAGGTCGTGGCTCAGCAACAGATACAGGATATAAAGGGCAGGAATGTGCAGGTATTGCAGACCGCTTCGGAAGAAACCGAAGATGCCTTGTTGCCTTTGCAGGCAGGTATCCGGCATCTTGCCGAAGGGCATCTGCACGCCTTGGTTTCTCTGCCGCTTGATGAAACCAAAGTGCGCCAAAAGCACGCCGATTTCAAGAATCAGGCTGTGGCAGTGGCAGAAGTGTTTCACGCCAATCCTTTCCGCATGTTGCTGGCTCGCTCGATGCGCCTTAATTTTTTAACCACCGCGAGCCGTCAGGATCTTGCCACCTATCTCGATACACAACGTATCGAACAGCGTTTAAGGGCATTGTATGCCGTTCTGCAGTCCGATTTTTCCATTACTACGCCCCGTATTGCCGTGCTCTGCGCCGATTCGCCTATAGATACAAACGTGCTCAAGCCTTTGGTAACCCGTCTTTTTGAGGAGGGAATCCCGGTGTTCGGTCCCTATGCGTCTAAAGAGTTCTTTGTAAAGCCCGACCGTTACGCTTTCGATGCGGTGCTGTGTATGTACAAAGAACAGATGGAAAAGGTTTTTGACGCCTGCCCCAAAGAAGACTGCTGCTACTATACGGCGGGGCTTCCGATAGTGCATATAGAAACCGTATTTGGCAGCGGCAATGCCGAAGAAGCCTTCCGCTCGCTTTTCCGTGCGCTGTGCACGGCGGTAGATATAGTGGCAGCCCGTCAGCAGAATGCCAAACTCAACGAGAATCCTTTGGGTTACCACGCCGCTTCGTATAAGAGAGACGGTCACGAAGAAAACTGAGATAAAAACCGATAGCCGATGAAGACTGCCAGCCTGTACGTGCGTGAGATAGTGGATGCCGTTGGTGGCAAGTGCCTGCCCGCGTTGCCTGCCGAAAATATTTCGGTAGAACGCATCGTTACCGACAGCCGCATTGCCGGCAGAGGGCAGGGGCGTATGTTCGTTGCCTTGGTTACCCGCAAGGGAAACGGGCATGAATATATCCGCAGTATGTATCAAAGCGGTGTCCGTTTCTTCTTGATAAGCGAAAACAGGGCGGAATACGCTTCTATGCCGGATGCCTTTTTCATACAGGTGCCCGATACCCTGACCGCATTACAAACTTTGGCTGCCGCACATCGTAAAAAGTTCAACATTCCGGTTATCGCCATTACAGGAAGCAACGGTAAAACGATAGTCAAAGAATGGCTTTCTTTCTTGCTCGGTGCTTCTAAGCACGTTGTAAGAAGTCCGCAAAGCTACAATTCGCAAATCGGTGTGCCTTTGTCGGTATTGCAGATGCAGCCCGAACACGAGGCGGCTGTTTTTGAGGCGGGGGTTTCCCAAGCGGGCGAAATGGAAATCTTGGCTGAGATGATTTGTCCTGTTTTCGGTATCTTTACCAATATAGGATCTGCCCACGATGCCGGGTTTACCGGCACAAAAGCCAAGATTGCCGAAAAGCTCCGGCTTTTCAAACAGGCGCAGACCCTTCTGTATTGCGCCGATTATACGGAAATAGGCGAACAGGTAGCACGGCAAACCGAACAAGGCATTCTTTCAGACAGGCTACGCAAGGCTACGTGGACTACCAAAGCGGCTACGGATGCCGATTTGCGCGTTTTGGAATTGATACGTGAAAACGGAGGAACGCGCCTCCGCGCCCGATACGGACAGGATGAAATAGCCATTGAAATACCTTTTTCCGACAAGGCATCTGTTGAAAATGCCATTCATTGCTGGCTGGCGATGTTGCTCTTGGGCTACGACAACAGCACCATCGCTCCTTTGATGGCGCATCTTCCGGCAGTGGAAATGCGTATGGAAATGAAGGAGGGAGTGGGCAACGGCTTTGTGGTAAACGATGTGTATAATTCCGATTTCAATTCGTTTTGCGTTGCCTTAGACTTTTTGTGCCAGAATGCAGGCGCGCGCTCCAAGTGTGTGATTCTGTCGGATATACTGCAATCGGGACGTTCCGAAGAAGAACTTTACCGCGAAGTGGCGGAGGTACTTGGGGCTAAGGGCGTTGACGAAATGGTGGGAATAGGCCCGGCTATGCAAAGGCAGAAAGGCGCGTTTTCACGCCTCAACGCCCGCCTCTATCCCGATACGGATTCTTTTCTTGCCGCGTTTTCCTTAGAACAGTATTACGGAAAGGCAGTCTTGCTCAAGGGCGCACGTATATTCAGTTTTGAAAGGATTGCATCCCGGCTGCAACGCAAGGTACACCAAACCGTTTTGGAGGTGAACCTTACCGCATTGGTGCATAATATCAACTTTTTCAGAAGCCTGCTCAAGCCGCAGACCAAACTTATGGTAATGGGCAAGGCTTTTTCTTACGGCAGCGGCAGCCACGAAATTGCCGGAACTTTGGTCTACAATCACGTAGACTATGTAACGGTGGCATATCCCGACGAGGCGGTTTCCCTGCGCAACAACGGCATCAATCTGCCCATTATGTGTATGAACCCCGAAGAAGAAGGTATGGAAACGGTTTTGCGCTACGGCATAGAACCGGTTATCTATAATTTCCGCACGCTCGAATCCTTGCGCTCCTGTATGAACGGTATGGGCATTGACGGAAAAGACAGCGTGAGAATACATATCGGTTTAGATACGGGTATGCACCGAATGGGGTTTGAAGAAGCGGATCTTTCGGCTTTGATAGCGGCATTGCAGGCTGAGCCACGCTGCAAGCTACAGTCGGTGTTTACACACTTGGCTACGGCGGATATGCCCGAAATGGATAATTATACCCAAGCGCAGCTGGAACGCTATGCCCAATGGAGCGAGCGTATCGTAAGCGCGTTTCCCTACAAGATATTGCGCCATTGCTTAAATACGGCAGGCATCTTTCGTTTTCCCGAATACCAGTTCGATATGGTGCGTTTAGGCATAGGGGCTTATGGCGTAGGTACCGACGATAAGATGCAGGCTTGCCTTGAAACGGTGAGTACGCTTAAAACGGTGGTTTCTCAGGTGCGTACTGTTCCCGCCGGCGATGCGGTGGGTTACGGGCGGCGTTTTGTGGCGGAGAGGGAAACCAAGGTAGGCGTTATCGGTATAGGGTATGCCGACGGATTGAACCGTCATCTGGGCAACGGCAAGGGCAAGGTGTGGGCAAAAGGTCATCTTGTGCCCATTATCGGAAGCGTGTGTATGGATATGTGTATGATAGATATTACAGGCACGGACATAGCCGAAAAGGATGAGGTAATCGTGTTCGGTAAGGAAAATCCCATTTCGGTTCTGGCAGAAGCCCTCGATACGATTCCATACGAGATATTGACCGGCGTTTCGCAAAGGGTAAAACGTATTTACTACAGAGAATAAAGTTATGAATACTTTTGGCAGAATATTGAGATTGAGTAGTTTCGGCGAGTCGCACGGAGCGGCGGTAGGCGGTATGATAGACGGTTTCCCTGCGGGCGTGCCCATCGATATGGATTTGTTGCAGACCGACTTGCGCAACCGCCGCCCCTCGCAAAAAGTGGGCAGCGGCAGACAGGAAAGCGACCGGATAGAGATACTTTCGGGAGTTCATCAAGGCAAAAGCACAGGAACGCCTATCGGCTTCATCATCCGCAATCAAGATGCCCATAGTGCCGACTACCAAGCCTTGGAACAGATGTTCCGCCCTTCCCACGCCGACGACACCTACTTTCGCAAATACGGTATCCGCGATGCCCAAGGCGGAGGCAGGGCATCGGCTCGCGAGACGGTGGTGCGCGTGGTAGGCGGTGCCTTTGCCAAAATGCTGCTCTATACGCAAGATGTGCAGGTAAACGCATATACGCTGAGCATAGGCAACATAAGTATTCCCGACGGTTCGTCGATAAGCGTTGCGGAAGCACCGTCTTTCGCGAGCCGATGCCCGCACAAGGCTACCGATTTAGCCATACAGAAACTGCTTAAGGAAACACGCGAACAAAAAGACAGCGTAGGCGGCGTGGTTTCCTGTATCGTTACAGGGATTCCCGCAGGCTGGGGAGAACCTGCTTACGACAAACTGAGTGCGCGTTTGGCGTATGCCATGATGGGCATCAATGCGGCGCGTGGATTTGAAATAGGCTGCGGTTTTGAGGCTTCGCGTATGAAAGGAAGTCAGCACAACGACCGTTGGCGCAGCGACGGCACAACCGAAGAAAACCTTTGCGGAGGCGTGCGGGGCGGAATCTCCACCGGAGAGCCCCTGTATTTCCGCGTGGCGTTCAAACCCATACCGAGCATTGCGCAGGAACAGGATTTGTTGGGCGAAGACGGCAAGCTGCACCGTATGGAAATTTCGGGCAGGCACGATGTGTGCTGCGTTCCACGAGCGGTAAGCGTGGTAGAAGCTATGACCGCCCTTTGTGTTGCGGATTTTATGTTGTTGGCAAGGTGTTCCAAACGCTGATTTCGGAAAAATTATAGACAAAAAGATATAAAAGAAAAATGGAAGTATATAAATTCGGAGGAGCATCGGTAAAGAATGCCGATGCCGTGAGAAATGTGGCGGATATACTCAATACGCAGGTGCATGGTTCCGTTTGCGTGATTATATCTGCAATGGGCAAGACCACCAATGCTTTAGAAGCTGTTTTAGATGCCTTTTATCATCATCGGGACAATCGTGACGGACTTTTCAAAGACTTGATGGCGAGCCATATCCAGATACTGCACGATTTGTTTCCCAAGGCTTCCCATACGGTGTTTTCTAAAGTGCGTACGCTGTTTGAAGAACTTTACGGCAAATTGAGCGGCATAGACCAATTTCCTTACGACCAAGCCTACGACCGCGTGGTTTCTTACGGAGAACGCCTGTCTACCTGCGTGGTGTCTGCTTATCTGAGCGAAGTGGGCATATACAACAACGAGTTGGATGCCAGCAAACTGTTGTTGACCGACGGTCGTTTCCGCGAAGGAAAAATCGTTTGGGAAACTACCGAAAGCCGTATTCGCGAGGCGGTGGCAAACAGTATTGACGAGCAGGTTCAGATTGTCATAACGCAGGGCTTTATTGCCTGCAACGAAGCGGGCGATACGGTAACGCTCGGCCGCGAGGGCTCCGATTATTCGGCGGCGGTGTTCGCCTATTGCCTCGATGCGGAAAGAATCACGATATGGAAAGACGTTCCGGGTGTGTTGAATGCCGATCCAAAATATTTTCATCATACCGAAAAGTTAGACTATATCTCGTATCTCGATGCTACGGAACTGGCTTATTACGGAGCCAGCATCATTCACCCCAAAACGATAAAACCCTTGCAGAACAAGCATATTCCTTTGAATGTGCGTTCTTTTGTGGATGTGGAAGCACCCGGCACGTGGGTGGGTCTGGACAATGTTCCCAACAGCAAGATTCCTTCGTATATCGTTAAGAACAATCAGATTCTGCTGTCGATTTATCCCAAAGACTTTTCGTTTGTAGACGAACACAATCTTTCCGAGATATTTGAATGTTTTGTAAAGTATGGCTTGAAAGTAAACATGATGCAGAATTCGGCATTGAGCTTTTCGGTATGCTTAGACGGCGACAAAGGCAATGTGCCTGCGGTTATCGAAACGCTTTCGAGCCGTTACGACTGCCGCTATAACGGCAACTTGAAATTGGTTACTATCCGCCATTATACACAGGAAGTGATAGACCGCATCGTGGGCGATTTTCAGGTGATGCTTGAACAACGCAGCCGTCAGGCAGTGCAGCTGGTACTTAAACCGTAGCGGCAATACCGCATGAAAAAACAAAGACTTCTTCTTATCTCGTTTGCTATGACGCTTTCCCTTGTGGGATTGCTGTCGGTGCAGTTCTATTGGACTAGGCGCATTTTCGCCATAGGGGAGGATTTTATAAACCATTCGGCACATGCGGCTATGGAAGAAGTAATCGCTGCCTTAGACAAAGGCGGTGCTTCAGCCCGATTCTTGCGGGTTCAGAACTTGCGGAAATTAGACGGAGAGTTAGACTCGACCGATGAACGCATAGCGGCTTTGCGCTACGCTTATCCTGAGGTGTTGCACGAATACTGCGGTTTGGTGTGGAAAGAAGACGGCAGCTATTCTTTGGTGGGGGAGAGGATAAGGAGTATGGAATGGAGCGATACGGTAAACGGCGTTGCCCTTAGCGGCAGTTTTATGCAGGCAGAGGCGGAAGCGGGATATATACCCGATACCTTGCGTAGGGAGATAGAGCAGGTTTACGCCCGGCTCCTGCAAAAGCGCAACGATTTGATGTATGCCCGGCGGGTGCTCAACGAGATGTTGCGTTTCTCCTTGAGTCAGGCTCCCGAAAGGGAGGTAGGGGCGCAGATTCAGCCTAAGGAATTGGATTCCATGATTACGGCGGCATTGCTTGCCCATAATCTGAACACGGCTTGCGAATGGGGTGTTTACAGCAGTTACAGTTCCAAGATTCTTTTGCAGAAAACAGGAAAATACGGGATTGAACTTGTGCAAAGTCGGCTCATATACCGTTTGTTTCCCTCTCAACCAACCGATTATCCTACGTATCTGTTGCTGTATTTTCCCAACCGCCTCGCCTTTATCTTTACCCAGATGTGGTATTTGGTGGTGGCTTCTGTCGTGCTGTTCGTTTTATTAATATATGTGTTTGTTTATACGGTGGTGGCAATCTGGAGGCAGAAGAAGCTTACCGAGATGAAGAGCGATTTCATCAACCACGTTACCCACGAGATAAAGACCCCTGTGAGCACCATCGCTTTGGTATGCGAGTCTTTAGACGACCCCGATATGCACTACGATCAGGAGGGCCTTAAAGACCTGTTGAGGATTATCCGTCACGAAAACCAACGCCTGCAATCCCTCAGCGGTCAGATTATTCAGATTTCAAAGATGGAGAAAGGCGATTATTTCCTGAACAAGACGGAATTTTCGCTGCACAAGGCGATAGAGGAGGCGGTCAACAATACCGGTTTTCAGGTAATGCACAAGAACGGACGTATCATAACGCATTTGGAGGCTCAGAACGATACGGTTACCGGCGACCGCACCCATATTGTGCATATTATTTCCAACTTGATAGACAACGCCAATAAGTATTGCACAGAAAAGCCTGTTATAGAAATCTTTACACATAATGCCGAGGGGGGTGTCATAGTGGATGTCAAAGACAACGGTATCGGCATTGCCAAGGCAAACCAAAAAAAGATTTTCGATAAACTTTACCGGGTTCCTACCGGTAACCTGCACGATGTAAAGGGCTTTGGATTAGGCTTGAGTTATGTAGCTTCCATTATGAAGCAGCATGGCGGAAGGGTGTGGGTTGAAAGCGAGCCTAAAGAGGGCTCCGTTTTCCATTTGTTCTTTATACAGGAAAGGAGTTGAAACCCAAGTAAGTTTGGGTTATGCGTTTGGCTTCTGCGCTCGACTTTTGTATCTTTGCAAGTTAATCTGATAAAGGAGATAAAGATGAAGACTGCTTATGTTTTTCCCGGTCAGGGAGCGCAATTTTCGGGTATGGGTAAGGACCTGTACGAAAAATATCCTCAGGCAAAGGAAATGTTTGAAAAAGCCGACAGTATCCTTGGCTTTAAGATTACCGACATTATGTTTGGAGGCAGCGATGAAGATTTGAAGCAGACCAAGGTTACGCAGCCTGCCGTGTTCCTTCATTCGGTAATTTGGGCGGCTTGCCTGCCTGATTTTAAGCCGGATATGGTGGCGGGTCACTCCTTGGGCGAATTTTCGGCTTTGGTTGCCAATAAAGCCTTGAACTTTGAAGATGCGCTGGTATTGGTGTCTAAACGTGCCAACGCGATGCAGAAAGCCTGCGAGATGAATCCCTCCACAATGGCGGCTATCTTGGGGCTTCCCGATGAAAAGGTAGAGGAAATATGCGCCGGCATTTCGGGCGAAGTGGTGGTGGCTGCAAACTACAACAATCCCGGTCAGCTGGTTATTTCGGGCAGTATGAAAGGGATAGAGGAAGCTTGTCAGAAATGCAAGGAGGCAGGAGCCAAGCGGGCTTTGCCGCTCAAGGTGGGAGGGGCTTTCCACTCTCCTTTGATGGAACCGGCTCGCGTGGAACTTTCGGCGGCTATCGAATCCACTAAGTTCAACACGCCCATCTGCCCTGTTTATCAGGATGTGGATGCCAAGCCTTACACCGATCCCGAAAAGATTAAACAGAATTTGATAGCTCAGCTTACCTCTCCGGTTCGTTGGACTCAGATAGTGCAGAATATACATGCCGACGGAGCTGCCCGCTTTATCGAAGTGGGACCCGGAAAGACCTTGCAGGGTATGATAGCCAAGATTGCGCAGGGCGTTGAAGTAATGGGTGCCGAATAACAATCCGAATAGTTGGAACAATGGCAAAGAAGGTTCAGACCGCCGATGAATTGCGGGAGGAGATAAAGCGGCTTACCGCCGAATACTACAAGGTGCAGTTCGGTAAAAAGCCTGCGGTTAAGGCGGGGCAGAAGCAAGAGGTCCGGTATGCAGGGAGGGTGTTCGATCAGAACGAAATTGTAAATCTGGTGGATTCCTCCTTGGATTTTTGGCTTACCGAAGGCAGGTATGCCAAGGAGTTTACCGATAAGTTCAAGGCATACATAGGTTTGGAACACGCTTTTGCCGTTAATTCGGGTTCTTCCGCCAACCTGCTGGCTCTTACAGCCCTTACTAGTCCTCTGTTCGGTTCCAAACGCCTTAAAAAAGGCAATGAGGTAATTACAGTGGCGGCAGGATTCCCCACTACCGTAAACCCGATTATCCAGAACGGACTTGTTCCGGTATTTGTGGATGTGGAGCCGGGCAACTACAATATGCTTATAGAGCAGGCTCGCCACGCCATAACCGCCGATACCCGCGCCATCATGCTGGCGCATACCTTGGGTAATCCGTTCTGTCTGGAAGAGGTGATGAAACTTGCTCAAGAATATAACCTGTGGGTGGTTGAAGACTGTTGCGACGCGCTCGGTTCCACCTACAAAGGCAAAAAAGCGGGTACTTTCGGGCATGTTTCCACTTTCTCCTTTTATCCGGCTCACCATATCACTACCGGCGAGGGCGGCATGGTCTGCACCAACGACCCGCTTATTGCCAAGGCGGTGCGCTCTTTTCGCGACTGGGGGCGCGACTGTTCTTGTGAGGGCGGTCAAAACAACCGTTGCGGCTGCCGCTATACCAAGCAATACGGCGAACTTCCCTTGGGTTACGACCACAAATACGTGTATTCCCATATCGGATACAACCTTAAGATGACCGATATGCAGGCGGCTATCGGAAGTGCGCAGATGGACAAGCTGCCCTCTTTTGTAGAAAAGCGTAAAGAAAATTTCCTCGCATGGGAAAAAGGCTTCAAGCCGCTCGAAAAATTCTTTATCCTGCCGGTGGCGGAGCCCGGTTCCGATCCGGCATGGTTTGCCTATCCGGTTACGGTAAGGGAGAATGCCGGCTTTACCCGCACGGAGTTTACCGACTATCTGAGCCGTATGGGGGTAGAGACCCGCAACCTTTTTGCCGGCAATATGGTAAAGCAACCGGCATATCTACAGGTGGAAAAACGTATCGTAGGCAATCTCGAAAATACGGATGCCATTATGGAACGCACGTTTTTCTTGGGTACATATCCCGGCTTGACCGCCGCTCAAATCGAATATTCGTTCAATCAAATCCACGCCTTTTTGAAAGAAAAAGGTTTGGAATAGAATTGCCTAAAAACAGAAAAGCTATGAAAGTAGTGCTTTTGGCAGGAGGTTTCGGAACCCGGCTTTCGGAAGAAACCGATATACGTCCCAAACCGATGGTTGAAATCGGCGGAAAACCGATGTTGTGGCATATTATGAAGATTTATTCGCACTACGGTATCAATGAGTTTATTGTTTGTTGTGGTTATAAGGCAAATATGATCAAGCAGTATTTTGCCAACTATTTTCTGCAACAGGCAGACCTCACCATAGACTTGCGGGATAACAGCATGCAGATACACCATTCTCAGGCTGAACCTTGGAAAGTAACCTTGGTGGATACCGGTTTGAACACAATGACCGGCGGTCGCATCAAGCGTATCAAGGATTATCTTAATCCCGGAGAACCGTTTATGATGACCTATGGCGACGGAGTGGCGGATATAGACGTGAACGCCCTGCTTGCGTTCCACAAGGAACAAAAGAAAAAGGCAACCGTTACCGTAGTGCAGCCTTCGGGTCGCTTCGGTGCCATCAAGTTTAACGAACAGGATGAGGTAAAGGTTTTTTCCTTTCAAGAAAAGCCAAAGGGCGACTTGAGTTGGATAAACGGAGGCTTTTTTGTGCTTGAACCCGAAGTGTTAGATTATATAGACGGAGACGATACCATTTGGGAGCGCAAGCCGCTCGAAACCTTGGCAGCCGAGGGCGAATTGGTGGCTTTTCGCCATTATGGATTCTGGAGACCGATGGATACCCAGCGCGAAAAACGCGAATTGGAAGAAATGTGGGAGAAAAACCAAGCTCCTTGGCGTATTTGGAAGTAGAGGCAACAAAACTTTGCGGAAACGGAAGCGATGTTTGACAACTTTTACAAAAACAAAAGAGTTCTGATTACAGGACATACGGGCTTTAAGGGCAGTTGGCTCGCGATTTGGCTGCACCGAATGGGCGCGGAGGTAGTCGGTATGGCGCTGGATCCTTATTCCGAGCGTGACAACTACGTGCTTTCGGGCATAGGCGGTAAGATTAAGGCGGATTTGCGCGTGGATATACGCGATGCCGAAAAGGTTAAAGCCGTATTTGCCGAATATAAGCCTGAAATCGTATTTCATCTTGCCGCCCAGCCTTTGGTAAGGCTCTCTTATCAGATACCGGTAGAAACCTATCAGACTAACGTGATGGGCTCTATCCATGTGCTGGAAGCGGTGCGTGCCACACCCGGCGTCAAAGTAGCGGTAATGATAACCACCGATAAATGCTACGAAAACAAGGAGCAGATTTGGGCGTATCGCGAAAATGAACCTATGGGCGGTTACGACCCTTACAGCAGCAGCAAGGGTGCGGCAGAAATAGCCATCAGCAGCTGGAGGCGCAGTTTCTTTAATCCGGCGCAATATGCTAAGCACGGCAAGAGCGTTGCCAGCGCACGTGCCGGCAATGTAATAGGAGGTGGCGATTGGGCGCAAGACCGAATACTGCCCGACTGCATACGAGCCTTGGAATCCGGCAATCCGATAGGAATCCGAAGCCCCAAGGCGGTTCGTCCGTGGCAGCATGTGCTTGAGCCTTTGAGCGGCTATCTGCTGTTGGCAAAAAAAATGTGGGAAGAACCGACCGCCTATTGCGAGGGCTGGAATTTCGGTCCTGAAACTTCGGGCATAACTCCTGTATGGGAAGTGGCGCAAGCTGTGGTAAAAGCCTACGGACAAGGCAGTCTGCAAGATCTTTCTGATCCGGATGCCGTGCATGAAGCCAATCTGTTGATGCTTGATATCAGCAAGGCTCGTTTTGGCTTGGGGTGGAGACCTCGTTTGGATATGGAACAAACCATAGCCCTGACGGTAGATTGGTACAAGCGTTACCGCGATACGGATGTTTACGCGCTTTGCGTTGAACAGATAGAGCAATACATCGGGCAATGAAAAAGATACTGCTTACCGGCGGAAGCGGCTTTATAGGAAAGAATATTAAGGAAAGCGTTCTTTCCCAAACATACGAGTTGTATGCCCCCTCGCACGCGGAGCTGGATTTGGCGGATACTGAAAGCACCGACAGTTATTTTAGTTTACATCGCTTTGATGCCGTAATTCATGCGGCGGTAAAGCCCGGACATAGAAACGCACCCGACTTAACGAATCTGTTTTATACGAACAATCGGATTTTCTTTAATCTTTTGCGTCACGCAGACCGTTGCGGTCGGATTCTCAATCTCGGTTCAGGTGCGATTTATGATATGCGGCATTATATGCCGATGATGAGCGAGGATTATTTTGGGCAGCATATACCCATCGACGAACACGGCTACAACAAATATGTTTGCGGTAGGTATATGGAACATTGCCCCGAAGACATAGTGGATTTACGCATCTTCGGCATCTTTGGCAAATACGAAGACTATGCGATTCGGTTTATATCGAACGCCATTTGCAAAACCTTGTTCGATTTGCCGGTAACGTTGAGGCAGGACAGGGATTTCAGCTATCTGTACGCCCCTGATTTGGCATCGATTCTGGCTTGGTTTATCGAAAATAAACCTCGGTATCGAGCCTATAATATTACGCCTGATGAAGTTTCTTCCTTGCTTGATTTGGGCAGGAAGGTAATCAAATTATCGGGCAAAGATTTGCCTATGAAGGTGGGGACTGACGGAATGGGCTTGCCTTATACGGGCAGCAATGCGCGTTTGCGGGAGGAGATGGGCGCAGTCCTGCACTTTACCCCTATGCAAAAAGCCCTTGAAGAATTGTATTCATGGTATGGTTCTATAAAAGATACCTTGAACCGAAATTGTTTATTGTACGACAAATGAGAGCGAGCGATTATATATTCAGAAGACTGAAAGAAGTTTATGGTGTGGAACGGGTGTTTATGATTACCGGAGGCGGTGCCATGCACTTGAACGATGCCGTGTATCAGAGTGGAATTGCCTATACCTGCTGTCATCACGAACAGGCTTGTGCCATTGCGGCGGAGGGCTATGTGCGTGCTGGAAAACCTTTGGGCGTGGTCAATATCACTACAGGTCCCGGAGGATTGAACACGCTTACCGGCGTAATGGGGCAATGGACGGATTCGGTTCCCGTGCTCTATATTTCGGGTCAGGTAAAACAGTCTACTACCATTGCGGCTTGTCCTGAATTGCCATTGCGGCAACTTGGAGACCAAGAGGTGGATATTATTTCGGTAGTGAAGCCTTTGGTAAAGTATGCGGCGCAAATCCGAAAGGTAGAGGATGTACGCCGTATCTTAGACGAGGCAGTGCATACCGCCTTATCGGGTAGACCCGGTCCGGTATGGATCGATGTGCCTATGGATATACAGGGGGCATTGGTGGATGAGGCGGCGTTGGATAGGGAAAAGCCCGAAGTGGATGAACCGCAACGAAAACAACCGGATTCGGCGCAGATGCAGAAACTCTTTGACTTGCTGGATTCTTGTGAACGCCCCGTGTTGATAGCAGGGAACGGTATCCGAATAAGCGGTGCGCAAGAAAAGATGTATGCGTTTTTGCAAAAAATGCCAATTCCCGCTTTGGGTACATTCAACGGCATGGATATGCTTTATGAGGAACATCCTTGTTTTGTTGGGCGTATCGGTACCTTGGGTAGCCGTAGCGGTAATTTCGCTTTACAAAACGCAGATTTGGTTTTAAGTGTGGGCTCGCGCAACAATATTCGGCAGACGAGCTATAATTACGAGTATTTTGCCCGCGGTGGCAAATTGGTTTGCATTGACGTTGATAAGGCAGAAATGCAAAAGCCAACAGTTCAATCCTATCTTGCCATAGAAGCAGATGCCTCCGCCTTTTTTGACGCGCTCTTGAATTATACACCGCGTAAGAAATATGATGAATGGCTTTTGTGGGCTTTAGAACGAAAAATAAAATATCCAGTTGTGTTGCCTGAATTTGAAAAGCCGGGTATGGTGAATCCCTATTATTTTGTAGATGCTCTCAGTCGAACCTTACCTAAAAATGCAGTAGTGGCAACTGCCAACGGAAGTGCGTGTGTAATCGGTTTTCAGGCGGTTAAGGTAAAACAAGGACAGCGTTGGTTTTGGAATTCGGGTTGTGCAGCTATGGGTTATGACCTACCTGCAGCTATTGGAGCGGCGCTGGCTACACCGGGCAGTATGCACGTTTGTTTGGGAGGGGAAGGCAGTCTGATGATGAATATACAGGAATTGAGTACAGCAATAGCCAACAAGATAAATTTGAAATTGGTAATTCTCAATAATGGAGGATATATCTCGATTCGTCAGACTCAAAACAACTTTTTTGAGGGGCGGCATATCGGTATAGATTCTGATTCGGGTGTGGTATTTCCCGATTTTATGAAATTGGCGGAATCGTTCGGTTTTGTACCCATGCGGATTGAGCGCAATGAAGATGTGAATAAAAAGATACAGGAAATGTGTGCCATAGATAAACCTATGGTATGTGAGGTGATGTTGCCGCATAATTATATCTTTCAACCCAAAACATCTTCGGTTCGCAAGTCCGACGGAAAAATGGTGTCGAAGCCGCTCGAAGACTTGTATCCGTTCTTGCCTCGTGAAGAGTTTTTGCAAAACATGATTATCAATCCTATAAACGAATAGTATTATGAATGCGTTGGAACAGCGAATGGTTGACCAACTTAAAGACCTTAAAGAAAATCACTATGTGATAGGGGTAAAAGCAGAATTTGAAGCTGAGGGAACCCGCATGGAAGAAGCCTTGCGCTTGAAAGAGGTGGTAACCAAGGCAGGCTTGGATTTGACTATCAAAATAGGTGGTTGCGAGGCAATCCGCGATATGTACGATGCCCGTTCCATTGGCGTTACCCGCATTGTGGCTCCGATGATAGAAACTCCGTATGCCCTTAAGAAATATTTGGCTGCCACTCATATGGTTTATCCAAAAGATGAATGGGATGAAGTGGATTTTCTTATCAATGTGGAAACCTATACGGGATACAAGAATTTTGCCGATATGATGAAGATTCCCGGAGTAGAAGAACTTAAGGGGATTGTTTTAGGGCGTGTGGATATGACCGGTTCGATGGGTTTGACACGGGAAGATATAAACTCTGAACCTGTTTTCAAGATAGCGGAAGAATTATGTGTTGAAGCTAAGAAACATAATAAGGA
The DNA here is from genome assembly GCA_022510485.1 of Lentimicrobiaceae bacterium. Lineage (GTDB taxonomy): Bacteria > Bacteroidota > Bacteroidia > Bacteroidales > P3 > Pullibacteroides. Next base: position 70,666 of record JAFLTI010000002.1, on the reverse strand, counting down.
ATGTGTGATAGGCGGTGGTGTTTCGGCAGCATCCATAGAGTTTTTTAATCGTTTACCCAAAGGAACTTTAGACCGTTATGAAACCCGCAAGGTACTTTTTCAACTGCCGGGTGCAGTATCGGAGGGTGCGGATAAGGGCATTCTTAAAGCGGTCGGTTTTGAACTGATGTGGCTAAAGAATAAACGGGAATTTTATAAGATGATTTATGAGGAAGATTCCCAGCGTATCGCCATGCTTCAATCGCGTTACGATAAATTGATAGAAGCAGCTGGCGGTCAATATAAGTAGGGGTATTTTATGCAAGCGGATAAGAAAGCCGAACTGTATAGGCTCAATCATTTCTTTTTTGATTTGGACGGCACTTTGGCTGATTCCAAGGCAGATGTTTTGGGCAGTATAGAACAGGCTTACCAGAGTTTAGGTTGGGAATACGATGCCTCCAAATTGCGCATCGGACCGCTCTTGCCGGATATCATCTCCGCGATTTCGCCTCAACTTGATTCGGCACAACGGCAAACGGTGGCTCAAACTTTTCGAGCGTTTTATGCGGCAGGAAAATACCGCCAGACCGTGCTGTTTCCCGGTGTGCTCAAGTTTTTAGATACACTTCGGGAACAGGGCAAAACGCTGTATGTGGCTACCAACAAGCCTAAGAAACCTACCTATGAGGTTTTGACAACCTTAGGAATAAGCGACCACTTTTTCTTTGTGGGAACTCCCGATTTTGAGGGAGATCATCTGCCTAAACCTGAGGTTCTCAAAGCTATGGTTCGTATGTTCAATATCGACCCCTCTCAGGCGGTTATGGTGGGAGATACCCTGCCCGATATAGAGGCGGGTCGCTACGCGGGAATGTGCACGCTTGCGTTTACGGGCGGTTATGGCGGAGAAACATTTGCTGTTGACAGCGGTGCGGATTTTATTGTATCGGATTACAGGGAACTTTTGTAAGCGGGTTCCGATAAGATATTAGGGATATGAAAAAGAAGATTTCCATTATAACAGCTTGTTATAACGAAGAAGAAAACGTGGCAATCCTTTGCGATAGGATTCGTAAGGTAATGCAGAGCCTGCCGCAATACGACTACGAGCATATCTTTATCGACAATGCCTCCAAAGACAATACCGTTGCGTTAATCCGCAAGGAAATAGAAAAAGATTCCCATATCCGTTGTATCGTCAACGCGCGGAATTTCGGGCATATCCGCTCGCCCTTTCACGGAATCCGCCAGTGTTACGGAGATGCAGTGATTTCCATGTGTTCTGATTTGCAGGATCCGCCCGAAAAAATTCCCGAACTGATTGCCCGTTGGGAAGAAGGGCATAAGGTGGTGATAGCCGTAAAGAACCAAAGTAAGGAAAACCGCTTGATGTTTGCCATTCGCAAACTATTCTACAACCTGATTGCCAAAATGTCGGAAGTGGAGCAGGTAAAGAACTTTACTGGATTCGGACTATACGACAAAAAGTTTGTGGATGTATTGCGCCAGATAGACGATCCTTATCCGTATTTTCGAGGTCTTGTGTCGGAACTTGGTTTTGATATAGCTACGGTAAACTTTGTGCAGCCTCGTCGCGAACATGGGCGTACCAAAAACAATTTCTACACGCTCTACGATATGGCGATGCTGGGCTTTGTAAATTATTCAAAAGTACCCTTGCGCCTTGCTTGTTTTTTGGGCTTCGGCGTGGCGATACTGAGCGCTTTGGTGGCTTTGTTCTATTTGGTGTATAAGCTTATATACTGGCATTCATTTTCGGCAGGACAGGCACCCTTGGTTATCGGTCTGTTCTTCTTTTCTGCCGTGCAGCTTATTTTTATCGGCATTGTGGGAGAATACGTGGGAGCCGTACACACACAGGTGCGCAAACGCCCCTTGGTGATAGAAAAGGAACGGATCAATTTTGAACCCATCGAGCCGGAAACGGCTTCTTCGATTTCGTAACTTCGCTCTTTTAGCTTATAAGTATATGAAAGCAAAATTTTTTTCGGTTTTGGCAGGGGTGTTGCTCTGCGGCGGTCTTTGGGCGCAGGTAACGGAAATAGCCCCCGAAACCTATACGGTACTTTCGATAAACAGTCAGACGGCGGCTGATCCGGTGCAGAATGCCTTTGACGGCGACACCACCACATGGTGGGCAGTAAATACAGGACAGAGATTGCCGTTGCCGGCTATATTGGTTCTCGATTTAGGCAAGGAACATAAGGTGTGCGGTGTCCGCTACCGCTGCAATGCCCAAAACAGCAGCGATAAACTGCAAGACTACGCCCTATATGTTTCTAACGACACAACGGATTGGGGCGATGCACAGGCAATCGGCAGGATTTTTTGGCAAGATGTTTCGAATGTTTCCGTGCAGGATCTGTCTTTCGGGGCGGTAAAGGGGCGTTTTGTAAAAATCGTGTATATAGACAATACCAACACATGGAACCGTGCGATACAGACCGCCGAATTGCGGGTTTTAGAAGATTTGTCGGCAGAAGACCTGCGCACTAACCAACGTTTGTATGTAGACTCTTTGCCTGTTTTGGTATCTTCCTTAGATACGGTTCCTCTCAAGGCTACGGCATCTTCGCAGCTGCCGGTAAAATTTTCGGTGATTTCGGGTTCAGCCGGTATATTGGAAAGCAACGGCAATAGCTTTTTCTTGATTTCCGACGGTACGGAAGAACAAGTGGTGATAGAAGCCGTGCAGGAGGGAAACAGTGAATTTTATCCGGTTCGTCACGTATTCGGCGTGCAGGTAGAAAATCCTTTGTTGTACAGCCTAAGCCTTTCTACGCCTTTGGTGGAATCCGAAATTATAGCCATGCCCTCGGACACCCTCGTTTATCCGCTGTGGGCAAGGGCGGAGATAGGCACATCCTTTAGCCATATTACCGACCTCCGGATAGAAGTGGAAGGTCAGAACGCGCTATCGTATTGGAATACCAAAGACAATACCGCACGTTTCGATTTCATACCGGGACATTATGGCGATTTTACCGTTCACTTCTACGCATCGGCAAGCAATGGCAAAGACACCTCCTTTACGCGCCGGATAAGGGTGGATAGTATTAGCCAATCGAGAACGGTTCGGGCGTTTGAACATATGTTGATTAATTTTCCGGAGCCGGGACGTACCAATGGCGGGGTTTTTGTGTTTCCGCAGCATGTGGGCAGTTATCAGCGCATTGTTGCCAAATTGGATATGCAGTGCCCGCAGATAGATGGCGGTTGTGATGATTGGGACAGGGTGGCATGGGTGGAAATGCAGACGCCCGACGGTCAATGGCGCGAGATTATACGCTATACTACCGCCTACGGGGTGCCTTGCAGCCACGAATTGGATGTGAGCGATTTTTCCTCTTGGCTGCAAGGTGAAGTGCCTATGCGGATGTTTATCGATACTTGGGGTTCGGGAGGTTACGACATCACGCTCGATTTTGAGTTTGTAAAAGGTATGCCGCAATACCTCTACAGCGGTATCATTCCGTTGTGGAACGGCAATTTTCCCTTTGGCGATCCGGCAAGGCTGCAACCGATGGATACTTTGTTGGTGCAAACTCCTGTGGGAGCGGCGGCACTGAACCTCAAGGTAGTTACCACCGGGCACGGCTGGGGCTCCAACAATACGGGCAACGCTGCCGAATTTTACGAGGCGCATCACACGATTTATGTAAATCAGAGTTCGTTTTCCCACTCTCCTTGGATGAAATGCAATCCTAATCCCGACGGCTGCACCGGGCAGCGCGGAACTTGGGCATACAATCGTGCGGGCTGGTGTCCGGGGGCGATAGCGCCGGGTTATAACTACAATCTGGCGGCGCAGTTGGGCAGCAAGGAAATGGAAATGCGTTTCATTTTGCAGGAAGATTACGTAGACCGTTGCCATCCGAATAATCCCGACTGTGTGAGCGGCGTTACTTGCGGCGACTGTATGGATACCTATAATCCCCAGTACTATATCGCTTCTTACATTATTGCGTATTACAACCGAATGTACGATTCCTTGCCGGATGTGGCCAACGAACAGATTGCCGGGCGTGAGGAACTGGCATTTTCAGTTTATCCCAATCCGGTTTCCGAGCGCTTTTTTGTGCAGACAGGAGAACAGACCGGGCGCGGCAGCCTGCAACTGTTCAATATGAACGGAGAGGTATTGCGGAGCCGTGTGTTCAACAATGCGGAAGAACTTAATGCCCAAGCCATTGATGTGCGCGATTTGCCTGCCGGTTTCTATGTGTTGCGCATACAGACCTTGCATAAGAACGGTGTTCAAAAAATAATCATACGCTAATGGCAGCTCCCGATACACAAAACCCTATGCTCAGTCTGGTGGTGGCTATCGCCGCCAATGGAGCCATAGGCAAAGACAATAAGTTGTTGTGGCATCTTTCCGACGACCTGAAATATTTTAAGGCACTCACCACAGGGCATACCATTCTGATGGGCAGCAAAACCTATGAATCTTTTCCGCGCCGTCCCTTGCCCAATCGTTTTCATCTGGTGTTGAGCCGGCAAGCCAACTACGATGCGGAAAACGTAAAAACGGTGCGGAGTGTGGAAGAAGCCCTTGCCGCCCTGCCTTTAAGCGGAGAATCCTTTGTGATAGGCGGCGGGCAAGTTTTCAGGATGTTCCTGCCATACTGCCAAAAGGCTTATATAACCGAACTTAAACAGTCGTTTGACGCCGATACTTTCTTTCCGGAATTAGACCGTACCGAATGGGCGTTGGATAATGCCGGAGCGTGGCAGACGGACTCCGCCTCGGGCTTGGAATACCGTTATGCGGTGTATGTACGCAGAACTCAAAACAACTAAAATGGAAGAAAGAACTTTATATCCGCTTAAGTTTATCCCGATATTCAAATCCAAGGTATGGGGCGGAGATTCCATAAAGCGAGTGTTGGGATTGGATTACGGAAATATGCCCAATTGCGGCGAAGCTTGGATGCTTTCGGGTCTGGAGGGCGAAGAATCGGTGGTGGCGAACGGCTTTTTGGAAGGCAATAATTTGGTAGAGTTGGTAGAAGTGTATATGGGCGATTTGGTGGGCGAGGATATTTATAGGCGTTTTGGCTTGCAGTTTCCTTTGCTTTTCAAATGGATAGATGCCACGGCGGATTTGTCGGTACAGGTACATCCCGACAATGAGTTGGCTATGGAACGCGAAGAAGGTTTAGGCAAAGACGAAATGTGGTTTATCCGTCAGGCGGAATTAGGTGCGCGCTTAGTGTGCGGATTCAAGCCGGGCGTGAACCAAATGAAATATCTCAAGGCGCTCAAGGAGGGCAGGATAGAAGATATACTGAATCAGGAAGAAGTTAACAGGGGAGATTTGTTCCATATTCCGGCGGGTACGGTTCATGCGCTCCGTTCCGGCATTTTGTTGGCGGAAATACAGCAGAGCAGCGATATAACTTACCGTATTTACGATTGGAACCGTATGGGGTCAGACGGAAAACCCAGAGAGTTGCATATAGAACAGGCTTTGAAAGCCTTGAATTTCGGCGATGGCGTTCAAGGCAGGCAGCCGATGGAACAAGCCGGTAAAATGCCTTACGGCAGGGTGCTCAATACGAGCAACCTTATGATAGATACGCCTCGTTTCAGGGTCAATTACCTGCCTCTGAACCAAGGAGTGGAAAAAGATTTTACGGGTACGGATTCGTTTGTTGTTTATCTTTGCAGTGCAGGCGGCGGCGTGCTCAAAGCCGACGGAAAAGCTGTGGAAATAAAACAAGGTGAATTGGTATTGGTTCCTGCCTGTTGCAATATTGTGGATCTGTTTCCCGATACCTGCGGAATGGAATTGTTGGAAACCTATTTGTCGGAATAGAAAAAGTAAAGGTCATGAATGTAGATCTCGCATTGGTTTTTTTCGGTGTGTTGGTTTTTGCAGCGCATCTGTTCGCTTCTATGTATAACCGCAAGAAGATTCCCGATGTGTTGCTGCTTATCCTCATAGGTTTGCTTGTGGGGCCGGTTCTGCATCTTATCCGCACCGAGAACATGGGGGTTGGCGGTCCTGTTTTTGTTGCCATTACCCTTGTGGTCATTCTTTTTGAAGGCGGAACCTCGCTTTCGCTTAAGGTAATGCAGTCGGCATGGAAAAGCACCATGCAGCTGACCCTTTTCTGCTTTTTCCTTTCGATGGCTTTGGTTACCTGCATCGGTGTGCTGTTTGGATTGGAACTGCTGGGTGCCCTTACGTTAGGAGCTATTTTGGGCGGTACCTCTTCGGCAGTGGTCATACCTTTGGTAAGGATTTTGGATATGGGCGAAGAATCGCGCACGGTGCTGGTGCTGGAATCGGCTGCCACCGATGTGTTGTGTATCGTGTTTACCCTCTCTTTCCTGCACGCTATGGAAATGGGCAAACTACAGGTAGGCTCGATTGTGGGCAACATCCTTTCTTCTTTTGTATTGGCGGGTATGTTGGGTTTTGCCGGAGCTTTGGTGTGGTCGCGCCTCCTTACCCGTATACGCAAGTTGCAGAACTCTATCTTTACCACGCCGGCATTCGTGTTCGTTATCTATGGAGTGGCGAATCTGTTGGGTTATAGCGGAGCTATCGCATCTTTGGTGTTCGGTATCACGATGGCGAATATCGACACGATAAAGAACAAGATACTTATTAAGGTAATGGGGGGAGCGGGGCATCAGTTGAACAAGACCGAAATGGTATTTTTTGGCGAAATCGTGTTTCTGCTCAAAACTTTCTTTTTTGTCTATATCGGTATTTCTATCGAATTTTCCGATGTGCGCTCCATTCTTACTGGCTTGATTATAACTTTCGTCTTGTTTTTCGGCAGGGTTCTTGCCGCCCGCTTTTTCTCGCCTAAGACGGCGGGTCCTTTCGATAAGACGGTAATTTCGATGATGGTTCCCAAAGGGCTTGCCGCTGCAGTATTGGCGGAACTTCCTGTTGCGGCAGACGTTGCCGGCGGAGAGTTTATTAAAAATGTTACCTATTCGGTAATCCTGTTTTCGATTCTGTTCGTTTCGCTTATGATTCTGCTGGTAGACAAGTCCCGCTTTGTACGCCATGCTTTTGAGCGTATGTTGGGTTCCAATACCGATTCGACAGAGAGCATCTTTATGCACGATGTGGAACGCTATGGCGATAAAGAAGATGCAGAAGACGAGATGCCTTACGCACGCTCTCCCTATATGTTCTTGCAGAGAAAACGCAAAGAACAGATTGCCAAAGCGGAAAAATCAAAACAGGAAACGCTTCAGGATAAAAATCCGCAGAAAGAAAACCGGATTAAGCCCGAATAGCGCACCGATTTATCGGAAGAGCTTGAAAATATCGTTGGCAAAAACGAGGATAATCAGCGCGAAGAGAATCGCCATACCTATCATTTGGGCTTTTTCAAGCACTTGGTCGCTTACCTTTTGCCGCGTAATCATTTCGTAGAGGGTAAATATCATGTGTCCGCCGTCTAAGCCGGGAATGGGCAGGATATTCATAAATGCAAGCACAAGCGACAACATTCCGGTAATATACCAAAAGCGTACCCAATTCCATACGGAACCGTAAATGGTGGCAATGCCGATAGGACCCGAAATGCTCTCGCTCGCCTTTTCCTGTCCACGCACTATCTTGCCTAAGCCTCGGATATTGGTCCAGAGCATATCCAAGGCATCCACCGTGCCGTAACGGAGCGCGGAGGCAAACGAATACCTTTTGGTCTGAAAGGGTAGACTGCATAAGAAGCCTATAGTGCCATTGGTGTCTGCCTTGAGTTGCAGGCATACCGTGTCCGTTCCACGTAAAACGCTTAGTTTTATGCTGTCGTTTCTGTATTGAGCCAAGGTTTCTTTGAACGCCCCGAAAACAGGAGTTTCGATTTGGTTCACAGCCAAGATGAGGTCGCCTTTGCTCAAGCCTGCCCGGTAGGCAGGATAGCCCGGTATCACCGTATCTACATAAACAGGATAGTTGGTTATATCGATAAAGGGAAATCCCGAAGAATCGGCGGCAAGCCGTTTGTAAGTATCGGCAGGAATCTCTATCGAGAGGAGCTTTCCGTTGCGCAACACGTTTAGTTTACCGCCTAAGAGCAGGCTATTGGGAATGGCATCCGAAAAACGTTGCGGTGCTTTTTTCTTAGTTCCGATAATGCGGTCGCCCGATTGAAAGCCCAAGGCGCGGGCGGCGGGGTAGGCGTAGATACCGGCTTTGTTTACTTCCTGCGTGGGCAGATAAGTTTTTTGGTTGTAGAGCAGTATGCCCGAAAAAATAAGGATGCCCGTAATGAGGTTCATAAACACTCCGGCGGTGATGACGATAAAGCGTTTCCATGGCGCCTTGCTGCGGTATTCCCACGCTTGCGGAGCCTTTTTGAGCGCATCCCTGTCCATCGACTCGTCTATCATTCCGGCAATCTTGCAGTATCCGCCCAAGGGCAGCCAGCCTATGCCGTATTCGGTTTCTCCGATACGGAAATGCAGCAGCTTAAAGCCGCCCACATCAAAAAAAAGATAGAATTTATCTACCCGTATGCCGAAGATGCGGGCGGCTAAGTAATGCCCCAATTCGTGTACGAAAACTAAAACGGACAGACCGAGCACCAATTGCCCGACCATAACGACGATGTTCATCGGTTATAATTTTTCCATACAGAAACGCCGGCTTTCGCGGTCGGTTTCTTCTAATTGTTCTAAGTTGGGAGAGGCAATGAATGCCACATTATCCATAGCTTTTTCAATAAGATCGGCAATGGCGGTAAAGGAGATGCGTTCCTCTAAAAAAGCCTGCACCGCCACTTCGTTGGCGGCGTTCATAATGCAGGGCATATTGCCCCCCTTTCCGATAGCCCGGTAGGCAAGGGCAAGACAGCGGAAAGTATCGGTGTCGGGCTTTTCAAAATGCAGTGAACCAAGGGCGGTCAAATCCAGACGTGGTAAATCCATAGGGAGCCTTTGCGGAAAAGTGAGCGCGTACTGTATAGGCAGGCGCATATCCGGTAAGCCCAGCTGAGCCTTGACCGAACCGTCGGCAAAAGATACCATAGAATGGATAATGCTTTCGGGATGTATCACCACTTCTATGTCGGCGGGCGAAATTCCGAAAAGCCAGTGCGCCTCGATCATCTCCAAGCCCTTGTTCATCAGGGTGGCAGAATCCGTAGAGATTTTCTTGCCCATGTGCCAAGTGGGGTGCTTCAAGGCTTGGTGCGGCTTTACGTCTTGTAGTTGGGCTGTTTTCTGTCCGCGAAAGGGACCGCCCGAACCGGTAAGGAAAATCTTTTCTACCTTGTTGCCCGCTTCGCCCGCCAAGCACTGAAAAATGGCGGAATGTTCAGAATCTATGGGCAGGATAGGCACTTTGTTTTCCCTCGCTAAGCGGCAAACCAATTCTCCGCCCGAAACCAAGGTTTCTTTATTGGCGAGGGCAATTTTTTTACCTGCCTGTATCGCGCTTACGGTGGGGCGCAGGCCTGCCGCCCCCAGCAGGGCGGTAACAACGGTATCCACTGTGCTGCAACAAGCGGCATCCGCCACCGAAGACATACCGGCAAAAACCTTTACATCGGTATTCGATAGAGCCTCCTTTACCTTTTCATAATGGGCATCGTTGCCGATTACCACCATATTCGGCATAAATTCCAAAGCCTGTTCAATCAAGAGGTCGGCTTGGTTCCATGCCGTAAGTATTTCAATGGAGAATCTGTCGGGATATGCCCTGACTACATCGAGCGTCTGCGTTCCGATAGAGCCGGTGGAACCTAAAACCGCGATACGTTCGGTCTTGCTCATAAAGTCAAATGTTTTTCGGGATCTACGGGCGTTCCGTTATACCATAGTTCAAAGTGAAGGTGTATAACCTGACCGTTAAAGACCGATTGCCCGGCAATACCGATGGCTTCGCCAGCCCGCACAAATTCGCCTGTGCGCTTAAAGAGCGCGGCTGCCGCCTCGTAAATAGAAATAACTTTGTCGTCGTGTTCTATAACCATAATGTGCCCTCGTTCAGGGCTCCAAGTGGTAAGCACTACCGAACCGTCTAACACAGATTTGATTACACTGTTGGGATCTACTTCGATATCAATGCCGTAATGCCTTGTCTGGTGGTCGAATTTTTTATAGACCCTACCTTCTGCGGGTTTGTAAAACAAGATATTGTTTGCAAAGCCGGCGCGTTTAGGATCGCTGCCGTTCATCTGCACGCCGTCAAAGTCGAGGGTGTATTTGTCGGCACGTTCTATTTCGAGCCGCAAAAGGGAATCCGCTAAGCTGATATGGTATTCGATATTGCTGTAGTCGAGCAGGGAATCGCGTATTATCTTGCTGTCTTCCATAGGAATGTCGCCGGTAAGCACGGCGTTGAGGGTGCGCAGCATCAAGCCCTGCGTTTCTAACTGCAACTGAATGGAATCAAGGCGCATACGGTCAATTACAGCCTGTTCCATCAAGTCTTTCTTTACGTAGCCGGGAATAAAGCGGCGCACGGGGGTGAACACCACGATAATAACGGTAAGGGCTATGAGGATGATACTGCATAGGGAAACGGCAGTCCAAAAGTTGAGGCTGGATAAGCGGAACGAAAACTTTTCGTGAAAATTTTCGTCGGTTATCGACAAGCGGTATTTATGCCTCACATTCGTAAAGGCATGTTTCCAGATTTTTCTGAGTGTTTTAGTTCTTCTCAATTCCTGCGGTATTACACACAAAAAACAAAGATATTGGATTTTTTTTACTTTTGCCTACCACTTATGCAGTTTGTCAATCCTTTCGGTCTGTATTTCCTCTTTGCCGCACTGATTCCCGTAATCGTGCATCTTTTTCGTTTGCAACGATACAAGCGGGTGTATTTTTCGAATGTGCGCCTGTTGCAGCAGATAAATACCCAACAAAAACGCAACGCCCGCCTGCGCGAATATGCCGTGCTTGCCGCCCGTATCCTTACGGTGCTGTGTCTTGTTTTAGCCTTTGCCCAGCCGTATCTGCCTCCTAAAGATACGGTGGTGGCGGGTAAGTATTCAAGGGTAAGTATCTATATGGATAATTCTTTTTCGATGCAGGCACCGGCGGAGCGTTCCGTCTTGCTCGAAAAAGCCAAAGAACAGGTGCGCCGCATACTCCGAGTTTTTCCTGCCGATGCTTCCGTGCACTTCCTTACCAACGAATTCAAGGGCGAGGATCAGGCATTCTTTCCGCCGGCACGGATTTTAGAAAAATTGGATCAGATAGACTATTGCGCCATACCCCGCTCCTTGAGCGAGGTTCAGGAACGGCAAAGGGTTTTGTTTAATCAAGCCGGAGTAGCAGCCGGAAATCGTCTTTGCTATTATGTTTCCGATTTTCAGAAAACAGGTTTTGACCTAAGGGCAGCTCAAGATACGCTTTCGGTGCAGGTGTTCGTTCCGGTAAGGGGAGAGGACTATATCAATGTGAGCCTTGATTCGGCAAGTTTGGATACTCCGGTCTTGCAGGCGGGCAGGGATGTGCCTTTGCGGGTTTTCTTGCAGAACCGTTCCGATAAGGAACAGTGGCAGTTGCCATTGCGTTTGTTTGTGGGCGAAAGTCAGGTGGGCGCTTATCCTGTGGATTTGGAAGCAGGCGAGCGCAAAGAGATGCTGCTGCCCTTGCATATCGAAAAGAGCGGCAATCTGCAAGGCTTCGTGGAGATAGCCGATTATCCCATGCAGTTCGACAACCGCTTGTATTTCAGTTTACAGGTTCCACCTCAAATCAAGGTTTTTCATTTGTACGAAAAAGAGCCTTCCGCTGCCGTTTTTAAGGTTTTTGCCCAAGATTCATCCTTTGATTACCGACTTTTTTCCACAGGCAATATCGACTACGGAATCCTTAAGGCGGCAGACCTGATTGTAGTGGATGCCCTGTACGATTATCCCTCGGCATTGACAGGCGAATTGGAACAGTTTGTGCAGCGCGGCGGAAGTCTTTTTGCCATACCCGCCGCCCCGCCCGCAGGCCAGCCTGATTTTATACCCGACCAAAGTCTGTGCCTTAAACTGATAGGCAGCACACGCGCCCCGTTTGTTCAAGAAGATTTGTCCGTAAAACGGATAGCCGCCGAACACCCTGTTTTTGCGCTGGCGTTTTCCTCTTCGGCAGCCAACGCATCTTTACCGCTTACCCATGCGCGTTATCCCCTGCCTACCTCTGCCCGTGTTTCCATGCGTAATTTAATGGGGTTCAGCGAAGAAACTCAAACTTCGGATGTCGGTTTCTTGCAGCTTTATCATGCCGGAAAAGGATTCCTTTACCTTTTGGCATCCCCCTTAAACAAAGAATTTACCGACTTTGGAGAACATTACACCTTTGTGGTGGCTTTGCTCAATATGGCATTGTATCGGGGCGGAGCAACCGAAATATACCATATCGCTTCGGGTGAGGAAGGCATCTATTTTCCCTCGGCATTGTTTCCCGAAAGCGCCGGTGGAGAGGTTTACCATATCGTTTCAACAGCTAAAACGGATTTCGACTTGATTCCCTCCTTGCGGCGTACAGGCTCCGAAACGGCTTTCTTTTTACAGGGAACGGCTGTAGAGGCAGGCAATTACCTCTTAACCGACCGAAAAACGCTAAATATTCCGCTTTCATTCAATTACAACCGCTCCGAATCCGAAAAGGAGTGTATGACCGAAGCCGCCCTGCGCGAAAGCCTGCGCGCCCTGCATATAAAGAACGGCTTTGTGATGAATCCCGATAAAATAGACCTTGCCAAAAGCGTGGAACGTATGAACCGGGGACGGGAGTTGTGGAAAGTTTTCCTTATTTTCGCGTTGGTTTTCGCCCTTGTGGAAACCTTGTTTTTACGTGGCAGTATAAAAAGGAATCCTTTGTACGAAACTGCTAAAAAAGATTAACCGATGTCTGAAATTAGAGAGGAAGGAGATGCCGGGCGGATTATGTCCATTTCCGGCTTGTTTAAGAATTGGTATTTGGATTACGCCTCGTATGTGATTCTGGAACGTGCCGTGCCCGAATTGGCAGACGGTCTTAAACCGGTGCAGCGGCGTATTCTCCATTCCATGCGCGAGTTGGAAGACGGACGTTACAACAAGGTTGCCAATGTAGTGGGCAATACGATGAAATATCACCCTCACGGCGATGCTTCTATCGGCGATGCCTTGGTTCAGTTGGGGCAGAAAGACCTGCTCATAGACTGTCAGGGAAACTGGGGAAATATCCTTACCGGAGATTCGGCAGCCGCTCCGCGTTATATCGAGGCTCGTTTGTCGAAATTCGCCCTCGATGTGGTGTTCAATCCCAAAACCACCGAATGGAAACCCTCTTACGACGGCAGAAATCAGGAGCCTGTGGCGCTCCCCGTTAAGTTTCCCCTCTTGCTTTTTCAAGGTGCGGACGGTATTGCGGTGGGTTTGGCGTGCAAGGTGTTGCCGCATAATTTCAACGAAATTATCGACGCTTCGATAAAGGTGCTGCGCGGGCAGGACTTTGAGCTGTATCCCGATTTCCCGACCGGCGGAAGCATGGATGTAGCGAACTACAACGACGGTCTGCGCGGCGGCAAGGTAAGGGTTCGCGCCAAGATAGGCCAGATAGACAAAAAAACGCTCGTTATTCAGGAAATACCCTACGGTTGCACTACGTCTTCGTTGATAGAGAGTATCTTGAAAGCAGGAAACAGAGGTAAGATAAAAATCCGCAAAGTAGAAGACAATACGGCTGAAAAAGCGGAGATTTTGGTTCACCTCCAGCCCGGTGTCTCTCCTGACACCACTATCGACGCACTGTATGCCTTTACCCAATGCGAAATGTCTGTTTCTCCCAATGCCTGTGTGATTTCCGAAAAGAAACCCTATTTCTTGGGAGTAAAGGAAATGCTGAGGATATCGACCGAAAATACCAAGAACTTACTGTGTAAGGAACTTGAGATACGGCTTGCCGAACTCAAAGACGAATGGTACTACACCTCGCTCGAAAAGATATTCTTTGAAGAACGTATCTACCGTCTGTTAGAAAAAGACAACCGCAAGTGGGAAGATCAGCTTACGTCTATCCGCAACGCCTTCAAACCCTTTGAAAAGCGGTTAAAGCGCAAGGTGAGCGACGAAGATGTGATGAAACTGGTGGAAAAGCCTGTGCGCAAGATTTCTAAGTTCGACATTAAGAAAGCCGACGAAAAGATTGAAGATGTGGAATGTAACATGCAAGAAGTGCAGAACCACCTGAATCATATCGTCGACTATACGATTGCTTACTTTCAGAACATTAAGAAAAAATACGGAGCAGGCCGCGAGCGTAAGACGGAATTGCGCAATTTTGAAAATATACAGGCAAACATGGTTGCCGCCACCAACGAAAAACTCTATGTGAACCGTGCGGAGGGCTTTATCGGTACAGGTCTGAAAAAAGACGAATACGTTTGCGAGTGTTCCGATATAGACGATATTATCGTTTTTCGCCGAAACGGTATCTTCAAGGTGGTAAAGGTGGGCGAAAAGGTGTTTGTTGGAGAAGATATAATCTATGCCGGCGTGTTCAAGCGCAACGATGAACGCACCATCTACAACATGGTTTACAGCGACGGAAAAGATGGCATAGCCTATGCCAAGCGTTTTGCTGTGGGCGGTATTACCCGCGACAAAGATTACGACCTTACCAAAGGCACTAAGGGTTCGCAGGTACTTTATTTTACGGCAAATCCGAATGGGGAAGCCGAAGTGGTGAGAGTGCAGCTGCGATTCAAACCCAAACTGAAAAAATTGGTTTTCGACTACGATTTCAAGGAACTTGCGGTAAAGGGTCGCGGCAGTATGGGAAATATCCTTTCGCGCAATGCCGTAAAACGTATCGAACTCAAGGATGCAGGGGTCTCCACGCTCGGAGCGCGCAAAATCTGGTACGATGAAACGGTAAAACGCCTCAATGTAGAGGAACGCGGTCAGTATTTGGGCGAGTTTAAGGGCGAAGACCGTATCCTCACGCTTATGGAAACAGGGGCTTACCGCCTGATGAGCTTCGATTTGGGCAATCATTTTGAAGAAGACATGATACAGATAGCCAAGCACTATCCGCAAAGGGTCATTACGGCAGTGTATCGTGAGAACAAATCGGGCTATTGGTACATCAAGCGGTTTTTGGTAGAGGAAAGCGATAAACGCCAAAGTTTTGTAGAAGAAGAAACCAGCCGTTTTATCAGTTTAAGCCTCAACGCATTTCCTCAACTTCGGGTAGTCTTTGATTCCAAGGCGAACAAAAAGGAAATAGACGACCTGATTGTGGACCCGGTAGAGTTTATCGCCGTAAAAGGATTCAAGGCAAAAGGCAAGCGGCTTTCTAACTATGCAATCAAGAAAGTGGAATGGCTGGAACCCTTGCAGGAAGATCCGGATTACGAACAGGCTGAACAACAGGAAGCGGAGGAGGCTGCGATGTTTCCGGCAACGAATACAGAGGCAGAGCCTAACGAACAGTTGAGTTTGTTTTAGTGTTATGCAACCGCTCAGGCAGATATGGAACAAGTTCAGGGAGGTGTTGTCGGCGGAATACGGTTCAAGGGAAGCCGATGCCTTGTTTTATTGGGCAGCGCAGGAGATTCTTAGGCAAGACAGGGTGCAGATTGCGGCAAGGCTTCAAGATTCCGTTTCTGCACAGGAAAAAGAAAGTTTTGCAGGCACGCTTGTCCGCTTGCAACAGGGCGAACCGATTCAGTATATTTTTCAAAAAGCCTATTTTCTCGACTTGGAGTTGGAGGTAAACCGCTCGGTGCTTATTCCTCGCGGAGAAACCGAAGAACTTGTGCTTTGGGCACTCGATTGTCTGCGCGATGTTTCCAATCCCACGATATTAGACTTATGCACCGGCAGCGGAGCCATAGCCCTTGCCCTCGCCCAAGCCCGCCTCGATGCACAGGTATGGGCTTGCGACATTTCATGTGAGGCATTGCAGACGGCGGAACGGAACAATAAAAAATGCCGCACGGCGGTAAAGTTTTTTCAGCAAGACATATTACAAAATAATTTTCCCGAAACGCTCAAGAAAGAATCCTTCGATCTAATCATATCTAACCCTCCCTATGTGCGCCAGTCTGAAAAGCCGTTGATGCGGGCCAATGTGCTGCAATACGAACCCCATCTCGCCCTCTTTGTAGAAGACCTCGACCCTCTGTTGTTCTATCGCCGTATCGCCGCTATCGCCAATCTTTATCTGCAACCCGGCGCAAGCCTTATGGCGGAAATCAACGAAGCCTTATCTGACGAAACAAAGCAATTGTTTGAAAGACAAGGATTTGTTAAAACAGAAATTCGGCAGGACCTCCACGATAAACCCCGAATGATAAAGGGCTTCAAAAACATATTCCCCGATTAAGTGCATAAACAACCGCCGGAGGCACCGGCTACCGCAAAAAAAACGTATATTCGCAAGATTATTTCAAAAAAGATGATAGGAATAGCAGACAGCGGCGCCACCAAGACCGAATGGTGTTTCCTCAATGAAAAAGGAGAAGAGAAGCGGGTTATTACCGGCGGACTCAATCCGTATCTTACCGGCGAGGAAGCCATAAAGGATTGCCTTGAAAAAGACCTCTATCCGTTTATCGACAATATGCGGGTAAAGTATTTGTTCTTTTATGGTTCGGGTTGTGCCGACAGTGCCAAGCGGGGCGTTTTGCAAAATGCTTTAGACGAATTTTTTCCTAAAGCGGATATTTCAATAGAGAGCGATTTGACAGGGGCAGCCGTGGCACTTTGCGGTAAGGAGCCCGGTATGGTCGCCATATTGGGAACAGGTGCCAGCACTTGTTTTTACGATGGAGAACAGATTCATCCCGAGGTGCTTTCCTTAGGCTATATATTGGGCGACGAGGGCAGCGGAGCGCGTATCGGTCTCCATTTTCTTGCCGATTATCTCCGGGGCGGAATGCCGCAGGATTTGCGTGAAAAATTTGCACCGCTCTGTCCTTATCCCGTGCATGAAGTGATCGATATGGTCTATCACGGAGCGGAGGTGTCCCGCTTTTTGGGAGAGATGGCGGTGTTTTTAGACGGCAGGATGTCGCATCCCTACATACGGCGCATCTTGGAACGGCAGTTCGGGGCGTTTTTTGAAACGCAGGTTCTTCCCTACGGAGATAAGGCGTTGGAATATCCCATTAATTTAGTGGGTTCTATAGCCTATTTTGCACAGGAAATATTACGCGAAGTAGCCGGCGGGCAGGGAATAAAAGTAGGCAAAATACTGAAATCGCCTATGGAGGGTTTAGTGGCGTACTACCAGCCGAAATTAAGCAGCCTTTTGCGCGAACATACCTTCGTGGCAGACGATTTTAGTTAAAATACCGCTAAGAAAATGAAAAGAATATGTATGCCTTTTGCCATAGGCTTGATAATGGCAGGATTTTTTAACCTTAAAGCAAATGCAATGGAAGTAAAAGACACGGTAAGCTATTTGGTGGGATTTTCGATGGGACGTAATATGCACGACATACCCTACCGTTTTGAAACGGAAAGTTTTTTAGAGGGAGTAAAGACCGCGCTCGAAGGTAAGCAGAGCGGCTATTCGACCTCGGAGGTTCAGCGTATTTTGGGTGAATGGCAGCAGGGCTTGCAACGTCAGGCATCTGAAAAATCGCTCGAAAACAAGGTAAAGGGTAAAGAGTTTTTGGCTCAGAACCTGCAAAACGACAAGGATGTGCGTCAAACGGCAAGCGGCTTGCAGTACAAGGAACTCGTTAAGGGCAAGGGTGCGTCGCCAAAGGCTACCGATGAGGTTTTGGTTCATTACACAGGTAAATTGTTAGACGGAACCGTATTCGATTCTTCGGTAGAACGCGGTGAGCCTATTTCTTTTCCGCTCAACGGAGTTATAGCCGGTTGGACAGAAGGTTTGCAGTTGATGAAAGAAGGCGGCAAAACCATTTTTTACATTCCCTCCGACTTGGCTTACGGAGATGGCGGAAACGGACCGATTCCCGGCGGTTCCACCCTTATTTTCGAGGTGGAACTGATTAAGGTAAATCCCAAGAAATAAGATAAGTTTTCGTATCTTTGTCGGTTCACAATATAAGACGTAGCGTCATGATGCACATAGCCATAGCGGGCAATATCGGATCGGGAAAGACCACGCTTACCGGCTTGCTTTCCAAGCATTACCGTTGGAAGCCGCTTTATGAGGAAGTAGACGACAATCCATATCTGAACAGTTTTTATGAAGATATGCGGCGTTGGTCGTTCAATTTGCAGATTTTCTTCTTGAACCGTCGTTTCCGTCAGGTAATCGATATCCGCAAGAAAGGCAAGAATGTAATTCAAGACCGCACCATCTACGAAGATGCCTACATTTTTGCGCCTAACCTGCACGCGATGGGCTTGATGACCACCCGCGACTTTGAAAATTACGTATCGCTCTTTGAACTTATGCAGAGTTTCTTGCAACCTCCCGACCTGCTGATTTACCTCAAGGCGGATGTTTCCACTTTGGTAAAGCAGATTCAGTTGAGGGGCAGGGATTACGAAAGCAGCATACGTCTTGACTATCTCAAAAGTTTGAATGAACGCTACGAATCTTGGATAGAGCACTACACCCAAGGTAAACTGTTGGTGGTAGACGTGAACAACCTCGATTTCAGGAATAAGCCCGAAGACCTCGGTTCTATCATAGATCGTGTAGACGCACAGGTAAACGGTCTGTTTTAATAAAGCAAACGAAAAATTAACCGCCTTAAAATACAATAAGATGAACGTTGCCGAATATTTAAGGAAGTTTTTGAGTGAACAACCTTTGCAGGAAGCCGCCATACCCGGGCTGGGTGTTTTCTATAACGGGCCGTACGAAGGCAAGAACCATATTCTGTTTAAGGAAGAGCCTCCTGTGGATAAGGCATTTCTGAACTATATCGCTTTTGAGGAAAATTTGAGCGAAGATGATGCGAAAGCCGAGATAGAAAAGTGGGTACGCAAGATTTTAGAAGATTTGAAAGGAAACGGAAACGTGCGTATAGAAAATGTCGGCTTATTCGATATATCGAGCGGAAAAGTGGTGTTTACACCTATGGCGGAGAATAACGCGGCTCAAGTTCAGGATTTCGGATTGGAAGCCCCGGCTCCCGCCCCCGAGCCTATATCCATGCCTGAGCCTGCCCCGGCTCCTGTGTCCGCTCCCGCTTCCAAACCGATTATGCCGGTTAATGAAGAAAGGCCGCGCCCCCAGCGCCGTCCTTTGAATCCGCCGGTAAAACGCCCCCAACCCAATGCCCAGCCTACTTCTTCGGGCAAAGGGCTTTTGTTGGGAGATACCAAGAAAAAGCCTGCTTCGCCTTCGGTACGCAGACCCGGCGAGGAAGAACCCATTTTTAGCCAATGGTGGTTCATCCTTATTTGCGTGGTGGTGATTATGGCAGTTGTTCTGTTCGGCATTAAACCGGTACGCGAAAAAGTGGTGTCTGTCTTTAAGCCCGGAACCACCGAAATGACTATGGAACAAAAGGTGGAAGAAGCCTTGAATGCCCTTGAGGAAGACTTGGATATGATGATAGAGGACGCAGAACACGACAGGAAGGTGGAAGAAGAAAATGCGGAAATAGCCCGTCAGGTAAAGGCTGGACAGGAACAGAAAAAGAAACAGGAAGCGCAGGCAAAGGCTCAGCAGAAGCAAGAACAGCCCAAGCCGGCAACCAAGCCCGCCGAAAAACCTGCCGCTAAGCCTGCAAAGCCCGCCGAAAAGCCCTCCAAGCCGGCAGCCAAACCCGCCGAAAAGCCGGCAACCAAACCCGCACCTGCGCAAAAGCCGGATATACTTACACCTGTAGCCGGTAAATTCTACCTTATTGTAGGCGGTTTTGCCATAGAAGACAATGCCCGCAAAAAGAGCCGGGAAATGCGCGCCAACGGATATGAAGCAACCATTCTCTATTTGGAAGCCAAAAATATGTACTATGTAAGTGTAAGCACTTGCGCAAACAAGAACGAAGCCCTCAACCAAAGGGCGGCTTTCCGTGACAAGAATGTGGATTGTTGGATCTTTGCAAACTAAACCGGTTTGGGAAAGAATAAATTAGCCAAATTTGAAGAGAATTTAGGTTTTAAGAACCTTTTTCAATTTCCTGCCACGATACAGCCGTGGCAGGCTCCTTTATGGGGTAAGTGGCAGCAATCCTATTATGGAAATTCCAATCCGGTAGTGCTGGAAATAGGCTGCGGAAAAGGCGATTACACGGTAGGTTTGGCAAAACTTAATCCCCAAAAGAATTTTGTGGGCTTGGATATCAAGGGCGCAAGGCTTTGGCGAGGCTGCAAAACGGCTACCGAAGACCAGATGGTCAATGTGGCTTTTGTGCGTACCCGAGCCGAGTTCATCGATAGAGTGTTCGCTCCCGGAGAGGTATCGGAGATATGGATTACCTTTCCCGACCCTCAACCCTCAAAACCCAACAAACGCCTTTGTTCCCCCGCTTTTTTAGACCGTTACCGCAAGATTTTTCCCGAAGGGAAAGGCTTGGTGCATCTCAAAACCGATGATACCGACCTTTACGAATATTGCCTGAACGAAGTGGTGATTCCTGCCGCTTACCCTATCATTTTCCACACCGCCGATCTATATGCTTGCACAGAAGACACGGGAGAGGCTTCACAGGTGCAGACCACTTACGAAAAACGCTGGTTGGCGGAAGGCAGGAAAATAAAATATCTCTGTTTTAAACTCACGTAATTCCATGCGCGGGTTCAGGTGGCTGTTTTTTGTGGCGGTTCTAACGGCAAGTTTCTCCGCCTTAGGGCAGGAACCCGTTTCGGGAGAAGAACCGGTATCTACGCTTAGCCCCCAGCAAAGGCGGGATTCCATACGCAGGGCTAAATTGGCAGGCTTGGCAAAAAGCCGGGGCGAAACCGTTTATTTTTACGACCTGCCTATGCAGAGCGGTCTGCCGGTGTTCGATACGATGACCTATCCCATAGATGGCTTTCAAGTCTACGATGAAGCCTACAGGCACAACGATTTCCGCGCCAATAGGGGTAATTTTGGAATGCCAGACCAGTTGTTGGAGTATATGCCGCGCCAATCTTCCGGCTTTACCTTGCGCACCAATCCGTTTTCCTCGTGGTTCTATACACCGCAGAATACCCCTTTCTATCAAACCAAAAATCCTTACACAAGCCTGTATTTCGTCAATAATTTCGGTAAGGACCTAAACTATTTTAAGGCAACCTACTACCAAAATGTAGTACGAGGCTTGAACCTCGGAGTGGATTTCAGGGTCTACGACGCTTACGGAAACTATATCAACAGCCACAGTAACCAGTACAATGTGCGTTTTTCGGGCAATTATATCACCCCTGATTCCAAATACCGCATAGTCTTTGCCTATATCCACAATGTGGCGGCAGTAGGGGAGAACGGCGGGCTTAAATACGATTCCCTTTTTTTCAATAACAGCATCAACAACAGGTTGCGTATGCCGGTCTATATGGAATGGGCTAACAACCGCTGGCGCGAGAACCGGTATTTTTTCAAGCAATCCTATCATTTTTACAAGACCGGCAAGGATTCCATAGCCGAAAACAACCGGAGTTTCGGTTATCTGACCCACGAATTCGATTTGCAGGACCAGTATATGCGCTATCGCGACAGAACTACCGCAGCCGACGGCTTTTATACCGATTTTTTCCTTTCGCCCAACGAAAGTTTAGACAAGACGAACCTGATGAAGATGAATAACCGGCTGTTTTACAGCAGTGCCGATATGGAATATATTCCATTCGGGTTTCGCTTCAAGGGGGCGGCAGGTATTAAGAACGAGTATATCCGCTGGCACGACCAAATGAAGTTTGAGGAATGGGTTCAGTTCTATCCTTTCGTGCAATTGCAGTTCGATTTCTTTGACCGTATCGTATTAGACGCTTATGCAGACTTGGCATTGGGTTCATACGACAATTTCGATATGGCGGCATGGGTAAGGCTCAAATATCTGTTTAAGAACGACCGGGAACGCACGCTTTCAAAGCGGGACGGAATCCGGTTGCATTTGGGCTGGAACCGATATACGCCCGACCTGCTGTATTCCTATCATCTTTCCAACCACCATTATTGGGATGCTTCTGTCCGGCATGGTTCCGAAGCCAATATACAGATCGATTTCGCATATAAAGGTTGGTGGGCGAGGGCTAAGGCATCCTGTTTGAACGATTACACATTTCTTAAACAAGACGGTCCGCAAACGGCTGACGGTAAGTTTTGGGTGGCGAACGCCGTGTTGGGCAAGAACGCGCATATCGGCAAATATGTGGGCTTGGATAACCTGCTGATGTTTTCCTATGTTTCAAATCAAGACTATATGCACCTGCCGCTCTTTGCCTTGCAGGAAAGCCTTTACGGCATTATTCCCATCAAGAATATAGCCAAGATACAGATAGGATTGGAATTTGTCTACAACACGAGTTATTATGCCGATGCCTATGACCCGTCTTTGGCGGGCTATTATTGGCAGGATGAGGTAAAGACGGGAAATTTCTTCTTTATGAACGTTTTTCTGAATATGCAGATAAAACGTGCCAATTTCTTTGTAAAAGGCATCAATATAGCCGAAGGTCTTTTCAAACGGAACTATATACAGACACCCCATTATCCCTTGCTTGACCGCTGCTTCCGTTTTGGTATCTCATGGCGGTTTTTCGATTGATTTCCTGTTGCTTATTTAGTGTTGATAAAATCGGCGGAAACGGCTTGTAAAAGAGCGTTGCAAAACGTATCTTTGTAGGATAGTTGAATTTATAATACATTAAAAATGAGCGAGTTGGAAAACTATAACGTGGAAAGTCCGGAAAAGACACAAGGCTCCTATACCGCGCAGAATATCCAAGTTTTGGAAGGGTTGGAAGCGGTTCGCAAACGCCCCGCCATGTATATAGGCGATGTAAACGTGCGCGGTCTGCACCATTTGGTATATGAAGTGGTAGACAACTCCATCGACGAGGCTTTGGCGGGTTTTTGTACCCATGTGGAAGTTACCATTCACGAAGATAATTCTATCTCGGTTCGCGACAACGGTCGCGGTATTCCTACCGATATGCACCCCAAAGAAAAGAAAAGCGCGCTGGAAGTGGTTATGACCGTTTTGCACGCCGGGGGTAAGTTCGATAAAGGTACCTACAAGGTTTCCGGCGGTTTGCACGGGGTGGGCGTTTCTTGCGTGAACGCGCTTTCCGACCATATGCGGGTGGATGTTTTCCGCGAAGGCAAGCATTTTGTGCAGGAATATGCCAAGGGACGTCCTTTGTATGCGGTTAAAATGATGGGCGAAACCAACGAAGACCGCGGAACTTTGGTAACATTTCATCCCGATGCCGAAATATTTTCCGTAACCGTTTACGATTACAACGTATTGGCAGCCCGTCTGCGCGAATTGGCGTTTTTGAACAAGGGGCTTCGTCTGAGCCTTACCGACCGTCGTCAGGTACAAGAAGACGGTACCTATAAAACGGACAGCTTCTATTCGGCAGAAGGTTTGAAAGACTTTATCGCCTATCTGGATGCCACCCGTACCGTTTTGATGCCTGTTCCTATCTACATCGAGGGCGAAAAGAACGGTATTCCCGTAGAACTGTCGATGGAATACAACGATGGATTCTCCGAAAATATCCATTCTTACGTAAACAACATCAATACCATAGAAGGGGGTACCCACCTTACCGGTTTCCGCTTGGGGCTGACCAAGACGTTGGGCGATTATGCCCGCAAATCGGGTATGCTCGATAAGCTCGACAAACAGAAAATCGAAATCAAGGGCGATGACTTCCGCGAAGGGCTTACGGCGGTTATTTCGGTAAAGGTTGCCGAACCCCAGTTTGAAGGTCAGACCAAGACCAAGCTTGGCAACAGCGAGGTTTCGTCGGTGGTTTCGCAGTTAGTAAGCGAAAAATTGGCGTATTTTCTCGAAGAACACCCCAAGGAAGCCAAAATGATAGTGGAAAAGGTGGTGTTGGCTGCCACGGCACGACATGCGGCACGCAAGGCACGCGAATTGGTGCAGCGCAAGAGCGTGTTCTCGGGAGGAAGCCTGCCCGGCAAACTTGCCGACTGTTCGGAACGCAATCCCGAAGTATGTGAGTTGTTCCTCGTCGAAGGGGATTCTGCAGGCGGAACCGCCAAACAGGGTCGCGACCGCAAGATTCAGGCTATTCTGCCCTTGCGCGGTAAGATTCTGAACGTGGAAAAAGCCATGCAGCACAAGGTGTTTGAAAGCGAAGAAATCAAAAATATCTACACCGCCTTGGGTGTTACCTTGGGAACCGAAGAAGACAGCAAGGCTCTCAATTTAGAAAAACTCCGCTATCACAAGGTAATCATTATGACCGATGCCGATGTTGACGGAAGCCATATCACAACCTTGATCCTTACTTTCTTCTTCCGCCATATGCGCGAAATGATAGAGCAAGGCTACGTTTATATCGCCACGCCGCCTTTGTTTATGGTAAAGAAAGGCAAGGTGGAACGCTATTGCTGGACAGAAGAAGAACGCGCCGCCTTGGTAGAAGAACTGAGCGAGGCGGGCAAGGTAAAGAATATTTCGGTGCAGCGTTACAAAGGTTTGGGAGAAATGAACGACCACCAACTGTGGAACACCACTATGAACCCTGCCACGCGCACCCTGCGTCAGGTTACCATTGAGAACGCCACCGAAGCCGACCGCGTTTTCTCCATGTTGATGGGGGATGATGTGGAACCGCGCCGCGAATTTATCCAGCAGAATGCCCGTTATGCAAATATAGATGCATAAGAAATGATTTCGGGCGGCAAATTGCCGCCCAGAGGAAAATATAGGGGCATCTTTACGGTGCCCCTTTTATTTGGTATTTACTCTTTTCCCCCCTCTGTCTTAACATTGGTTTGCCAACTTTTTGTGTATTCTTACCTTGTTCGTATGTTCATGTATTTCGTTCTTTCCATTAAATTTTGTTGAAAATCGTCACTATTTTTTATTGAGAACTAATCAATTTAGATTTTTGCTATCTGAAACGACAATTATATACTGAAATCTAGTATATGAATATATTAAAATACATAATCTATGAACGCATTTCGAAACGCATCTTTTCCGCCTCCTAATTGCTTCAACAAGCGAATTTCAAGTAACAAGAGGTTATAAAAGTATAATATTCAATATCTATAGTCATGAGACAAAAACATGATAAAGGGTATCTTCTCCGTGCCCAAAAGATGCAGGAAATCGATAGAAAATATTACCAACCATACCATGACTCCTGTCATCGTATGGTTTGGAAAAAGTATATTTTTCCTATATATGGATGCTCCTACCGGACGTTTTTACGGTATCTCAATACGGATACAGCAAGCACTTCGAATAGGAATAAACAACATCGTTCGTAAAAACCTAAGCTTATGCTAAAGCGGGTCGTGGATTTATGGTCTGCTGATAGCAACAAAGCCTGCCGATTCTCCGGCAGGCTTTGTATTCTTCTTCTTAAAACAAGACTAATTCAAGCCTAAGCGTACCAGTTCGCGGTATTCCTCTCCGGTGCAGGTATAAATACAGTAGCCACGCTTGAAGAAATCAAGCATTTCTTGATATTTGCGTTCATCAATTAAACCTTGGAGGTGGGCACGGTTGGCACGCATTTGGCTGTTGGGAATATATCCCAGCGTGTCGTAGCTGACATAATGGTATCCTATAAACTCACCCCAATCCGCTTGGGTTGCTGTTACAGGATCAAAGTATTCTTTGCCAGCTTCGCACTCCACTCCATTTTCAGCGCAAGCATCATAGGCTGCGCAGAAAACAAAATCCTCCATGCAGACCACATAACCGAGGTATTCCGTACCATCTTTACCTCCTCGCAACTGCCCGTCAACCACGTTTTCCTCCATCCAACAAATAACAGCATCGTTGGTAAAGGAAAAGGTGTGGTTGATGGTATCGCGTTGATAATATCTAGTTAAATAATCCGTAAACAGTATTTCTTGATGGGTGTTAATAATAAAATCGCCCCATCCATAATTAACGAGATTTCCAGTATAAAAACTCATGTAACGCGATAGTTTATGCACCGATACACTATCGCCTACCACATCGAATGCTTTGGCTTGAGGTTTTCCACTGATATCCATCTTACAAAGGGCATAGATGAGTATATCTGAACTATCATGCTCCTTTTCCTCTTTTTTGCAGGCTACCGCCACAATGGCGACAGCAAGGATGAAAAAGATCTTTTTCATGGTTAAAGGTTTTTCATAGTTAAAAGTTAAAAGATTAGGCTGCAAAGATACTAATTTAGTTCAATGATTACAATACGAGGGGAATAATCAGATAGAGTCGGTGTGCCGGCTCTGTTTCTGTAGATTATAGTAAATGACCCGCCTCCTTTTACAAACGAGTCATACCCTTCTATCGTATGCTCATATCCGGCAAAACAGATCAAACAATACGTCTTACTTGCACTAAACCCATTGGCAGTGGGCAACGAGATGCTATAGCAGGGATCTACCGGCGTAGATACTTTATTGCAGGTAATTGCAAGACCACTATAACTACCGACGGTAGCAGTTTTAGTAAGCGTATAATATCCGACGATACGGAATTTGAACAAATTATCGAGATTACCCTTGTCGGTGGCAGACATGAAGCCAGCGGCGGAGGAAGTGGCTACATTGCTGCTGGGGGTAGCCCATGCTGCGGAGCCGGCGGAGGAGTACTTGAGGTATTGGCCGGAGGAGCCTCCGGAGGGAATATGATTATTGCCCGAGCCTGTGGGGTGGGCGTAGTTGTTCGCACCGGAGTCAATGCCATCAAGCTTACTCTTGTCGGCGGCGGACATGAAACCTGCGGCGGAGGAAGTGGCTACATTGCTGCTTGGGATAGCCCATGCTGCGGTGCCGGCGGAGGAGTACTTGAGGTATTGCCCACTTGAGCCTCCAGCTGGAATGTGATTATTGCCCGAGCCTGTGGGGTGGGCGTAGTTGTTCGCACCGGAGTCAATGCCGTCAAGCTTACTCTTGTCGGTGGCAGACATGAAGCCTGCAGCGGAGGAAGAGGCTACATTGCTGCTCGGGGTTGCCCATGCTGCGGTGCCGGCGGAAGAATACTTGAGGTATTGTCCACTTGAGCCTCCAGCTGGAATGTGATTATTGCCTGAACCTGTCGGGTGGGAGTACTTGTTGGCGCCTTCGGCAATGCCGTCAAGCTTACTCTTGTCGGTGGCAGACATGAAGCCTGCAGCGGAGGAAGAGGCTACATTGCTGCTCGGGGTTGCCCATGCTGCGGTGCCGGCGGAAGAATACTTGAGGTATTGTCCACTTGAGCCTCCAGCTGGAATGTGATTATTGCCTGAACCTGTCGGGTGGGTGTAATTGTTTGCTCCGGGCGCGATTTTTTCGAGCTTGTCTTTCAGGGTGGTGGTGAAATCGTTGGTCGACAGCCCTTTGCCGCTCACCTTGTCCACCTTGTTGTTAAATTCGGTTGTCAGGGAGGTGTCGAGGTCTGTTTTGGAGACCTTGTCCTTGAACGCAAGGGTCTTGAGGTCGGAAAACCACCGAGCTATCCTGCCGAAGGTCTCTTTCAGTGTAGAGCCGGTTGTTATGTTGGAGCGCGCGGTGGACGTGGAGAACGCCACCTTCACGTTTGATGCATTACCGCCTTCGCGGTCGAGTTTCTGGGTGATGCCGATGGTGTCAACAAGGCGTTCGCCTCCATCGGCATCAATCTTCAGGTAAGGCACATCCGGTTGATTGGTGTCCGGTTCTGCGGTGTATTCGTAAGCGATAGGTTTGTTCTCCTCATCAGCGTACACGCGCATGTAGGGTGTTACCTTGATGGTCAGATATATGGGCAAGACTTCGCCGGTATAACCAGCAAACCGCACTATCTTAGTGCAGGCGTTGCCGTTTTCGTTATTTCCTTTCAGTGCGACAATACCAGGCTGAACCTGATAAACGCCATTTGCATGCGTAACTTCGCATCCTTGAACGATGCAAGGGGCATACGGTTCCACCAACGCTTGCAGGGCAGAGAGTGTTTCTTCCTGCAGCTCTATCAGATCTTCGCCCGCCCACTTGCGGACTCCCGGTTTTTGAATGTGTTCTTTCATATTGCTTGTATTATTTTTCGATTATTTCATATTTGACAAGTGCCTGCCGGTATTTCTCAATCTCGGCAGCGATAAGTGTGCGGTCAAGCCCTTTGGGAATATACACCTTAAAGTCCACGCCGTTGAAATAAATGCGCACCTCGTCCTGCAATGGAATCTCCTTGTGGAAAACACCTTCGGCTATCAATCCGATGGCTGGTAGCATTTCCTCGCTTTCTTCCAAATTGAGCGGAATCCACAGCAAGCCGTCGTTATAACTCTCGATATAGATGTTGAAAGGCTGCTTGTACTTCTTGCGCAGATAGCCCTCCAGTATACGTACTTGGCTGTTGACGTTAACCATCATGCGCTTGTTGGCACGCCATGTGTAGAATTCATCCCATAGTTCCGCCAATGGAGATAGTAGCGCCATGAGCCAGTTTGTGCGGTTCGGCTGCCGTTTGTGCGGCGGCAATAACTGATAGGTAAGGTGTCTTATGTCGATATCCATGTCTTAGGCTTTTAGCAATTCATTTATCGGATTGACTTTCAGTTTGCATTTATCGGAGTAGTCAAAATACCCGGCATCCAAGGAAGCATGGGTCTCGATATTCTGCCATACACCTTCGGAATCCTTGAACCGGTGGTGTTTCAGGGCGTACATATCGACCGTGGTAACGCCCTCCACGCCCATCACGGCATCAATCAATTGCTGCCGATACAGAACGCCGTCAAAGCCCAACGAAGTCTTGTAGGCCTCAAGAGCCGCCAAAACACCTCTTTCGATTTTATCGTGTGCAATGGCGGGGTCATGATATACACTCATTTCATATTTTATCTGATCGGCTTTGGTGCTGATGACCTCGGTTTTGCATCCGGCGAATTTGATGGCTTCGATATAGTTCACGAAGTTGTATTTCTCATCGGCAGATAGTTCGGTAATCTTGCCGCCTTCCTCCTTTGCCACCTTGATAAACAGTTTGGTTTCCGACACTCCGGCGTTAATCACCGTAACCTCGCTTACTGCCGCCACCTTGATGATTTCGTTGGTCTTTTCGTCCTGATTCTTGTAATATAACAGGGCGGTCTTTTCATCGAAAAGCAGGTCTTCGCCATTGTGGAACCGCTTGCACATCTCCGCATACCAACGTAGAGTGCCGGGCGTGATTTTGTCGGTAAGCTCGTCTATTTCCTTGCGGAACAGGTCGAGTATGAGCTCAAAAGAATGGATGGATACCGCCACCACGTACTGCCATAGCGACCATTCGCCCACTTTGCTGGTGGACAATCCAGGCAATCGACCATCGAGGCGTTCTTTAATTCTGTCTTTGATTTCCGTTATCGTTCTTGCCATATCTGATATGTTGTTATAGGTTGTTCTATTTTTTTGACTACCCTGCTGTCGATGGTCTTGCTTGTTTCGTTAAACACCAATATTGAGCCGGGCGCAATGGCTACGTCGAAACGAAATACGTGGTCTTGGTTGGCAGTATTGATGCCAAGGGCGACAAGAGCCTTCGTATCGTTCTTGATGTCCGGATTGAGAGTCATCAATTCTTCCACACCGTCCAACGTGCCGTAGTATTGCACGGCGATGTCATAGATGGTTTGATTCGGTTCCGTCTTAATTGTTTTCATAACGGGCGTCTGTTTCTATTTGCCCATCGACAGATAGTATTACTTTGTTTACTTTCATGCCGTCGGCAACAAATTCTTTCTTAATGGCGCGTAACAACTCTTCAGGGTCGGTTTCGTTGCGATAATCTCCTATACCAACACCTAATTCAGGGTGTTCTTTATAATAGCCTTTCTGCGAAAGCAGAATGTCTTGCTGGTGCCGGTAATCGGAGTTTACATAGCGAAGATCTCCTGTGATGAAATCGATATCGCCGTTATCGGTATGTTTTATGTCTGTCATGGTTCAGTGTTTTACCTTTTTGTTTTCCATATCTTTAAAGACAATATTCTGACCCTCCATTGCGCCATTATACGCGCCTGCTCCGGCAGGACCTGCGGCAGTCAATCCGGAACCCACTCCGTTAAACCCCATTGAGATTGCCGTATTCATCGCTGTCAGATATTTCTCGATTTCATCAAGGTTATATTTGACGACATCGACCTTGGCCAGCCCATTGTTATTGCCTCCATTTAATTCGATTTCGTCTGCCTTGACCTTGATCTTGTTGCCCTTTACCTCCAATTCCACACCATCTATCTTGGCAGTCAGTTCTGCCGACTTGACCTCTATTTCGGTCTTGTCGCACTTATATGTGAGCGACTCTTTGTCCATAGCCACGGCAACGTTGTCGCCTATCGTTCCCAGCACTTTGTCAACCACGCTGAACGAACAAACAAAGAGTTCGTTGTTGTTGGCGACACGCCCCACCAGTACGATGCTGTCTTTTGCCGGTATAAGACAAAAACCTTTCAAATCCTTATCTGTTACCGAATACAGCCTTACATCGTATAATTCTACATTGTCGTTGACTAATACGGTGCAAGTGTGCATGTCCTCGTTTACCTCCGTTACTTGAGCCGGAAATACCTGAGCGGGAAGCATCTGTCGTGTCTGCCGTTCTATGTTTTTCCAAAATTTGAATACACTTTCCATAACTATTTTTTTGTTTTAAACCATTATTCCGAGGCTTATTCTTCGCCGGGCTCCATAACAGCCAAATGTGGTCTTTACCGCTTCGACGAAAAATTTACCGTTACGTTCCGAATAGGCATCATCTGTTATTTCGGCTATCATACAAGGCTCAATATAAGGAACAAGAAAAGAGGTCAGTTCCGATTCTTCCACCCGAATCACATTCTTTCGCAAACCATACTTTACGGTATCGGTTCGATATAGGCTTGGATACACCGCATACACTTTGCCATCCAAATCGAAGAAAACATCTAAACCATACTCCGAGGATATCCTTTGTAACACATCATTTAGAGGTTCGTTGTCGGCAATAAAATTCTTCAATTCAAATTCGGCAGCTTCTCCTATCGAAAGCCCACAATTTTGCAACAAATCTGACAATTGCACCACTTGACCCGAAAAGCTTACTGTTTTGGAACGAGTTTTGTAAAGCTCATCCTCACACTCAATTTCCAAAGGCTCGGTAAGATTAATCCTGCGCACATATCCCTTAAATTCGAGCTTGCTTTCCCGTCCATAACCCAAGTGGATTTCTACTGGGTCACCGAGCGTTATAATTTTTGCAGTTTCGTTTTGGCTAAGAATATGTTCATTGCCTTTAATGGCTGAACTTGCCGGAATCCTGATTCTTGCCGTGGCTGAAAGATGATGAACGCTCCGCATTAATTCCACTTCCGCGATACGCGCAAACCGGAAGGCTCCTATCTTGATTTCGCTTTGCAGTACAAACATGGTTAATTAAGGGTCAATTCAAAAATATTGTCTTGCACACATTCAATATTTACAGGTACAATGTCTTCCACTTGTCCGCCCTGCGGAAAACACATATCGGTAATCACTACTTTGTCGTCTGCATCGAAAAAGCAGTCGGTCAAGGCGCATTTTAATGCCACCGAATCATTTGTCTCAAACAGTTGCCGTAGTCCATTAATTCTATCTTCTGGCCACTGTCCTCTCTCTCCCATCAGACATCCGGTAATGGAAATTGCCAAGTCTTGCACTCCCACCATTTCCTTTACCATACCGCCTTGCCCCAATAAAGGAGTCTGCACAATGTTTTTCTTTAATCTCAACCGAACCATCGCGCAGTCGATCTCGTAACTCTTGCTGTTATACGAAAAGGTTACAGGCATGAAGTAATAACAACCTGTCAGATCTTTTTTGCGCAAGACGGTGCCGTTGTCTGCCAATTCCGTACCGTTATGCTTTGCCTCTCTCGTCAAAGTTATCGGAAAATCAAGACCTTTGCAGCCGCTTACACTTTCTAGCAAATGTTTTATGTCGAAAGAGATCTTTTCGGATTTTACAGCATTATTCCACGGCATCGTTTATCCTCCTCATCAGTTCGTTCAACAAAATATCCACATGTTCTTGGGGTGTACCTTGCGGCAAAATGATTTCCATCTTATCGCAAAATTTTGCAAACTGCAGGGCGGCAAGTCTTTCGTGTTTTTTCTGTTCTAGCGTTGCTGGTTGCAATTGCATGACTCCATTATCCGTAAATACACTAGTTTCCTGTTCTCTCTGTAGACCTCCAAAACCATCCGACATACTTTCGGTATTCGTAAAGGCGTTGCCGAAGCTTTCCCTGACATTGCTTACCGTATTCGTTACCGTGTCGCGTACATTCGTAAAGGCGTTGCCGAAGCTTTCCCTGACATTGCTTACCGTATTCGTTACCGTGTCGCGTACATTCGTAAAGGCGTTGCCGAAGCTTTCCCTGACA